>CAZRLN010000052.1:13999-18776 GCA_964601085.1 uncultured Veillonellaceae bacterium | reverse complement strand
CGGATCGACATGATGAAACGCCGATAATCGGTGACAACCTGGTTGACTTCCCGCTCGGCGGTGTTCAGTTTGCGCTCGATGTCGTCGAGGTCGTTTTTTGCGCCCATGGAATAATCTTCGTACTTCTCGATGTACTTGTCCACTTCGGCTTTATACCGGGATACGGAATATTCATCTTTCCCCAGGGGCGGGCGCGGCGTGAACACTCGCGAAGAGAAGCTGGGATAGCTGCCGATCAGATTGCTTTTGGCGAAAGAATACCCAACCGAGGCGGAAAAGACACACAACAGAGTGACCAGAAGAATGATTTTTGACCGCACGTTATTACCCCCTATTTCCGATTTTGTATGTGTAATTCGCGCCGAAGGGCCAGAAACCCTGCCGCAAAGGACGGCGGCAAGAATAAACCGGAAATCGCAACACATTCTTAACCTGGCGTTAACAACAAATGACGCCGGCCGCGTTAGGATAGAGATGGGAAATAATCGGAAAAGAAGAAGTGCTGGAGGGGTTATTCGTTGCGACAGTCGATCGGGGCGAAAATTCTGGGGGGTTGCATGCTCGTGGTCGCCATTTTCACGGTTCTCAATGGGTATTCGTACGGAAAGTTCCAACAGGTCACGGCCGGTTACCGTAATGTGATCGACCGGAACGCGTCCCTGATTTTCAAAGTTTATGCCGCGGATGTGGAGTTGGCGCGACAGGCGACGCTACTGCAGCGCTACCTGGTGACCGGAGCCGACCAGCACCGCCAGGCCTTCGAAGAATCCAAAGTAAATATGGAGGCCGTGTTCACCAGCCTGGATCGGGACTTGATCACCGCCGAGGGAAAAGAAGGACTCCAAAAGGTTCGGCAAGCAGTCGATGCGTGGCATCTGGCCGCGATGCGCCTGGTCAACGGGCGCGCTGTTCCGGGGGGGCCGGCGGTGGCGACGGCGGGGGGCTGGCCAGAGGAACTGGCGATGACGGCGGAACAGGAAATCAACGCTTATGTCCGTTTCCTGCAGGGACGGATGCACCAGCGAACCGAAGAAAATATCTGGATCGCCGAAGAAACGCAGACGTTGATTATTGCCGCCAATATGGTCGTGGTTGTTTTGGCGACGGGAATATCGGTCTGGCTGTGGCGGCGCATTTCCGTGCCGCTGCGAAACGCCAACCGTCTGGCGGGCGAAATCGCGGCCGGGGATTTGCGGGAAAAACAGCTGGAGTGTCGGGACCGGGACGAAATCGGTCAAATCGTGGAATCCATGCATGTGATGAACGGCAGTTTGCGGCAACTGGTCTCTGAAGTGATGTCGGCGGCGGAAAAAGTGACCGGCGCCTGCGCGGAATTTGCCGTCGCCACTGAAGGGTCCGCTGACGCGGCAGGCCACATCACAGCGAATATGATGGAAGTGGCGGAGCGCGCCGAAGCCATATTCCAGGAAGCGGACGAAGTTCACAAGCAGATGGCGGAAATTGCGGAGCGCATCCGCCAGGTGGCGGAGCATTCGACCAAGGCGGCGGCGGTGGCGCAGGCCACGGAGGAGTCGGGACGAACCGGGCAGGAACTGATCGACCGGGTGATCGGTCAGATGCAATCGATCAGCGCATCCACGGAAAACATCGGTGGCGCGGTGGAAAAATTAGCGGTCGGATCGGATGAAATCGTCAAATTTGTAGCGATCATCAATGGGATTGCCGAGCAGACCCACCTATTGGCTTTGAATGCCGCCATTGAAGCAGCCCGGGCGGGTGATGCCGGCCGGGGATTCGCGGTGGTGGCGCAGGAAGTCAACAAACTGGCCGCCGAATCGGCGAAATCGGCCAAAGATGTTCAGGCGATGATCCAGTCCAACCGGCAGGATCTGGCGGCGGTCGTCGCCCATGTCCGTGACGGGCGGGCCGGTGTAATGGCGGGGATGGGGATGGCCGCCGCCGCGGCGACGGAGTTCGCGAATATTTCCCGGGAAATATTCCGGGTGTCGGAATGGATGCGGGAAATCTCCGGAGCGGTCGGCGAGTTGTCGGAAGGCGGCCGCCGCGTCGTGAGCGCCGTGAAACGGGTGAAAGAAAAAAGCGGTGAAACCGTCGGCAGGACGCAGACGATTTCAGCCGCGGTACAGGAACAGGCCGCATCTCTTCAGCAGATGGCCGGATCAGGCCGGTCGCTGGACGGACTGGCGCAACAGATGCAGGATACGGTCCGGAAATTTACTGTGTGAGAAGGTGCTGGAGTGTGCCCGGACCATTACCAGCCATGCTTGGCAAAAAACCAGCGCTTAACAAAATTCACGAGGATCAGGTAGATGACGACTAGAACACAAATGGCCACAATGAACGCTGGCGGCAGCGGGGTGAATCCGAAATATTCGCCGAGCGGCGTATAGGGAATCAGAAAACCTGCCAACGCTACGCCGACTGTAGTCAGGATCAGCCAGCCGCTGGCCCGGCTTTTCAGGATACCGTAACGGGAGCGGATGATATGGACAACCAAAACTTGCGTCGCCAACGATTCAATAAACCAGCCGGTTTGAAACGAAGACTGATTCGCCCGAAAGAAGACCAACAACAGCGTGAAAGTCAGAATGTCGAACAAGGAACTGACCGGACCAAAGATCAGCATGAAGTGGCGGATGAATTTAATATTCCAACGCCGGGGCTTCTTCACGGCGTCTTCATCGACATTATCGGTCGGCAAGGCGATTTGGGAAAAGTCATACAGGAAGTTGTTCAGCAAAATCTGAACCGGCGCCATCGGCAAAAAAGGCACAAACAGCGAGGCGAACGACATGCTGAACATATTGCCGAAATTTGAACTGGTATCCATCATGATATATTTCAGGGTGTTGGAAAAGGTTCGACGGCCTTCCACCACTCCATCGCGGAGTGCACTTAAATCCTTTTCCAGCAGGATGATTGCCGCCGATTCTTTGGCCACGTCCACCGCATTGTTTACGGAGATTCCGACATCGGCCACGTGGAGCGACGGGGCATCGTTGATGCCATCGCCGATAAATCCGACTACATGCCCTTTGCGCTTCAACAAATCCATGATCCGGTTTTTTTGCGCCGGCGATAATCGGGCAAAGATCGGCGTTTCATCAATGTTGCGGGAGAGCGCCTCATCCGGCATGGTATCGAGTTCGTTGCCGGTCAGAATCGGTTCTGAAGCAATCCCGATATCGGCGCAGACTTTCCGGGTAACCAGCTCATTATCGCCGGTCAGGATTTTCAGGGCAACTCCCAACACTTTTAATTCCAGAATGGTTTTGCGAACGGAAGCCTTGGGTGGATCAAAAAAGGCCAGATAGCCGAGCAAGGTGACATCCTGTTCATCCGCCGGCTCGAAAGAAGCCTTTTCGGCGGGGAACTCCTTGCAGGCAATCGCGATCATCCGGTAGCCTTGCGAACTGAAATCCTGGAATTTATCCGTAACGGCGGTTAATGCTGGACCGACGAGCTCCGCCGTACCATTGCCGGTCATGTAGCGGGTTGAAATCTTCAGGATGCTTTCAGGAGCCCCTTTGGTAATCATTAAGAGAGAATTGCTTCCTTCTTTTTCAACGATGACCGACATCATGCGGCGGACAAAATCAAAGGGGATTTCTTCTTTCTTCTGGTACAGTCCGGCGCTCTCCGGCGATGGGAGCGTCGCAATGGCGATATCCAGGGGATTTTTCATTCCGCCCTGCAGCGTGCTGTTCAGCCACGCATACAGGAACACTTGCGGGTCTTCGACGCCATCGACACGGGTCGATTCCACCAGCTGAAATTCTCCCTCGGTGAGCGTGCCGGTTTTATCCGAACAAAGAATGTCCATGCTGCCAAAATTTTGGATGGATGCCAGATGTTTTACGATCACGCCTTTTTTGGACATGGCAAGAGCACCGTTGGCGAGAGTAACGGTCATGATCACCGGCAGCAGTTCCGGCGTCAGTCCGACGGAAACCGCCAGCGCAAACAGAAACGACTCGAAGAAGTTATGCTTTAATAACGCATTGATCAAAAATATCAGCAGGACCAACGAAACGATGACCTTGGTCAACATCAGGCTGAATTCGCGGATTCCACGCTCAAAATCGGTTTCCGGCGGCTTTTTGGTCAGGGCATGGGCGACATTGCCGATTTCCGTAGCGCGCCCGGTGGAAACCACCACGGCGGTTCCCATGCCGCTGGTGACGCTGCAACCCATGAACACGGCGTATTTCATATCCGTCAGCTGGATTGCGGATTCGTTTTCGGCCGAGGCCCATTTGGCTACGGGAAATGATTCCCCCGTTACCGAAGCCTGGTTGACGTATAGATCTTTGGCGCTGATTAACCGGGCATCGCCGGGGATGATGTCGCCGGCGGCCAGATGAATGATGTCGCCGGGAACGACTTCCGCCAGGAAGATTTCTTGATATTTCCCGTCGCGCAGTACGGTGGCGTGAACGGCAACCTGCCGACGGAGAGCGGCGGCCGCCTTATTGGAACGGTGTTCGTGGAAAAACTGCAACAGCGCGCTGAGTGAGACCAGCAGGATAATGATGACGGCGCCGTGTACCTCGCCCAGAAAGAAGGACAGTACTGCCGACGCCAACAAAATCATCACCAGGGGATTGGAAAACATCTTGAGAAAAGTGGCGAAAGCGTGCTCTTCGCCTTTCGCTTCCAGTTCATTGCGGCCATACCGGGTCAAACGCTGTTTCGCAGCTGCGGAGGACAGTCCGGGTTCGGCGGCCTGGATGCGTTCATATACTTCCGTCAGTTTTCCATTCAAGGGATGCAACACATCAACCCCTCCTTGCCT
>CAZRLN010000052.1:0-13899 GCA_964601085.1 uncultured Veillonellaceae bacterium | reverse complement strand
ATACTTCCGTCAGTTTTCCATTCAAGGGATGCAACACATCAACCCCTCCTTGCCTACATAGGGTGGAGTTTGTTGCGTCGGGGACCTATTGAATAGAATTCCGCTTCCGTGGTTCAGTTCCTGCCGATAGAATCTTTTATTCTTTGCACAGCCTGTAAGACCCCGCCCTCTTAGGTCGGGGATAAACAGGCTGTAGCTCGAAGTAAATTCGACTAAAGATTCAGGTGGCGTTAAAACGCCATCTGAATCAAGTCTCCATTTATTTCAGCAGCGGACCGACAAACCGGGCGATCCGGTCCAGCGCTTCCGAAAGGTTTTTGGAGGAAGCGGCGTAGGAACAACGGACGTAGCCTTCGCCGCAGGCGCCGAAAGCATTGCCGGGAACCAGCGCGACTTTTTCGGCCTGCAGCAGTTTTTCGGCGAATTCCAGGGAAGTGAGACCGGTGTTTTGGATCGAGGGGAAGACGTAGAACGCGCCTTTCGGTTCGAAACAGTCCAGGCCCATGTTGCGGAAACCCTCGACCATCAGGCGGCGCCGTTTGTCATACTCGGCGACCATGCGGTCGCGGCTGGGCCGTCCCTGCTGCAGCGCTTCCACAGCGGCGATCTGGGCGGTGATGGGGGCGCAGAGCATGGTGAATTGATGGATTTTGGTCATCGCACCGATGAAGTCGGCGTTGCCCAGGGCGTAGCCGATTCGCCAGCCGGTCATGGCATAGGCCTTGGAGAAGCCGTTCAGCAGGATGGTGCGGTCGCGCATTCCCGGCAGCGAGGCGAAACAGGTGTGTACGCCGTCATAGGTCAGATTGGCGTAGATCTCGTCGGATATTACGATGAGATCGTTTTTTTCAGCGAATTGGGCGATAGCAGCCAGGTCTTCCCGGGGCATGACGGCTCCGGTGGGATTGTTCGGATAGCCGATCAGCAGGGCTTTGGTCCGGGGCGTCAGCGCCGCCGCCAACTGATCGACCGTCACGCGGAACTCGTTCTCGTGGCTCGTGCTGACGCTCACCGGCTTGCCGCCGGCCAGCGTGACGCAGGCCTGATAGGAAACGTAGCAGGGTTCCGGGACCAACACTTCGTCGCCGGGCGAGAGGATGGCGCGCATGGCGAGATCCAGCGCCTCGCTGACGCCGACGGTGACGAGCGCCTCGCATTTCGGATTGTAGATCACGCCGTAATCGGCTTCAATCATTTTGGCGATTTCCTGCCGCAGTTCCAGCAAGCCGTAATTCGAGGTGTAGGCGGTGTAGCCGCGCTGCAGGCCGTGCACGCAGCTTTCCCGGATATGCCAGGGCGTGACGAAATCCGGCTCGCCGACGCCGAGAGAAATGACGCCGCTCATTTCGGCGACGATGTCGAAGAAGCGCCGGATGCCCGACGGCGGGATCGAGCGGACAATCGGCGATACGCGTTCGGCCCAGTTCATGGCGTCACCAACAGGCGCCGGTCCGCTTCCTCATCTTCGATGATGACGCCTTCCTCTTTATATTTTTTCAGGACGAAATGGGTGGTGGTGCTGACCACGCCGTCGATGGTGGCCAGTTTGGTCGAGACAAACTGGGCGACATCCTTGAGGGTCGGGCCTTCGACGGTTACCGCCAAATCGTAGGCGCCCGACATGAGGTAAAGGTTGCGGACTTCCGGGAAGCGGTAGATGCGGGCGGCCAGGGCGTCGAAACCGACTTCGCGCTGCGGGGTGATTTTGACTTCGATCAGCGCCGACACGTCGTCCAGGCCGGCTTTTTCCCAGTTGATGATCGGTTGGCATTTCACCAGGATCCGGTCATTTTCCAGCTCTTTCAGCCACTTCGTGACTTCGGCCGCGCTGACGCCCAGCTGGCGGGCCAGTTGGTCATGGGTCTGCTGGAAGTCCTGGTCCAGCAGTTTGAGCAGTTCTTGTTTTAAGGCGATTGTTTTCTCTTCCATTTGAAGTTCCCCCTTCGATATTTTTGACTTCCATTATTTTTTCCGGGAGATGCTGAATCATTCCGGCTGTTTCGTGTTCAGTGGCGTTATGGAAAAATAAAAAGTTCCCGTCCGATTGCTCGGACGGGAACGCATTTGTCCCGTGGTACCACCAAAATTCAGCCCGTAGGCCCTTTCATCCCGGTAACGTCGGGAACACGTTGGATTACAGGCCGGATTGCGACCTTTCTCCACAGCTCCGGGCTGGCTACGCTTCAGCAATCGTTCCGCCGGTTTTCACCCTGCCGGCTCTCTGTGGGAAGTGCAGAAACTTTGGCCCTTCATCGCCTGAACAATATTAAATTTTCATTCCGGATGATTGTTTTTTATTATAAAGGGATAAATCGAATGTGGCAAGAGATATTTTTTGCCAAGGGGAGATTGGGACCAAATTCCCATAAAATCGGGACCAAGGACCTGAAGCAATTAAGACTGTGGCCGCTGGGGCGTTTTGGAAGGCGATGCTACAATGAATGTGAGGATTTCCCGGGTTGCGTCCAACAGGATGTCGGGCGGGACAACGTTTTATCGGAGGGAACAGACATGGCGTTGCTGGAACGGCTGGAAAGCCAAAAAAATAATGAGACACCGCCGGCCACAAAAACGGGGGAGCGCCCCAAGGCAGCTGTTGCGCCTCGGAATGACCCATTCCGAACGCTGAAAAGCAAAATCCACAAGCGGGTCGTGGACGAACTGGGCGCCACCGAGATCGAACAACGGCAGCTTGAAGAGGCGGTCAGTCGTATCGCCGATCTGACCATGGATGAGGAGCCGGTGCCGGTTCCCCGGTTTGAGCGCAGCCGCATCGTTTCGGAAGTCGTGGATGAAGTGATGGGATTCGGTCCCATCCAGCCCCTGCTGAATGATGAGAGCGTCACTGAGGTCATGGTCAACAGTCCGAGCCAGGTGTATGTCGAGCGCAAAGGCAAGCTGGTGCTGACGGATGTCCGGTTCCGGGACGACGCGCATGTGATGCATGTGATCGAAAAAATTGTATCGCCGCTGGGCCGGCGCATCGATGAAAGCTCGCCGATGGTGGATGCGCGTTTGCCGGACGGCTCCCGCGTCAATGCCATCATTCCCCCGTTGGCATTGAAAGGGCCGTCGATCACCATCCGAAAATTCGCCAAAGATCCCTTTACCGTGAACGATCTGATCGGCTTCAACACCTTTACGCCGGAGATGGCGAACTTGCTGCGGGCCTGTGTCGAGGGCAAACTGAATGTTGTCGTATCCGGCGGAACCGGTTCCGGGAAAACGACCACCCTAAACGTGTTATCTTCCTTTATTCCGGAGGATGACCGGATCGTGACCATCGAAGACGCGGCGGAGCTGCAATTGCGGCAGGATCACGTGGTGACGCTGGAAACCCGGCCGGCCAACATCGAAGGCAAAGGCGCCATTACCATGCGGGACCTCGTCAAAAACTCGCTGCGGATGCGCCCCGATCGCATTGTCGTCGGTGAGGTGCGCGGCGGGGAAGCCCTGGATATGCTGCAAGCCATGAACACAGGTCATGATGGTTCCCTGACAACCGGCCATGCGAATTCGCCCCGTGACATGCTGGCCCGGCTGGAAACCATGGTGCTGATGGCAGGAATGGAGCTGCCGGTTCGGGCAATCCGGGAACAGATCGCTTCGGCGGTGGATTTGATCGTACAGCAATCGCGACTGCGGGATGGCAGCCGAAAAATCACCCACCTGACGGAAGTGCAGGGGATGGAAGGGGACATCATCACCCTTCAGGACATCTTCATTTATGAACAGAACGGTTGCGATGAAAACGGCAAGGTGATCGGTCGGTTCAAACCGACCGGCATCCGTCCCAAATTCCTGGAGAAGATGTCGGCTACGGGAATCAATATTCCGAACGAAGTCTTCTGGCCCAAATGAGGAGGGCGCTGAAATGTTGCCGCTGATTTTCTGTTTGACTTTTATCAGCATGTTCATCCTGGTCTTTATCGGACTGCGAACCTATGTCCCCGTGGAAGGCGCGGCGGAAATGCGGCTGCGGGCATTGGACTCCATCATGGAGAACCGGACGGATTTGGATGAGGAGTTGGCCAAACCGTTTTCCCAACGGATTCTGTTTCCGTTGAAAGGATCGGTGGCGGCGCGTCTGACCCGGTTTACGCCACAGGCGATCCGGCGGATGGTGGAGGAAAAACTGGCGGCCGCCGGCGGACTGGCTGGCCTGGGCGCCAACGAGTTTTTGCTGTTGATGCTGTTTTTGGCGATTGCGCTAGCGTTGACGGTAGGGTTGATGCTTATGCTGGTGCAGGCCCGGCCCAACCAGGTGGTCGGGTTTGCGGTTTTTGCGATGGTGACGGGAATCTATCTGCCGCTGTTCATTCTTAACCGAAAAATTAAAAGCCGGCGGCGCAGTATGGTGCGGGACCTGCCGGACGTGCTCGACTTGCTGACTGTCAGCGTGGAGGCGGGTCTAGGCTTCGACGGGGCTTTGCACAAACTGTCGGAAAAAATGAAGGGAGCGCTGGTGGACGAGTTTACGAGGCTGCTCAACGAGATCCGGGTCGGCGTACCGCGGCGCAATGCGCTGATTGCCATGGCCGGGCGCTGCAACCTGGAGGATGTCTCGGTATTTACGACCTCGCTGGTGCAGGCGGATCAATTGGGCGTCGGGATCGGCAACGTGTTGCGCATTCAGTCGGCGGCCATGCGGGATAAACGACGCCAACGGGCGCAGGCGGCGGCGATGAAGGCGCCGGTGAAAATGCTGCTGCCGTTGGTAATGTTCATTTTTCCGGCCATTTTCGTGATTCTGTTGGGGCCGGCGGTCATTCAACTGATCGGGACTTTCGGGAACAAGTAAGGAGAAGTGCATAGAACAATGAAGTTGATCAACGTGTCGCAAAAAACCATCGTATCCAGTAATCTGCGAATCGCCGATTCATTTTTCAGTCGTCTCCGGGGCCTGTTGGGCACGGCGGCGCTTCCCCAGGGTGAGGCGCTGCTGCTGCGCCCTTGCAACAACATCCATATGTTTGGCATGCGCTACGCGATTGATGTCGCTTTCGTCAGCGCCACAGGACATGTTCTCAAAACCGTGGCGGAGCTGGCGCCGGGAGGTTTCGCCCGCTGTGGCGAGGCCCGGTGCGTTGTGGAGATGCCCTGCGGAACCTTGCATAAAACGGGGACCGGTATGGGGGACCTGCTGCTGATGGCGGAAGACTGAACGCAAAACGGCCTGTGGTTTAGCAATAATAGTTAGTGAAAAGGGCTTTTCTTCATCAGGCATCCAACCGTTTTCGGACGGGGGATGCTTGTTTTCTTGTTTTATTGTGGAAAAGTTTGTGCGTGTGATAAAATAAAAAGATAATAGCGGGGAGGAACGTGATTTTGCGGATGCGGCAAGCTCCAGAAATGCCGTTGCTGGCGGCGATGCAGGGGTATCTGGCGGAACAGGTTGCTCCGTTTCATACGCCGGGCCACAAAGCCGGCAAAGGCGCGCCGGAAGTTTTGCTGCAGCATTTGGGTTCGTCGGCGTTGGCGCTGGACCTGGCGGTAGTTCCAGGCTTGGGGGATCTGTTTGACAAACAGGGGCCCATCCGCGAGTCGCAGCAGTTGGCCGCCGCTTTATACGGGGCGGATGAAAGCTATTATCTGGTAAACGGCACGACCGGTGGCATCTACGCGATGATCCTGGCGACGGTCGGTCCTGGCGAAAAAATCATCGTGCCCCGCAATATCCATCGCTCCGTTATGGGCGGCTTGATTCTGTCCGGCGCCATGCCGGTGTTTGTTCAGCCGGTGGTGGATGATTGCTTGCAGATTACCATGAATGTTACCACAGAGTCGATGGCGGCGACCATGGATCGCCATCCCGACGCCAAGGCGGTGCTGCTGGTCAATCCCACCTATTATGGGGTTGCGGCTGACCTTGTTGCCATTACGGAACTGGCCCACCGGCGCGGCATGTTGGTGCTGGTCGACGAAGCCCATGGACCGCATTTTCATTTTTCGTCGCAGCTGCCGGTTTCGGGAGTTCGGGCCGGCGCCGATCTGGTAGTGCAGAGCACCCATAAAATTTTGGGGGCGCTTTCCCAGGCGTCCCTGTTGCATTGCCGACGGGACCGGATTTCCGTTCCCCGGTTGGAAACCATGTTGCAATTGACGCAATCCAGCAGTCCCAACTATATTTTGTTGGCTTCTTTGGAAGCGGCTGTCCAGCAGATGGCGACGGCCGGCGCTGAACTTGTGGATCGATCCATACAGTTGGCGCGGTCGGCCCGTGAACAAATCAATGAAATCCCCGGCCTGTTTTGTTTCGGGCCGGAGCGGACAGGTGCGCCGGGCGTATTTGGCCACGATCCCACCAAACTGGCGGTTACCGTCAGCGGACTGGGAATTCAGGGAAATGACGCGGAAATGTGGCTGCGCTGCGTCGGCAAGGTTCAGGCGGAGTTGTCCGATTGGAACAATGTGTTGTTTCTGATTACGCTGGCCGATGATCAGGCGGACATCGCCCGGCTTATCGAGGCATTGCAGTGGCTGGCCCGGGAACATGTCGGCGGGCGGCAGGCAGCTGCAGCGGTCTTGGCTCCGCTGCCGGAAGCGGCGACCATGCTGGAACTTTCCCCCAGCGCTGCGCTGTTCAGTCGACGGGAACAAATATGTTTCGCCGAATCGGCCGGCCGGATCTGCGCAGAAACCGTGACCTGCTATCCGCCGGGAATCCCTATTCTGGTTCCGGGAGAGCGGATCGCGCCGGCGGTGGTGCAGTATTGCCTGACTTTGCAGCAGCAGGGGTATACGATCCTCGGCCCGGAAGATCCGACGCTGAATACTTTGGAAGTGGTGGCGTAATTGGCTGGAATCTTTATCACGCTGGAAGGACCCGACGGATCGGGAAAAACCACACAGATTGCTTATTTGCGAACGCTGTTCGAACGGGAAGGGTTTACGGTGGTCCAGACTCGCGAACCGGGCGGAACGCCAATCGCCGACCGGATTCGGTCGCTGATCCTGGATCCGGCTCACCGCGAGATGACGGCGCGAACGGAAGCCCTCCTATATATGGCGGCTCGGGCCCAGCATACGGCGGAACTGATCCGGCCGGCTTTGCGCAGGGATGCCGTGGTGATATCCGACCGATATGCGGATTCCACCCTGGTGTACCAGGGCGTGGCCAGAGGGTTGCCGCAGGAGGCGCTGGTTTGGCTGAACCGCTTTGCCACCGAGGATCTGGTTCCGGACTTGACTTTGCTGTTGGATGGGGAATCCGGCAACTTGGCGCAACGGGTCGCTGACCGTGGCAACCGGGACCGGCTGGACAGTGAAGGGTTGGAATTTCACCAGCAGGTCCGGGCGGGTTTTCTTCGTTTGGCCGAACAGAATCCGGGCCGGTTTCGGGTGATCGATGGGGAACAACCGGTCGAGAACGTCCGATGGGCCATTGAAAAATGCGTGATGGAGTTTCTGCGGAAAAGAGGTCGTTAGCATGGCATTGCGTGTCAACCAGGGTTCCCAACGGACTCCTGCGGTTACAACCGACACCGAGTCCCGGCATAAAGCGGAGGCAACGCGGCAAGGATTCTCCATGTCCTTAAATAAGGAAGCGGATCAGCAGACGCAGCAGCATCTGGCGGAACTGCTGGACAAGATCCAGCAGCAGGGCAAGAAGCTGGGGCAGACGCCGACATTTGGCGAGATGAAGGCGTATCGGGACTTGGTGAAAAAGTTTATGTCGGAAGCCGTCGGCCGGATGTACGACGTGGACGCCGGCGCCGGTTGGGACCGGCGGGGTCGTCAGAAATCCTACACCTTGGTAAAAACGATCGATGCGACACTGGAAGCATTGACGGAAGATGTCCGGCAAGGTCAGGAACGGCAACTGGCTATACTGGAAAAGCTGGATTCGATCCGGGGAATGTTAGTGGACCTTTACTCGTGAGTACGCCGAAACGTCCAGAAACCTGGGACGAAATTCTGGGCCATTCCGCCGTTATTGATCGTTTGCGGCGGATGACGGAACTGGATCGGTTGCCGCATGCGCTCCTGTTCGCCGGCCCGTCCGGCATCGGCAAACGTATCGTAGCCGAAGTGTTCGCCGCGCAGATCCTGCAAACGGAGCCGGCGCTGCTGCCGGGTCATCCTGATTTCTTTTCGTTGATGCCGGACGGCAGTCAGATCCGGATTGGCCAGATCCGGGAGATACAGCGCCTGACCGGGCTGGCGCCGGTCAGGGGACGAGCCCGGGTTTGTGTGATTGAGCCGGCCGACGCGATGGAAGCGCCCGCCGCCAACAGTCTGCTGAAAATTCTGGAGGAACCGCCTGAGGGACTCGTTTTTGTCCTGATTACGGCCTTTCCCCATTCCCTGCTTACCACCCTGCGCTCCCGTTCGGCCATGATTCGGTTTGTCCGGCCGGCGGCGGGAATCCTACCGGAAGAGAACCTGGAAACTTTGTTAGCCGACCAGGCCCGGGCGATTGCTTTTCTGCGAAATATAGAAACTCCCGGTCTGGAATGGTTGTGGCCGGCCGTGGCCGAGTTGGAAGAGGAGGAAACGAGCCGGATTCAGGAGATCATCAAACAGTGGATCTGCGTATTGCGGGATGTCGGGGTGCTGTTGTCCGGTTGCGGGGAACTGGCGGCATTCAACCCGGAACATCGGCAGGAGCTGGTCTGCCTGACTGGTCGGTGGACGCTGCACAAGATCGCCGCGGCCATACAGCTTGCCGAGCAGGCCCGGCGGCATTTGCAACGGAACGCCAATTCCCGGTTGATGTTGGAATCATTGCTGATACGGTCAGCGGATTTATATTGGGGAGGAAAGTAACATGCAGACCATTGTGGGAGTCCGGTTTAAGAAGGCCGGCAAGATATACTATTTTAATCCGGGAACCCTGGAACTTAGCAAGGAGGATCCGGTGATCGTCGAAACGGCGCGGGGGCTCGAGTATGGACACGTCGTGATCCCGGCGCGCCAGCTGGAAGATGCGGAGATGGCGACGCCGCTCAAACCGGTGTTGCGGAAGGCAACGGAAAAAGATACGGCCAAGGTGGCGGACAATGAAGCCAAAGAAACGGAAGCGATGCGCATCTGTGAGCAAAAAATCGCCGCACACAAGTTGGACATGAACTTGGTGAGCGTCGAATATACATTTGACGTATCAAAAATTATTTTTTATTTTACCGCCGAGGGGCGGGTGGATTTCCGCGAGTTGGTGAAGGATTTGGCGGGTATTTTCCGGACCCGCATCGAATTGCGCCAGATTGGCGTGCGCGACGAAGCCAAGATGCTTGGCGGAATCGGCTGCTGCGGCCGGAGCCTTTGCTGCGCGACGTTTCTGGGTGACTTTGAGCCCGTGTCGATCCGGATGGCCAAGGAACAGAACCTGTCGCTCAATCCGGCCAAAATCTCCGGCATCTGCGGTCGCCTGATGTGCTGCCTGAAATATGAAAGCAATTTATACGGCGGCCCGGCCTGCCGCAAACAGTCCGCGCCCAAACCGGGCGCCAAAGTGATCGCACCGGACGGGGAAGGAAACGTGGTGGCAGTGGATCCGGCCCACAAAACGGTTTCGGTCAAGCGTTCCGACGGAACGGTTGCCAAACTTCCGCTGAATGAAGTGGCGGAAGCGGAAGATGGCAACAACTCCTGACCTTGAGCCCGGCGAACGGCTCGATGAGCTGGGGGTTCGGAACTGGCGGATCATTCAGCGGGAAGATGAGTTTCGCTTTTCGCTGGATGCGGTATTGCTGGCGCATTTTGCTACCATTCGCCCGCGGGCGCGGGTGGTGGATCTGGGCTGCGGCGGCGGCGCAGTGGCTTTGTTTCTTTTGGCGCGCGGCGTGGACGCCGTCTCCGGTCTGGAGCTGAATCCCCGCCTGGCCGATATGGCCGGCCGGACCGCGGCTCTGAACGGGGTGGCCGGACAGTTGAGCATCTTCTGCGGCGATGTCGGTGCGACGCGTTCCTATTACTCGGCCGGCCAGGCCGATTTGGTCACGGCGAATCCGCCCTACCGGCCATTGCAATCGGGACGGATCAGTCCGGCGGCGGGGCTGGCCATGGCCCGGCACGAAAGTTGTTCCAGCCTGCGGGATTTCGTACAGGCGGCGGCGTTTTTGCTGCGCTACAGGGGACGGTTCGCCATGATCCATCTGCCGGAGCGACTGACCGACCTTTGCCTGGAACTGCGAATGGCCGGTCTGGAACCAAAGCGGTTGCGAATGGTGCACCCGTTTGCCGACCGTTCCCCCCGAATGGTTCTGATCGAGGCGGTGAAAGGCGCGGCGCCGGCCGGATTGTCGGTTTTGCCGCCGTTGGTCGTGTATCGGGCCCGCAACGAATATCATCCGGAGATTCTGTCCTACTACCGGTAATCTGGACAAAAGAGGGAAAGAATGTGGCTGAAGGAGCCGGAACGCTATATTTATGCGCCACACCGATCGGCAATCTGGATGACCTGTCGTTTCGGGCCGTGGCGATTTTAAAAACAGTATCCCTGATCGCGGCGGAAGACACGCGGCATACGCGAAAGTTGACCAGCCGTTTTGATATCCATTGCCCGCTGACGAGCTACCACGAGCACAACAAGGTCCGCAAGGGACCGGAACTGTTGGCGAAGCTGCAGGCGGGACAGGACGTGGCGCTGGTCAGCGACGCCGGGATGCCGGGAATCTCCGATCCGGGGGAAGACCTCGTTCGGTTGGCGGTTCAGGCCGGAATCACGGTGACGCCGATTCCCGGCCCCTGCGCGGCGGTTACTGCGCTAACGGCTTCGGGTCTGCCGACCGGAGCGTTCGTGTTCGCCGGGTTTCTGCCCAAACAGGCTTCCGCCCGGCGGGAACGGTTGACGGCTTTGCGGGATTATCCCGAAACCTTGATTTTTTATGAATCTCCCCACCAATTGCTGCGAACGCTGGAAGAACTGCAGACGGTTCTGGGGGACCGGCAGGCTGTCATCGGCCGTGAACTGACAAAACTGCACGAGGAATTCCGCCGTGGCCGTTTATCGGAACTGGCGGCTGGATTCCGGCAGCAGGCTCCGCGCGGGGAATTCGTGGTTATGGTGGCTGGCAGGGACGAAACCATGGCGATGCCCGAGCCGGCGGCGAAACAGATCTCGGATGAGGGGATTCGTCAGGAAATCGCCCGCCGGATCGCCGCCGGCGCAAATAAAAAGGACGCCATCCGAATGACGGCGTCCCAATGGGGTTTGTCCCGCAGGCGGGTTTACCAGCTGGCGTTGGACTCGGGTTAGATGTGTTTTTTGTGCATTTCCTTGATGCAATCGCTGCAGATGTTCTTGCCGTGGAACTGCGTGACATTGTCGGCGTTGCCGCAGAACACGCAGGCGCAGGTCGGCTCATATTTGCGGAGAATGATCTTATCGGTATCCACATAGATCTCCAGGGCATCTTTTTCATTGATACTCAAAGTGCGGCGGAGTTCGATAGGAATAACAACACGCCCCAACTCATCAACCTTGCGAACGATTCCAGTTGATTTCATGATATTGGTTCCCTCCTCTCAAAAATGTAAGCGCTTAGGCTTGAGTTCAAAATAACATAACTGACCGGTAAAAGTCAACCTGTTATTTCCAGTGACCGTAATGATTCGCGAAAATTCTGTATAAATATCCATCCGATATGGACAGAGAAGCAGGAGGTACAAAGTGAACAAAACGCCCTTTTTTATCAGCACGCCGATTTATTACCCCAGCGACCGGTTGCACATCGGCCATGCCTATTGTACGACCATCGCGGACGCCGTGGCGCGATTCCAGCGTTTGGCCGGCAAAGACGTGTTTTTCCTGACGGGGTCGGACGAGCATGGACAAAAGATTCAGCGCAAGGCGGCCGAGGTTGGCCAGAGCCCCATCCAATACGTGGATCACATTGTGGCTTCATTCCAGATGCTGTGGGAAAAACTCGGCATCAGCCATGACGATTTTATCCGGACGACGGAAAAACGTCATCATGAAGTAGTACAGACAATTTTCCAAAAAATATACGATCAGGGGGATATTTATAAAGCCGCTTATGAAGGCTGGTACTGCACTCCCTGTGAAACTTTCTGGCTGGAGCGCCAGTTGACCGACGGCAACTGTCCCGACTGCGGACGGCCGGTGGAAATGGTGCAGGAGGAAAGCTATTTCTTCCGTATGTCCAAATATCAGGACCGTTTGCTGAAGCACATTGAAGAACATCCGGAATTTATCCAGCCAGTTTCGCGCCGGAACGAGATGATCAATTTCATTAAGCAGGGTCTCGAAGATCTCTGCGTTTCCCGGACCACGTTCGACTGGGGAATTCCGGTGCCGTTTGACCGGAAGCACGTCGTCTACGTCTGGTTCGATGCCCTGACCAACTATATCACGGCGGCCGGCTATCTGCACGACCGGGAAAAATTCGCCAAGTTCTGGCCGGCGGACGTGCATCTGGTCGGCAAGGAGATCGTCCGGTTCCACAGCATCATTTGGCCGATCATTCTGATGGCCCTGGGCGTGGAATTGCCGAAGAAAGTGTACGGACATGGCTGGTTGGTGGTCGAGGGCGACAAGATGTCCAAATCCAAAGGCAATGTCATCGACCCGGTATTGCTGATCGAGGAGTTCGGCGCGGACGCGATCCGCTATTTCCTGCTGCGGGAAATCAACCTGGGACAGGACGGCAATTTTTCGCGGGAGGCCCTGATCAAACGCATCAATTCCGATTTGGCGAATGACCTGGGCAACCTGCTGCATCGCACGTTGAACATGATGCAGCGCTATAATGGCGGCGTGCTGGGCGAAGTTGCGAGTCCGACGGACGCCGATGCGCCGCTGTTGGCGATGGCGAAGGCCATCGCGCCCCGCTATCGGGCCATGATGGAAAACATGGACATCAATGGGGCGATCAAGGACATCTGGCAGTTGATCGGCCGGGCCAATAAATATATCGACGAGACTGAACCCTGGAAACTGGCGAAAGACCCGGCGAATGCGTCACGCCTGAATACGGTGCTGTCCAACCTGTTGGAAGTACTGTCGATGGTGTCCGTACTGGTGGAACCGTTCATTCCGACCACTTCCCGCCGCATCCGCGCCCAACTGGGCTTGCCGCTGGATGTGACACCGGCGAATCTGGACGCCCTAGGCGAATTCGGCGCAGCCGGAACCATTCGGGTTGGGCATCGGACCGGAAAACCGGAACCGATCTTTCCGCGTATTGAAGAAAAACCGGTGGAGGAAGCAGGAATGGAAAAAGCAGCGATTGAAAAAGAAAAACCGGAACCGGAGACGGCCGCTGTGGCCGAAGACGTCAGTGAAATTTCCATTGATGATTTTGCCAAATTGGACCTTCGGACCGCGATCGTGACGGCGGCGGAAAAAGTTGAGAAGACCGAGAAATTGCTGAAGTTGACGGTAGACCTGGGTACGGAACAACGGACGATCGTGTCGGGCATTGCCCAATTTTATACGCCCGAAGACATGGTCGGCCGGACCGTGATTCTGATCGCCAACCTGAAGCCGGCGAAAATTCGGGGAATAGAGTCCCATGGCATGCTGTTGGCGGCTTCGAACGCCGACAAGTCGGCTCTTTCCCTGGTTACTGCGCCCAATTTGCCGGCTGGCTGCAAAGTGAAATAAGATGCTGGCCGATTCGCATGCGCACATTGATGACGAGCGGTTTGACGCGGATCGTGAGGAAGTGGTCGCCCGGGCGTTGGCGGCCGGTGTTTCCCTGATCGTCAACATTGGCGCCGATATGGCGTCATCCGCCCGCTCGGTGGCGTTGGCTGAGAAATATCCGGGGATTTACGCCGCCGTCGGCATGCATCCCCATGACTCCCAAGACATGAAGGAGACCGATTACCGCCAGCTGGAGCAATGGGCAACCCATCCGAAAGTCGTGGCGATCGGCGAAATCGGCCTGGACTACCACTATGACCTGTCGCCCCGGCCGGTGCAAAAGGAAG
>CAZRLN010000051.1:13887-18795 GCA_964601085.1 uncultured Veillonellaceae bacterium | reverse complement strand
GCGACGCGTACTAAATGGTACGCCAGCAAGCAAACCTATCCGTGACGCTGTAGATGGGCCTTGATGGGCAGCCTGCTTTTTTTAACGGAAGACGATAGCGTAACCAATCAGCAACAACGTCTGCGCCGCCGCCACCACCACGCCGTTGCGCAGCATCGCCTTCAGGTTGTTCGACTGGGCGAAGCCCATCATCGCCACCATGTTGCTGCCGGGAATGATGAAGTTCGTGACGCGGGTCGCCACGATCAGCGCCACCGCCCAGGCGATCATAGAAACGTCGTATTGTTTCAGCAGTTCGGCGAACATCTTGTTCAGCGTCACCAGTTCGCCGACCACCGCGCCGGAAATCCCGAACGCGCCGATCGCTCCGCCGGCGATGACCACGGCGGCCTTGCCGCCGATGTTGATGAGCGGCATCAATAAATAGGTCAGAGCCTTGAAACCGCCGGCCGTTTCCACATATTTAATAAATAGCTCCAGCAAAATGAACAGCAAGTAAAGTCCAACATTGCCGGCCATGCCCTTGACGATCGATTTGCAGACCGCCTCGAATTTCATGCCGCCGACCATGCCAACTACGAACGACAGGCTCAACATGACGGTGATCACGAATGGAGTCGCCGCCTTGATATAAATGCCATAGGCAATCAGCGCCGAGAACATCAGGATGAAGGTGGTTGTCGCCCGCCGGCTGTGATCCGTCGGCTGGAACGACTCGATCTCCTTGCCCACCGCCACCCCTTCCGGCATTTTTTCCGCCGTGCTGCGCTGGATCCGCTGCACCATGAACCAAGTCACCAGCAGCGTCACGAAAGCGATCGGGATCGCCGCCGTCACCAGCATCGTGCCATAATCGAGCTTGGTGAGACCGATCAGGGTGACGACGGGCGGCGTGAATGGCCCCAAGGTCAGGGCTTCTTCGCCGACCGACTGGTACAAGACCGCGACCGCGGCGGGAGTGAGCCCCACGGCGGCGGCAATGGGATTCACGATCGGCGCGATGATCGCCACGCCGCCGGCCATCGTTCCGAGCAGACCGACGATGACCATCGTCGCCATCATGATGCCGAGCAGCGCCTTCTTCTGGGTGTTGACGCCGATCCCGTAAATGATCTTATACACCAGCGTGTGGGCCACTTTCGTTTCCGACAGCACTTCGCCGAGCCCCCGGCCCAACATGATGATCAGACCCACCAGACCGAGAAACGACCCCATCGCCTTCGACAAGTCCGCGCCGATGGCCACGAGGCTTTTGGCGTTGATGACGGCGCCAAGCACCACGCAAATGATCGTGGCCGGCAGGGGATCCATCTCACGCAACACCAGAACAATGTACAACAGCAGAGGCAAGAGTCCGATCAAACCCCACCAGAGATTAAATCCCGCATCAGCCATTTCCCTCTCCTCCTAGCGTTTTTTTCGCAAAATCTCGCCGCGCCCAGCGCCGGTGAGCCGCGAATCCTTCACTGCCGCCGTACCGTTGACGAACACATGGGGAATCCCCGCCGGGTACTGATGCGGATTAGTGAAGTCCGCCCGGTCCCGCACCGTCGCCGGATCGAACACGGTAATGTCCGCCTTGAAACCGGCCGTAATCCGGCCGCGTTCCGGCAGCCGCAGGATTTTCGCCGGCAGGCCGCTCATTTTGTAAACCGCCAGCTCCAGGGGGATCAGACCTTTTTCCCGGACGAACCGTCCCAGCACTCGCGGAAACGTCCCATAGGAACGAGGATGGACATTTTCCGCGCTGTCACGCTCGGGGTTCATCACCTGCCCGTCGCTGCCGACCGCGACGATCGGACTCTGCATGATACCATTCAGATCGACTTCGCCCAGGGAAAAATAGACGGCGTTGACTTTGGCGGCTTCTTCGATCAACAACTGCCGCACCGCTTCCTCGGGTTCGACCGCGCGCGCCGCCGCCACATCCTCGATCGTTTTCCCGACCCACTGCTGGTTGGCCGCCGTCTTTAACACTGAAATCTTCACCCGGTCCGGACCGCCGCGAACCGTCATCTCCTGCCGAATCGCCGTCAGAATCCGTTCCCGCAGCTGTTCGTCCTGCAACCGCCGCAGCAGGGCGGCAATGCCGCCATCCTGGGCCCAGCCGGGAACCAGGGCCGCCAGCGAGGTCGCCGTCGCTTCATAGGGATATTGATCCGCCCAGATATCCACGCCCGTTTCCCGCGCTGCCTCAATCCGATGCAGCGCCGCCAGCCCCTGTCCCCAGAACGGCTTGCCGATAGCCTTGAGGTGGGAAATCTGCACCCGGGCGCCGCTCGCCCGTCCCAACTCGATCGCTTCGTCGATCGAGTTCATCAGTGTGGCGCTTTCGCCCCGGATGTGGCTGGTATAGATCGTCTCATGCTTCGCCACCACTTTGGCCAGTTCCGTCAGCTCCGACGCCTGCGCGAAACTGCCCGGCGGATAGATCAGACCGGTAGACATGCCCCAGGCTCCCTGCGCCAGCGACTGGTCCAAGAGCTGCTTCATCTGGGCCATCTCCGCGTTCGTCGCCGGCCGGTCATCCCAACCAAGGGCAGCGATGCGCACTGCCCCCTGCGCTGCCAACATCGCCAGGTTAATGCCGGGATTGATTTTCGCGACCGCGGCGGCGAACCCGTCGAAATCCGTCCAGCAGACTCCGCCCGCCGGCAGAGAACCGCTCAGGGTGCCCAGATAGGATTCCAGGTCGGCGAAGCGCCTTTCGCAGGCCGGGAACGGTCCGATGCCACAGTTGGACGTCACCTCGGTCGTGACGCCCTGCATGATCTTGCTGTCTCCCAAAGGATTGTCGAAAATCTTCCGGTCCGTATGGGTATGCAAGTCGATAAACCCCGGCGCCACCACCAGGCCGGTCACATCCAGTTCCGTGGCGACTCCCGCCTCGACCCGGCCGACCTGGCGGATCCGGTCGTGGTCGATCCAGACATCGCCCCGGTAACCGGGCGAGCCGGTTCCATCCACGATGGTTCCACCGCGCAAAACAATCCCGCTCATTTTATCCCTCCTTCGCGTGTATTGGCCGCCTCAATAAAAGAAGGCGCCGCGCCGCTTCATTTCCCGCAAGCGAGCGGTTCGATATCGGCCATGGTCCGCAGACCAGGACGCGCCTTCATCACGGCCGGAATCGCATTGACGAGAATCGCGCAAGTCGCAACATCCCCGTTCACGCCGCCCTTGATGCAGCTGTCGATGGACGGTTCCCCATCAATGATGATCCGGTCCCGGGATTCGGGTTCACCGATGGCGGCCCGGAAAAACAGCGTGATCGCTTCGCGGCCGTTGACGATCCCCCGCCCGATCTGGCGCACACCCAGAA
The DNA here is from genome assembly GCA_964601085.1 of uncultured Veillonellaceae bacterium. Classification (GTDB taxonomy): domain Bacteria; phylum Bacillota; class Negativicutes; order UBA1444; family UBA1444; genus UBA1444. The sequence goes on along the minus strand of CAZRLN010000051.1, from coordinate 15,473 downwards.
CTTTTCCCGCCTCGATCACGCCGTCGCCGAGCGGAACATCCGTCTCCGCGACCACCGGGGTGATCTCATCCGACGTCGAATCCAGCCGCCAGCCGAGCCGGGAAGCGATCATCTGCACCGATTCCGTCAACCCCACATGACGCAGGACTCCCTGCTCGACTTTAGCCTGAAACTCGGCCTGGGTCAGCCCGGCGCCGATCTTTTTCTGGAACGGAATCCGTCGGAACGTCGCGTCCTGGATCCGCTCCACCGTCACCTGCCGGACCGACTTGCAGACACCGGTCATGGCAATCGGCAGGAAATCCATCAAAAATCCGGGGTTGACTCCCGTCGACAACACGGAGACGCCGTGCTTTTTCGCCAGTTCGTCGATCTCGCCCGCCAGAGCCGGATTGGTCTGCCAAGGATAGCTCAACTCCTCGCAGGAAGATACGACATGAACGCCAAACGGCAGCACTTGTTTCAGCTGGTCGGCGATTCTCGTCAGAGCCGAACTGGTCGTCAGCAGCACCACATCCGCGGACTGCCCCGCCAGCGCCTGGGCGATATCCGGCTTCACCGCGACGCCCAGCGGTGCCAAGCCCGCCAATACGCCGACATCCTTGCCGACTTTGGCCGGATCGGCGTCCACCGCGCCGACAATTTGCAGATTCTCCCGCTCCGCCAAATATAGGGTCGCCTTGTTGCCGATCGGCCCGAGTCCCATCTGAACTACCTTGATTTTTTTCATCTTTGTCCTTCCTCCCTTTAATTGTAAATTTCGGGGCGTTTCCCCGGAATAAAAAAACGGCGAACAGCACATCCGTAATGGTGGGATGTCTGTTTCGCCGGATTTCACTCGCGTATGGCAAATGAAGCAGCCGTATGCACTTGGATCTATGTCAGAATTTTAGCATAACTTTATGGCAATGTCAATTTGTTCCGCCGCTGAGCTCCTCCTGCCGCGTCAGGTGATCGCCGCGCACTCCCTGGCGATACAGGCGGAAACGCCGCTGCGCATCGCGGTACGCCACCAGGATCGCTTTCTGCGACGCACCGAAATAGCGGTTTTCGATCTCGCTGCGGATCAGCTCGCCGTCGGTTTCGATGTTTCGCCCCTGGAACAGCTCATCGAGAAAATCATAGGTGCTTTTCATGACCACGGTGCTGCCGCAGGACAAAATATCGCCCGTATCCCGGTTTACCACGAACCCCAGCAAAAAGCGTCCGTATTGCTGGGTAATCGGATTATGCTGCTGCGACTTGGCAATGCCGATGATGTAGATCGTGTCTTTTCCGTACGCCATTGTGCGTCTCCTCCCGCCGCGGCCCTCAGGCCCGCCGCGCGGCGACCGGCCAGATCGCTTCCACCCGGCCCTGCCGGACGGCGAACATCACATCATATAAATTCACGGTCGTGCAGCAGTGGCTCGGAACAAAGTGCAGCTTGTCGCCGGGTCGCGGGTCGGCCGCGCCGGACAGAATCGTCACTGAGTGTTCTTCCGACAGGCTCTTCACCTCGATCGCGCCGCTGCCGCAGCCCTGCACCGAAGGATTGAAGCGCTCGGGAGAAATCCCCTTGAGGCCTACGTCGAAAACGGCGATGT
>CAZRLN010000051.1:4440-13787 GCA_964601085.1 uncultured Veillonellaceae bacterium | reverse complement strand
TGCCCTTCATAGCCGAAAACGCCGCGCAACCTGAGCCCTTTCGTCCGTTCCACTTCCCGCGCCAGCTCCACCAGCCCTTCCAGGCTGCGGGCCCCGCACCGGCCCTGCCCCACGTCCAGATCGACCAGCATGTCGACTATCGCTCCGTACTGCTGGGCCGCCGCGCCGATATTCCGGACATTTTGCAGATCGTCGACGATCATCAGCACCCGCGCCTGCCGGGCAAGGTTCACCGCCCGCCGCACCGACAGCGGATCGACGACTTCGTTGGCGATCATCACTTCGGGAATCCCCGAATAAACCATCACTTCGGCTTCGCCGACCGTGGCGCAGCACAGGCCGACCGCGCCGGCGCGCATCTGTTTGTGGGCGATGGCCGGGGTCTTGTGGGTTTTCGCATGGGGCCGGATGTTTGTTTTCACCCGGGCCAGATAATTCGCCATCGTCTCCAGATTCCGGTCCAACTTTTCAACATCGACCACCAGCGCCGGCGTGGGAATCTGCTCCACCGGCATTCCAATCCAACATTGCGTGTTCATGGTCTCCACCTCCAAAAATAATCCGGCCCCCGGCCGGCTTGCCGATAAAAAAAACAAGGCGATGGAAAATCCACCGCCGCCAAGCGCCTTTGCTCAGTCGTACTGCGTCAGGTTGTACTTTTCGATGATCCGGATCACGCCGCTGGCATAGGCCCAGGGATTGTCCGTCGCATACCGCGGCGCGATGGAATGAATAAACCTGTAGAGATTCGAGGTATCCTTGTGGCGGTAGGCGGGATTATTGTTGATATTCACTGCGTAATCCTCGAAGCAATCCTGAAGGGAACGATACGCCTGAAATTTGCCGACGATCATGTGCCGGCCCGCGCCCGCGCCCTCCCAGGTCGTCTTCTCAAAATAGTGACCGGAACGCCATTTTTTCCCCAGAACGTTGTTGTACTGGCGAATCGGCCGGCCATAAATGTCCATCGTGTCCAGGTGTTTGCCGAAACCGGTTTCGCGGCAGCTCTGGGCAATCGCCACCGACGGGAACAGGCCGTGCTTCTTCACCTGCTGCGCGTACGGCGCGATGCTCTCAATGTACTGCTCGGGGCTCATCGCCTGGCAGGGCTGGCCACCGAACAACATTCCCAGCAGGAATACTCCTGTCAGGATCCACTTCACGATAACGCCTCCTAAAGATGTAGTGATCCAGCTTGCAACCAATTTATCGTGAAATTAAGTATTCGACAATAGTCATAAAATTCCTGCTTCCACCGTCGAGAGGATTCCGGCGGCGAATGGAGAAAGACTATCAAAAGCAGCTTGCACGAGAAGGGAGAATCCATGGAACGCATTTATGTGATGTCCAGCGACATTAAGTCCATCGGTTTCGAAGAAGCTTCCGGAACATTGGAGATCGAATTTCTGGACGGCAGCATCCTCCAATACCATAATGTCCCCAAAATCGCCCATCTGGCGTTGCTGACCGCCCGGGCCAAGGGCCTGCACTTCCGCTCCTATATCCAAGGCAAATTCCCCGAAACCAAAATTGCCGACGCCCGGGAGTAACGGAGTTTGAACATCAAGGCAAAACCAACACTCCTGCTCAACATTTTTCATGTCCTCATCGACGGCTTGTTCGAAAGCGTGCCGCTGCTCCTATCCTTTATGGCCATCGCCTGGGGAAGCGGCGAAAAGGAAGTCGGCCTGATACTTTCTCTCGCGGTCATGGCATCCACGTTGACCGGTCTCGCGACGAAACCGCTTTCCCGCCGGTTCGGTCGGTTGACCGCCCTGACCTGGATCACCGCTTTGTATGGCGCCGGCTTTTTCATGAATGCCTTTGCCGCAAACCTCTATTTCGCCGCTGGCTGCTTTATCCTGGCAACTGCCGGGCACACCGTCTTTCATAGCATTTCTTTTTCATATCTCTCCGCCGCCACTGATAGGACCGGGCTGGGAACTGCTCTCGGCAATTTCACCGCGCTCGGCGACATTGGCCGAGTCCCGTTCACGGCGCTGACGGGGTTCGTTGCGGCGTCCTCCCTGGCCGGATTTCCCGGGTGGCGGATTGTCAGCTTTGTTTATGGTCTGGGCGCTCTCCTGTTTTCCTACTGGGCCGGCACCTTCCTGTTTTCACAAACCGGCCGAACCCCCGTCGAAGAATCCACGGCGACGAAACCAACGAAAAATCTGCCGGATTTCGCCTTGCTGCGCAAATCCCGGTATGCCTTGCCGATCGTGGCGAATTGCTTCGACGCGTTCGGCAGCGATCGGATCTTCACTTTTTTGCCGTTTCTGCTGTTGGCGAAACAAATCGAGCCGCAACAAATCGGCCTGTTTGCCCTGCTCTTCACGATCAGCGGCTTGGGCGGGAAAATGGTCTGCGGTCGCCTGGTGGACATGTTCGGAGCCCGCCCGGTGTTCATTGCGGCGGAATCCTCAATGGCGTTGCTGTTGGGAATTCTGGTCGTCGCGACCCAACCGTCCCTTCTTTTTATCATTGCGTTTTTGCTGGGGATTGTAACCAAAGGAACCGTTCCCGCCGTGCAAACCATTGTCGCTAACACTGTCGAAGATTCCGCCAAATATGATGACATTTTCACGCTGAACAACTTATCGCGCGGTGCGACAAACATTGTGGCGCCGCTGGTTTTTGGCTTTATCGCCGCCGCATATGGCGTTGTCTGGGCCTATGGCGCAATGGGCCTCGCCGCTTGCTGCGCCGTCCTGCCAATCGCCATATTGAAAAATACGGTGCGATAGTTCAAGCCAAAGCAACGAATTTCCGCTACGCCTTGGCCCGGCGGGGAAAGAACCGGTCCAGGACCGAGAACACGCCGGCGCCCTTGAACTGGAACTTTTCAAAATGAAGGACCCGAAGGGGGCATTGCGTCTGCGCCAGCCCCTTTTGCAAGTATTTCCGCATCGGCGACGGGCCGCAGAAGTACAAATCGAACGGAAAGTCGCCCACGCACCGCGTGATGTCCTCCACCTTCAAGAAGCCGGCCTCCTCGCTGTTGATCAGATGGATCCGCAGGTTTTCCGGCAATTCCATGGTCTTCAGTTCTTCGGCGTAAGCGCCATCGGCGGCGTTGGCGTAAGCATAAAACAAATCCACCTGATAGTCCGGCGGGACCGGCGCCTGCAAAAAGCTCCGGAACGGGGTGATGCCGATTCCTCCCGCCACCCAGACCTGCCGTTTGGCGCCGGCCTGATAGTCGAATCCGCCATGCGGCCCGGACAATGCGATCACGTCGCCGGGTTGGATGGCTTTTTGCAGAGCAGTGGTATGATCGCCCAGAGCCTTCACGGTAAACTGGATTTGCCCGGGGCGGGGCGCGGAACTGATCGTGAAGGGATGCGACGGAAAGATGCCCTCTTTGCCGGCGATTTTCAGGAACGCGAATTGCCCCGGCTTATACCGCAGTTCTTCGCCGATGGCCGTCGCCGTGATTTCCAGCGCGCCGGCGGCCACTTCCCGGAGCTGCGCGACCCGATACCGGTAGCGGAACGCCGTGCGCTCGTAAAGAAAGACGCTGTAGACGGCCGACAGAACCCCAACCAGAATGATGAAATTCATCCACAGGCTGAAGGGATTGAACGCAAACACCAGATACCGGGAACTGATGTAATAATGGATAACGCCGAGAAAAAACGGGACCAGCATCAGTTTGTGCAAAAGCTTCCATTTCTGATAATCCAGTTTCACGGCAACGATGGCCAGGACCGCCAGCCCGGAGAACAGCAGCAGGCTATATTCCGCGGCTCCTTCGCCGATGGAGCTGATTTTGATTCCGAACAGCCGGGGCGCTTCGGTTTGCACCGTCCGGACCACGCGGATTTTTCCCAGGTCGATTGTCAGTTTATGGATCCAGACCAGGGCCAGCGCCGCAATGCTCAGGTACTTATGGGTAACATAGGCCTTGTCCATGCCGCAAAACAAGCGGTCGACCCAGCGATTCCGGGTGGCGATGAAAAAGATCCAGGCAAAGACGACGATTCCCAATGCGGCTAACAAATGGGAAACCTGCTGATAAATCGACTGCACCCGCACCGGTTGCACCGTGGACCAGGTCAAGCCGGTAACCAGACAGGAGAGCAAAATCAAAAAGATGGCGGTTCGGTTGCGCAAACTAACAATCCTCCTTTGCCATACCGGGATGATTCGTAATTTCAGTTTATCATATCGCCAATCCGCCGACAATTTCCCGCCCGGTTTCGCCCGGATAACGAATGGGAAGGACCTTCCAAAAGGATTTGCCGCTCCCGGCGAGAATATTATGGAGAGAATGGCGGGAACGGATCCCGCCGATGGAGCAGAGAAACATGAAACGAAAAACAACGTGGCTGATATGCCTTATTTTCATAGCGGCCTGTTTTGGCGCGGGTTGCGGCTCGTCCCGGAGCCAGGTGAAAACCATCGATTTTCGGAAGATGGACGCCCCGCCGGCCATCTCCCCCGTCAATACAGACGCCCCGGCGCTACGCGTGGGCATCTCCTCCGTGCTGTTGCCGCAGGAAACGGTAGTGTACTATCGCGAGATCGCGAATTTTCTGGGCCGGCACGTGGACCGGCCGGTCATCCTGATCCAGCGGAAGAGCTACGCCGAAATCGCCCTGCTGCTTCTGAACGGCGGCGCCGATATCGCTTTTTTCTCCTCCGGCGAATACGCGAATTACAGCGGCTTTGACGAAATCGAGATGCTAGTCGGGCAGCAGCGGATGGGCTTGCCCTACCACCAGGGATTCGTTCTGGTGGCCAAAGACAGCGATATCCGGGAGATTGGCGACCTGAAGGGCAAGACGGTTGCCTTCACCGATCCGCTGAGTTACTCCGGCTACACCTTCCTGGTGCACATGCTGCGGCAGATGAAGGAAACCCCGGAATCGTTCTTCGGGCGCTACATTTACACCTACAGCCATGACAAGTCGATGCTGGCGGTGGTGAACCGGGTGGTCGACGCCGCCCCCGTCACCCGCCTGGTCTACGACCGGGCGCTGGAGAAACATCCGGAGGTGGCGGCAGCGGTTCGGATCATCGCGGTTTCCCCGCCGGCCGGCATCGGCCCGGTGGTCGCGGGCAAGAGCACCAGCCCGCAACAACGGGAGATTCTGCGGAAAGCCCTTCTCTCCATGCATGAGTTCGCCAACATGCGGCCGGCGTTGCAAGGCCTGTCGATCGACCGGTTCGTGCCGGCGCAGCCGGAACTGTACGAACCCATCCGAAAGATGCTGCGGGAAAGCCGGGAGCGCCTATGAAACGCCCGATGCTCTCGATCCACCACCGAATCCTGGCAATGGCCCTGTCGATCATCCTGCTGCTCAGCCTGGCCACCGGCCTGATCGTCTGGGACTCGCTGGACGACATCCTGTCGCAGCAGCTCCAGAAACGCGGCGCCGAGATCGCGGCCCACGTGGCCCTGGCCGGCGGAAACTACATCCTGATGGAGGACCTGTACACCCTCTATGAGCTAGCGGCGCAGACCGCAGCCAGCAGCGAAGACGTGCGCTACATCCTGATCATCGACAGCAACCGGCGACTCCTGACCCATACCTTTCACGGCGGCATTCCCCGGGGCTTGCTGGATGACGCGCCGGACGCGACCCAGCAAAAGAACACCGTCTTCAATTCCAATGAAGGTCTGATCCACGACATCGCCGTCCCCATCGAAAACGGCGCGGTCGGCTACGTCCGGGTCGGCATGACCGAACAATACGCCCGAAACACGATGAACCAGCACATCCGGGATGCCCTGATCACGATCCTCGTCATCTGCGCCCTGGCCGTCTTCCTGTCCAGCCGGATCTCGGCGCGGATCACCCAGCCGGTCGGCAACCTGGCCGAAGTGGCGGAGTCCATCACCCAGGGCAACCTCGACATCCGGGCCAATATCAGCGACAAGGGCGAAGTCGGCCGGCTGGCCACCGCGTTCAACGAGATGACCGCCAGCCTGATCAAGGCCAGCGCCGACAAGGAACTGCTGCTCGCCGAACTCCGTGACAAGGAGCAACTGCGCGACACGCTGATCACCAAGCTGATGACCGCCCAGGAAGACGAGCGGAAACGAATCTCCCGCGAGCTGCACGACGAGACCAGCCAGGCCCTGACCTCACTGATGCTGACCATGCGGGTTCTCTCGGAGGATGCACCGAACCAGGAACAGAAAGAAGCGCTGCTCGTGGCGCGCGACGTGGCCGCCGACATCCTGCGGGAAGTCCGGGACCTGGCCATCGAGTTGCGGCCGCCGCTGCTGGACGATCTCGGCCTGGTCGCCGCGATCGAGCGCTACAGCAAGAACTTCGCCGAACGCCACGGCCTCGCCATCGAGCTGAACGTCTCGGGTCCGCCGGCGCCGGTCGACGGACAGATCGCCGTGGCCCTGTACCGCATCGTTCAGGAGAGCCTGAGCAACGTCGCCAAACATTCCGGCGCGACCACCGTGGTCATCTCGACCGCCTTCCGGCCCGACGAACTCCAGGTGACCATCGCCGACAACGGCCGGGGCATCTCCGACGCCGACCTGGTCCGCGCCCGTCAGGAAAACCGGCTGGGCCTCTACGGGATGCAGGAACGGGTGGAACTGCTGCAAGGCCGCCTGTTTATCGGCCAGTCCGCCCGCGGCGGCATGGAACTACGGATCGTGATTCCCCAGACCCCTTTGGAAAAGGAGAGTCAAAGTGAAACAAAAGCTTAACGTATTATTGGCGGATGACCACAAACTCCTCCGCGCCGGCCTGAAACTGCTGTTGCAGCGCAATCCGGACCTGACGGTGGTGGGCGAGGCGGCGGACGGCGAACAGACCCTCCAGTTGTTTCAGCAACTCGAACCGGATCTGCTGCTGCTCGACCTGTCCATGCCGAAAATGGACGGGCTGGACTGCCTGCGGGAGATCAAGAGCCGCTGGCCGGAGGCCAAAGTGATCGTGCTGACCATGCACGAGGACGAGAACTACATCAAGCAGGCCATGCAGGCGGGGGCCGCCGCCTATGTCCACAAGAGCGCCGCCGACACCGATTTGTTCAAGGCCATCGAGGCGGTGCAGGCGGGGCAGCTGTACCTCAGCCAGCAGGACTCCAACCTGCTGCTGCACGTCTTGCTCAAGCAGGACCCGGCCCCGGTCGACAACCAGGCGCCCTACGTCCTGCTCAGTCCCCGGGAACGGGATGTCCTGCGCCTGATCGCCCATGGCTATTCGATGGCGGAGGTGGCGGAAAAGCTGTCGCTCAGCATCAAAACCGTAGATACCTATAAAACCCGCCTGATGGAGAAACTGGGTACGACCCGAAAGAGCGAACTGGTGAGTTACGCCCTGAAATACGGTTTGCTATCCAACGAGTAATCTCTGTCGGGAAAATTCCTGACAGCCGCTTAGGGGGTTTTTCCGATACCTTGCAATCCAGCGTTGTGTGATAATTTAGAAAAAGCACAACGCTGTTTTTTCTTTTTGCGTTGGGCATCGCAGTGTTGCCCGGCACAATGGAATCATAATAAAGGTAAAGGGGGAACAGAGGGAACCGTTGTTTCGAGAGTTCTGACAGTCGGAAAACGAGGAGGAGTTGGAGAAAATGAGTAAAAAAACCGGAATTTTGATGGCCATCGTCATGCTGATCGGCATCCTGCTCACAGGCTGCGGCGGCGGCGATAAAAAGGCGGCCGCGCCGAACGCGCCGGCAGCCGGCGGCAAGAAGCTCATCATCTACACGTCCATGAAGGAATCCCTGATCGGCGGCATCGTCGAAGGCTTCAAGAAGAAAAACCCCGGCATCGAAGTCGACTACCAGTCCGCCGGCGCCGGCAAACTGATGGCCAAGATCGCTGCGGAACGCCAGAGCGGCAAAATCCTGGCCGACATCATCTGGACCAGCGAAGTGCCCGACTTCTACAACATGAAGAAGGAAGGCATGCTCGAACAGTACAAAACCCCGCTGCTCAAGGAAATCCTGAACCCGTTCGACGACTATGACGGACACTTCACCGCCGCCCGTCTGGGAACGCTGGGCATCGCCATCAACACCGACAAGATCAAGACGCCGCCCACCCAGTGGTCCGACCTGTTCAAACCGGAATACAAGGGTGCCTTCGGCATCGCCGATCCGGCCCTCTCCGGCACCTCTTACATGAGCGTCGCCCTGCTCGAAAAGAAATTCGGCTGGGACTTCTTTGACAAACTGCACGCCAACGGCGCCCGGATCGGCAAAGGCTCCGGCCAGGTCATTGATGACACGGCTTCGGGCGAACTCGGCGCCAGCCTGGCCGTCGACTACATCACCTACGACAAGATCAAGAAGGGCGCGCACATCGCTCTTTACTACCCGCCGGAACTGCTGATCGCGCCGAGTCCGGTGGCGATCTTCAAGGGCACCAAAAACCTCGACGCCGCGAAGAAGTTCGTCGACTATCTGCTGAGCAAGGAAGCCCAGACGCTGATCGCCGGCGAAGGCACGCTGTCGGTTCGTCCCGACGTTCCCTCGCCTGAGAAGCTGAAGCTGCCGCCGGCCGCTGACGCTTTGAAGCGGTCCATCAAGATCGACTACGTGAAGATGCAGGACGACAAGAAAGCCACGATCAAAAAATTCACCGACATACTGCAGGGCAAGAAATAACCTGGCGGAACTCCTGCGGATAACGGCGGGACGGCTTGTTCCGTCCCGCCATTTTTATGCGAAATTTTATGAGAAAATCGTTTGATGAGTAAGTGAGGGTCGAGTATGGAAATCATCCGGATAGAAGGTATCGCGAAAAGTTACGGCAGCCACCAGGTGCACAAGGATCTCTCGCTTTCCATCGTAAAGGGCGAGTGCTTCACCCTGCTGGGACCGTCGGGCTGCGGCAAGACCGTATTGCTCCGCCTGATCGCTGGTTTTGAAACCCCCGACGCGGGCCGAATCTCCATCGACAACACCGTCGTGTCGGATCCGGCCGCAGGCATCTACATTCCCCCCGATAGCCGCGGCCTGGGCGTGGTCTTCCAGGACTACGCGGTCTGGCCGCACATGAGTGTGTTCGAGAATGTCGCCTATCCCCTGAAGATCGCCAAGCGGCCGAAGGACGAGATTCGCAACCGCGTCATGGAAAGCATCGAGATGGTCGGCATGACCGGTCTGGACCGGCGTCTGCCGTCGGAACTTTCCGGCGGACAGCAGCAGCGCGTGGCCCTGGCCCGGGCGCTGGTCGCCAACTCCTCCCTGATGCTTCTGGACGAACCGCTGACCAACCTGGACGCCAACCTGCGCGAAGAAATGCGGTTCGAGATCAAGGAACTGCAGCGCAAACTGAATATCACCGTCCTCTATGTCACGCACGACCAGGAAGTCGCCCTGGCCATCTCGGACCGCCTGGCGATCATGGACGATGCGGGCCG
>CAZRLN010000051.1:0-4340 GCA_964601085.1 uncultured Veillonellaceae bacterium | reverse complement strand
ACGACTCGTGCTCGATCAGCTTCCGTGACCTCCTGTGGTTCAACGCCCAAAGTCTGAAGGAGGTCGTGAAACAATGAGTTCCATCACCAAAAAAAGCAACTTTGGCGTAGCCCAGGTCATCCTGTTCCTCTCCATCGCCATCCTGGTCATCGTGGTGGCGGTGCCGGTCCTGCTGATCCTGTTCAACGCCTTCTGGGTCAACGGCGAGTTCAACCTCCGCGACGTCGTCAACATCATCATGGAGCCGGAAACCTACAAAGCCCTGACGAACTCCCTGATCATCGCCAGCGGCACTACCATCGGCAGCACCATCGTCGGCACGTTTTTCGCCTGGCTGGTCACCCGTACCGACCTGCCCTACAAGGCCTTCATGAAATCCATGTTCCTGGTGCCGTTCATGCTGCCCTCGTTCATCGGCGCCCTGGCCTGGAAAATGCTTCTTTCCCCGAACGCCGGCTTCATCAACAAATTCTTCATGAACAATTTCGGCTTTGAAGGCCCGATTTTCAACATCTACAGCTACCTTGGCATTGTACTCGTCGAAGTCATGTACCTGTTCCCGTTCGTCTTCATCCAGGTCTGCGGGGCGCTGGAGCGCATGGACCCGACTCTGGAAGAATCGGCGCGCATTTCGGGCGCCGGCCTGTTCACCATCACGCGCAAAATCACCATCCCGCTGGTCCTGCCCAGCATTCTGTCCGGCGCGCTGCTGATCATGCTGTACTCGATGGCCCATTTCGGCACGGTCGCCGTGCTCGGCATCGAAAACGGCATCTTCAACATCCCGACACTGATCTACCAACGTATCCACCAGAGCGCGGGCAGCTTCGACTCGATCCGGACCGGCACGGTCCTGGCCACGGTGCTGGTCATCACGGCGGCGTTCATCATCTGGCTGCAGGGCAAGATCCTGAGCAAGGGCCACTACCAGATCATCGGCGGCAAGAGCTTCCGGCCGATGGAACTGAAACTCCGCGCCCTGCGCGTGCCGCTGCTCATCATCTGCCTCGCTTATATCGCCTTCACCATCGTCCTGCCGACCGCGGTCATCTTCCTCGTCGGCGGCCTGAAAACCTACGGTCTGCCCTTTACACTCCAGAATCTTTCGCTGGATAACTACAAATTCATCCTCTTCGACTATAAAGTCACCAAGGACGCTATCTGGAACAGTGTTTCGCTGGGCCTGAGCGCGGCGCTCATCACCATGTTCGCCGGCGTCATGATCTCCTACGTCATTGTCAAAATGAAGGTCCGGGGCAAAGGCATCCTGGAGTTTCTGGGAATGCTGCCCTTCTCGGTTCCGGGCTCGGTTATCGCCCTCGGCGTGATCCTGGCCTGGAGCGGCCAGTTCGGCATCAACCTCTACAATACGGTCTGGATCATCCTGGTCGCCTACATCGCCCGGTACATGGGCTTCTCCCTCAAGGCGAACTCGGCGGCCCTGGAACAGGTCCACGACTCCCTGGTCGAGGCGGCCCGCTCCTGCGGCGCAACCATGTGGCAGACCCTCAAGGACATCGTGATCCCGTTGGTCCGTCCCGGCATGCTGGCGTCCTTCTTCCTGATCTTCCTCCCCTCGCTGCGGGAACTGACCGTGTCCATCATGCTTTACGCGCCCACCACCCGCACCATTGGCGTGGCGATCTACACGCTGAACGAAGACGGGGAAACCGTAGTTTCGGCGGCGCTGGCCGGCATCGCCCTGATCCTGATCATCGTGGGGCAGACGCTGATCAACCGCTTCACCAGAAAGGCAGGTGCGTAATTCAATCATGTCTTACATCCGTTTGTTAAATGTCACGAAACAATTCGGTTCCGTTACCGCCGTCAATTCACTGAACCTCGAAATCGACAAGGGCGAGTGCTTCTCGATGCTGGGGCCGTCCGGCTGCGGCAAGACCACGACGCTCCGGATGGTGGCGGGATTCGAGGACCTGTCCGACGGCGAAATCCATGTTGGCGACCGCCTAATCTCCTCGCCGAAACGCAACTATTACCTGCCGCCGGAAAAACGCAACTTCGGCATGGTGTTCCAGGCCTTCGCGGTCTGGCCGCATCTGTCGGTCTATGAAAACGTCGCGTTCCCGCTGCGCATCCGCAACATCCCGACCGATGAAATCGAAAAACGCACGAAGGACGCCCTGCGTTCCACCAACCTGTTGAAGGTCGCGGACGGCAGCCCGGCGGACCTCTCGGGGGGCGGCAAGCAACGAGTGGCGCTGGCCCGGGCATTGGCCATCAACCCCGACGTCATGCTCCTGGACGAACCGCTGTCCAGTCTGGACCCGCACCTGCGCGAAGAAATGCGGTTCGAGATCAAGGACCTCCAGCGGAAATACGGCTTCTCCATCATCTACGTGACGCACGACCAGGCCGAGGCCATGGCGCTCTCCGACCGCATCCTGGTTATGAAACTGGGCGTCGTGCAACAGATCGACACCCCGTTCAACGTCTATAACAACCCGGCCAACAAGTTCGTGTTCAGCTTCATCGGCCTCTCGAACTTTCTGGACATCGTCTGGTCCGACGGCCGAGCCTTCGCGCGAGGCGCCAGCTCTGCGCTGCCAACCAGCCTGACTCCGCCCGAGGCCATGCGCGGTAAAGCCCCCTTGTCTCTGGCCAGCCGCCCGTCCGAACTCGATTTCGTCGCCGATGGCGACGAGTGCGGCCTGCGCGGCGTCGTCAGCCGCAAATCCTTCCTGGGTGAGATCATCGACTATCAGGTGAAAATCGGCGATCAGGAAGTGCGTGTCCAAAAAGGCCGCCGCGACCCCGGGCCCGAGGCGGGCGAAGCCTGCTGCCTGAAGTTGGCACGGCCGTTCTGGTACGCCGGCGAGGAATAAGACAACAACCAACCCCATAATACAAGAAGAGACTGTGCGGGAATCTGGCAAAAGTTCCCCACAGCCTCTCTTTTTTTTGTCGCATCAAATCTATCCTACCGCGATAAAGGATTTCCCGGGAAATTGTCAAATTCAAACAATATTGCGGATCAACGCTGAAAATGTCGTGAAATACAGGGAGGGGTAAAATATGCGAATGCTGCTTTGTCTGTTCCTGATGTTGCTATTGCTGTCTGTCGCCACCGACGCACTGGCGGCGCCGAAACAAACCCTGGTGATCCTGGCCGGAAATGTTTGGGACGGCTTGGCGGACAGGCCGCTCGGCCCGGCCGAAATCCTCGTCGTCGACGGCAAGATCGCCGCCATCGGCAGGAGCGTCGCCCGCCCGGCGGACGCCAAAATCGTCGACCTGTCCACGAAATTTGTCATGCCGGGGTTTATCGACACCCATATCCATCTCACCGGCGGCTCGAAGGTCATCGCGAACCTCGCGTCCCTGAACGACGCCGCGCTGGCCCTGGTCGGCGTGTCGGCCTGTGAAAAAGTCCTGAACAACGGATTCACGACGGTTCGCGACGCCGGCGACTTCAGCATCGTCGCCTGGGTGACGGGCGAACTGAAGAAAGCGGTGGAAGCCGGCGACATCAAAGGTCCGCGCATCATCAATGGCGGCCACATGATCTCGGCGATCGGCGGCCATTTCGACTTCGGCGGAATGATCCGCAACGGCATGACCATGGAACAGGTGTCGGTCGCCGAAGGAACGACCGGCCTGAAACGCGCCGTTCACAACCAGGCCCGCCACGGCGTCGACTGGATCAAATTCGCCGCCAGCGGCGGGTTCATGTCGCCGAGCGACGGGCCGGAAGACCTGTCGTACTCGCAGGAAGAAATAAATGCGCTGGTGGCGGCGGCGCGGGACCTGGGCAAACCGGTCTTCGTCCATGCCTACGGCGATGAAGCGGTACGCCGGGCGGCGCTGGCCGGAGTACGCTCCGTCGAGCACGGCAGCCTGTCCTCGGTGGCGACGCTGGAGATGCTAGCGGAGAAAGGCATCTACCTGGTGCCGACGCAAAACGCCGTAGTGGCCAATGCCCGGGAAACGGCGAAAGGCAACCTGAATATGAACGTGCCGGAAATCACCCGCGAAAAGAACATCAAATACGCCCCCCGGCTGCTGGAGAGCGCCGGCAATGTCGCCAAAAGCAACGTGAAGATCGCCCTCGGCACTGACCTGGGAACCTATGATTTCACCGTCAACGGCGCGAAAGAATTCGGCGAAATGGTCCTGAACGGACTCTCGCCGCTGCGGGCGCTGAAGGCGGGAACCTCGGTGGCCGGCGAACTGCTTGGTTTAAACACCGGCAGCCTCGTGGCCGGAAACCGGGCGGACCTGGTCGCGCTGCCTGGCAATCCGTTTGACGATATTACCGTCACCGAAAAAGTCTCGTTCGTGATGAAAGACGGCGTGGTATACCGCGACGACAAATAAAGTCC
>CAZRLN010000050.1:0-19393 GCA_964601085.1 uncultured Veillonellaceae bacterium | reverse complement strand
CTGCCAATTTAACGTCAATTTTAGTCTGGCCGTCTTCCGTCTGATAAAGCAGAATCTCGGATTCATTATCGATATTCAAATAGACTCACCTTGTATAATGCAATTGCATTATACTTTCCTTTCTTCGAATGATGTTTATATAATGCAGACAGACGCTGTGGATTGGTTATGTCACCTATAGCTTGACGATTTTTTGAGGATCCAACCACAGCATTTTGCTCAATTGTTGATGAGTTAGATAACGCATGACGTTTTATATCGAGCAAGCCATAAATGCTATCCTTCAAATTTTATTCTATTTTGTTCAGCTCTCAAGTCCTCCCTCTGAGCATCTTCGTCATAACCTCGCGCAGCAGTTTCTAAAATCGCAGCAGTTTTGGGCCACATCCTCCTAGAAATAGCCGCCCATTCTCTATATTGGTTGGCAACATCTCTTTCTTGTTTTCCGCCTTCAAACAAGCCTCTAGAAGTTGCTCCTCGCATATTATATCGTTCAATTATTAAACCTTGTTCCAATGCCTCTGCCTCAACTTTTTCTAATATATTTCTTATTGTCTTATGTGGCCAACCACCATCTTCCGGATCAGCTGGAGCATGCGCCAATATTTTCCCGATTTCACTCTCTGCATAGTTTTGACGGCCCACATGTTGAGCTTTTTTTCTAACATTGCTAATCCAATCCCCAAGCACAGTTTCATCTATTTGTTCACGATTAGTCATACCGGGTATTGTATGCATATTATCCAAAACTCTCCAGGCCGCTCTTGCTCGCGCAACAGAATCTGCACTGGGTTGCGAATTTTCTCCCGAATTGTGGTTATCCGGCATAAGCGCTTCAGTTAACATTTCAACAAAGAAGTCCGCACTTTCTGCCATAGCCGCGTGAAGAATCAAACCTTCATCTTCTTCCGTGTATAAAAAAGGTAATGCTATGTATTCACACTTCATTTTCTGGGTTTTGGATATGTCTGAACGGCTTCGAAGCTGATGAATAAACGAGACCACGTTATAAGAAGAAATACCTGATTTTTGTATTTCATCAGCCGTCTTCATCCGTCCGATTTCTTCAAATACCGCATTAAACAAGCTTAATAGAGTCACTGAAGGAATATCGTTAACACTCAAGGACATGTGATTAAATGCTTCCACTGCACGTCCGACCGAAATCAGCTTATTGATCTGATATACTTGAAGTTCAGCGTCCTCAACGCATGCGCAGATTGGTTTCCGCTTCCAATATTCAGTCTCAATATCCCTCCCCATACTCTCTACCAATGCCCACACATCTTTATTGCCCGCCCAAAGAATTATTAATGACGCAACTATTGGAGCCCCCCATTTTGGTTCCGCTGCCATTATTTCAATTTGTTCAACCCATTTATCACCAAACTTCAGGTAAGCAGCTTGAGAAATTTGGCTTGCGATTCGAGCCTCGTGCCTATCTACCTCTATTGCTTTTATAAGATATTCTTGAACATCTCTAATTCCAGATATAATATGTACCGCAATACTTGCCACCAGCCCAGGATATTGGCATACTTCCCCCAATTTTAGAACACCATCGAGACCTAATTGGCAATATATTTCTTGAATTGTCTCTTCACGCATTTTTTGTACTATTTCTTGTCGTTTCTCAATGTCATTTTCAATCAAGGGCAGCTCCGGCAACCACTCATCAAACAGCCACTTGTTTCTTTCAATTAAATCTGCAGGCTCAATCAAACTCATGATTTTTTCGAAGCGCTTTAAATCCGCGTCACATAATGCCCAGTTTGCGTCACCATATGTTTTGTTGTGATTTATAAATTTGCGTAACGTCTCCCAAAATAGTTGCCTATCTTCAAACGTGCGTTCCACATCGTTTATAACATTTTCCAACTGATCAACGCAGCGTTCTTTTTCTGCGGGATCAAACGATTGAAACGACTTTAATATTTTGTCCCATCGACTAGCATCACTTCCGGCTTGTCTGAACGAGCGAAAGATAATCTCGGATAAATATTCTCTATTTTTTCCCGTCCAACTTTCCGGTTCATCAATATCCCGCCATCGAGGCCGAGCTGTTTGGTCCGAAAATATGCGTCCCCCGCTTCCCGGCAATAACTTTGAAACCAATTCCCAACCAACGCTGGGTATAGAATCAATAATTCGGTCAAGTACATTCAATCTTTGTCTCACCGAAGCGTTAGTTCCTGGATGCCACCATAGGAAAATTTCCGTCAAACTATTTTGTGGCCTGTTGCTTAATCGTCCTCCCGGATCTATTTGGGCAAGTTTTGCTAGAATCATGGAAACTTGCGTCAAGTATGCTGGGTCCCAAGCCATAATTTCGAGCCCCCAAAGAATTCCCGTATGCATCCCGTTACTACTGAGAGCACTTTTTCCTTCAACAAAAAGTTTCTTTACATCTTCCGGCTTTGCCTCGAGTAAACGCTCGAGGCTTTCCAATAAAGGGCGTGGTGCTGCTTCCATAATGCGAGGATATTGGTCCCGAATGCTTGCCAGTATTCGCCAATCATTGTTCAACCCTGGCAATCCTTGCACTACCTTATCCGCATATGCTTGTGGAGTTTCGCCGGACAAAAAGCAAAACATATTTCCACTACCACGTTCAGCAATAAGTAATAACGTTTCCGACAATCCACGCCTTAACCATTCAGAATGGTGTTTAGGGTCATTAGACGTAATATATAGCCAATCATCCGGCGACATCTCAACTCTAGGATCAATAGTGCCAAAAACCTCTCGAAAAGACTCTTGAAAGCGAATTAAATGATTAGGTGTTATGCGACGGGCTACTTGCAAGAATGCATCTACCGGAGCAGTCAACATCCACATTTCTCCAATTCTTCTCACTGGAGATTCTTCGACATGGAGAAAATTTTGGATTCCGCTAATAGCATCTTCATATTGTTGGGTTCCCGCAAGTTTACTTATGATTTTGCAGTCACGTTCAGAGTGTTCGCTCCAGCACCCTGCTAAGACTGCAGGAATTAAATTTAAAATATCTGTAGATGAAGCCCATGGTGCATCAGCTGCATTCGCACGAGCAATAATTCTCTGCAATACGCTTACACTTAAGCCACATTCACGTGCTTTTTTTTCGGCTTCCGCTTCTTGATAGTGCATTTTTCTCAATGCCGCCACAAACTCGTTATGATAAGGCCTTGCTAACTCAATTTTCTTTCCGTTAATATTTCGAGGATTGCCCATGGCACAGATTATGTGGTTATGATCCGCCAATGCTCCTGAAAGTTGACCAACAGAATTTTTGAGTATAATGATATGGTTGTTAAGATGATTAGTTCTTCCTGCGACTTCTTCATTATCAAAAACTATTGCATGCGCTAATAATTTCTCACGATCTTCAACTAGCTCAATTTTCCGTATTGCCGCAAGAACAAATCCCCACGCCTCACGGAGCGAATCGCCGCAAACGGCAATAATATCACTCTGCTGGCTTAAAAAATTAATCAATTCAGTTACTTGCGGCATACGTCCTGCAAGAACAGCTTCTTCAATCATTTCCGGATTCGTCAATTTGCTCCAGTCCTGCCACGCTTGCTCAGCCGTCTTTACTCCGTGCTCCGCCAAAAATCCCAATTCTTGGCACAATTGAACATTAGCAATCGGACATCGTTCAATCCAATCTTGAAGGTCAGCCCCGTCAACTACCTGCACATCTTTCCAAATGTTAGTTTCTTTTTGCATTTGGATCCACTTCGTTTTGCTAGGGTCTTTCCATAAATGTGGCGTCACAAATATAAATGTAACGTCTTTACGCGTTACTCCATTTAAAAAATCACTATCGCTTTCGGTTCTTTTTTTGTAATCGCTGCTGGCTTTATTCTCAACTTCATGCGTAGTCCCCAGCTCCCAAACCGAATAGCCCTTTGGAATAAAATTATTGTCTTCTGCACATACAACAACTCCGTCAAGCCCAGGAAGCCAAACGGCATCATCAGAAGGCATTCGAATCTTCAATTTCCTCGAATCCACAGTCTCATAAATGAGCGATTTCACTAAATGAGGAAATCTACTCTGGGCGACTATAGTTCTTGCCCAATTCCCTAAATCAGAAGTTTTAATGAACCGCATTTTGGTCCCTCCATTTGAAGCCTTTAATATCCGACATTTTATGAGTTTGTTTTGCTTCGGCCACACTAAAAAAGCGGCCACCTTCCGGCAGCCGCCCCACACATAACGACTTAGACGCTAGCTAGTCGCTCAACCTTAAGCGCCTTGCCGCACCAATCGCATTTACAGCCCGCCGTTTTTCACCAGAACCGTTCCTTTTATATCGCACCGCCCATTTATGGCCATCCAAAACCCAGTGGATAACTCGTTTGTAATATTGATATGTTTTCACTCTGTAACGCCTCATTCCTGCTTTTTCCTGCCAAATATTTTTATAATTTTCTAAGACATATAAGCATGTTCTCTTACAGACGTCCAGTCTTAATCTATGCCTGCATTGGAAGGATATCCCCCTCGCTGCTCATGGGCAGTGCCCCCGGCAAAATTGTACTCTGGCCAACAAACAATTCATCAACGCACTCCCAGCCAAGCCTTAATCGATCGTTGGCACCACCGCCACCATATTTTCGTTAGTATGCAAAAAACGCTCTCAGGGCCGATTCCGTCTTTATTTTGGGCCCTCCCTTCGCTAGATAGAACGCTTTCATGATATCATTAATTTGCTCATGACCTAAAACTCCACTCACCCTGCGAACCGGCCGCAGGTATCCATCCGTTGCCCCCTTCCTGTAGGGGCCACAGTAATCGCAAAACCAAAAGACTCCACTATATTGGCTTCTGTATAGTGTTAGTTGCGTAACAGGGTGATCGCATTCCCGCTCCCCCATGCAACGCACTGTGAAAGGCATATCGTCTAGTTTTTATATGAGTGATTACGCAAAGGCATATTCCCGATAACCAGTCATCCCCTTTTCCTTCATCTTCTTGCACTCTCACGTTCTGATGATCCTGATTCAGAGCTGCCAGAGGAAGCCCTCAAACAGATCGAAGAATTCAAGGCATATATTCGCCATAAATATAAAAAGCAGGAGTAACATCCCCCTGAACTTTCAAACAAAAAAGACTGCTGAAACACGAGGCTCAGCAGTCTTTTGTTTACGTCTACCCTTTTTATATATTCTACAGATTCTACCTGTTTTTACACAGTCCACACAGTTGTTTTCATTCTATTCCCACCCAAACAGCAAAACAGGCACTTACCCATTTATTGGTAAGTGCCTGAAATCCTTTTAACTGGCGGAGTGGGAGGGATTTGAACCCTCGCGGGAGTTTCCCCCCCTATCGGTTTAGCAAACCGACCTCTTCGGCCTCTTGAGTACCACTCCGCGTCCGATGATGGCTGGCAATCATTCAGTTATGCCGCAAGGAAATGGCGGAGGGGGCGGGATTCGAACCCGCGGTCCCTTGCGGGATCACTGGTTTTCAAGACCAGCTCCATAAACCACTCGGACACCCCTCCGTGTCCGGCACGAAAGTATTATAACAGGGGCTGTGAGGCTTTGTCAATGCAAGTCAACCGTAGCGGCGCTTGTTCATGGTCCGGATGATGTCGCCGTCAAAACTGAACACCGGAATTCGCCGGAGAATATAGGGGTTGGTGCCGCGCGAACAGGTGCCGTTCAGCACGGAAAATCCGCCCCAGTACGCCGCCTCGTTCGCCACAACAGGCGTCGACTCGTTGAAACTGCCGCGAGGATAGGCGATATAGCGGATCGGCTGTTGCAGAATTCCTTCCAGATAGAGGCGGGAGAGGGACATCTCGTTGGCCGCTTCCGCCACGCCCATTTCACCTAGTTCCCGATGACTGACCGTATGTGAGCCGATCGACATCCCGCCGGCCGCCATTTCCCGGATATGTCCCACGGCCAGGCGATCCGGCGTCCCGACCAGACTGGTAATGATGAAAAAAGCCGCAGTCATGCCATATTGGCGAAGCAACAGGAACGCGTTGAGATAATTGTCGAGGTAGCCATCATCGAACGTGATCAAAAGGGGTTTGTCCGGCATCGGAATCTCGGGATCCTGTCGATATTGCCGGAAGGTTTCCAGCGAGATCGTTTCGTAGCCCTCATCCCGCAGCCGGCTCAAATCTGTTGCGAACTTGTCCGGCGTGATGGTCAGATGTCCCGTCGTATCGCCGACCCGATGGTAGCACAGTACCGGAATACCGAGTTCAGCCGACGCAATTCCCGTATTGAATTGTGAAAGAACGCCGCTGCCGCTCAGAATCACCGCCGCGGCAGCACAATTTTTAATGAAATTTCGTCGAGAAAGCATGGAACCCCCTTGAATTGTCAAAAATTCAACTACAATTTTATTCTTTTCGAGCTGATTTTGCAAATTCCTTCTCCCGGATGACAAAAAAAAGGAAGAGAGCGCCGTCTGCGTCTCCTCCCAATGGGCAAAATATTCGGTGTGCAGCAAGTCAAAGAGGTTAACCGGTTTGTTTCAGAAGTTCTTCACTTCGCGCCAGCGTCCCCCATTTGTCGAAATAATAGAGAATCTGCATGTGCAACGGCATCTTGACAATCTCTTCGGGTTTCAGGTGTTCCAACATCACAGGGGCCCCCTTTCATTATGCGGGCTTACGATTTGGGGAAAAAAACAGACCCCCCCGCTTCTGCACGGGAGAGTCTTCGCTGACCCCAAACCGCATCCTCTATCATTGACTCAACTATACACCAATACCAAAAATTCTGTCAATATCGGTTTCAATTGTATACATGATTCTTTTGTTTTCCCCGATCCGCCCGTTTTTGCAAGGCCTCCTGCTGATCCTCCTGCGTGTTGAGAATCTCGCCGGTTTGGATGCGGGCCAGCAGTGTACGCTGGAATTGCCCCACCGCCGGCGTCCGCCCCAGGCAGGTCGCGATTTCTTCACCCGTCACCGCCAGTTGTTCGGGATAGAAGGGAACGCTGTCCAAAATCTGCCGCAAAATCCCGGCGATCCTTTCCCAGCCGGGCATGCCGGGATCCTTGTGTCCAGCCAGACGATCCGCCCGGTGGATTTCGAGCAGGGCTTCGATTCCTTCCCGCAAGTCGACCGCGCGCTTGAATTCCCGGGAACGGCGTCGGAGCCAGCGGATGCAGGCCTCCTGTTCCGCCGGCGGCAACCGGAGATGATGCCGGACCAGCCACGGCACGCTGCGGCTCCAGTACGCCGGAAACCGCAGACGCTTCGCGATCTGCACGGCGATTTGCGCGCCGGCCACCTCATGCCGATGCTCGACCAGATCCCCCTGCGCATTATATTGACGGACATCCGGCAACCCTTTGGCGACATCATGCAGCAGCGCGGCCCAGCGCAGCACCGGATGCGGGATGATCTGCTCCACCATCGACAGCGTATGCTCCCAGACATCCAGCCGATGGTAGCGGGCATTCTGGTCCAGTCCCCGCAAATGCGCCAATTCCGGCAAAATCGGAATGCTGGTTTCCCCGGATTCGTCCCGGGCCCGGCAGGTTTCACTCAGCAGGCCCTGTTCCAGCAAAACGCGCAGGCCCTTCGGCGCATACCTTCCCAGCAGCGTTTTGTCGATTTCGCTACGCACCCGCTCCACGGACAAGCCCCGGACCCGGTACAGGTTGGGTGGGATGGCCGCCAACGTCGCCGGATCGATGGCAAAGTTGAACACGGCGGCGAACCGCGCCGCCCGGAACATGCGCAGCGAGTCTTCCTGAAACCGTTCCAGCGGATCGCCCACGGTCCGGATCACGCCGTCGTGCAAATCTTCCCGGCCGTTGAAAAAATCGATGACGCCGCCGGATTCATCCAGGGCCATCGCATTGATGCTGAAATCACGCCGGGCCAGATCGTCCCGAAGGGAGACCGCGAAAGAAACTGTTTCCGGGCGGTGGCTGTCGATGCCATAGGTTTCGGTCCGAAACGTCGCGACATCATACGGCGCGCCTTCCACGACGACAACCACGACGCCGAAGAACACGCCGGTTTCGATGGTCCGCCAGCCTTGTTGCCGCGCCGTTTCGATAATCGCGGGAGTATGGGCGGAGGTCGCGATATCAATGTCCTGCGGAATCACTCCCAGCAGATAGTCGCGCACCGCACCGCCGACTATATAGGCTTCGTGCCCCGCCTGCCGCAGGGCGTGCAGGATTCGCCGCGCTTTCTCGATGATCCTCGCCCCCCCGTTATCGTTTGGTTTATCGGATTAATTCGGCAGGTCCGGAGCATTCCCCTGCAAAATCTCCGTCTTTTCCCGCCGAGTCGGCAGGAATAATCCGCTGGATAGCAAATATTAAATTAATAATTATTTTTCTGCCTTGAGATTTTTAAAGGGGGCCCCCATCATGATTTGCCCGGCTTGTTTTCAGGAAACGTTGGAAAATGGCATCTGCTCCTCATGCGGGTTTGACGAAAACGCACAGCAAAGTCCACTGTTGTTGCCGCCCGGCACACCATTGATGAATGGCCAGTACCTGGTCGGGAAAATCCTCGGCAAACCCGGTGGGTTCGGGATCACTTACCTGGGCTGGGACAGCCAGTTGGCGACCTTCGTGGCGATCAAGGAATATCTGCCGCGGGACATCGCCGGGCGTCATTTTGACCGGCTTTCGGTCAGCGCCCATACCAGCGCGGACTCCGAACATTTCCGTTACGGGATGGAGCAATTTTTGCAGGAAGCCCGAACCTTGGCCCAGTTCGATCATCCGAATGTGGTGCGGGTCCGCTCCTTCTTTCAGGAAAATGGCACCGCCTATCTGGTGATGGACTATTTGCAGGGCAACAGTCTTTACGATCATCTGACGCAGGTGGGTGGTCGAATGACCGAGCAGGCCGCGCTGGACACGATGCTGCCGCTGCTCGACGGTCTGCACGAAGTCCATGCCAAAGGCTTTTTGCATCGCGACATCAAACCGCAGAACATCTACATCACGACGGCCGGTCGCGCGATCCTGCTCGATTTTGGCACGGCCCGCCAAGCGTTCGGCGAACGGAACCGGGGAATGACCACGATCCTGACTCCCGGCTACGCCCCCTGGGAACAATATCACCGGCATGGCAAGCAAGGCGCCTGGACCGATATCTACGCCTGCGCCGCCACGCTGTATCACATTGTGACCGGCATGGTTCCGCCGGAAGCTGCGGAACGCGTGGCCCAGGACACCTTGCAGCCGCCCATTGCCCTGGTTCCCGGTTTGTCGCCGCATTTTAGCTACGCGGTCATGCAGGCGCTCTCGATCGATCCGGCGAACCGTCCGCAGACTGTAGCGGAATTCCAGGGCGCACTGAAAGGACAGTCCGTCGCGCTCCCGCCGCCTCCGCCCGCCTGGACACCGCCGCCTCCGCCGGTTCCGGTCTCTGCGCCGCCGACTCCTCCTGCCGCCCCGGATTCACGGTGGCCGTCGCAAGGAGCGCCTCCGCCGCCTCCGCCCGCCCCGATGCCCTATCAGGGAGGATATCCTGGACCGCTTCCACCGCCGCCGTCCGCCGGCAAAAAAGGCCGCAAACTCCTGTGGGTGGCGGCTGCCGTCGCGACGTTGCTGATCGGCGGCGTGGCCCTCTCGTATAACAGCATGAACGGCTACCAGACCATGCCGTATAAATCGGGCTCCTACGAGGGAAATGTCAGCTGGGGTTCCCCGTCGGGCAAAGGCAAGCTGACTTATGCCGACGGCGCGGTATACACCGGCGATTTCGCCGGCGGGCAACGTCAGGGCAAAGGGGTGTATCGCACCAAAAACGGCGACACCTATGAAGGGGAATGGAAAAACGACAAATTCGACGGTCAGGGCAAATTAGCCCTCGTCAGCGGGTTGCGTTACGAAGGCTCCTTCAAGGAAGGCAAACGCAGCGGGACCGGCGCCCAGGCCCATCCCGACGGTCGCAAGTACACCGGCGCCTGGGCCAATGACAAGGCCAACGGAGCCGGCGTCCTGACCACCAAAGACGGCGCCAGGTACACCGGGCCGTTCAAGGACGACCTTCCCCACGGCGAAGGAACCTTGATCACCGCCCGCGGCGACCAATATGTCGGAACTTTTGAGCAGGGGCATATGAGCGGTCAGGGAACGTTGACCTACAAAGACGGCCGGGTCTACAAGGGATCGTTCGCCAATGACAAGAAAAACGGCCAGGGCACGATGAAATGGACTTCCGGCAGCCAATATGTTGGCGAATGGAAAGATGACAAACGTCACGGCAAAGGCGCTCAGGCCCTCATGAACAGCGGCGTCGTCATCGCCGAGTATGTCGGCGAATATCGCGAAGACGTTCCGTACAGCCCGAACGGCCAATACCGGGTCATTCTGAAAAAAGACGGGCGCGTGGTGGTCGCCACCTATCGCGACGGCTCCTTCTACTGGTAAGGCTAAAATAAAAAACTCCCGGGCATCCGTGCTGGATGTCCGGGAGTTTTTTTATCGACCGCAATTGGATTGGACCGGATCAGGGCAGTTGCACAAACATGCCTTTTTCAATCTGTTCGGGATTCCCATTGCTGACCGTGGCGATGGCAATTTTTTCTTTTACGCTGTTCACCGTGATATGGGCCAGCGTGTTGAAGCTGACATCAAGGACTTCGCCGGTGCTCGGATCACGCAGGGCTTCCGCGTTCCCCACCACGAAGGTCATTCCTTCCTTGACCCCTTCCCGGGTCCCGCGATTGATGTAGACGTTGCCGTCCTTGACCAGGACCACGTTGCCGCGCCAGGTAACTTTGGGCAGCTGCTCAATCATCCACTGCACGCCCTGTTGCACTGCGTTTTCCACAGCCTTGCCGACGTTGTCGCTTTTGAATCCGCCGGCGCCGGCGCCCCAGCCATGGCCGGAGTAACCGATCGCGCCGCCGGATTTGTTGGCTTTGCCGACCACGCTCTTGGAAGCGAGGATCTGCCCGGTGGAGGTATGAATCATATACATCGTCACATTCACTTGCGAGTTGGAGCTGGCGCCGCCCAGCGAGATCCCGCCGATGGAGATTCCGCCGCCGCCGCCGCTGGTGTTGTTCTGCACATGCGTGATGGCGCCTTTAACGAGAATCTGGGCCGGCGTCATGTTGCCCACGCCCGGCGTGATGGCCCCCTGCGCGGTGCGCCCGGATGCGGCCAGATCCTGTTCGCCCATGGCTTCCTTGCGCATATCGGTTTCGCCGAGTACGATAAATTTGCCGGTCTGGTTGAGAATATCCGTCATGATGATGCCCCAGCCATCGCCGATGTCCCATTGGCCGCGCCAGCCGGCCCGGTTTTCAAATTTGGCGACTGAAACCGTATAGCGCAGTCCGCCGGTCGCACTGGAAGCCGGCATGTCCGGAGCCGCCAAGGCCGTCACGGGAACCAGGCTGATCACCATCAATACACACAAAAAGAGCGCTGTCGAGACACTTCGTTTCATAGTCAACCCATCCTTCCGTTTCATGGATTCTTTACCAGAGCGAATTCGGTTTTCCCGGCTGATTCGGAGCTGTTTGACCCGGCGCCGCCGGCAGTACCGGCGGACAGGTCATCGACGAGGAGGCCATCGGTCTTTGCACCAGCACCATGTAACACTGTCCGGCGACCGGGCAGAAACCGAAAGCCGGCAGCCCCATATAGGAAGACATACCGCTGGATACCGAAGACGCGGCGACCGGCAGCATCAGGGTGTTCCAGTACGGATTGCCGTTGGCCATCTGCAGACGGTAGTCCTGCTGCATGATCACCTGCAGGAAACTATTCCAGCCGCCGCCATCGGACGGTCCCAGCCAGACTGTGTGTCCTGTCGCGGCAGCGGCGGTTCCGCCAAAGGCGAGTACCGTCATCATGCCAATCAGCACGGCTGCAAGCCAAAGCCTTTGTTGTCGTCTCATTCCTTCCCGCTCCTCTCTTGGAAAAATATTTGATTATGAAATAAATTGTATCGCATTTCGCGAAGATAATCTACCACAATGAACCTTTGTCCCGTTTCGGCGGAGCCGGTGTCGCCGGTTTGTCCGCCGGCGGCTGGGTTCGCACCGCTGGCTGCTGCCGCGGCGCCGGCGGAGTTTCCGATGGCGGCGGCGTCACCTCGGCCGGTGGTTTGCCGGCGTCAGCCGGAGTCGGCGTCGTCGGGGCGGCCGGTTTGTCGGTCGTCGCCGCTTTTGGCGGCGTAGTCGGCTGTGTTTGCGCCGGCTTCTCCGCAGGCTGCGGCGTTGGCGTCGCGGCCGGGGCAGTTCGGGCCGGCGGGCTGACTGGCGGTTCATTCTTCTTAGCCTTGTCCGAGCCGCCGAAAAAGAATAACCCGGCCGCTGCAACAACGGCGATCACAACCGCCGCAACAATCCAGATTCCGGTCGACGATTTTCTGATGACCGGCGGCGGGGCGGCAGGCCTTGGGTAGGCTGGCGGCGGAGTATACTGCGGCGGGGATTGGGGCGGATACGGATGCGCGGCCGGTGACGGCGGAGTCGGCGCCGCATAGACCGGAGCGGGCGCCGGCCGGGAAACCGGCGGGGCAGACTGTGCCGGCAGCGGCGGCGGCTGCTGCGGCGACGCTGAAAATGGCGGCGGGACGGCGACAGCCGGCACAGCCGGCGTCGGCGACAAATTGCCTTTAATGAGGTCACGGAACATGAATACATCCTGCGGCCGCGCGCCGGCCTCCAACGACAACGCCTGCATGATCGCAGCGTTCAGGCCCGGTGAAATGCCGGGCACAATGGTGGAAAGCGGGACCAGTTCATCGGTCGCGACGCGTTCCGGCGCATCCGGAGGGG
Source organism: uncultured Veillonellaceae bacterium (assembly GCA_964601085.1). Taxonomy (GTDB): domain Bacteria; phylum Bacillota; class Negativicutes; order UBA1444; family UBA1444; genus UBA1444. The sequence continues at coordinate 6,662 of CAZRLN010000050.1, read as the reverse complement.
CGGATCCGGCCAGAAGATAATAGTAGGTCGCCGCCAGGGCGTACAGGTCGGTCCAGGGGCCTTGTTCCCCCCGACGGTGGTATTGCTCATACGGCGAGAATCCTGGCGTCAGGATCACCGACAGGCTGCGGCTTCGTTCCCCCATGGCTTGGCGGGCGGCGCCGAAGTCCAGCAGGATCGGCCGGCCCGACGAAGTGACATAGATATTCTGCGGCTTGATGTCCCGATGCAGAAATCCCTTGGAATGCACTTCCTGCAGTCCGTCGAGAATCGGCATCATGATTTCCGACGCCTGCGTCTCCGTCAGCCGACCGCCATGGGCCGTCAGGTACTCCGACAGATTGACGCCCTGCAAGTAATCCATCACCAGGTAGGCGGTCCCATGCTGTTCAAAAAAGCTGCGGGTCCGGACCACGTTCGGATGGTCGAAGCGAGCCAGTGTACGGGCTTCATTCAGAAACTGCTCCAGACCGAACCGGAACAGGCTGGCATCCTCGCGCGAATGCGCCATCACCGAGGCATGGTCCGCATCTCGGCCGGCGTAGTCGCGCGGCAGATACTCCTTAATCGCCACCAGGGTGGCCAGATTGATGTCCCACCCCAGATAAGTGATCCCAAAGCCGCCCGGCTTGCCCAGCACTTTGCCGACGATGAACTGCCCGTTCAGCACGACCCGGTACGGCAGCACCAACGGCGTGCGGCGCTCCGATTCGTCATAGCCGCAGTTGGGGCAAACATCGGTATTTCCTTTATCGACGAAGCAACCGGGACAAAGCGTATCCCACTCGGCCATCATCTACACTCCCTTTGGGTGACGGAAACCATCTTATTTTTCCACCGGTTCTTCTTTGGTCTGGTCCCAGTTGAACTTGTCGCTGCAAAGCGGCACGAACATCAGCTGTGTTTCACCCAGTTCAATCACGTCATAGCCCTTGAGGTCCGACGCCTGAATGACTTCATCCCCGTTGAGGTACACCAGACCGCGGCCGTCGCCGGGCCGGATGCTGAAAATTCGTTTGCGCGGTTCATAGACAAGGAACGCGTGATTTTCCCGCGACACGGTATCGTCGCCGGTAATCTGGACATCCATGGCTTCGGAACGACCGATTCCGTTCCGGCCGCTGCGAATGCGATAGTCGCGACCGCGGGAAGGTCCCTTGATGCAAACCAGCCAGCCGACCACGGGATCGATCCCGACTTTTTTCATATCCACGGCCACGGTGCGACCTTCTTCGACGCCCTTCGCTCCTCTTGCCGGCGCTCCCGGTTGTCGAATCGGTACGGTCGGCCCCACAACCGGCGGCGGAACATCCCGCAATGGCCGGGTAGCCCCGACCGGCGCCGGACCGGCGCCTACCGGCGGCGCCATCGGCGGTTGCGCTTCCGTCGCTCCCGCGCCGCCCGCCGGCATGCTCCCGCAGTACGGGCAGGCATTATGCCGGGCCGGATCATAGAAATGGCCTTGTTGACAACGAATCAATGCCATGATTTCATTCCCCTTTCCAAATCATCTGTTGATCCCTGCTTATTTCGCCGGGGTAACGGCTTTGTCCGGAATCTTGTCCGGCGTTTTCTCCGGTGCTTTTTCCGGCGTATTTTCCTTCTTCCCTTTGGTTTCCCGACCCTGGATCGGCTGCTCGCCAACCGCCGCCGGCGTCTCGTGTTTCAGGCCCTGTTCCCCATAAAAGCGCCCGCCAAAAAATCCAACCAACGCCAGCGCCAGAACCAGCAAAGCGATTTTGGTCCATTTGCCCATTCCGGCCGGTTTTTTCGGGGCCGGCTCCTTCTTGGTTTTGGCGGCGACGGTTGCCTTCGGCTCCGAATGACGCCGCTGGGTTTCCGCCAAAGGTTTCGGCGGAGGCAATTCATAGCCGAGAACCGCCACCGTGATGTTATCCTGATACGGCGACTGACGCTCGATTGTCGCCTGCACCAAGGCTTCCGCCGCCGGTTGAGGATCGGCGGCCATCAGCCGGAGAATTTCCTCTTCCGGCAAGAAGCCAAACAAGCCGTCGCTTGCCAGGAGAATTTTGTCGCCGGGCATTAATTCCAACGGCGGATCAGTCGGTTGATCATAGTCGTCCAGTTCCGACTTGCCCAAATAACTGGTCAACGCAGCCCGCGACGGGTGGGAATCGGCTTCGGCGGCGCCGATTTCGCCCTTTTTCACCATCCGGTCCAGAATCCGGCCGTAATTGTAGTCAGTCGTCAGTTGGCGGAGATTCCCCTGACGATAGAGATAGATCCGGCTGTCGCCGGCGGCCACCCGATACAGCTTGCCGTCATGGATCACGACGGCCACCAGGGTAGTGCCCGCCTCCCCTTCCACGCCGGCTGCGGCCGCCTGCTGATTCACCGCCCGGTTGGCGGCATGCAATCCGCGGTCCATGACGGCGGAAATTTTTTCAGTCGGTTCTTTTGCTTCGTAAATTGCCAGGAAGGTTCGCACGGCGGTCGCGCTGGAATCCTTGCCCAGCGCCAGTCCACCCATCCCATCCGCCACCACGGACAGAAATCCGGCATGGGTGACAAACTCCGCATCATCGAACGCCGAGAAGCCGAAAGAATCCTGTTGCTCATTCCGGGCGCCGATATGCTGTGCGTTGCCGGGAATTACGATACGCGGGCGGGTTGCCTCATCTGTCATGCACTTCATTCTCCTTGAAACCAGACCGCTACGGCGGTGTAATTGTCATAAGGGCCTTCGGCACGCGCCAAAATCCGCTGCTCCAGACGGGCCAGCCAATCCGCCAGCGATGCGGCCGCCGCCAGATCCGCTTCCATTTCCGTCTCCCACACATAGGTCCAGACGCCATCGCTGCACAACAACGCCGCATCGCCAGCCTGAACGGGCAAGGGCGCCGCCGAGATCGTCGGCCGGAGTTCGCCGACCTGGCCGATGGCCCGGGTCAACCGATTCTGGTCTTCATGTCCCCGGATGTCCTCCGGGCGGATTTTTCCGGCATCCACCAGCATCTGCGGCACGCTGTGGTCACGAGTCTGATGCATGATTTTTCCCTGCCGGAACCAGTACAGGCGGGAATCCCCCACGTGCCCCCAGACCGCGTTTTGCGCGTCGGCGACCAGCAGGACCATCGTCGTGCGCATCCCCGCCAGCTCATAGTTCTCAGCGGCTTTCTGGACAATCGCCTTCTGGGCATCGCGAAAGCAGTCGCCGATCAGCTCGGCGGGCGCAGTCGCCGCTTGCCGGCAGCGTTGCAATACCGTTTCGACTGCCATGCGGGAAGCTGTTTCGCCTCCCGCATGACCCCCCAACCCATCGGCGACCACCCAGCAACCGCCATGGTCGCCGGGTTCGGCCCCGAAACTGTCCTGATTGGATTTACGCCCGCCAGCCTTGGACAGGCCGGCCGTTACAATCCGCATCGTCAATCCGCGCGCAGCTCGAACAAGTGCGCCGGATCGCTCAGATAGAATCGCTCGCCGCTGCGCAGGCGGGCCTGGCCGTTGATCTTCTGGCCGTTAACGTAGAACGTTCCGTTGGTGGAGCGGTCTTCCACGGTAAAAGTCTGGCTCGTCGCATCATAGGTCACGATGCAGTGCACCCGGCTGATTTCATTCATATCCGACGGGAAGACGAGCTGGGCCTGCTGAGGATCCCGGCCGATGATCATCGGCCGCCCGCTCGGCATCTCGATGGTTTTCCCAGCAAAAAATCCGCTGACGCCGGTCACCGTGGAATGACGCACGGCGGCGGCAACCGTCGGTTTGGGCGCGGCCGGCGGCACTCCCAGCGGGATCTGCTGCGGTTGCATCTGCGGCTGCATCGGCATCTGCATGGGCGGCGGCGGACTCTTCTTGCGCGACATCATGAAGCCGACGACTCCCAACAGAATGATCACCACTACGGCGCCACCGATGACCATCGGATTCTGATAGAACGGCTCGGGCGGCGGAGGCGGAGGCGCAACCGGCTTAGTTTCAGTGACAGGCGCGGTCGGAGCTTCCTTGCTGCCTGAAGTCGATCCTACCGGCGGTGCGATTTCCGCCACGGCATTGGTCCGTTTGATGACTTCCAAAATTTCATCGGCATCCACGGCGTAGTTCAGGGAAGAGGATCGTCCTTTCAAGGTCGACATGCCGATCACATGGCCCCGGCTGTTGAAGATCGGTCCGCCGGAATTGCCGGGATTGATGTCGGCCGTGACTTGAACCATATGGGCTCCGCCGCCCAGACGCAGTTTCTGGACGACCTGCCCCGGAGTCGGGGTAGCCGGCGCATTCAGCCAATCTTCATCGACCTGGTCGCTGGTACCGGGAAAACCGACGGCGATAACCGTCTCGGCGGCCTTGATATCATCGCGGTGCACCAGCTTGACGCTGGGTTTGGCCAGTTTCTGATCCACCGACAACACGGCGATATCATTGGCCTGAGAAGTGGCGCGGATTTCCAGCGCCCGGAGCATGTCCCGCCCTCGGCCCAGGGCCACCCAGGCTTGGGCGCCTTTCTTTTCGACGGCCTCGATCACATGATAGTTTGTGACGATGTGTTTGCCGTCATCAATGACAAAACCGCTGCCTTTTCCCATCAGACGGCCGCCCTGGGTGATCAGCACCCGGACGGAACTGTTTTTCATGGTTTCAATGTCCGATTCGACTGCGGCGGATACTACCGGCATAAGCGAGCTGAACGCCGCAAGCAGGAACGTGAGCGCCAACACCAGTACTTTCCTCAGTGATTTCTTCGTTGTTCCCCTGATTTGCTCCAACATCCTTTACCACCTTCCCTATTTTTTCCTTGTGTCATGCCAGTTTAACTCGGAAATGTGATCCGCATCTCGGTCCGCCCGATTTTGAGCACATCCTGTTCTTCGAGGCTTTGCCGGGCGGTCAGCGCCACACCGTTGAGGAAGGTGTCGCCGGTCGTCGCCAGGTTCTGGAGATATAACCGGCCCTCTTCGAGAAAAATCTCGCAATGCGCCGGCGCAATCTCTCGGTCCTGTTCGAAAACCAAATGGCTGGATGCCGGGTCGCTGCCAAGCACCACCCGGTCAACGATTTCGATTTCGAACTGATTCGGCGGCGGTCCTTCATGAATCCGCGTCAGACGGGTCAGGACACCGGCCGCAGGAACAGCAGCGAGGCCATCGGTCGCCGACGGGAATGGCGGTTCATTCGGAATCGGCGCAGCGACGGCCGGCGCGTCGGAAAGAGCCGGAGTGGCCGGAACGGCGGGACGCCGGCGGCGGAACCAGAACCAGACGGCTGCGCCCACTGCCAGTATCGCGACGGCTCCACCCATCATCCAGGGTAAAGAATCCGGAGATCCCGGCGCTTTGTCCCCGCCGCCCTGAACAGCGGGAGCCGGCGATCCTGTTGGCGTGGCGGTCGTCCCGCCGGCGGGAACCGTCAGCTGAAGTTTCGAAGTCCAGGTCCGGTTGGCGGCCGTGAGCGACAGTTCCAACGGATAGGCGGCGCCTTCCGAGCGGAAGCCCGCGGCATCCAGTTCGATCACAAACGCATTGCGGATCGACCGGCTGATGGCGAAATAAATCCCCCGCCAGCCACCGCTCCGGCCATCATAAAATCTCCCGCCCGACTGGGTGGCAAAATCCTTCATCACGCCCATCGCACTTTGTTCTTCCGGCGTTGGCGCTCCCGGAATGAAACCAATGAGATAGAGCGGCACCGGATCGATGCCCAGTTTGGCGGAAATATCGCCTTTGCTGACGCCGCCGGCGATATCGTTGACACCGTCGGTCAGCGTGAGCACTACCCGGCGTCCGGGAACCTCGGCGCCGCCGGCGCGGGCCACAGCGATGGCCCGGTCCAGGCCGCCGTAAAAAGCGGTGTCATCCGCCGTCGGCTGCAATTCCGCCAATTTTTCCTTGAGCTTGCCCCGATTCGACGAAAATTCCTGCACCAGCTTCACTTCGCTGCCGAAAGTCACCAAAGCCGCCTGATCGCGGTTGGACATCGCATCCACAAAGGCGGCGAGCGTATCTTTCATCTGGGAGAACTGCCGGGTCGACAGGGACTTGGAGACATCAACGAGCAACACGTAGCCGATGCCTTCTTTAGTGTCCTCGAACGGCGTAATTCGGGACACCTTCGCCGACGCCGGACCGATCTTCGCCGTGAAGTCTTCCCTTGTCAGTCCTTTGGCCGGAACTTCTCCCGCACCGATGATGTCGGCGTAGACGGTGACGGCCGGCAACCGGGCCGATCCCTGTGTCAGCCGGAAATCATAAACCGTCGGGGGGGCGCCCCAACCCGTCGGACTCCATCCGGCGACAACACAAAAAAACAGCACGAAGGCCCTGTGGAAAAATCGGCGCCATTCCCGCATACTCAATAACTTCCTCCATTATCCGCAAATTGAAATCGTCTGTTGGTACAATCCCATTTACTTATATGATAAGATTTGCTATAAAATGATAAATTCCTGTCAGCGCCCCAAGGTTTTTTCAAATTCCTTTATAAGGCTGCTTTATAAGCCGGGAGTAGTATCCGGTTTAATACTGCCGTTTTTGTGCTGAATACTTCGCCGCAGGATGTTCAAAAAATCCAAAGGCAAGAAACAATGCGGCTTGCGCTTTGGCGAAATTAACTTGGCTTGCTCCCTGCGAGTATGCAGCTGATGATCCTTTCATAACAGCTAGCGATATTTTTACACTTTTGCTTGACAATATCGGACAGCG
>CAZRLN010000049.1:0-19884 GCA_964601085.1 uncultured Veillonellaceae bacterium | reverse complement strand
GGCCAGACCCGGCCGAAGGAAATCATCAGCGCCGCGATGGTGACCACATACGGCAACATCACTGCGATCTCATACGGGAAATTGATTCCGAGAACCTGCACCCAGAGCTGGAACGAATCCGCCATGCTGAACAGCAGCGATCCCGCCAGAATTCCCCAAGGGCTCCAGCGGCCGAAATACACCAGTGCGATGGCGATAAAACCACGGCCGGCCGTGATGTTGTCCGCGAACATATGCGTATTGGCCACCGTCAGGGTCGCCCCCGCCAGACCCGCTAGAATGCCGCCGATAACCAGGCATTGATACCGCATTTTAATTACGCTGACTCCCAACGTATCCACCGCCTGCGGCGTCATTCCCACCGCCCGGACGCTCAGGCCCCAAGTGGTGCGGAACAGCACGAACCAGGAAAACGGCACCAGGAGAAACGCGAAATACACGATCACATTATGGTCGAACAACATCGGCCCCAACACCGGGATATCGCCGAGCACCGGAATCTTCCACGCCTTCAGGCCCTGTATCGTCTGGATTCCACCGACATAAAGGCGGAAAAATAAGCCGGACAGGCCCCAGCCCAACATGGACAGGCCGATACCGCTGATCCCCTGCTCCGCCTGCAACGTTACACTGACAAACGCCATCAGCAGACCCATCAGCGCGCCGGTCACGACCGCTGCCAAAATTCCCGCTACCGGCGAATGGGTGATGTATGTCGCGTAAAAGCCACTGAATGCACCCATCAGCATGATGCCTTCCAACCCCAGGTTATATACGCCGGACCGTTGCGTCAACATTTCTCCCAACGCGGCCAGCAAATAGGGAATGGCCAGCCGAATCCCAGTCGCAATAATGCCGACCAGAATTCCCTGCTCCAAAAAATCGGTCATATCAGGCCACCTCCCCGGAACGGCGGCGACGCCATGTTCTCAACCGCTCAAGCAGCTCCGGCCGACGGATGAAGATGTCGCTGCCCACCACAAACAAAATAATGAAACCCTGGATTACCATCACGATGGCTGCCGGAATGCTGACGGCCCGCTGCATCATATCGGCCCCCAAAATCAGCGCTCCGAACAAAATCGACGCCGGAATGACACCGATCGGATGTAATCGTCCGAACAAGGCCGCGACGATGGCGCTGAATCCGTATCCCGCCGAAATATCCTCGAGCGCCCGATGATGGACCCCCAGCACTTCCACGGTCCCGGCCAGTCCGGCCAGTGCGCCGGCCAAAAACATCGACAGTACCATGTAAAACGGCACATTGATTCCCGCGTATTTCGCGGCTTCCGGGCCGGCCCCCACCGCCCGCAGCCGGTATCCCACCGTTGTTTTCATCAGCAAAACATATACGGCCACAGCCAACACCAAGGCCAGAATAAAGCCGGTGTTGAGCCGGGTTCCCGGAATCAGGCGGCTCAGCCAGACCGCACTGGGCACCAACGCGGTCTGGGGCACTCCCGTTCCGTAAGCAACTTCCTGCGGATCGATCAAAATCCCCCGAATCAGCAGCAGATATAACTGTGCGGCAATCTGGTTCAACATCACGGTACTGAGAATTTCATTGACGTTCAGTCGCGCTTTCAAAAAGCCGGCGATCCCGCCCCAGATTCCGCCGGCCGCAGCGCCGGAAAACAGAACGAGCGGAAACAGCACCAAGGAAGGCAGGGATTCAAATTTCAGGGCAACCCCGGCTGCAGCGATCGCGCCGATCAGGATCTGGCCTTCCCCGCCAATATTCAATACCCCGCTGCGAAAGGAAATGATGATTCCCAAGCCGGTCAACAACAGCGGCGTCGTCCGCACCAAGGTTTCCGTCAGGCCGAAACTGCTGGAAAAAGGCCCGGTCAGCATCACTTTGTATGCCCGTACCGGATCCGATTTCGCCAACAGAATAAAAACCGCTCCAATCAGCAGCGCGCCAATCAACGCCGCCAATGACACCATGATGGTCCTTCCCTTCACCCGATGCAGCCTCCCACATGTCAGAATCCATGTTACGACGCAAAGAAACGAAAAGGTGTTCCGCCGATTCCCGGCAAGCCTTTCCGGTAAAAAACGCCCTGCGGCGATCCTCCGCAGAGCGTCCTCGCTCCAAAAGACAACTGTACTCAATTCCGCTCTATATCATACCGTATTTTGCTTCAGGCGTCCAGCAAAACCTGTGCGTTGTATCAAAAAATGAGCGGCCGTCTTTTTAGAATCTGCGCCAAAGTTTCTCCGCCAGTTCCCGGGCCCGGCCGAAGATCTCCCGCTCGTCCGCCAACCGGATTCGGCGGTCTTTCATGACAACTTTTCCGTTGATCACCGTGGTCGCCACCGAGCGGCCGTTCAGACCAAACAAAACATGCCCGTTCAGATTGTCGGCGGTCAGCGGCGTCGGCGGATCATAGTCCACCACGACGATATCCGCCAACGCACCGGGAACAATTTGCCCGATCTTCTCGCCAAAGCAGGCCGAGGTAAATTCAGCGTTCTGTTCGAACAGCATCGCATGGGGTTCCGTCCAGGCGACCGCCGGACTCTGCTGCTGGTGCTTATGCAACAGATTCGCCACCTTCAACGACTCCAGCATATCGCAGGTATAGCCGTCCGTTCCCAGTCCGACCCGAACATCCTGCCGCATCATTTCCAGCATCGGAGCGCAGCCAACGGCATTGCCCATGTTCGATTCCGGATTATGCACGACAAACGGTTTTTTATCACGAAGAATCCCGATCTCCCGCTCATCCACATGGACGCAATGCGCCGTGATCGTCGCCGGATTGAGCAGCCCGAAGGCCTGCAGCCGCTCCACGACCCGTTTGCCGAACCGGCTTCGGCAGTCCGCAACATCAGACCATGCCTCCGCCGTATGGATATGGCAGCCGACTCCCATCGCGGCGGCCGTATCCGCGCAACGACGCAACAAAGAGTCGTTCAGGGTAAACGAAGCGTGCAGGCCGAACAAGGCCTGTCGCATACCGTCATTATCACGCCGGCACTTCGAAATGTAATCGATGTTCTCGTCAATTCCTGCCTGGGCAATCTCTGCGCCATCCCGGTCCGACACCTCATAACAAAGACAAGTACGGATTCCCAGAGTGTCAGCGGCTTCCGCCATCCGGAACAAACTTCCTGGCACACAGTGGGGACTGGCGTGATGATCAAAAATCGTGGTGACCCCGTTTCGGATGCAATCAATCATCGCCACCGCCGCGCTGTAGTAAACGTCGTCCAGCGTCAGCGCCTTGTCCAGACGCCACCAGAGCCGCTCCAATATTTCGGTGAATTCTTGCGGTGACTGCGCCTTGATGTCCATCCCCCGGGCGAAGCTGCTGTAGCAATGCATATGGGTATTGATCAAACCCGGCATGATGATCCGGCCACCGGCATCCAGCCAGTCGGCTGCCGGATATTTGTTCCGCAATACTTCGGTTGCCGTCACTTCAACTATTCTATTCCCCTCAACCGCCACCGCGCCATTTTCGAGAATGGGACACGCCGGATTCCGCGTGATCACCCGTCCGTTGCCAATCAACAACATCCTATTTTTCCTCCAGTATTCTTTCCCTTATCCGGCTCGCGCCACCGGCCCTATTCTTCCGAAAACGCCAGACCATTTTCCTGGAGCAGTTGCCGCACCATGAAATAGGTCTCGTTGATCAGGCGAGGACACCGCGTCAAGCGGTTCCAGGGGTCGCCGCCGAGGATCGTGTTGCAGTCGATCCCGCCGAATTCTTCACCAAAACCAGCCTCGAACCATTCCACCAACTGCTGGATCATAACATTCAACGAACGTTGTTCACTTTCCTCCAACGTGCCGCGACCGGCGAACAACCCCAACAGACAGGCGCCGCCCGCTAACGCGCCGCAGGTTTTGCCCTGAAAACCAAGTCCGCCCGACAAGCCGTTCATGGCCCGGATCAAGTCAGGATCTTCTTTTCCCTGATGCTCCAGCCCCATGATCAACAGTACCTGCGCGCAGTGAAATCCCTGCAGATGCAGCTGTGAAATTCGCGTCAGTTCATCCATCCGGATTCCCTCCCGTAACAGTATTCAAAAAGTAAGAGCGTTGACGAGGCGGATCTGGGGATTGATTCCGTTGTACTGGATCACATTCACACAGGCGAAGTCCTGGACGATCCGAAACAAATTGGCAATCGGCATCCCCAACAAATGGCACAAAATCAGCCGATTGACGCCGGCATGGCCGACGATCGCCACTGAATCAGCCGACTCGGCAATAATCTTCTGATACGCCGGCAGCACCCGCTGGGCGCAATCCGCAAAACTCTCGCCGCCCGCAATCCGGTAATAGGCGATATCCCGCCCCCTGGCTTCAAATTTTTCTGGAAACCGCCGCACAACCTCGGCAAAAGCCATTCCTTCCCATTCGCCCAGATGAATCTCCCGCAACTCCGGGCATACAAACACCCTGCCGGCATTCGCCCCCGCAAGAATTCGCGCGGTTTCCTGCGACCGTTCCAGATCGCTGCAATAGAATTTTTGAATTCCAGTCGGCAGCAGTCGTTCCCTAAGCCGTTCCGCCTGGCGGATCCCCTCCGGGTCCAGCGGCGCATCCAGTTGGCCGATATAGCGGCGCGATTCGCCGGGGTTTTGAATCCGCCCGTGGCGCAATAGATAAATCAGTCTGGAACCCGCCATCTCCTCACATCACTTTCCCGAAACTTCGTTTCGTGGGTCCCGGCGGCAAGAATCCCGCACAGACATTGCAACGCACCCCAACCGCAAGCTGTCCTGCTTCCCGGGCCTCCCGCAATGGCCCGATCCGCCCCAATTTTTCATTCACCTCCGTCTGGGTTGTCGCAGGACTCCCCAGCGACCAGACCGCCACCTCCAGGGTCAGTCGTTCTTTTTCCGTCAAGGCGGTCACGGCATAATCAAGCACTCCCGGAACGGCAAAGACGGCTTCCGCAATTTCGCCAATCCGCAACTCCGCCGCCGGTAAGCGGAGAATGGAATCCAGCCTGCCGCCCAGACGGTCCAGCCGCTTCAGTACACTGCCGCAACCGCACGGTTCTGGCAAGAATCGCGACAAATCGCCGGTACGGTAACGGATTAGCGGCATTCCCCGCCGGGTAAGGGTGGAAAATACGACTTCGCCCTCGCAGCCGTCCGGCAATCGTTCGCCGGTTTGCGGATCGACGATTTCGAAAAAAAGATCCGTTTCGCGCAGATGATAGCCATCATGGGCTTCACACTCCACCCCGCCGCCAAGCCCCATCTCCGTCATGCCGTAATGGTCGAAAACCCGGCAGTTCCAGGTCCTCTCCACTTCACGGATCAAAGAATGGGGCGCATAATCGGTGCTGAGCAACACCGTGCGCGGGCAGGGGAACGTCCCGCCCTGTTCCGCTGAAAACCGGACCATCGCCAAAACCTGCACAGGACTGCCCACAACCGAATCCACCCTCTCATGCTGCAAAAAAGTTGCCGCATCCGCCAGATTTCCCGACCACTCGTAGGGCAGCGGCGTCATGTCCGCTCCTGCAAGCGCCTGCGCCAGCAAAGCGCCGACACTGCCCGGACGCCGACCCGGCAACAGTATCAGCACCCGGTCACCCGGTCTGGTCAATGTCGACATCCCGGCCTGAAAAAAGTCCACCGTCAAGTTCTGGTCCTCCGCCGTAAACCACAGCCGTTTCGGGTCGCCGACCGTTCCCGAGGTATCCAGCGTAACCACCCGGTTGATCTGCGACTGGGAAACACAGACCATTTGCGAACCGTAACGGCGCAAATCCGCAGCATCCGTAAACGGCAAACCGGTCAGATCCGCCAGCGTCCGCAAGCCTTCCGCCGCATTTCGTCCCAGATGTTTTCGATAAAACGGACTGTTGGCAACGGCAAAATGAATCGTCGCCGCCAATTTTTCCAACTGATAGCTTTCCAGCAACCGCCGATCCAGCCGTTTTCCAACCAGCCCAAGTCGGGCGGCCGTCCAGCCTTCGAGCGGCGTCATCGCCGTCATGCTTCCGTCTTCCCTATTGACGGCCGGTACAGGGAACGCCCGTCACAACTTGTCAAATTATAGGCGCAAAACGGGATGATCCGTCCGCCGCCAGCCACGACATGGATGAAACATTGTCGCAATCGCTCTAAGTCCAGGTTCCAAGAATCCTGAAACGCCATCCCGGAAATACAGAAGGAATTGCGCTCCTGCCGGTCCAAAAATTCATCGAGGCTTGTTGTATCAATGGAACAGCCGCAGATACCGCCGCTATCCCCGGATTGTCCTTTTCTCTCCGAGGATGACTTTTCTGCAGGCATCGTCCATTTTCGCGCCACAAACTCCCGGGCCCGTTTCGCAGGTTCCTCAACTGCCACCGACCCGCAGCAGCCCGGCTTAGCCGATGAGTTCCAGACTTTCATTTCACCGGTTGCCAATCGCACATAATTTCCCTGAAACGAGCAATAGGCATTTTCCGCCCGGGGCGGTTGCAGGCTGGCAAGCGGAATTAAACCATTCGTCTGCCGTTCGATCGCCCGCATGACTTCCGGTAGCGTAATCCGGTCCTCATCGGCAGGCGCCTTCGGGTAACGTCCAAAATAACTGATCGGCTGGAAATGCACTCCGCGCACCACCGGCATCCGATCGATGGCAAAATTGACGATTTCGCCGATGTTTCCGTCGTTGACGCCGGGAACGACCGTCACCGCCAGAATCACGCCCAGTTCCAACTCGTCGCAGACGTCGATGGTCCGCAGTTTCCAATCCCAAAGTTCCCGGCCGCGGATCTTTCGGGTTATGCCATCCTCCGTCCCGTCGAACTGCAAAAACACGCAGGATAGCCCTGCATCCTTCAATCGCCAGACATAGTCGGATTCTTTGGCCAGGCGCAGCCCGTTCGTATTCAACTGAATATACGGAAATCCTTTCGCCCGTCCCAGCGCAACGATTTCAGGCAGATCGTCCCGCACTGTCGGTTCGCCGCCGGACAGCTGGATATTGAATGGACCGCCGGCCGCCATCAGTTTTTCGTACCAACTTTCGATCTCCCGCATGGTCGGGTCGGGCGGATTATCTTCGCCGGATTGCGCGAAACAAACCGGGCAATGCAGATTGCAACGGCCCGTGACTTCCAGCAAAACACAGCAGGTTTGCTGGCGATGCTCTGGACACAGCCCGCAATCAAACGGACAACCGTGTCCAGACGTTCCTGCTTGGTCTATCGGCGCGGGAATGGAGGGAGCTTGCGACGCCCAGGCTTCATAGGAAGGATTGTCGCCACGCCAGATAATCGTTTGGAATGAGCCGTGTTCCCTACACTCCTTTTCAAGATAGACATCGTCGCCATATTGGACCCGGTTGGCCGGAATTCGTTGCAAACAGACCGGACAGACGCTTTCGGTCCGGCTCAGAATTTTCCCTGTTGAATGTCGCGGCACGAAGTGTCCCTCCCATTGACCATCGTTTCGGAAAGTATCGTGGTTATCGGCACGCCGATTATTTCCTCCACTGCCGACAAAATTGTCTTGGCAACGATAAACCGGTGAAAAATCATTGGATACAGTTCATGTCCCGGCGGATATTTCAGCCAGGCCGGCGCAAACCGCTCGTCGATTGGTACCAGCCGGTCGCATTGAACCAATTTATCCGCCAAGTAAACAACCGCAGTCTCATTTAATCTTTCTCCATGCGCATAATCAAAGTCCATGTGCATCGCCACACTCCCGGCCACCGCCGGAAATCCCAGACTGCATAACATGCGTGCCCCGATCCGGGCATGGTGTCGCCGGGTTTTCGCCTTCGCCATATCGTGTAAAAGTCCGGCCGCTTTGACCCATGATGGATTCAGCGCCATCCCTTTCCGGTTCAGCGCCGCCGCAATATCAGCGGCCACATTCGCCACCAACCGACTGTGGCGAACCACTGCCGCCGGCGGTTGCCAGCGCGCTAAAATTTCTTCACATTCAGCCGGAGTCGGAATCCCCCGACTATCCGCCCACTGTTTAAGCTTGGCGTAATCGTCCGGCGTGTCCATATCCGCCACTACGCCTTCGTCAATTAGCTCGACATCTCGCGCCGCCATCTCCTGTTCCGCCAACAATCCCCGCAATCCTTCCGGCCGTTCCTGCTCCCGGATCATCGGAATCAGGCTGGCCGCAATCAGCGGCGGATGGCCGCGCTCCCCCCGAAACATCGGATAGGTCACCGCTGCACCGTGCTGACGAAAATCCCGCAGCAACAGGCGAAGGCTATGGCTCCTGACCAGAGGAACATCCACCGGCCAAAGGAAAAACGCCGCCGCGTCCGCGGCCAGCGCCCGGACGCCTGCCTGCACCGAGCTATACATCCCGTCCGCATAGCCTTCATTCACGGTGTGGCGCAATCGATAACGCGTCAATTCCGGCGTCATCTCCGCCGCCCTGTGTCCTGTGACCACGATCACATCTTCGACCCCGGCTTGATGCAACGCAACAGCCACCCGCCCAATCAGCGAAGCGCCCGCCAGCGGCAGCAGCGGCTTAAACTCCCCCATGCGCGAAGAAAATCCCGCTGCCAGCACAATGGCCGCGACTTTGGGAATTATCGGCACGATTGCTGCGCCGCCCTTACCTGGATCAGTTCGCCGACGATGCTCACAGCCAGCTCTGCCGGCGTCTCCGCCGCAATATCCATTCCGATCGGCGAATGCACCCGGTCAATATCCCGCTGTGAAAAGCCTTCCTCGCGCAGGGCCTGATAAATCTTGTCCCGCTTGCGCCGGCTGCCGATCATGCCGACATAGGTGGCCGACGTCCGCAACGCTTTGGCCAAAACCACTTTATCGTATATATGCCCGCGGGTCAGGATGACGATGAAACTTGCTTCATCGATTGCCAGCCCATCCCAGTTTTCGAACGACTCCATCACCCGGATTTCCGAAGCGGCGGGGAAACGTGGCCGGCAGGCATACTCGGCGCGATCATCCAACACCACCGTCCGAAAATCGACTGTTTCACAGAGCGGAACGACTTGCTGCGAGACATGGCCGGCGCCAAAAACAAATACAGTCCGACCCGGGCGGATCGGCTCAATCAGGAATCTCTCCCCGTCGTTCGTCTCGGTATGGGCCGGCAGACTCCCGGCGTTGTCGATCCACTCATCCAGCAACCCGGCGTCCACGCGCAACCGGCCGGTGATGGACCTGTCCGCGCCGACCAGGCAAAATTGCCGGTCAGCCGTGTTCTCACCGTCGCCGATCTCCGTGATCAACCAGCCGGACTCCCGCCGGGCCAATACTCCCGCCATCGCCTGACAAACGATACTGGTGTTTTTGTCTCCGGCCGTCAAAAGATGCAGCCAGACTTCGCCGGATCCCCCACAGATCATATCCATCGCCGCCACATCGTTGCCGGTCAGTTCAAACCGGTGAATCACCGACTGCCGACTGTCAAACAAACGGCAGGCGACCTCGATCGCATCATGTTCCAGACGGCCGCCGCCGATCGTTCCCAAAATGGAACCATCCGGACGCACAATCATCTTGGCGCCGGCCGTTCGCGGCGCCGACCCTTTCGCCTCAAAAACAGTGGCCAAAACTACATCTTGCCCCGACTGCAACAGCCGCAGACCTTCTTCGTAAACTTCCCGCATGTATGCTCCTCCCCTAATGCCGCCCTATTTATCTTCCAGCGCTTTTTCCACATCCAGCATTTTTCCGGTAGCCAGGGTTTCCGGAACATAGACCTGGCCGCACTGGGGGCAACGCGGCAACTCCACCGGAAAAGCGTTTTCCAAATATTGCACCATCACCCGTCCGGACTCCAGAGGAATCGAGCACTTCTGGCACACGAGCGTCGTCATGATTCCGCCTCCTCCACGACCAACATCCGGTGGCTGTAGGCATTGTGAACGATAAAGCCCTCTCCCTGCACGGAATACTCGACCCAATAGGTCACGCCGCCAGGCCGGAACCGGGCGATGTAATTCCCGGTCGACTGATCGAGAATTTTCTCCCCGGATTTTTCGGCATGCCCGATTACCTGGCGCACATCATCGGTCAGGATCATCCTCTGTTCCATCCGGGTACGCACTTCAACCGGAATCTCAATCAGCAAAGCCATTCCCTCTTCCACGATTTTCTCACCCCATAACTCCTGCAACAGCCGTTGTTTCAGCCGCAGCCTGTTCTCCCGCCGATCCGAAAATCCCGGCGATGGCCGGTCGGCCGCCGTTGCATCGGCGCCCCAGATCAGATCAAGCAGATGAAACGTCCTCTTGCCGCCGGCGGCGAACTGATCCCGACACATTGCACAATACGCCAAAAAATCGGTGGAACTCTCCGCGCTGCGTCGCCGGACCATTTTGGCCGCGACATCCGGATTGGCGAACGAAACCAACCCGCCAAAACCGCAACAACTGGTTAACTCCCGCTCTGTCGCCGTCGGTTCGATCCTGACTCCCAACCGGTCCAGGAGGGCGCGGACACTCTCCTGTGTCGTTCGATCCGCCCGGGCCGAACAAGGATCATGCACGCAAACCGCCTGTCCTTTGAGCTTGTCAGCGTTCGGAGGGAGTTCAAGCTCCGCCAAAACATCCCATAAAGATTCAACCTTCATCTCCGGAATTTGTTCGCGCAAAACCCGACAACAGCTTACGCACGCGGCAATCACGGTTGGCGATCCTAACCGCTGCCATTCCGTTTTGAGTCCGTTCAGACCCTTTTCGAACAGATCCCGGCGTCCGGCCCACTCCGCCGGCGCACCGCAACAGTTGAGGATTAGGCCGACGCCGCCCGCCAAGTGCAGGCGCAAAAGCTCGTATGTTTTACGCACATGATCGGGCGCGGAAGCGGCCAGCTGGCAACCCGGGAAAAATACGTAGCGACTTTGATCCATCTCCGGTTGATGCCGTGTCAGGGTATAGGACTCACCCGTACTGAACGCCAAATCCCGCAATGCAAAATCATGAGCGGATTGCGGCATCTTCCCTTTGGCAACCATTCGTTCCCGTGCTTCCCGGCAAATTTTCCCCATGTCCAGTCCATTGGGGCATATGACCCGGCACTGGCCGCAGAGGGCGCAGGAATTGATCATCTTGTTGGCAAAATGGATTCCCATCACGATCGAATCATTGTTATAGATTTCCCGGATGTACTTTTTCGGATAGCCGCCAAAGTGAGCCAAAAACTCGCATTGCTTCACGCATTCGAGGCACTGGCACTGCAAACAGCGTTTTGCTTCCGCCACCGCCTCCTCGCGCGAGTATCCCCGGCTCCGATCCGGTAATGGCGTTGCCGCCGCTGGGAAAATCCCTTTTAAATCAGTATACAACAGCGTTTTCTGTGACCCAAGCGGATCACGTCCCGCGGAAATCGATGCGTTTTGCAAAAAGCGGTCGACCGAGATCGCCGAACTCCGTCCCTGCACGATCATGTTGACCGGCGAGTCGGGAATTTCCGAGCCGCCGAACAGTTTTTCCCGATCCGTTCCGCCAGTCGTCGGGTCGACGCTTACCGGACCGGTCCGGCATTGTTGCCAGGCGACCGCCAATATCACAGCATCGTATTCCGCCAACAGTCCGTCGCAAGTGATCTCCCCGGGTTCCGTCACCGGCGAATGGAAACATATCTTTACCCCAAGTTCCGTCAAAAGCGCCAAATCTTGTTCCAGACAAGTTCGGGGCAACATTTCTTCGTGATAATCCCACAACCGGCCGCCCAGACGATCGCCGGCCTCAAAAACCGTGACCGGATATCCCTTCCGGGCCAGATCCACCGCCGCGACCAGTCCCGGCAAACTACCGCCGACAACAGCCACCTTTCCCGGCTTTCGGGGAGGCAATGGCGCTTTTTTCGGTGCTTTGTCGCAATAGGTCGCACAGCCCTGTTCCAACGCCCGGACGAGAATTCCCTCGTCCAACTCGTTTCGTTTGCAAGCCCGACGACAAGGCTCGTCACAGATACGCGACAGAATCCGGGGAAACGAAACGGTTCGCGCATAAAGGGCGAAGGCGCCGGCAAAATCCTGACGGGCCAATGCGGCGATCATCCCCCGCGCGTCCACATGCAGGGGGCAGGCTGCCGTACAGGCTGGGGGCTGCTCCTGAATACACTGGCTTTCCCAGTCCCGGGACTGCGTTCGTTCCATGGCGCTCTCCTCATAAGCGGAAACGAACCGGGAGACAGGTTGTCTCCGGTTCGTTTCCGTATTTGTGTTTATTGGGCGTTATGGTACGGTCCTGTCCTTACTTTTTGGCTTCCAACGCCGCCTTGATGACATCCGGCAGCGCCGGCACTTTGGTAATCCGGACGCCGCAAGCGTTGTAGATCGCGTTCAGGATCGCCGGATGCGGCGCTGTCAGCGGCGCTTCGCCGACGCCGGCGGCGCCGAACGGCCCTTCCGGACGCGGCGTCACGTTGTAGATGATCTCGATGTCATCCGGGATATCCTCCGGATACGGCAGACCGCAGGCCGCCAGACTGGTGTGTTTCTTCAGGTCTTCGAAGTCCTCGGTCAGCGCCAGGCCGATCCCCTGGGCCAAGCCGCCATAGATCTGGCCATCCACCACCGACTTGTTGATGATCGTCCCGACATCGACCACTGTCGTGAACTTGGCGACGGTCGCCTTGCCGGTCTTCATGTCGACTTCGACTTCCGGCATGAAGATTTCATACATATACACCGGGAACGGTTTGCCCTGGCCGGTGACCGGATCGCAGGCGGAACAGGCGGCGGCGGTCCATTTGCCGTTGTATTTCAGGGGAATCTTTTCGTCGACCATTTCCTGATAGGTGCGATAGCTGCCATCCGGCTTGCGCATGGCGTTCAGCAGCATTTCGCAGGACACCTTGGTCGCGTTGCCGGTCATGACGTTGGAGCGGCTACCGCCGGCCGGGCCGCTGTTCGGGCAGAGCCCCGTATCGTTCATCACCAGTTTGATCTGTTCCGGCTTCAAGCCGAGCGGCCGCAGAGCCTCATGCGCTATCGTCATGGCGCCCGCATCGGCGCCCTGACCATGGTCTTCCCAGGTATTGGAGAGAATCACGCCGTCCGGCGTCAGTTCGATCGCCGCTTCGGCGCCGTCCGGGCCGTCCAGACCGCAGCCATAGATGCCAATGGACAGGCCGACGCCACGTTTTTTCTCTGGCGTGGACAATTCTTTGCACCGTTTCTTTGCTTCCTCATATTTCGGCCGCAATTTGTCGAACATCTCAACCAGGCAGTACACATCCGGTTCGCAGCCGTTTGGCGTCGTGGCGCCCGGCCGGTACAGGTTCTTGTAGCGGAGTTCGAAGGGATCCACTCCCATCTTTTCCGCCAGTTCATCGATCAGAATCTCCGAAGCCAGGAACGACTGAGGCGAACCATAGGCCCGGAAGGCAGAACCCCAGGCATGGTTGGTGCAAACGGTCTGCCCTTTGCCCCGGATATTGGCGATGTCATACCCGGCGCCAATGAACTGGGCCTGCCGCAGGGTCAACAAATCACCGAACTCGGAATACGGGCCATGGTCGATCACCCAGTCGCTTTCCATCGCCACGATCTTGCCGTCCTTGTCGGCGCCGTACTTGAGATTGACGAATCCGGGCGAACGTTTGCCGGTATAGGTGATGTGCTGGTACATCGAGTACACCAGCGAAACCGGCCGGCAGGTCGCCATGCAGGCCACGCCCAGCAGCGCTTCCATCGTCGGGCTGAATTTATAGCCGAACGTGCCGCCGGTCGGATTCTGCACCAGACGCAGCTTGTCCGGCTCGATGCCCAGGCCCGGACAGATCATCGCATGATGCAGGAAAATGCCGATACTCTTGGAGTGGATCGTCAGGCGGCCTTCCTCGTCAAAGTAGGCATACCCGCAGTCCGGCTCGATCGTCAGATGCGGCTGGCGGCTGCAATAAAAATCGTCCTCCACGACATACGCCGCTTTTTCCATCAACGGCTTCGTTTCCGCGCCCTTGACGATGCCCTGCTCGTAATAGACGTTCGGCGTGCCGGGATGAATCTCGATCGCATCCGGGGCCATGGCGGCCGGTGCGCTCATATACGCCGGCAGGACCTCCAGATCCACCTTGACCATCTTGGCCGCCGCCTGGGCGTTGGCCTCGGTGTCGGCGCAAACGATGGCAATGGCGTCCCCATACTGGAACACCTTGTCCTTGCAAAGAATCGGCCGGTCCCAGCCGTCGCCCTTGTTGGTCGGGAAAGTAATCAGGCCGGTAATTGCGTTTTTGCCTTTCACGTCCTTATGGGTCACGACCTTGAAAACACCGGGCATCTTCTCCGCTTCCGACGTATCGATATTCTTGATCAGCGCATGCGACACTTCCGCCTGCACCAACGCCAGACGCAAGGTTCCCTCCGGCATCTGCAGCGCGCCGTCGGCGCCGAAGTCCCAGGTTCCCGTTACCTTGGCCACAGCCGAAGGCCGTTGGAAATAAGTGCCGATAATTTTCCCGTCGGCGCCGGGTTTAAACAACAACTCCTCTTTCTTTTTCTCGCCCCGCAATACACTGGCCGCATCCATTACGGCGTCGACCAGCGGTTTGTAACCCGTGCAGCGGCAGGCATTGCGGTTCTTATGGAACCAGTCCCTCACCTGTTCCCGACTCGGGCTCTTGTTCTCGTCCAGGAGCGCTTTCGACGACATGATGAAACCGGTAGTGCAAAAACCGCACTGGGCAGCGCCGTGCGCCATCCATGAAACCTGGAGGGGATGCAAATCTTCCGGTGTCCCCAAACCCTCAATCGTCATGATCTCCGCTTTGTCCGGCACCCGGCTCATCTTCACGATACAGGATCTGACAACCTTGCCATCCATGATGACAGAACACGCGCCGCATTGCCCGGTGCCGCAACCAATTTTGCAGCCTGTCAGTAAAAACTGTTCCCGCAATACACTGGCCAAGGTTTTGTCCGGATTGGCGATAAATGTCCGTTCCACCCCATTGATCTTGAGAATCCGTTTTTGCATTTTCCTACCCCCTTCATCAAAATTGCCTTTCGTCGCCCATAGTCTGCAAAAAACAAAAAGCAGAGCGCGCGGAAAAACAGCACTCTGCCGAACTGCCCAATGTTGAGCGCTGTATTTCTTTGTTGCCAGCCGAACCAAAGTTCAGCCGAAGTTCCCGTTGTCCAAATACCCCAATATTTTCCGCTTTTTCTTTTCGCCATGTTAATACTTCGCAATTCGGGGAAGAGTTCCTGCCAGTTTTCGAAATATTCCCGAAAAAATTTCTTGCAGAAAAAAAAGACTCCGGGGAAGAATCCCGAAGTCTCAGGCAAATCGCTTTACAATACGGCCAACGCTTCATCGCGAATATCACCGATCAGCATGTGACCCGGCGAATGCGTGATCATCAGCTCCGGTTTCACGGCCATCGCCGCCGCCTGGGGCGTCACCCCGCAAGCCCAGAACACGGGAACCTCTCCCGGCTTGATCGTCACGGCATCGCCAAAATCGGGCCGATTCACGTCCTTGATCCCGATGGCCGCCGGATCGCCGATATGGAGCGGCGCTCCGTGTACTCCCGGGAACCGTGAAGTCACCTGTACCGCCCGAACCGCCAGATCCGGCCGCATCGGCCGCATGCTGACCACGGTCGGCCCATGGAAGAATCCCGCCGGTCGGCAGGCGATATTGGTGATATACATGGGAACATTGCGGTCTTCCTCGATGTGTCGGACCGGAACCGCCGCCTGCAGCAACGCCGTTTCAAACGAAAAACTGCAGCCGATCAGAAACGCCACCAAATCTTCCCGCCAATATTTAGCAACATCGGTCGGTTCGTCAACCAGTTCACCATGTTTCCAAACCCGATACTTCGGAATATCAAAGCGGACATCCGCTCCCGGCGCCAACCAGCGAGGTTCAGCCGAACCGACATCCGTCACGTCCAGAATCGGACAAGGTTTGG
Source organism: uncultured Veillonellaceae bacterium (assembly GCA_964601085.1). Classification (GTDB taxonomy): domain Bacteria; phylum Bacillota; class Negativicutes; order UBA1444; family UBA1444; genus UBA1444. Next base: position 4,039 of record CAZRLN010000049.1, on the reverse strand, counting down.
GGTTTCGCTGGCAAAACAGCAGGAAATCATACGCAAGCTCTTTCGGGACTATCGCCATATTCGCCTGCACATAGCCGGGACAGAGACCGGCGGTCGGCCGGGTAAGCTCCCCGCGACGGATCCGTTCCCGGACCTGCCGGGGCGATTCATTGACTCCTACTTGCATCTTCAACCCTCCAGATTACTGATTCCGTTTCATATGCTGCAGCACCGCTTCTTCCATGAGCTGGGCAACGGCCAGTTGAACCGGCATCGCCGATCCGTCGACACTGCCGCAAATTTCACCGTATATCGCATCATGGAAACCGGCGGAAATCGTCGCTTTTAAAATTCGTTGCTCCCGTTCGGGATCCGGCAGCGCTTCCGGCATGTTGGTCATCGCCCCCAGCATCGCCGCCAGTCCATAAGCGCCCCAGTTACTGATCGTCGCCGTCATCAAAATGTCCACGGGCGTCGCCGGCGCAATCCCCCCGCCGCAACCGCAGGCGCACTTCTCGCCAAACGGGATCGACTCGCGGATGCAGTCGGCGATATTGGCCATGCCGATCTCATTGCCGCCATCGCCGATTCCCATCGTCAAAACGCCAGCTTCCCGGGCTTGCCGGAAAATGGCGTCCATTTTCGCCTGCGTGGCGCTGGTATCCTTGCCGGCCATATTATGAATGATCCCCTGTTCGTTCATGCCGCCGCGCTCAATGGCGATGCAGGCTGCCGGCGAAAGTTCGTCGAACAGGCGAGTCGCTTCTTTCTGCGCTTCGCTCCATTCCTCGGGAAATGGGAGAATCGACACAGTCAACAGTTTATTCATTTCAATCGAATATTGCAAGTGTTCCGGTTCGACCCGCTGCAACCCGGCGGCGCGCGCCAGACGAGCCATCCCTTCCACCAGGCAGGCATCCGTCAAAATGATTGGCCGGGCTTTACAGGTCATTCGCAAGGCCCGGGCCAGCGTTACCGCTCCAGGAGGGCCATCGGTTTCCCCGTGCCCGGGATCGACGAGCGGCTGATCGACCCAACCGGTCGCGATAAACACGGCATCGCCGGGCATCACCCGTTGCACCAAACTTTTCGCCGCTTCCCATACCATCGGCCCTTCCAGACGTCGGGCGGCGGGCTCGTATAAAGGTTCGATAGCGCCCCGGCATACAATATCCAGGTTCATGAGTTGATCCAACCGCGCGGCCAGCGCCCGGAAACCTTCAAATTTGTCCAATGTCATTTCCTCCCCAAGTTTTCTCCACACTAAGGAAAAATTCATTCAAGACTGTAACGGGGAATATAACAAAACTGTGCAAAAAAAGGCCCTCGCAGATTTCTCCACAAAGGCCTCATTGCCCGGGCGAAGGTTGTTCACCATCAGTGTCCAACCGTAGCACATTTTAACACATAATGTCGATTTTGTAAATCAATCGTCAAGCATTTTACACTTATCCGAATTCAATGAGCATTAAATGTCCAACGTTGCCAAATAATCGTCCACTGTTTCCGCCCGGCGGATCAGCTCCACCTGGCCGGATGGCTTCAGAAGAAGTTCGGCGGAACGCAATTTGCCATTGTAATTAAAGCCCATGGCGAAGCCATGCGCGCCCGCGTCATGAATCACCAAGACGTCTCCCGCGTCAATCGCCGGCAGATTACGGTCGATCGCGAATTTATCGTTGTTTTCGCAAAGCGAACCGGTAACGTCGTAAACATGATCCAGCGGCAGATTTTCCTTGCCGACGACGGTAATATGGTGATAGGAACCATACAACGCCGGACGCATCAGGTTGGCCATGCAAGCATCCAACCCCACATAATTCTTGTAGATCTCTTTCTTATGCAGCACGGTTGTCACCAGATACCCATAAGGGCCGGTGATCATGCGGCCGCACTCCATGGCGATACGCAGCGGATGTAGCCCATTGGCGACAATTTTGGCCTCATACGCCTGTTGGATTCCCCGACCGACATACGCCAGATCCACCGGCTGCTGCTCAGGTTTGTAAGGAATGCCGATACCGCCGCCAAAATTGACGAACTCGAAGGTAATCCCCAGTTCCTTGTGCAGGTCGACGATCAGGTCGAACATCATATTGGCCGTGCCAATGAAACTGTTGGGATCCAGCTCATTCGAAATCACCATGGTATGAATTCCGAAACGTTTGACACCTTTATCCCGCATGATGCGGTACGCCTCAAAGATCTGTGTTCTGGTCAGGCCGTATTTCGCCTGCTCGGGAAAACCGATGATCGTGTTGCCGCTCTGCATCAACGGACCGGGATTGTAGCGGAATGAGATCACGTCGGGAATGCCGGCGTTTTTTTCCAAAAACTCGATATGGCTGATGTCATCGAGGTTGATGATCGCACCCAGTTCCCGGGCTTTCCTGAATTCGTCGGCCGGCGTATCGTTCGAGGAAAACATGATGTTTTCGCCGACAATGCCGCTTCGCTGGGCCAAAATCAGCTCCGCCAGCGAACTGCAGTCCGCACCGGCGCCTTCCTCTCGCAACACTTTCAGGATGGACGGATTGGGAGTCGCCTTGACCGCAAAATATTCTTTGAACTGCGGCGCCCAAGCGAATGCCGCCAACAAATTCCGGACATTGCTCCGGATGGCCGCTTCATCATAGATATGGAACGGAGTGGGATATTGACGAATGATCTCCGTCAACTGAGAAGGAGTAAACGGTAATTTTTTTTCTGCCACAGAACAGCGCCTCCTGAAATGAAATAGCCTGCAAAACAGTAGCGGTTCGCGAAAGCCTCCCGCAAACCGCCATGCAAAGTGAATGTCCCATCTGGCATTGCAAGATGAATAATAGTTTTATTTTACGCGACACCTCGTCACCTGTCAATCATCGGACCCGACCGGCCCGGCTTCAGGCTGCCGGCGTAACAATAGCGGCACCCATGGCGGCAAGTTCCGTACACCCCGATATCCTTGGCGACGACGCAACCGCACTCCGGGCGCTGCGACCGGTCTTTGGCCGGAGAGACCCGTATCCCGAATAACTTTTCGAGTAGCGCATCGTCGATACACTTTCCCTGTTTGATGCCGAATGGTTGCAAATCCAACGCCTCGGCGCAGCTAAGCGATTCGACTCCGCACGCGGCGGCGCTTTGCGCAATAAATCCGGCCAGTTCCGCCACTTCGGCCGGCGCCGGGGTCAACCGGACCGCCACGCCCTCGCGCGCCAACTGGCGGAATTGAGAAGCTGCCTTACGATAGTCGTCGACAAAACTGACGACCACCCGCCGGGTGGCCGATCTTAATTTATCCAGGATCCCGGCAAAGCGTTCCTTGTGATACTCCACATCGGTCTGATTGCTGATAACGATGGGATCGTAGCGCCAGATCACCTTTTCCGGGCCGATTCGCGCCGCCAGTTCGCAAAAAGTGCCGATGCAGTCGTCAAGCGGCGGCACGTACGGTTCGAACACCTCGCCGTATCCATTCAACGTATACTGGAAATAATAGCGATAGCCCCGCCGCGTCAAATGATCGAGATAAGGAAAGAGTGACCGGGCATTCTTTGTCCAGAAAACAATGGCTTCCACATCCGTCGGCGACAGCGACACCCGGGCAACCTGATGCGGATTGAACGGGTTGGTTACGGTGCAATATTGTTCCTCGATCCGACGCAGGAACCAGTCGGTATAAAACGCCGGAATGTCCGTGCGCCGGCTCGCGCTGATGATCATTCCCCGTCCCGCCTTTTCATGTCACGTTCAGCCATCCAATGTCAACTAATACTCCTGCAATTTGACTTCTGGCTTGATCTGCAAAAATCCTGCCACCGTTTTCTCCGCTATGTTTGTTTAGAAGAAATGTTTAGAAGAAACACTAGAACCCAGAAATCAGCGCGAAAGCCCAAAGAAGTAACAGGATTTTTTGAAGTCACCGGATGTAAATAGAATGTAAAACTGGGAAAATAAAAGAGTGGTAAAAAATTGGGAGTAGTCAAAAAGTAGTCAGTTGACGGCAGACTTCGAATCAGCCCATGGTACTGGCTGGTCTAAAGACCTCTGAACAATTTGCCAACCGCATATTTTT
>CAZRLN010000048.1:0-19891 GCA_964601085.1 uncultured Veillonellaceae bacterium | reverse complement strand
CCATGCCGTTGCGCCGTCAAATCCAGCGTTGCCTTATCAATCGCCACCGGATCAAACGAAGCCAGGATTCCGATATCAGGAATGCACTTTTCCTGTTTCACGCTGAAACAGTCGCAATCATTGGTCATATCGACAAGCACGTTGATAAAAAGGCTCTTGCCTGCCTTTTCCTTCACAATGCCGTACGCATGTTCCGCCATGCTCTTTTGGGTATAACCCGACTCCGCGTTCCAGTCGTATTTCACCGCATCAAAGCGGCAAACCGCCAAACACTCGCCGCAGCCGATACATTTTCCGGTTTGGATAAACGCCTTGCCCTCTTTTTCAATGATTGCTTCCTGCGGGCACCATTGGATGCATTTCTGACAGAAGCGGCATTTGTCACGGATAACTTCCGGCAACATCGCCGAGTGTTCCCGCATTTTTCCCATCCGGCTGGCCAGCCCCATCCCGATGTTTTTTATGCAGGCGCCCAATCCGGTCACCACATGTCCCGTGGCATGGGAAACCACGATCAGGACATCCGCGCTGGCTACTTCCCGGGCCACCTTCACGCTCTTATGCAGTTCGCCGTCGATTTGAATCTCGAATTCCGCATTTCCGGTCAGTCCGTCCGCCATGATAAACGGGGCGCCGGTCTGTTCAATGCCGAATCCGTGCCGGTGCGCATGCAAAAGATGTTTTACGGCATTCTCCCGCTCCCCTTTATATAAGGTGGAGGTTTCCGTCAAAAACGGCTGTCCGCCGGCCGCTTTTGCCAAATCGACAACTTTGCGGATCAGTTCCGGTTTCACATGCGTAGTATTATTTTTTTCGCCAACATGAAATTTAATCGCTACAAAATCGCGTTTTTCCACAACCCGGTTCAGATCCCCCGTAGCATACAAACGCTGCAGGGCCTCAACCTGCTCTTCCACAGAAGCGTTATCCGACACTTTGGCGAAAAACACTTTGGCTGTCATTGTCATTCCTCCTGATTCATAATATTTGACCAAAAAGTGGAGCGCGGACTGCCGCGCTCCCGAATTCCTGCCTAATTCCGGGGATGAATCAAAACTCCAACGACATCAATTTCACCTTAACATATGGCACTTTTTGCAATTCCACCTGCATTTGTTCAATTTCCGCCTTGTTACCGCAGATTTGCAGCAAAATAAGCCCGCTGGGGGAACAGGTTTCAATCCCCGCGTCGTGCAAGCCCAGTCGTACCCGGATGTTACAACCGAAACGAGTCAATATTTCCTGGACTTTGGTCGCCGTTTCCATCCGATGCTCCTGAAGAATCGCCATGATATACCCGCATTGTTCAGTCATCTTGCCGCCCTCCTTCATAACAATAATAGTCTTCCTGAATTCTTCTCCGCAACTGGCGAAACTCCTGCCGGTCACCCCAAGTTTACCCAACCCCGATATACCAGTCCACGCATGACATCCATCGTGATCTGCTCATCCTCCAACAACAGCTCGGTCGCATCGGTCGCTCCCACGATGATCGGTTTTCCCAGGGTCATGCAAGCGATCGCCGCGTGGGATGACAGCCCGCCTTCCTCCACAATCAATCCGGCCGCTTCCTCGATCAACCCTAAATGTTCAGTGTCCGTGGCGGCAATGGTTACAATTTTATTTTTGGCCCGTTTATTGATATCAAACAAGGATTTTACAATGGCGACCCGGCCGCTGACAATCCCATTGCCGATTCCCTGCCCTTTCAGAATAATGTCGCCCACCGTAATCAGTTTTACCGAGTTATAGGCGTTGGGAATATCCATGTTCCCCAGGACGCCAACCACGGAATCGCCGTCTTTCAAGTGATTGCCTTTGATCGCCGTATCGATGGCCAGTTGCATCATATCTTCCTGCCGCAAGGTCCGCCGGCTGAGCAGAGGCTGAATTCCCCAGGCCAACCGCAACTGTCGGACAACATGCGGGTTTGGCGACACCGCCAACACCGGCAGCGACTGGCGAAATTTCGCCAGCATCCGCGGGGTGAAGCCCGTTTCCGTCGGAATCACAAACGCCAACGACTTCATCGCCTGCGAAGCATGAACGGCTGTCGCGCAGAGCGCGTCCGCAACCGGACTGGCGACTACATGCCCGACCTTTTTTTCGCTCCGGCCGGCATGAATCTTCTCTTCCTGGATCCGGGCCGCGCCTTTCACGGCATTCAATACATCCAGAGGAAATTTTTGCGCCGCTCCGGCCGTCGTCACCATAACGCCGTCGAATCCTTTTTGCACAGCCTTCTGTACAAGATCCTGGCCCTCCACGCCGGAAGCCGCCATGGTTTCCTGCACCGACCCGGCGACGAACAAAAACTTCCCGGATTGGGTCGCTTTCGATACCAGGCCGCTAACGATCGACAATTTCTCGCCATCGCCAAACAAGCCGGCGCCCACTACCAGTCCGTCCGCAATCTGAAGCGCATCCGGCATGTTTTCCGGGGCGTCGGTCACCCGCGCCAGAAGCATGACATTCGCTTCGACCGTATCCAACGTCCGCCGGACCTCAATCAAAGCGGACAAATCCGATGCGGTATCGACAATCACGCAGTCCATGCCGGCCTTGATCGCCATTTCCGCCGCCTGAATCCTTTTTTCCGAAGTCGTTTCGGCGATCTCCATCATCAAATTTGGCAGCATTCCGGTATCATTGGCCGCCTGACGAACCGCCCGCACCTTGCGTGACCATTGGGCGCTATCGTCATCCCGGGCGGTGAGGATCGCCCCATCCAGACCCAGTTCGAACAATGCCTGCATCGTTCGAATATTCCAGTCATCCTCCAGATGGAAAATCACTTTCGTGGCGCATCGTTCCATGACTTCGCCGGGAGTCACGGGGGAACTGCCCGACACATAATATCCGCTGCCGCCACGAACTTCAATCAAGCCGACATATTCAAGAGCGCTGAGCGCTTCCCGGACTGATGAGCGACTGGTGTTAAACTGCTCGCAGAGTTCTTTTTCGCTGGGAAGTTTTTGTCCGCGCCGGAATCGCCCGCCCTCGATGCTCTGGCGGATGTAATCGATAATCACCCGGTATGTTTTTATGCCGCTTTTTTCACCCGGTTCTTTCAAAGGAAAAGCCTCCTCCCTGTCTGACAGGCACGCAACTTTTTTGATTCGTAGTATGATTCGTTGCCTTATTCACGATTTCCTTTTCCCGCGCCAGGATCGCGGCAAAAAGTTTAGGGATGCTCTTTTCTATTTTCATCCAGAAGGTTATAATATAACCATTAGTACGGTTGTCTGATGTCTTTATAAGTTCAATTAAAATATTTACAACCTGTCGGTTCAATGTTTGAAAGGGGTTGAAACAATGACAGTCGATCTTGAAGCGCGTTTATTGTGCAAACATTCGAGTCCGGTACATGTCAATATGGCGATTCCCCGATTGGTCGAAACCGCCATTCTGCGAGGAGAAGGCGTATTGTCCGCCTCAGGCGCCTTGCGGGTCGCCACCGGGAAATACACCGGCCGTTCCCCCAATGATAAATTTATTGTCGACACAGTCGATGTGCACAACGATATCTGGTGGGAAAACAACCTGCGGATTTCCGAAGCCGCATTCGACCGCTTGCTCACCAACACCATAGATTATTTGGCGGAAAAGGCGCTTTTCGTTTTTGAAGGATTTGCCGGCGCCGACAGCGCTCACACGTTACCGGTCCGGGTCATCAACGAATTCGCCTGGCACAACCTCTTTGTACAGCAGCTGTTTTTGCGCAGCGCCGATACAAACTGGTCTTTCCCGGAAACGCCGGGTTTCACCGTGATTTGCGCTCCCGGAGTCAAAGCGGTTCCGGAGCATGACGGCACCAATTCGGAAGCATTCATCCTCGTCAATTTCCCCCGGAAAATCATTTTGATCGGCGGAACGCAATATGCCGGCGAAATGAAAAAGTCTATCTTTTCGGTCCTGAACTATCTCTTGCCAAAACAAGGGATTTTGTCGATGCATTGTTCCGCCAACCAAGGCTCCAAAGATGACGTCGCCCTGTTCTTTGGCCTGTCCGGCACAGGCAAAACCTCTCTGTCCGCCGACCCCGACCGTTTTTTGATCGGCGACGACGAACATGGCTGGTCTGAAAATGGTGTTTTCAACTTTGAAGGCGGCTGCTACGCCAAGTGCATCAATTTGAGCCGCGAAAACGAGCCGCAAATCTGGGATGCCATCCGGTTTGGCGCCGTTCTGGAAAACGCCGTCATCGATGCCGATAACCGGACGATTGCTTTTGACAGCGACACCATCACCGAAAACACCCGGGCGGCCTATCCCGTCCATCATATTCCGAATTCCATCTACCCCGGCGCCGGCAAGCACCCCGGCACAGTCATTTTCCTGACTGCCGACGCTTTCGGCGTCCTGCCGCCGATCGCCAAGCTTTCGCCGGAACAGGCCATGTACTATTTTCTGTCCGGTTATACTTCCAAATTAGCTGGAACCGAGCGCGGCATCACCGAACCGCAGGCAACCTTCTCGGCCTGCTTTGGCTCCCCGTTCCTGCCGCTGCATCCCATGACTTACGCCAATCTGTTGAAAGAAAAAATCGCCCGTCATCAAACCCGGGTATTTCTGATCAATACCGGGTGGCAAGGCGGCGCCTACGGCGTCGGCAAGCGCATCAGCATCCAGCATACCCGGCGGATGGTCGCAGCCGCCATGGACGGCTATCTTGACTATGTCGATTACGAAACGCACCCGATCTTCAATCTGAACATTCCGGTTCACTGCCCTGGAGTCCCGGATGGAATCCTGAACCCGCAGTCATCCTGGGCCGATGCGGCGGCGTATCAACGATCCGCCATCCATCTGGCCGGAATGTTTGATAAAAATTTCCGCAAGTTCACGGGAGTGCCGAAAGAAGTCGCGGACTCCGGCCCCTTTGCAACCCCGGGGATCGTGAACGCGGTCTAAGTTCCCCCTCCTCACCTCAAAAGAAACCGACGGCCGGAATGGTCGCCGGTTTCTTTATTTACCGCGGAAAAGGACATCGGAAATCCGGCGGCGAATATTAATCCGATGTATGGCAAGGCCTTGTCCGTAAATCATTTCGAGGTGAGTTGATTGTTAAAAATTGCCCTGGCGCAAATCAAAGTGATTCCCGGTCGTCCCGACCTCAACGCGGAAAAAATGTTGCAATTCATTCAGCAAGCCAAAGCCGGCCAAGCCGATTTGGTCCTGTTTCCGGAAATGTCGATCCCTGGATATCTTCTGGGCGATACGTGGGAACAACCCGCATTCTTGCGGGATTGTGAAGCCTGGGGAACAAAAATCGCCCAAGCCGCCGACACCATTTGCGTCTTATTCGGCAATGTCGCGATTGATTGGCAAAAAAACGGTGATGACGGCCGTGTCCGCAAGTATAATGCGTTTTTCGCCGCGCAGGGCGGACAGCTTGTGACAGATGAGCACTTCCCCTATCCTTTCCGGATCAAGACCCTGCAACCCAACTATCGGGAATTCGATGACGACCGCCATTTTTACAGTCTGCGAAAGTTGGCCCAGGAGTTGAACACATCCGTCGAAGCCCTATTGCAGCCGATCCGCGTCAAGATCGGCGACCGCACGCTGAAAATCGGCGCCCTGCTCTGCGAAGACGGCTGGAGCGACGATTACGGTATCAAGCCTGCTCAGGCGCTGCGCAATACAACGTCTCTCGATCTGTTCGTCAATCTGTCGAGCTCCCCATTCACGTTGGGGAAAAATAACAAGCGCCACCGGGTATTCTCCCGCCAAGCCCGCGATACTGGCGTTCCGTTGGTATATGTAAACAATGTCGGTATCCAGAACAATGGCAAAACTCTGTACACTTTTGACGGGTGCAGCACCGTGTATAGCAGCATCGGCGAACCCCTTCTGCATTGCCCGCCATTTGAAGAGCAACTGGCGTATGTATTTCTCGAGGACCTTCAGGCCCAGGCCGCCGTTTCTCCCATCGCGGTTCCGGACGATCAGGGGATCGACAGCATCTTTTCCTGCCTGCGGTACGGCGTACAAAACTTTCTGGCGCAAACCGGACTGACAAAAATCGTGATCGGCGTGTCAGGCGGCATTGATTCGGCGGTTGCCGCAGCCCTGTATGCGCATGTCCTGCAACCGGAAAATGTCTTGCTGGTCAATATGCCCAGTCAGTATAATTCTCCCACCACCATCTCGTTAGCCCGACGACTGGCCGACAATCTGGGCTGCCGCTACGCCGACATCCCGATTGAGGGGTCCGTGGCATTAACAGTGCGGCAAATGGAGGCCGCCGGGTTGGCCCTCACCCCCTTTATGCGCGAAAACGTCCAGGCCCGGGATCGTTCTTCCCGCATTCTGGCGGCAGCGGCCGCAGCCTTTGGCGGCGCTTTCACCTGCAATGCCAACAAGAGCGAAATGACCGTCGGCTACTGCACTTTATACGGCGACGAAGCCGGTTGTCTCGCCGCTTTGGCGGATCTCTGGAAACATCAGGTCTATGCACTGGGTCATTGGCTCAACGACCAAGTGTACCAACGACCAGTAATTCCGGAAGAAGTTTTTTTGCTCGTGCCGAGCGCCGAATTGTCCAGAGATCAGGATGTGGATGCCGGCAAAGGCGATCCTCTCGTCTACCCTTACCACGACTTCCTGTTCCGGTCTTTTGTCGAGCGCTGGCAACGCGCGACTCCCGAAGATCTGCTGACTTGGTACTGCGAAGGCAGTGTGGAGCAAAACATCGGTTGCGAAACCGGCCTGGTCGCCCGGATTTTTCCGACGGCAGCCGATTTCATCGCCGACCTGGAACGCTGGTGGCGTCTCTATACTGGCATGGGAGTCGCCAAGCGCATCCAGGCGCCGCCGGTGCTGGCCGTCAGTCGTCGGGTGTTCGGGTTCGATCATCGCGAAGCCCAAAACCCCGTGCATTTTACCCACCGATATCTCCAGTTGAAACAGCAAGCCTTGCATTCGCAAGCGTAAAAACGGAGGATATTTCATGTTCGACAATGCGGAAGGAATGGTATTCCGGCCACCCAGCGAGGCCAACAGTTTCATTCTACGTGTTACGATCGGTTGCGCCCATAATCGTTGCACGTTCTGTTCCATGTATCGGGGCGTGAATTTCCGGGCCCGGCCGCTGTCGGAAATCGAGCCGATCATCCAGCAAACCGCGCGGCATTACCCCAATTTGCGCCGGGTATTCCTCGCCGACGGCGATGCGTTGGTCTTGTCCACCGACCGGCTTCTGGCGATCATCGAGTTGCTGAAAGCCCATTTCCCCAAGCTTTCCCGCATCTCCTGTTACGGCGGTCCGCTCGATATCCTGCGGAAAACTCCGACGGACCTGCAATTGCTGAAGCAAGCCGGACTTCAGTTGGTTTATCTCGGCATTGAGAGCGGCGACGACGAGGTGCTCGCCCGGGTGCAAAAAGGGGTAACCAGCGAGGAAATGATCGAAGCCGGACAGAAAATCATCGCTGCCGGAATGAAGCTATCGGCAATGCTCGTGTTGGGGCTGGGCGGTCGCGAACTGTCACGGCAACATGCGCTGAACAGCGCCCGTGTCGCCAACGCCATCAACCCGACGATGCTTAGCGCGCTGACGCTGATGCTGCATCGCGGAACTCCGTTGCGCGCCGAAGCCGAGCAGGGAAAGTTTCAGCCCCTGTCACCTTATGAATTCGTTCTGGAGCTGAAAGAACTCATCAGCAACCTGAACATGCAATCTCCCTGCATATTCCGCAGCAACCATGTTTCCAACATGTTGCCGCTCGCCGGCACTTTGCCGGAAGATAAAAACAGCCTGCTGCTGCAGGCTGAAGAGGCTTTGCAATTATTGAAAAACCAGACCCGTCCCACATTCAACGATGACGGTCCATTTTAGCACGGGCCTGACACCCGGCTAACGTTTGACAAGCCACCAGATCAGGCTGGAAACGGCCAGTACAATCAACGCGATCGGCAAGGCCACAAAAACCAAAAACAAAATAACCGCTACAATCAGCAGCTTGGTCAGAAACCCCATGTGCGATCCAAAGGAAACCTGTCGCACGTATACCCGATGCCCCGGCCCCTCACTGCGATATTCGTAATTTCCGGGCGTCTCTTCTTTGAATCCCGTTGCGTTTTCCGATTCGCCGCCCTGTTGAATCGTCAGGCCGTTAAAATCATCCCGCTCATCCGGCCGAAGCACTTTGACTTCACCCGTTTCCGCAGCACAGCGGCTACAAATGGAACTGTCGGTTTCCATTTCCCCGCCACATTTTGGACATCTCATCCGTCGTTTCTTCCTTCCTCTTTTCTCTATTGGATGATTCGCCAAAAACGCTCCATTTCCTGCTTAACGAAAGTGAGGCCCCGGCGGTTGCCGGGGCCTCACTTTCGTTAAGCATCACTTGTCTGTTCGCAGGCGATTATTCTTCCGCAAAAAATTTCGCCGTTTTCGCTTCATCCCAACCGAGAATTTCCTTCAACAGCTCGGCAGTATGCTGCCCCAGCAACGGCGCCGGTCGTTCCACCGCACCAGGAGTCGCCGACATTTTAATCGGCAATCCGGCCATCTTCAAATGTCCTGCTACCGGATGTTCGACTTCCACGATCATCTCGCGGGCTTTAATCTGCGGATCGTTCACAATTTTGTCCACCGTGTTGATTGGTGCGCAAGGCAATTCCGCCTCTTCCAGAACCGTCATCCATTCCGCGATCGTCTTCTTGCTGAAAACTTCGTTCAGAATCCCCGTCAATTCCTTGACGTGCGCAGTCCGGTTGCTGTTATTGTCGAAGCGTGAATCTGTCAACAGTTCCGGTTTTTCGAGAATATTACAGAGTTTGGTCCACAACCGGTCGTTGCCGGCGCCGACGATGATATGGCCATCTTGGGCGGTAAACGAAGAGAACGGTGAAATGGATGGATGACGGTTACCCAGGGGAGTCGGCACTGAACCGGATGTTACATACCGGGCAATCGCATTCTCCAGAACGGCGACTTGGCAATCCAGCATGCCAACATCGACTTTTTGGCCTTCGCCGGTATTTCCCCGATGGTGTAGCGCCATCATAATGCCATAAGCGGTGAACATGCCGGCGATGATATCTCCGACCGAGGCGCCGACGCGGCAGGGTTCGCCTCCTTCCGGGCCGGTGATGCTCATGATACCGCCCATGGCCTGCACAATGATATCATAGGCCGGTTTGTACTGATACGGTCCACTGTGGCCGAACCCGGAGCAAGCGGCGTAAATGATCTTGGGATTGATCTTTTTCAGTTCATCATAACCTAACCCGAATTTTTCCATCGTGCCCGGACGGTAGTTTTCCAGTACAATATCGGCATGCTTGACCATTTCCTTGAACAAGTCGCATTCCGCCTGGCGCTTGAAATTCAAGGTCATCGAACGTTTATTTCGGTTCAGGCTCATGAAATATGCGCTCTCATCCCCCACAAAAGGCCCGAACGCCCTGGAATCGTCGCCCACCTTCGGCGGCTCGATTTTCACGATATCAGCGCCATAGTCAGCCAACATCATCGCGCAATAGGGGCCAGCCAACACTCGACTCAAATCCAATACCCGCAGCCCTGTTAATGGTTTCATTTTCCGCTCTCCTTTTAAAAAAAATCATTAGAAGCCGATTAAACAACAGTTTTTATCGGCGTAATATATATTATTCGACATGAGCGAGGCAAAATCCCTCCCCCCGGGTATCTCACGTCCCTTTTCCGATACAACAACCGCAAATACGTCACTTCTCTCCTGCCAGCCTGAATACTGCAAGCGGCCGGTATCGTCGCCTGCCTTGATCGATTTCACTGGAAATCAGGGCAAACTGTTCGATCCGCATCAACGGGAACGGGGTTACTGGAAGGTTGATCGCGCCATTTTTCAGGTTTACCTCGCTCTGGAGAAAAAACGCATCACGAGCCAACGTAATATGCGGTTTGTAGGCACGTTCTTCCGCAGCAAAACCCAATTCGCTCATTGCCGTCGCAACATCCGCCTGAATCGCGGACAATGCCGAAACATCGCCTTTCATCCCCACCCAGGCCACCCGCACGGGGTTCATCGATCCAAAATAGCCGATTCGATCGTCAACGGCGAGTTGAAACGGAGCGTGTCGGGACGCCACCGCCGAAAGAGCTCGATGGATTTCGGCGATTCGGGATTCCGGCGTTTCCCCCAGGAATTGCAAGGTCAAGTGCAAGTTGTCTGGCGCAGGAAATCTCCCGCCGCGCACGAGGTCCCGGATCGTATTTTGAAGGGAGCAAAGCTCATCAACTACCCGTTTGGGAAAATCGACGCCAATAAACAGCCGCATGCTGCGCCTCCGAATCTCTTTTTCTCAACGCAGTTCGCGCTGAATATCCGTAATTTCCGCCTCGGTATTTTCTTCGATGAACTGAATCGCATGATCCAGGATGCTGTCGGCTTGCCGAACGCTGCCGGCGACGCAGGCCATCCCCAGCACGGCGGTTTGCAGGGTATCTTGCTCTTCCACTTCGGCGATCGCCACATGGAATTTATTCTGAACCTTCGCAACGATACTTTTCACTACCATACGTTTTTCCTTCAAAGAGGACACCCAGGGCGCATACAAACGGATTGTAACAGCGCCGATAATCAAACGCTTCACACCCCCTGCTCCAATATTCGACGATTCTATTTTCTCGGGCCGCTATTCATTATATAAGTCAAATTCAAACACAAAGCAAATCGAAAAAATCACCATCCATAGAAATCCCGCCGTTCAAGCTTCGCCGATGGTGCAACCAATTGAACAAACGAAAAAATATCGTCAAAATGTTTTTTCACAGCAATTTGAGAAATGCCAACCGGCGCATAAACCACAAACAGCGCCTGACTGGTATCGGCAGTGATCCGGGTGCGATAATCCGGTCCATGCACAATGCTGGAAAGAATGCCGTCCGCATCGGCTATCAACATATCGCCCGTTTTTGTTTTCTGCGTCTTGCCATTGATCAAAACATAACTTTCTTCCCCGGTCGCGACTTGAAGCGATAAGGGTTGCCGCAGTCTCGACAAATCGTGTCCGGCGGTCAGCAAGCCATTTTTTAGCTCGGCCATGAACATTGCTTCCACCAGGGCGGCGACAGCGGGCAATGACTTTCCCTTGAACCCGACCGACTCCAATTGGTGTTGTACATGGTAGGTCTGCCCGAACCATTTGTAATAGGCACTGTAGGCTTGAACCGGTTCAAATTCCGCGACGGCCTGACGATTCGGGAATCGGGTTCGAATCTCTTCTTCCACCACGCGTTTTCTTTGTTCCAACGCGGTGCAACTGTCCGGGTTGACCACGCCGCTTAAGGTCATCATCCCCACGCCGGCGCCCGGAAAAGCTTGTTTCCACTCCTCTGAAACCAATAACATAATGCAACCCCCTTGATTCTATTTGGCAGCGCCGAGGCGCGCCCAATTCAACGGGTTTCATTATAACTCCCCAATCAGCGGGAGAATTGTACAAAATTGCGGTATTGTCCCGGTGTCATGCCGGTAATTTGTCGAAATCGGCGTGAAAAATGGCTCTGATCGACGAAACCCGTTTCCTGTGCCGCAAATGTCGCCGAACAGCCCTGCGCCATTAACTCTTTCGCCCGCCGCACCCTGATCTGCTGTTGATAAACATGAGGCGGCACCCCGGTGCTGGCGCGAAACGCCCGGATGAGATAAAACGGGCTCAAGTTGCAAACTTCAGCCAAATCCTGAATCGAAAAATTGTCGGTGAAATGCGCTTCCATATATTCCATCACCCGATTTACAGCCAGATTTTCACGACCGGGACCGGATAGCGACCGGCGTTGGTCGGCATGGCGAAGAATAAGCGCGGTTAACAGCGCCCACAGCTCTTCCTCTTCTTCTAATCGGGTCGACTTGTTTTCTTCCAGTTTCCGATGCAACGATCGGATTTGTTCGGCCAACTCCGCATCATTGATCACGCCGGCGGCAAAGAACGGCAAATGGGGCGGACAGCCTGTTATTGCCACCGACACCTGCCGCATCAGCTCCGGATCGATATAAAACATCCGGTAAGTCCAGCCGATGTCTGTCGCGGCATTCCCGGTATGAGCTTCCCCCGGTACGGCCAGATTCACCTGCCCGGCCGGCGCGATCCATGTTTCGCCGCGATACGAAAAAGATAATGCTCCCTGTTCAATGACGCCGATGGCGTAACTATCATGGGCGTGGCGGGAAAAGAACTGTGCCGTATAACGGGCATGAAGCAACTCCACCTCCGGCAAATCGGGAGTACGCCAATATTTTACGATTTCTCTGGTTTTTCTCCCCTCTGCCGGGTTCATCTCTCCGCCCCCGGCCGCTTTTGACCGCAATCGTTTTTCCAATCCGCCTGCAACAGTGAATAACAATATTGATCGGCAAATTTTCCCCGATTCAGCTCGTATTGGCGCAACAGACCGTCCAGGTGAAAGCCTGCCCGTTTCAGCAGGCGCGTGGAATTTTGGTTGCCATAGTTGACAAAGGCCTCGACGCGATTAAAGCCGGCTGAAGTAAAGCCATATCGCAAAATGGCCTGTACTGCTTCGCTCATGAAACCTTTCCCCCAATGCGGTCGGCCCAGTTCATACCCCATTTCGGCTCGGTGATGCTCCGGTTTGTAGTTGTGGAAACCGCAGGTTCCCAGTACTATGCCATCGGCAATCCGAACAACCGTCCAACGGATTCCCTGATTGATCCGGGGCAAAGAGTTCAAAAGTTCCATCATCTCGCGTGTCTCGGCGAGGGATTGGAATGGCTCCAATGAAAAATACCGCGTCACTTCCGGATCTGACCATATTTCGTGCAATAAAGCAGCGTCAGCATCGACAATTTGTCGACAAATCAGCCGTTCTGTTTTCAACTCCGGAAAAGTGGCGGTTTCTATGCGACTGTCCATTGTTTTTCCCACATCCTCAACTCTTCAGTTTGGCGTCTCTTGTTCCTGCTATTGTATACTTCAAGATTGTCGCCCCGATTCCTGTAAAACGCCATTCGAAAGTATTCGTGGGGCGCAACGAAAAAATCAATCATAAAGGTTCATGATTTGACAACGCTCTGTGCAAAAGCTATTATCGAATCGACAGTCAAGTTAGCCTCGCTATATTTGGCGCGCGGCAACTGGTAAACACAACCCGGGAAAGGAGCACCATATCCATGTTCAATTTCAAGAACGATTACAGCGAGGGCGCCCACCCAAAAATCCTGAACGCTTTGCTAGCGACCAACCTAGAGCAGGCCGAAGGCTATGGCGAAGATTGTTTTTCCGCCGAGGCCATTTCCCTGATCCAGCAACATATCGGCCGCACCGACATTGATGTTCATCTGCTGGCCGGCGGAACCCAAACCAATTTGACGGCGCTGTCCGCATTCCTGCGCCCCCACGAGGCAGCCATCGCCGCCAATACCGGCCATATTTTGGTTCATGAAACCGGCGCCATCGAGGCAACCGGCCACAAAATCCTGTCCCTGGCGACCAGTGACGGAAAAATCGGTCCGTCAGACATTCAGGCCGTGTTGGACAGTCATACGGACGAGCATATGGTGAAACCCAAACTCGTTTATCTTTCCAACCCCACGGAAATCGGCACCATCTATACGAAACCCGAGTTGGAACAATTGAGCTCGTTTTGCCGACAACACAGTCTCTATCTGTATATTGACGGCGCCCGGCTCGGCTCGGCCCTTTGCGTCAAAGAAAGCGGCCTGTGTCTGGCCGACTTGGGAAGATTGGCCGATGCCTTTTATATCGGCGGCACCAAGAATGGCGCTTTGCTGGGCGAGGCCCTGGTCATCTGCACCGAAGCGCTCAAACCCGAATTTCGGTTTCACATGAAGCAAAAAGGCGCGCTGTTGGCCAAAGGCAGAGTATTAGGACTGCAGTTTCGCGAGCTGTTTCAGGATAATTTGTATTTCCAACTGGCCCAACACGCAAATGACATGGCGGCTTTGCTTCGTCAAGCCATTCAGACCGCCGGGTTCGCCTTTCTTACGCAATCCCCCACCAACCAGATTTTTCCGATCCTGCCGCACTGGCTGATTGAAAAATTGCAGCAAAACTACGCATTTTATATCTGGTCCAAAGTGGATGCCGAACATTCCGCCATCCGCCTGGTGACATCCTGGGCCACCCCGCCGGAAGCCGTCCAGGCGTTCATCACCGACATGAATCGGCATCTCACCGAATAGTCCGCCGTTCATTCTTCGCCATCAATCCCTGAAAAGCTTCCGGAGTCAGCCGGGAGCTTTTTTTTCATGCCGCCATTCTGTTGTGGACGAACCGCTGAAACAGAAACCGGCGGCCCTCTTCCAGCACGATCAGAATCAACGGACAAAGCGTCAACCAGAACAGATTCGTCAGGTTCAACGGTCGAGTCGCAAAAATAGCCGAAAAAAACGGTAGATAGATTAACGAGCCGGCAATCACGAATTCCGTGCCAATACCGGCCCAAATCAAAACATTGGTCGTTGCGGAAAATCGCCAAAACGGTTCCTTTTCCGACCGGCAAACGAACAAGTTGCCGACCTGGCAGGCAATGATGGCGGATAAGGCCATTGTGGTCGACTGGCGATAGATTTCCTGTGCGGCGGCATCCGCCATGCCCGAAAAAATCAGCGGCGTAATCCGTTGAAGATCCGGCAATGAATACCCACGTTGACTCCAGACGAGAAAAAACGCCCCCATGGACAAGGCCGCCTCAATCATGCCGAGAAAACCATAAGAACGGAGCAGCAACGTCTTATCCAACAAGTTTTTCGTATAGTCGCCCGGCCGGCGCCGCAGCACTCCCGGCTCTGGCGGTTCAGCTCCCAGGGCCAGCGCCGGCACCATGTCCGTGCCGATATCAATCGCCAGGATCTGCAATATGGTTAACGCCGGCGGAATTTTCAGGAACACCATGGCCAGGAACGGCACGATTTCAGGAATGTTCGATGCCAGGATATAGGTCATGAATTTGCGGATGTTGTCATAGATGGCTCTGCCCTGCTCGATCGCCTTCACGATCGTGGCGAAATTATCGTCGAGCAGCACAATATCGGCTACTTCCCGGGCCACATCGGTTCCGCCCCGTCCCATGGCAATCCCGATATCGGCCGCTTTCAGCGCCGGTGCATCGTTCACGCCGTCACCAGTAACCGCCACAATATGTCCGCAAGCGTGATAGGCTTCCACGATTTTCAATTTGTGTTCCGGCGTGGCCCGGGAAAATATCATCGGGTTCCCCGGACGCAATAACTCAGCCAAAACATCCCTGGGCATACCGTCCAGTTCAGCGCCGGCGATAATTTGCGCATTTCCCTCAATCAAACCGATCTGTCGGGCAATCGCTTCCGCCGTCAGACCATAGTCACCGGTGATCATGGTCACGCAAAGCCCCGCCTGGCGGCAACGCCGGACTGCCTCGGCGACTTCCGGGCGCGGCGGATCCATCATGGCCGCCAACCCCACAAAGATCAGATCGTGTTCTCCCGGCTGCGCAGCATTCGCAGCATCGCCGTAAGCCAGGGCCAGCACGCGATATCCTTCGCGGGACAGGCGATCATTCGCC
This sequence comes from uncultured Veillonellaceae bacterium, assembly GCA_964601085.1. Classification (GTDB taxonomy): domain Bacteria; phylum Bacillota; class Negativicutes; order UBA1444; family UBA1444; genus UBA1444. The sequence goes on along the minus strand of CAZRLN010000048.1, from coordinate 4,374 downwards.
TGGGCGATCTTCAGGCGCTCGTCCTCCGACAACGCCTCAACGCCGGTACTCTTCCGGATATATTGGCAACGCTGCAACGTTTCCAGCGGTGCGCCTTTGGCGAACACCACGGCTGCCCCCGGCCGAAACAACGGGCTAAATAAGTTGATTCCAAGCGCGCTCATCATCCGCCGCTTGGAATCGAACTGTCGGGTGGCTTGAACAGAAAATGCCGACCGGACACTCGCAATCCCCTGACCGTTCTTGACCGCCGCAACCAGAAGGGCTCCCTCTGTCGGATCGCCAATGATCTGCCACAACAGAGAGTTTCTTCCGTCCGTTTCCAACTCAGCTTCGGAACTCATGATACCAATTGTCAACAACAGCTCGATTTGCTGCGTAGCTTCCGGAGAGGTTACCGAAACCGTTCCCGCCTTTTCATAGCCGGCTCCGGATACCTCCACCTCATGATCCGGCAACCAGATTCGCTTGACAGTTACCTCGTTCATCGTAAGCGTGCCGGTTTTATCTGTGCAGATCACACTTGCGGCGCATAAGCTTTCGACTGCCGAGAGTTTGCGTACCAGGGCATTTTGTCGGGCCATGCGCTGCACTCCCACCGCCAGGGACAAGCTGACCGTGGGCAGCAATCCTTCCGGAACATTCGCAACAATAATGCCGATGCAAAAAACTAAACTTGTCTTCAGGTCGATACCCAAGACCAAAACCGCCAGCGCAAATACCACGGTTCCCATGAGCAGGGCCAGCAGCGTGATGAGTCGTACGATCCGTTGCACCTGCAATTCCAGCGAACTTTTTTCGCGAACCACTCTAGCGGTAAATTGTGTAATCTTGCCCAGTTCGGAATGTTTGCCGGTTGCATACACAACCGCGATTCCCCGTCCAACAGTCGCCATGCTCCCGGCAAACAAGAGATTTGGCGACATAATGGCATTGGCGGGCCACTGGGCAATAGCCGCCGCATCACAGGCTAACGGCATGGATTCGCCGGTCAACAGCGACACGTCCACCATCAGGTCTTCCTCTTCGATCAGGCGGGCATCCGCCGATACATGATCGCCGGCTTCAACCATCAGGACATCGCCGACGGCAATATCTTCCGACAAGATTTGCACAAGCTTTCCCTCTCGATATACCTTTGCCTTCTGCGGCAACATCGAGAGCAAGGCCGATAAGGCCCGATCCGCCCGAACCTCCTGCCAAAAGCTGAACAACGCATTCACCAGGATCACAAACCAAGTGGCCCAGCCCAGTTCCGGCATATCCACGGTAAAAGCCAAGAAACCGGCTGCCCACAGCAGCAACGCCATCAGATGCGTAAATTGCCGAAAGAAGAGTCGCCAAAGCGAAAAAGCCGCCACTTTGGGCAGCTGATTCTTTCCATTGATATGAACCCGCTTGTCCGCCTCGGCGTTGGAAAGACCGAGCGGACTTGTCTGAAGCAGGGTAAGAACAGCGTCCGCCTCAAGATTGACAATCCGGGAAACATCATTGGGATTGCCCATAAACAGTCACCTCTCCGGATTGAAGGACGAAACTGCAATCGGACCTGGCTGACCTGCGTTCACAAACAACTTGTTAAAGCCGTTTTATTTCCCGGGAAATATCCCCCACTAATTCTCCTGTCCGTAGCAAACATAGCAACCGCCGCCGGTTTCCTTGGCCCGATACATCGCCTGGTCGGCGCGCGACATCAAGGCGGTCACAGTATCCGCATCCGTCGGAAAAAAACTGATGCCGATGCTTATCCCTACACGGACTTGATGCTGGGCAAGACTGATCGGTTGTCGACAGCTTTCAACCAAGCGGTCGGCAATGAGGGCAACCGCATTTTTATCGCCGATATCCTGCAAAATAATCATGAATTCATCGCCAGCCAGGCGGGCAACAAAATCCTGTTGTCGTATTGCGTGGCGAAATCGTTCCGCCGCCACTTGCAGCAAAATATCGCCAAATCCATGACCATATTGATCGTTAACCCGTTTCAATCCATCGACATCCAGAAACAGCACCGCCAGCGGTCGATCCTGCGGTCTGTTCTGTTCCAGCGAACGGTCCAGAACCTCCTCGAACATCCGCCGATTGGGCAGATTCGTCAGCGGATCGTAAAAGGCGTAGCGACGCATGGCTTCCTCCCGCAACCGGCGTTCATTGATGTCGCGGGTGATTCCGTTATAGCCGATCAAGTGATTGTCGGCATCAAAGATTGGATTGACCGCCACTTCGACCCAGATACGGCGGCCATCCCGATGAAATACCTCCACTGTATAAACGGAACTTTCCCAGCTTTTATTTTTCTCCTGCAACGGTTGGCGTTGCGCATAACCCTGTTTGACTGACTCAACCGATTCAGGAGTCAGAAAGTCAAAGAGGGGCCTGCCAATGACCTCTTCGCAAGGCAGACCGAATATATCCTGCGCGGCCGGCGACACATAGAGAAAACGCATTTGCTCGTCCAAACGCCAAAAACCATCCATTGAATTTTCCGCCAAGAGCCGAAACATTTCTGCATGGCTTTCCAGTTCGTCCTGCTTGCGTTGGAGTTCCGCTACAGTTTTTTTCAGACGCTCTATTTCACGACTTGTCTTTTCCCGATCTTCCACGGGGCTCTCGACTCTCCTCTCGAACGCTTTTGCCAGCCTTCCGAAAATCATTTGCTTATCCGAACAGCCATTAAAACGTATGGTGATTATTTGAGAGAGATTCAGTTTTTCTCCTGCGTTTTCCTGCTCAGCCCCACCCATTCCACGAACTTTTTCTTGGAATTTGTTCCCGCACAAAAAAAAATTCGTCCAAACAAAAGTCTGGACGAAAATATGCAAAACACACTTCATTTTGTACGGACGTAAAACTAAAACATCCCCATCCACTGCCAATACGTCGTCGCACACAACGCATAAACCAAGCAGCCGATGGCGCATACTACGACCCCAACCTTGGGAAAATCCTCGACCCGCATCTTGCCGGTTCCGTAAACAAGGATATTCGGCAGTGTATTGTAGAACATCAGCAGCGGATATCCGCCAATAATCATGCCGGCGGGAAGGGCCAGAACCATCGGCGGAATGTTTGCCGTTTGCGCCATCGCAAGCACGATCGGGATAAATGCCGTCGCCATCGCCGTCGTACCCACGAACAACAAATGCATGTATTGAATAATAAACATCAGCACAACCAAAATCACCAGTACCGACGAACCGGCCAGCCCTAATGCTTTAAAGATGCTTACCGCCAACCATTTTGCCGCACCAGTTTTCATCAAAATCGCACCTAATGAAATTCCACCGCCTGCCACAAAGATGATCTGCCACGAGATGCCTTTGTTGGCATCGTTCCAATCAAGCACTCCAAAACGAGGCAGGAAAAACAAGCCGGAAGCCGCCAAGCAAGCTGTCGTCGGATCTATTTTCGTCCATTTCCCGGTAGTCCATAGTAAAACGACGAGAATAAATACTGTCAAGGCGCGCCATTCTTCCGAACGCATTTCGCCCATCGAATTAAGTTTATTTCTGATGAATTCAATTCCGCCAGGAATTTCCGGGTGTTCGGGCTTAAACATCCACTGAATGTACGCCCAGGTAATGAAGGTCATCAGCAGGGCTGGCGGAAAACCGTATATCAGCCAATCCATGTAATTCACCAAAGGACCGCCGGCTTTGACAATAAAATCGATCGTCACCGGATTGGGCACGGTAGCCGTCAAAATACCAGCGCTAATAGTCGCGTTGGTGAATGCTAAAGTCAATAGCAAGTTGACGGCGAGCTTGGAGCGCCCTTCCGTTTTAAACAATTCAATAATACTGATACATACCGGCAGCAGAATCGCTGTTCTTGCGGTTGAAGAAGGGACAAGAAAAGCCAGAATAATATTGGCGATCACCACGCCGAATGTTATATTCCGAAATGAACCGCCGAGAACCGACAGAATTTTGTAGGTAATGCGTTCCGCTAGTTTTGTCTTGACCATAGCTGTTGCTAAAATGAAGGCTCCGACCATCAAATACACTGATGAAGACGAAAATCCCTCCAAGGCATCCTTTAACTTTACGATCCCCATTAACACGGCTGCCGGAACAATGAGCAAGCTGGTAACCGGCAACGCCAATGCCTCGGTAAGATATAAAACAAAAACACCTACGAACAAGGCCAGCGCTTTCTGTCCAACAAGCGACAGTCCCGGTTGATGAGGCATGAACCAAACAGCAATGGTCAAGATGAGGGCGAGAGGAAGGCCGATTTTGTGGCGAATTACATCGATGCGGCTTTTTTCTGATGAACTCATTGCTTTTCCCTCCACTTTTTTGTGTTTATACACTACCCGCCAGTTGGAAGCCGAGGTCGAGGGCCTTGCGGTTCTTGTCCTCCGTCCCCTTC
>CAZRLN010000047.1:0-20073 GCA_964601085.1 uncultured Veillonellaceae bacterium | reverse complement strand
CCGTCATCGGCTTCTCGACGAGCACATGCTTGCCGGCTTCCAGCGCCGCCTTCGCGAGCGGATAGTGGCTGTCCACCGGCGTCGCGATGGCGACAAGATCGACTTTCGGATCTTTCAGGATGTCCAGGTGGTTGGTGGTCGCCTGCACGTCGTGGAAGGTTTGTTTCAAAAACTCGAGGCGGGGAGCGCTGAGGTCGCACATCCACTTGAGTTTGGTTTCCGTATTGGAAAAGAAGACGTTGAGCAGGTTGGGACCCCACCCGCCGCAGCCGATGACAGCCGCATGGATCTTTTTCATTCTCGCACCTCTATTTCACGCAGAATTCGCGGACGGCGTCGGTGACCTGGTCGATCTGCTCGTCGGTCATTTCCGGGAACATCGGCAGGGTCAGGCAACGCTTCGCGACGGTTTCGCTGACCGGCAAATCGCCCGGTTTGTAGCCGAGATCCGCGTAGGCCTTCTGTAGATGAACCGGCAACGGATAATGCAGCGCCGATTCCACGCCGCGCGAAGCCAGGTGCTTCTGCAGTTCGTCGCGCCGGGGATGCTGGATGACGAACAGATACCAGTTGCTGGTGCACCACTGTTTGATTTCAGGCAACACCAGACCTGGCAGGCCGGCCATGGACAGTTTGTAGTTTTTAGCGATCTGATGCCGCTGCTCGGTCCATTTCGGCAAGTGTCGCAGCTTCACGTCGAGAACGGTGCCTTGCAGGCCGTCCATGCGGTAGTTGAAGCCCAGTTCGTCGTAGTAGTAACGCTGACCCTGCGAATGGTTGCGCAGACGCCGCAGATGGTCGGCCATCGCCGAGTCGTTGGTGCAGACGCCGCCGGCTTCGCCGAACGCGCCAAGGTTCTTGCCCGGATAGAAGCTGAAACAGGAAGACACGCCGAATGTGCCGGCGTTCTTGCCTTTGTAGGTCGAGCCGTGCGCCTGCGCGGCGTCCTCCACGAGCGCCAGTTTATGCCGCTTGCAGATGTCGATGATCTCGTCCATGTCGCAGGTGTGGCCGTAAAGGTGGACCGGCAGCACTGCCTTGGTTTTCGGCGTGATGGCAGCTTCCACTTTTTTGGGGTCCATCGTGTAGGTGTGCGGGTCGATATCCACGAAGACCGGCTTCGCGCCGCAGTAGGAGATCGCCCAGGCGGTCGCCACGAAGGTGTAGGACACGGTGATGACCTCGTCGCCCGGTTCAACGCCGGCGGCGATCAGGGCCAGATGCAGGGCGTCCGTGCCGCTGCCGCAACCGATGCAGTATCGCGTACCGACATAGCGGGCGAAATTCTCTTCAAACTGGCTGACGGCCGGTCCGAGGATGTAGGCAGCGGATGACAGCACTTTTTCGATCTCGGGGGCCAGTTCTTCCTTGATGTTTTGATATTGCAGGGGAAGATCCTGCAGAGGCACTTTTTTCACTTTCATTCCTCCATTATCTCAAATAGCCGCCGGTCGATTCGAGGACGTCGCAGTATTCGGCGATCGCCGCCGCCAGCGGAGTGAACTCTTCTTCCCAGCCGGCCGAGCACAACTGGCCCGGGTCCGCTTCGGTGAAGCTTTGGTATTTTCCAGTCAGCGTTTCGGGGAAGGGCACATACTCGATCCGGCCATAACCGAGCCGGTCAATGAGGGCGCGGGCTACGGCGTTGAACGAATTGGCCCGGCCGGTCCCACAGTTGAAGATGCCGCTGACGCCGGGATTCTCCCAGAAAAACAAATGCACCTGCACGACATCTTTGACATAGATGAAGTCCCGCCGCTGCTCGCCGTCACCGTAGCCGTCGGTTCCCGCAAACAAACGGGCCACGCCGCTGGTCTTCAATTGGTTGTAGAGCTGATAGGCGATGGAGGCCATTCGGCCCTTGTGGTTCTCCTGCGGCCCGAATACGTTGAAATAGCGCAGGCCGACGATCTGGGCGCCAATCGGCGGTTTCAGACGCCGGACATAGTTATCGAACAGATATTTCGAATAGGCATAGACATTCAACGGATGCTCACAGCTTGCCTCTTCGCGGAAGCCTTTTTCGCCATTGCCATACACGGATGCGGACGAGGAATATTGAAACGGAATCCCTCCCGCCAGGCAGTAATGCAACAAAATTTTGCTGTATTCATAGTTGTTTTCCAGCATGTAGGCGCCATCGGCCTCCATGGTATCGGAACAGGCGCCAATATGAAAAATGGCGTCGATCGTCCCGAGGCCAGACCCGCCCCGCTCAATCCGGGCGAGAAAGCGTTCCTTGTCCTGATAATCGGTAAACTGCAGGCCACGCAGATTTTCCATTTTGGCGCTATTTTTCAGGTGGTCAACCACCAGAATATCATCAATGCCCTTATCGTTCAAGGTTTTGATCAAATTGCCGCCGACAAAGCCGGCGCCGCCGGTCACCACGATCATTGTTCCCAATCCTCCAGTCGTTCGACCTCCGCCAACGCCGCATCGAGCTCCGCGCCGCTGATCGCATACGTCCCCAGTTTCCCAACGACCACGCCGGCCGCGAGATTCGCCAGGTGCGCCGCCGCCGCCGCCTTCAGGCCGGCCGCCAGTGCAGCGCCCATCACGGCGGCTACCGTATCGCCAGCTCCCGAAACATCGAATACTTCCCGGGCGTAAGTCGGAATATGCACCGGTTCCTCGGATCCCATCAGTGTCAGGCCTTGTTCGGAACGGGTCACCATCAACGATTCGAAGCCAAACCGTTGGCGGATTCTTTCCCCGACCAGTACGATGGTTTTATCGTCGTTTCGTACCTTCATCCGGCTGGCCTCACCCAATTCTTTCACATTGGGCGTAACCAGAAAAGCCCCCTTGTATTTCCGCCACTGGGCCCCCTTGGGGTCCACGATCAGGGGAACCCGACGCTGCCGACAAGTCTGGATCACGTTGCGGCATAAGGCTGACGAACAGACGCCTTTCGCATAATCCGACAGGATCACGGCGTCCACTTTTCCTTCCAGTTGTCGCATCAGATAGGCCAGCAGGCGGTTTTCCACCGAACGGATAATGTTCCCCGATTCTTCAAAATCCAGACGGATCATCTGCTGATGGCCGCCGATCACCCGCACTTTGGTTGTCGTCGGCCGTGAAATCTTCAGTAACCCGGCATGGCCGATTCCGAGCGCATTGAACTTACGATCCAGAATCTGGCGGTTCTCATCATCGCCGCTGACGCCGGCGATCAATACCTGGCACCCCAGCCGGGCGAGATTATGCGCCACATTGGCCGCACCGCCCAAGGTATTCTTCGTTTCCCTGACCCGGGCGACCGGCACCGGTCCCTCCGGCGAAATCCGGTTCACTTCGGCAAAATAATAGCGGTCCAGCATGACGTCTCCGATGACAAGAACCCTCGAAGCCGCAATTTTCTCCAACCATGGATGCACTACGAATCGCCCTTCCCTTCCCCGCCTGCCGCTGCGCCGCTGGACGATTGTTGCAGGCGTTGGATCACGTTGGTAGTAGAACGGCCTTCCACCATCGGCACGAGAACCGTGCGTCCGCCATACGCGGCGACAATGGCTGATTCCGGCAACCGATCCAGGGAATAGTCGCCGCCCTTGACATAAATGTCCGGCTGCAATCGGCGCACCAGTTCCTCCGCCGTATCTTCGTTGAAAATCACTACATGGTCGACCGCGCGCAGCCCCAACAAGACTTCCGCCCGGTCCGCCGCCGGGTTCACCGGTCGACCGTCGCCTTTCAGCTTGCGCACGGAAGCATCACTGTTCATGCCGACGATCAAAATATCGCCCAGTTCCCGGGCCGCCGTCAGATACCGGACATGTCCGGAGTGGAGAATGTCAAAACAACCGTTGGTGAAAACCACGGTTTTTTGCTCAGTGCGATACAGCTCACGTTTTTTTTCCAGTTCCGGTAAACTCATGGGGGTTCAAATTACTCCTTCGATGATTTAAAACCGAATGACGACAAAATCCAATCGCCATTGTTTCGCCTGCGTCCGGTATTCTAGACGGCTATTCCAGCAGTGCAGATTCTGGTGTAAAGTGATGTAGTTTTCATAGGTCCGGTTGTGGAGCATATCATAGCTGTTCACAAACGACAGGGCCGTCTTTTTGTTGAACTGGATATGAATCCCACGAACCAGCTCATTGGTGACATTGACTTGATTGTAGCTGAACACGCTGGCGTTGTTGCTGGTGTAGTTATAGCCAACCCAGGCCGTCAACCAGGGGGTCAGTCGTTTGGATATTGAAGTGTTGAATTTTGTCATGTTCTGGCTGGAACTATTGTAACTATCCCGGATCCACTCGAACCCGAAGCCATTACTCCAAGCCCAAGTTTTCTTCTTATCCAGATAAATCAGATTGCGCGGAAAATACAGGACATAGTCCTGATGCCAGCTACTTTTGGTATCGTCTCTCCATTTCCCATAGGTAGCGTTAAAATAATAATTCCATTGCGTCTTGCCAATCGGTTTTTGATGCCAGTTAAACTGCAATTCCGGTTCCTTGCGGACCCGGCGCCCGTCTCCATCCTTGAAATAGCCGGTGATCAATTTGAGGGTGTAATCCGTTTCGTTGTCGGCAATCCCAAAATCCGGCTTAAAGCCCGCCTTGCTATAATATGCAAGGTCGGTGTAGGCGGTAATATTGTCCGTCAACGCATAGTTTAATCGTTGCTTGATGAAGAACCCGTCAGGATCTTCATAGCCAAAGGAAGGGAATTCCGTTTCGTCATCTTTCAAAGATCGGGAATACCGTGGTGTGGAATAAACCACAAAGTTTTTGATCCAGATTTTCGCGTCGTAGGCGATCATCTTGTCACCCGGCCAAATCACAATCTTGCGGGCGGTGATCCGGTGATCGGGCGTTCCCTTGGCGGGGCAACTGGTGCTAGTCGCCCCATAGGCAGTAAATTTCCCTTCTTCAAAATGAACATTTTTGCCGGAAACGAAATCATTGCCGCACTTGCCTTTGACATCCTGCATAAAACCGAATTGCGATCCATAATTGTACCGGATTCGCATCCCTGTAACGTTCGTCAACGGTTCGATCAGGCGAGCGGGGCCATCCACCCAAACTTGGGTTTCCTTATCGTTGCCACGAATGATATCCGCCAAAATCTTGCTCTTGTCCTGGGTAATTACGACATTTCCCTTGGCAAAGAGTTCGCCGGTCTTGTCGCTGAAATACATCTCATCCGCCACAATTTCAATTGGTTGCGGAGGTTTCGTTTTGCTTTTTTTCGCCGCTTCCGCCGGAACAAAGCCAGGAAACAGCAGCGCGAACGCCAGCAATCCGGCTACAAGTTTGGTCATTTTCACCCTATCGTCTCCTGCCCGTTATTTCGCAATCAAGCCCGTCAGTTCCATATCGGCCTGAGTCTGGATAAACAAAGTCGTTCCGGCCGGCACGGTAATATTCTTGCCATGCACAAAAGCGGCCCCCACTACGCCGATTGGTCCCAGCAGGATCATTCCGGCAAAGCCGGCGCCCGCGGCGGTCGCTACCGATTCGGTTTCCTTCTTTGCTTTCTCGCCAAGCAATGTCGGCACAATCGTCAGATCCAGAGCTGTCACTTTTTCAAAATTGACTTCCAGTTTCGCATCCCGACCGAAATTCTGGGCCTGCTCCACTTTCGTCAGTTTGCCAGCGCCAGCAGCGCCTTTCGGCAATACCATCATGCCGGCGGCATACAAATCCTCGGCAACTTCAAACTCCACAGAATCGCCGGTCTTGTTTTTCTTACTGTCCAATGGAGTGATCAATTTAATCTTGACCAAGGTGTCTTTGGGGAGCGTTACAGTTCCGGTTTGCAGGCGAGCATTCGAAAAGGTAATCGTCATCAAACGGGAAACCCTAGCATCAATCGAACCCGTTCCTATTACACCGGAAACCGTACGTTCCAGCGATTCCAGACGTGGTTTCAGGGGACCTTTGCCCACAGATTGAGTCAGGCTCCATTCCAATGCACCCAGTTTAAAAATCAACGACGGGGATCCCGAGCTGCTATCCCGCACATAGGCATATATCCGATCCACTTTTGCCATCAATGCTTCCCGCCCGGGCAAACCGTATAGTTCCTTCTCCAACTTGGTAGTCCGTTCAACGAGCGACCCTTCCTGTTCCGTGCCATACAGAATCTTTTCCACAGCGCCGATCTTTTCCAGCGGCGTCTGCTCCAATTGGGCCGCCAAGGCAGGCGTCGGCAACATCGTCACGCAAAATGCGGCAATTAGAAACAGAGTCAACATTTTTTTCAGCATATGTCATCCTCCTTAGAACTTTATTCTTCATACTATTCGCGAAAGGTAAAAAAAGTTCCTGCCGCATCACGACAGGAATCACAATATCATATTCGGTTTGCTCCGTCAAATTTTCGTCAGATCCGGACGTCAATGATCGCCGAAACGCCGACACCGCTGACCCGGTTGAAATTCACCGGAATTTTGCTATCGATGGGAATCAGTCCTTTGACCCGAAACATGTTGCCGTTGAAGTTGCTCTCCACCTGTACGACCGCCTGCACCCGATCCACCAGATTTTGCGGGCCCATGACCTGTGCCGCGCCGATGTAGCCGCTATTACCGAGCACGCCGACCGTCAGGATCGGCACCACCTTGGTCGCGAACTCCGGCGCCGCCTTATGCTGCATCATCAACGTGTTGATGAAACTGTTGAGCTGCGGAGCAAACCGGTCGACAAGGATGCCGATACCGCCCACCTTCAGAATGTCGCCCAGATTGATGGCCTGCGCCGCCGGTACGGCGCCGAACGCCAACACCGCGACGAGCAGCGACGCAATCACGATTTTCTTTACTTTCACGAAGCTCCACCTCCAACCATTTATGACTTCATTATATCATACACCGACCGCAGTACAGAAAAAGACCCCGCCGAAGCGGGGTCTTTTGCATTGATGGTTTACTTCTTAGAAGTAAACGTTCAGTTGCAGATAGTAGAAGGGTTTCAGTTTCTGGGTGTCGCCAGTAGCGTTGCGGTTCAGAGTTTCGTAGGTCGCGGTCATGATGGCATTCTTGCTGAGGGTGTAGTTGGCCTGGAAGCCCCAGCCCTTTACGCCATAAAGGTCAATAGGACTGACAAGCGAGTTGGCGAACACGCCGGACATCTTGTTGGAGTCGATTGCCATCGGTTTGATGTTTCTGTAGTTGAGGTTCAAGCCCCAGCTGCCGACTTTGGCTTTGTCAGCGCCTTTGTACCACAGGTTGGCATACCAGCCGTCCGGGTTCTTGTCGTTATTGTAAGCTTTTGCATATTTGTTGGTGTTTTGGAAATACGCAGCGGTGAGGTTGAAGTCATCGCTCAATTTGGTGTCGAAGCCCAACGTCCAGACTTTGTAGTTGTACAATTTTTCATTGACGCCATTGAACAGGGCCGCGTTCACCGCGAATTTGTTGGTGAATGCATAGTTCAGGTCGAGCAACATGATTTCCTGAGCAGGAGTGGAGCCTTTAAGAAGATCAGATGTGCGAACCACATAGTTGCCGGCATCGCCGTACGCCAGTTTGCCGTTGAACTTGCCGTTTTTGTACAGGAATTGTGCTCCATCGTAAGCGCCGTTGGTGTTGAACATGCTGTAAGCAGCGTTCAGAGGCAGACGGCCGATGTCGAACTTGAAGCTCGGATTGAAGGTCCATTCAAAATAGCCATAATCCCAGAAGATATCAACGTTGCTGGCAGTTTTGCCATTTGCCTGAGCGGTCCATTCAGAATCCATCCGGCCATAGAACGCAGCTTTGTCGTTCAGGTCGGCTTTGGCGTAAATCCGAATCCGTTGTTGGAAACGGTTGCTGCCTGTGTTACTGCTATCCAGCGCGCCGGCGTTGCCGCTCTGGTAACGCATACGAGCGTCGCCCCAGAATTTGATGGTGGAAGCGTTTTTCTCGAGTTTCGCAACGCGAACGCCGAGGTTGTTCAGTTCCGCCGCAAATTCAACGGCCAGTTTGTCGATGAGACCTTTCATCTGGGCATCGGCTTTGTCAGCGCGAGCCATGGCTTTGGCGGTAGCCTGGGCCATTTCATAACGGGTGGCCAGACGTTCGCCACGATAGGTGCCGTCGCCGTAACCGTCAAGGATACCGGCTTGGGCCAATTTGGTCACTGCGTCATACGCCCAGTGTTTCGCAGGAACGTCGACGAAAGGATTGGCAGCGGCGAAGGCGGTGCCGGCGATACCGAGCACGAATACCAACGCGAGAGCAACGATCAGATTCTTTTTCATTCTGTTTCCTCCCATAGGTTTATTTTTTTGTTTGATGGTCCCTACAGGCAGGAAGAAATCAGATAGAGTGTCCATGTTTCCTCTTCCCTATTCTCCTGTCAAAGAGCCCATATCGTCACACCTACTTCAGATATCGATGCGGGAACCTATGAGTGCACCTCCTTTCTTCCCCGACCATACCCTTCGGTGTTCAGACCTTAGCCAAAATGCACAAAATGCACTTTACTTTATAATGTATTCGTGGGAGATTTTAAAACTCCTGCAAGATTGTAAAAAAAAATTTTAACTTTTTTTTGCCAGAAACCGTTCCCCCAGTATTATAGCCGCAAAGTCATCGATCGCGCAAGGGGGAACCAACAATCCCCGGGGGAGGAAGCGTCGCCAGCCGAGCGGCGGAAAAGCCTGCCAATAGCGGGCACGCGCCATCTCCGTCGAACCGCGTTCATCCACATTAATTATTTCTTGCACCAGTTTTTGTTCCAAAAGCGGTTGCAGCATCCGTCGCACTTCGCCCGAAAAGGTCTGATTGCCAAGGACCAAGGCACGGCACCCATATCGCCGAATCAACTCCACGCTAACCGTCAACACTTCCGTGGTCGAAACAACACCATGCCACAACACACTTTTTTCATGATTCAGAACCGCCAGGCCACATTTGTCCCGGCCGGGATCGATCGCCAGAATCGGCGGTTCCATTATGGCGCCGCCAGCATCGGCCGGATCTGAATGTCGATGGTCAGCGGGCCGATCGACGATACTTCCGTGCGGGCCACGGCGGTGATCTCCACCTCGCCCTTTAATCGGCGCAGCTGGTTGACCGCTTCGTAATAGCTTTGGGCCGGTAGGTTGCCCACAGTCCCCTGCAGGGGATCAGGGATCACGCCCTGCTTCACTGCCATTTCATTCACCCGGCGCAGAAAGATGGTCAGGAGCTGCTCTGCTTCGGCCGGATCGCCGCTGTAGGAAACCCGGTCGCGCAGCACTACCGCGTCTTTTCCGAAAATCAGGCGGTTGGGAAACACCTCGAACTGGCCGATGACCGGCTCGCCGACCACGACATTGCCGGCCGACAGCAGTCGTAGCACCATCGGCTCCGAACGCATTGTCATGAACGAGATCACTTCTTCGGCGTGCGCCTTGCCGATAAAAATCAGGTCCAGTTTTTCATCTTCGATCTGGAACCGGTCCCTCAGGCGCTGATTGGCCATTTTCATATAATCGGTCAGACGGCGCTCGACATCGGCACGGCTGCCGCCGCCCTGCACCACGTTCACTGCGATGACCTCCCCGGCCCGCAGCACGATCGTCCCCTCGCGGACGGTGGCGATGCCGCGACGCAAATTGGCGGTTAGCTCGTTCAGACGGTCCACGTCCTGCTGCAATTCGGCTTTGGCGGCGTTCAGGGATGCGATCCGTTCGTCGAGAACCTGTTTATTTCGCTGCAAATCCTGAAGTTCCCGGGTAATGGCTACGATCCGCTCGTTGGTCTCCGCATATTCGGCGTTTTTCTTCTCGATCTCGCTGCGGGCGGCGTTCAGTTCTTTCTGCGCCGTATCCAATGCTATTGTCCGGGAGTCGACTTCACTTGCCAGTTCCCTGGTCTGCTTTTTCAGGGCCTCCATGCCAAACAACGCAGTACGGACGTCATAGGAGGTAATCGTCAGCACGCCGATGGTGGAACCGGCGATCAGGATGCCGGTCAGGATGGTGATGATGATGGAGGTGTAGCGCGGCCGCAGGCCCCACAGCGTCATCCGGCGTTTGCCGACACGGGTGCCGATGCGGTCGCCGAGAAAGGCGATGAGACCGCCGGTCAGTACTATCACGAGGATCAGTGCAACGCCAAACATTCCGCTCTCCTTAATGAAAACTATTTTGCGGCTTGGTAGATAAAGAACGCCCCGGCGATAATGCCAAGCAGATTCGGGATCCAGACCGCAATCAGCGGCGGCAGCGAACCGCCCTGTCCCAGGGCCATGGCCATGCTCATGATGGCGTAATAGATGAAGATCACGATGACGCTGATGCCCAGGCCGATCGAGGAGCTGGACCGCTGTCGCTGAATTCCCAACGGAACCCCGATCAACGAAAAGATGAAGCAGGCGAAAGGAATCGCCACGCGCTGGTGCAGTTCCACCTCAAAATAACTGGTCCGCACCTGTTCCCGCTTCAGGATCGCGATATGCTGCTTCAGTTCGCGAATCGTCATCTCTTCCTTGTTTTTCTGGTCGCGGGAGATTTCCGCCGGGATTTTTTCCACCGGCATGGCCTGCTCCTTGAACTTCATCGTCCGTTCCACCCGGCCGTCCTCGGTCATATCATAGATAATCCCGTTGAACATCGTCCAGCCGCCGTCTTTCCAGACAGCTTTTTCGGCGTTTTCGATCCGGACCAGCGTGTCATTTTCATATTCCTGAATGGTGATGCCCTGCATCAGGCTTAGATCTTCGTCAAATCGGCGGCCATAGGTCAGGCGCTTGAGTTTACCGCCGGCGATGTCCTTGATGATCACATGCTCCTGGGTTTTCGGCCGGGTATTTTTCATGATTTCGTAATGAACAATGTACGTGTAGGCGGCATTGGCCCGAGGTACGACCACTTCGTTGAACACCATCGAAAAAGCGCTGATGCCGAACGCCAAAATAAAAACGGGCGCGGCGAGTCGGTAAAAGCTCAGTCCACCGCACTTCATCGTGACGATTTCGCTGGAGCTGGACAGACGGCCGAACGCCATCAGGGAGGACAACAGCACCGCCATCGGAAAAGTCAGGGCGATGATGCCCGGCAGGCTGTAGGCCAACAGTTTGGCGCAAGTCCATACCGAAGCCCCGTATTGGCTGATGTATTGGGCAATGCGGAACAAAGGCCCGGTGCCGACCAGAATGCTGGAAAACACACAGATGCCGAAAAGAAACGGCCCCAATAATTCTTTGAGAATGTAGCGGTCGAGAATGCGCATTCGCTGCTCCTTGCTCCGTATTACAGGTAAAAGTTGTCGCCCAGATAAAATTTCCGGGCGGTTTCACTGTCGATGATAGTCTGGCTGTCGCCGGCGATGAGGACTTCCCCTTCGTTGACGATATAGGCGTTGTCGACGATGGCCAGGGTTTCCCGCACGTTGTGGTCGGTGATGAGCACGCCGATCCCTTTTTGCTTCAGGTAACCGATCATGTCCTGCAATTCGCCGAGCGAGATCGGGTCGATGCCGGTGAACGGTTCGTCAAGCAGCAGAAAATTTGGCGAAGTCGCCAGCGCCCGGGCGATTTCGACCCGCCGGCGTTCTCCGCCCGACAGTTCGATCCCCTTGCGCTTGCGCACATGTTCGATCCGAAATTCCTCCAGCAGGCTGGCCGCTTTGGCTCGCTGCTCCGTGCGCGTCAATCGCGTCGTCTCCAGCATGGCCAACAGGTTTTCCTCCACCGTCAGCTTGCGGAATACAGACGGTTCCTGCGGCAGATAGCCGATCCCGAAGCGGGAGCGCTGGTACATCGGCATCCGGGTAATGTCGGTTCCGTCAATGATCACTTGTCCGGCATCGGGAGTCACTAGCCCGACAATCATGTAAAATGTAGTGGTTTTGCCGGCGCCGTTCGGACCGAGAAGACCGACAACGGTCCCCTGATCGACGCGGACACTGATGCCTTTGACCACTTCCCGGCCTTTGTAGGCCTTTTTCAAGGATTTGGTTTCGATGTACATATTATGGGTTTTCCTTTTCAGGCGCCGCATCGTTGTTCCCCGGCGCGGGAGTTGCTTTCTTGGGCTGGATCACCAGCTTGGAACGCCCTTCGGTATCCATGGCGCTGTCATCCAGATACATGATCACATGATTGCCGGTCAGCACATTGCCGTCCTGAACCACCCGGACGTTGCCGATCAGGTCCGCTTTACCGTTTTTGCCATTAATTCCGTAATAAACGGCGTGGTCGGACACCGCATCCATCTTGCGGGGTTCGCTCACAATGTGAACATTGCCGTCGGCCGTGGCCCGGTCCTCCTTGAAAAAGGCTTCCGCCACCTTGGATGTCAAAACGGCGTCCTTGTTGGTCAGACGGGCGCCGCCCGTGATGTTGGCGTACTGGCGTTCCGGAAAATATTCCATCCGCGGCCCGGCGGCCGTGCTGTCCTTGCGTACCAGCAGTGCGTCGCCGGTGGCAACCAGCCGCTTCATGTCGTCATAGGACCGAACTTGTGCCGCCGTCAGGGTGCTGTCTTCTTTCACCGCTTTGACATTGCCGGTCATGACCGCTTCTTTGGTCTTGGTGTTGTACTCGCCGCTGTCGCCGGTCATCACCGCATTTCCCTGCGTTAATTTCGCTCCGCCTTTGGCGGTCATGATGCCGGTCTTGGATGTATATGTGATCACATCGCCGTCCAGCTGGGTCGTCTTCGCCGGTTCCGGAGCCGCCTGCAGCGTGGGCGCCAGCAGCAGAATTCCCAGCAGCAGCGCCGCCAGCTTTATGGTTCGTCTCATCGGTTCGTTCATGGTTTGGACCCTCCTTTGACAATGCGGGCATTTCCTTTAACGGTGATCACTTCGAACTGATCGTCGGTTTCCAGCTCCTTGGCGGTCAGCACATAGTCCTCTTTTGTAGCCCGGATGGATCCGGAGGCGAAGATGCGCCGATCCCTGGCCACATAGCGACCCTTTTCCGCCTGAAAGGTCGGGCCGTCACTCGCCTTCATCGCGAGTCCGCCCGTAATTTCAACATTGCGGGTCTTGGGATCGACTACCGCATTTTTACCGGTCACATCAATTTTTGTTCCATCCTTGCGGTAGATAAACCCGGTCATATCCGTCAAATAAACCCACTGGGTCTTGGAATCCACTTCCATGACCCGGGCCGTCAAATCCCAAAGTAGTTTTCCGTCCTGCATCTCCGTCAGATGGGAACCGGAAAACGCCATGCGGGTCACGACGCTTTCGCGCCGGGTATCTTCCAGCGGCTCTTCCCGCAGGAAGTAATAGAGTCCGCCGGCAATCAGCGCCGCGATGACCAGGCCGATCAAAATTGGTTTAGCTTTCAATGTCACTCGCTCCACCTGTCTTCGGATCCGTGATCCAGCGCCGTTGGAACCACCACCAATGGTCCGGGTACCGGCGAATCCGTTCTTCCATCACTCGGGTCATTTCTTCTGTCATCCGCAGAATCTCTGTCTCGTGGTCGTCTTCGGAAACCCTGTAAATCGGCGGTGAAAAGACAATTCGTTGCCCCCGGCGCGGCTGGCGCACAATGAACGCCGGCACCACTGGCGCCCCGCAGCGTTGGGCAAAGACCGCCGGCCCCTGGGGCGTGGATGCCGGACGACCGAAAAATTCCACGAACACGCCGTTGGCCTTGGCGTCCTGATCGGCCAGAAATCCAAGAACATTGCCGGATTTCAGCGCTTTCATCGCCGCCACCAGCGCGTTGCCGCGCGCATACGGCGCCAACCCGACCGACGCCCGGTATTCGTTCAGCAGCTGATCCAGACCGGGACTCGGCTGGGTTTCGGCGATGGCCGCCATCGGAAAGCCGGCCCGGACCAGGCGCGCCGCCATCCACTCCCAGTTGCCGAAGTGCGCCGTCAGAATCACGGCGCCATGACCGCCCGACAGTGCTTCATCCAGATAATGCCGGTTTTCAATAGTGACCCAGCGCTCCAGTTTTTCCGGGGTCAGGGCTGGAATATACAAGATCTCCAGCAGCGTCCTGCCGATGTTGCGGAACATCCTCTGGGCGATCGCAGCCGCTTCCCCGCCGGATACGCCCAGCCGTTCCTGCAGTTGGGCAATCGCCCGCCGACGCTGGCTGTGGCCGAAACTATAGTGCAGGAACCCGAGTCCGGAACCCAGGCGCAACAGCAGCGAATAAGGCAATTGACACAGAAGCCGGCTGAACCCCTTCAGTAAAAAATACTGCCAGCCCATATTATACCATACCACGCCGCAACAAATCAGTAATGTGCAACATCCCGACCGCTCGTCCGTCGCCATCAACGACCGGCAGCACCGTGATGGGCGATGGCTGGTTGGATTCCATCCGGTGCAGCGCGGCGGCGGCCAACTTGTCGGCGGTAATGGTCTTGGGATTGGGGGTCATGAACTCTTCCACCCGTTGGTCCAAAAAATCATTGCCCCGGGCAAATCCCCGCCGAATGTCGCCATCGGTGATCAAGCCCTTCAAAAGCCCTTCCCGCGTCACCACCGAAGTGGCTCCCAAGCCTTTGGCCGTGATCACGAACAGGGCATCGCGCACGGTTTTTCCTTCCGGAATCACCGGATTATTTTCGCCGGCATGCATATGATCCGCCACCGTCAAAAGTTTTTGCCCCAGGGCGCCGCCGGGATGGAATACGGCAAAATCTTCGGCGCTGAATTGGCGTGCGGACAATAACGCCATCGCCAACGCATCGCCCATCGCCAGAGCCGCCGTCGTGCTGGCTGTCGGCGTCAATCCCAGCGGACAGGCTTCCCGCTCGACGCCGACATCCAGGAACAGGTCGGCGTTCTGCACCAACGCGCCGCCGCGTCGGCCGCACATGGCGATAATCCGGGCGCCGATCCGCTTCAGCGCCGGCAACAGGCCCAACAATTCCGCCGTATCGCCGCTGTTGGAGATCGCCAGAACGACATCCTCGCCGGTCACCATGCCGACATCACCGTGCAACCCTTCGGACGGATGGAGAAAAAAGGAAGGCGTGCCGGTACTGGCCAACGTGGCGGATACCTTTCGGCCGATCAGTCCGGACTTGCCAATGCCGGTGACCACGATCCGCCCCCTGCACTCCAGAATCATTCCGACCGCCTGATCAAACTCGCCATTAATCCGGTCCATCAATTGTTCGATCGCCCGGGCCTCGACGGCCAGGCAACGTTTCGCCTGTTCCCCGTACATCGCTAGCACCCCCGCGCCGCCCGGTCGATCGCCAGCACCTGGGTCAGCAGGCTTTCCAGCTCGGCGACCGGAACCATGTTCGGTCCGTCGGACAAGGCTTCCGCCGGATTATCATGCACTTCCAGGAACAGCGCGTCGATGCCGGCCGCCGCCGCCGCCCGCGCCAACACCGGCACGAATTCCCGCTGGCCGGCGGAACGGTCGCCGCCGCCCCCCGGCAGCTGCACGCTGTGCGTCGCATCGAATACGACCGGATAGCCGAACGAGCGCATTATGGCCAGGGAACGCATGTCAACGACCAGATTGTTGTAGCCGAAACTGGAACCGCGTTCGGTCAGCAGGATGGACGAGCAGCCGGATTCGGTCAGTTTGGCGATCACATTCTTCATTTCACCCGGCGACAAAAATTGACCTTTTTTTACATTGACCGGCTTGCCGGTCTGGGCCGCCGCATGCAGCAGATCGGTCTGACGGCAGAGAAACGCCGGAATCTGCAGCACGTCGAGCACTTCGGCCGCGGCGGCCGCCTGGGCCGCTTCATGGATGTCGCTGAGCGCCGGGATGCCCAGTTCGTGCTTGATCGCGGCAAGAATCTTCAGGCCTTCGTCCAGTCCCGGGCCCCGGAAGGAGTGAAACGAAGAACGATTGGCCTTGTCGAAGGACGCTTTGAAAATATAGGGAATCCCCAACTTGCCGGTGATGGCCTGGAGTTCCCGGCCGATCCTGAGTGTCCGCGCCGGATCCTCGATGACGCAGGGACCGGCGATCAGGGCCAGCGGAGCGCCCCCGCCAATCGTCACGTTACCGATCTGTACTTGTCGGGTCATACGTTTTCTCCTTTCGCGGTCCGAAACAAATTCCGCACCTCTTCCAGATCCGCCGGCGTATCCACGCCAATCGACCGGAACGGCGTCTCGATCACCCGGATCCGGTAGCCATTCTCCAACGCCCGCAGTTGCTCCAGCGATTCCGTCACTTCCAGCGGCGACGGCGGCAATGCGGCGAACCGGAGCAAAAAGTCGCGCCGGTAGGCGTAGACACCGATATGCTTGAAACAGCGCCACTGGGGACCGGGATTGCGGGGGTACGGGATCAGGGAGCGGGAAAAATACAGGGCATGGCCGTCCAGACTGGCCACCACTTTCACCGCCGCCGGATTGTTGGTTTCCGCCTCCGTCATCGGCGTCATCAAAGTGGCCATCGGCAAATCGGGACAGTCGTCGAAAGCGGCGACCAGTTCGTCGATCGCCTGCGGCGGGATCAGGGGTTCATCGCCCTGAATGTTAAGGATCAGGTCCATTTCCGGCAGAGTGGCCGCCACTTCGGCCAACCGGTCGGTGCCGGTGGGATGGTCGGCTGAGGTCATTCGCGCCTCGCCGCCGAAACTTCGCACGGCTTCGGCGATGCGTTCGTCATCGGTCGCTACGATGATCCGCGATGGCCGTCGCGCTTGTTGCACTCGTTCCACGACATGCTGAATCATCGGTTTACCGGCGATGTCGAGCAGCGGCTTCCCCGGCAGGCGGGTCGATGCATAGCGGGACGGAATGATACAGACAACATTCATGCGGATTCCTCCCGTTCGGCCAATATTTCCCTGATGTTTTCCACGGTCCGGACGGCGGCGCCCCGGTTTTCCTGGACGATGGCCAACGCTTCGTTGCCCATGCGCGCGGCCAGGGCGGGATCCGTCAATACTTCCAGTGTTTTTTCCGCCAGTTCCGCACCGTCCAAAATGGTCACGCAGGCGTCTCGCCCGGAAAACAGCGCATAGGTGTCTTTGAAATTGAACATATGCGGGCCGACGATGATTGGTTTGCCCTGAGCCGCCGGTTCCAGGATGTTGTGGCCGCCGTGCGGCACGAGACTGCCGCCGACAAACACGAGGTTCGCCAGGCTGTACAGTCGGCCCAGCTCACCGATGGTATCCAGCACCACGATCGTTACGCCGCCAGGATCATCCAGACCAGGCATCTTGCTGCGCAGCTCGGCCGCAAAGCCATGCCGGCGGGCCAATTCAGCGATCCCCGGACTGCGGGGAATATCCCGGGGAGCAATCATCAGCCTGGCCTGCGGCAACTGCTTTCGAATGGTCTTGAAAACCTCCAGAAGGATCTCCTCTTCGCCGCGGTGGGTGCTGCCGGCCACAAGGATCGGCCCGGCGCCGGCAAAACCCAGTTCAGCCAGGAACCTTTCCCGTTCGGCATCGGTCACCTGGCTGTAGTTCTGATCGTATTTGGTGTTGCCGGTCACCAGCACCCGGTGCGGATCGGCGCCGAGACGGATCACATACTGCGCGTCAATGGTCGACTGCATGCAGAACCGGACCACCGTATCCAGCATTTTCGTGAACATCCGGCGCATCTTCCGGTAATTTTCGACGCTTCGCTCACCGATGCGGCCGTTGACCATAATGACCGGTATGCTTCGCCGACGAGCCGCCCGGATGAAATTCGGCCAGAGTTCCGTTTCCACCGGCACATAGGCGCGCGGCTGAATCCGTTCCACGATATGTCCCGGCAGCCAGGGCAGATCCGGCGGGTAAAAGATGATGGCATCCGCTTCCGGCAAAATCCGTTGGGCCATTTCATAGCCACTGATCGTCCCGGAGGAAATCACCACCGGGATTGCCGGCAATTGTCGCTTGAATTCCTTGATGATCGAGCTGGCCGCCACTACTTCGCCCACGCCGGCCGCCTGAAACCATACGGGCCGCCGACCTTCCACCTTTGTCAGGGTTTCCGGCGGAAAGAAGCCCAGATTGTGGCGCAAGCGTTCGCGGAAACGTCGCTCCCGCAACCAACGGAAAGCAAAAAAAGGCAGTCCGACGACCGCCGCCAGAATCATGAGAATATTGTACAGCAGGTCCACGGCAGTCCTCCTTGTAAGATTAAGGAGTATCTTCGGTTTGGATGCTATACAGCTTGCAATACAAGCCACCGGCATCCAATAGGTCGGCATGAGCGCCGCACTCGACCATCCGGCCTTTTTCCAGAACCAGAATGCGGTCGGCCCTCTGAATGGTGGACAGGCGGTGGGCGATCACGAAGGTAGTGCGACCCACCATCAACTTGTCGAGGGCATCCTGAACCAAACGTTCACTTTCCGCATCCAGCGCGGAGGTCGCTTCATCCAGGATCAAAATGCGGGGATTTTTGAGAATGGCCCGGGCGATCGCAATGCGTTGGCGCTGCCCGCCGGACAACTGGCAGCCGCGCTCGCCGATCTGGGTTTCGTAACCGTCCGGTAACTGCAGGATGAAGTTGTGGGCGTTCGAGGCTTGCGCCGCCGCCATTACTTCCTCCCGGGTCGCGTCCAGACGCCCATAAAGGATGTTTTCATAGATGGAAGCGCTGAACAGGATGGTATCCTGCGGCACCATGGCCAGCTGCTCGCGTAAGGAAGCTACAGTAACATCACGAATATCTACCCCGTCGATGCAGATTCGCCCGGCCTGGGGATCATAAAAACGCGGGATCAGATTGGCGATCGTCGATTTGCCGGCGCCGCTGGGCCCGACAATGGCCAGCACCTGTCCCGGGGCGACATCGATCGACATGTTGCGAAGCGCCGGTTCGCCGCTCCGGTATTCAAAGGTCACATCCTCAAATGTCACCCGACCCTTGACAGGCGGCAGTGGTTTGGCGTATGGGGCATCCTGGACTTCCGGCAGGGTATCGAGCACCTCGAACACCCGGTCGGCGGCCGCTACCGCCCGCTGAATACTGCCGTAGACGTTGCCGAGACGTTTGACCGGATTGGAAATATTGACGGCATAAACCAAAAAAGCAATCAGGGACCCGGAGGTCAAATTGCCGCGGATCACTTCGTTGCCGCCATACCAGACGATCACCGTCACGGCGAACGCGGCGAGAAATTCGACCACCGGCGTCAGCGTGGCCGACAGTTGGGCCGCTTTCATCTGGGCATTAAAGTTATTTTCATTTTCCCGGTTGAATCGGTCGATCTCATAGTCCTCTCGGACAAACAGCCGGATCAGACGAATGGAAACGATCATCTCCTGCAGGACAGACGTGATCTCCGCCGCCCGCTGCTGCATCGTACCGCTCGCCCGACGCAGTTTGACGCCGAAAATCTTCATGGCCTCAGCCACTAGGGGCACGGTGATCAACGTGAGCAATGCCAGTTGCCAATGCAAATAAAACATGGCGATCAGTGACCCGATCAACGCCAGCGACTCCGAGGCCAGCTCGATCACATTCTGCGCCAGGGCGCCCTGCAGTACGCCGACATCGTTGGTCATATAGCTGAGCACCTTGCCCGTCTGGCTGCGGTCAAAATAAGAAATGGAAAGTCGCTGAAAATGGCGGAATAAATGTTCCCGCAGATCGATGACCACTTTTTGGCTGATGAACGCCATCAGATACGACTGGCCATAGACAAAAAAACCCCGCAGGGCGAATACGACCACGATGCCAACAGTAATGACGTTCAGCAAGGCTTTGTCTTTGTTAACCAATACACCATCGATGACGTCCCGAACAATCCATGGCACGTACAAACTCGCCGAAGTGGCCAGAATCATACAGGCAACCGCCATCAGCGTTTTGGGAATATAGGGCCGGAGGTATTGCAGCAGCCGCAGATAAATTTTCGCCGAACTCATTCTTTCCTCCCTGAAGCAACATCCAACACAATCGAAGCAACCCGCTTCACAGCGCCCGGCTCGCCCAGGTTCACGCGAACTTCCTTCAGATCCGCCGCCGCCTGGGCCCGGACGACCGGATCGGTCATCAGTCGCAGCGCAGCACGGCTGACATTGTCCGGCGTCGCCTCGTTCTGGATCAGTTCCGGCAGGATCCGCCGGCCGGTCACAATATTCGGCAACCCGACATGCGACACGTTGGCCACGATCCGAACCAACCAATAGGTTGAGGTTTTCACCCGGTAGATGATGACCGACGGCAGCCCCATCAGCGCCGCTTCCAGCGTCACAGTGCCGGAGGCCGCAATGGCGCAGTCGGCGATCTGC
>CAZRLN010000046.1:18167-20458 GCA_964601085.1 uncultured Veillonellaceae bacterium | reverse complement strand
ACGTTCTCCGCGTTCCGTTCCTCCGCCGCCTTGGTGAAGTTGAAGCTGCCGGTAATGACGGTTTCCCCGTCAAGAATCATAATCTTGTTGTGGGCGATGGCGAAATCATCGTCGATCCGCACCGGAACCCCCGCATTCGCCAAAAAGGTCGCCGAGGTGTATTTTTCGGTTTCCTGGCTCTTGTCCAGCACGACCCGGACGTTCACGCCGCGCTTGTGCGCGTCCAGCAGCGCTTTGGCGATATCCGCGTTCGTGAAACTGTAGGCCTGCACCTGGATGGTCTTTTTCGCTTCGCCAATCGTCCGGATGATCAGGCCGGCCCCGCCGCCGTTCGGGCTGAACGCCACCTCGATGGTTCCGGTCGCCTGCACTTTGTTCGGCTGCCGGATCGCGGCCGGCATCGGCGTTTTCGCGGCCTTGGCCTGTGACATCGCCGCATTGTCGGGCTTGGACTGGCTGGTTTTCGGCGGCGTCGCCGGCGTTCCACAGCCCCAGACCGAGGCGAGCAACGCGGACAAGACCAGCAGAATGGCCGCCTGCAGCCAGATTTTTCTCTTCACACAATCCCTCCTGTTTCAGAGCGCCGTCAGGAATTCACGATCTCGGAGAAGTAAATCACCGTAACGATGTCATCCGGCAATATGCGTTTCTGGTATTTGCTCTGGAAATATTCGCGCAGATCCTCGACGGTTTTGATGTCCGGGCTTTGGTGCCGCAGATCGTTCATCGTCAGCGCGTAAAACTCCTTGGTGTAGACCATGTCGATCATGGCGTTGTAGAGTTTCCGCTTCGGCCCGTATTTGGGCCCGGATGTGATCCAGACCACCGAATTCTCCGGGTAGCTGTCCCGGATGTCGCCCAGCCGGACCGTGCAGTCCTTGGCCCGGGCGATCAGCAGCGCTTCGTTTTGCGGCCATTCAAAATTGAGTGCAAACACGTTATTCCCTCCCGGCGTTTATTCCTGTGTAAAGAATTCGCTTCCGGCCGGCTTTTTCCTGCCCGGCTTACAGATTACAAACCGAGCCGTCGCTCGTGGCGAATACTTCCTGAATGCATCCCGCCTGCCGTTTCGGCGTCAGGACATACAACACGTCCTCCGGCGCCAGCCGGGTATCGCCGCGCGGCGTGACCAGCGCATTGTCCCGCATGATCGCCACGATCAGCACCGTTTCGGGCAGGGACAGGTCGCGGATTTCCTTGTTGGCCGCGGTGTTTTCGGCGTCGATCACGATCTCGATGATTTCGCTGTCCGTCTTTTCCAGCGCCACCAGCTCCACCGCATACGGCGAGGGCCGGCGGCTTTTCTCCGTCAGTCCCAGAACGCGGGCGGCGAGGTTGACGGTCGAGCCCTGCAACAGCGCCGAGGTCATCACGACGAAAAAGGTGGCGTTAAACATGAGTTTGGCGTTCGGCAGCCCGGCCAGCAACGGATACGTGCCGAGCAGGATCGGCACCGCGCCTTTCAGCCCGGCCCAGGAAATAAAAATTTTCTCCCGTCGGGAAAACTCCGACCGGAACAAGCTCACCCAGACCCCCACCGGACGGGCGAGGATCATCAACAGCACCGCCAGCGAAAACCCAGGCGCCGCCAGACTCGTCAGTTGCTCCGGAAACACCAGCCACCCCAACAGCACGAACATGAAAATCTGCATCATCCAGGCGAAGCCTTCGTTGAAACGGAAGATCGCCGGCCGGTACACCAGTTCGGAGTTACCGGCGATGATCGCCATGATGTACACGGCCAGGAAGCCGCTGCCGGACAATAGCGCCGTCAGGGCATAAACGACCGTCGCGCAGGCCAGCGTCAGGATCGGATACAACCCGGAACTCTGCATCCGGACCCGGTTGATGATCGCCACCACCGCCTTGCCGGCCACCAGCCCCACCACGCAGCCAATGCCGATCTGCTGCAGGAAAAACAGCCCCAGACTCCAAAGATTCGGCTGTGGCGCCGTCAACAGCTGGATGAACAAGATCGACAGGAAAATCGCCGTAGGGTCGTTCAGCCCGGACTCGGCGGTAATCGTCGCCGCCAGCGGTTTGCGGATGCTTTGTCCGCCGATGACGGCAAAGACCGCCGCCGCGTCGGTCGAACCGACAATCGAGCCGAACAACAGCCCTTCCAGCCAGGAAATCCCCAACAGATAATGGGCCAGCACGCCTAGAACGAGCGCCGTAACCGCCACCCCCAGCGTCGCCAGCGACAGCGCCGACCGGTACACCGGCCGCACATCCGGCCAGGAAGTGTTCAGTCCGCCCTCGAACAGGATGGCGATCAGGGCCAGCGTACC
>CAZRLN010000046.1:0-18067 GCA_964601085.1 uncultured Veillonellaceae bacterium | reverse complement strand
GCCAGGAAGTGTTCAGTCCGCCCTCGAACAGGATGGCGATCAGGGCCAGCGTACCAAACAACTGGGTCGTAAACGCATCATCGAAATAGAAGAATCGGCCCAACAGCATCCCCAGGCCCACGAACACCACCAGCGCCGGCACCCCGACCCGGGCGGAAATCTTGGTCGACAGGGCGCCCGCCAACATCAGCAGCCCCAATAGCAAAACAATCATATTGCTGGTCGTAATGGCTTCCAATACCAGTCCCCCTTTTGTTTCCGATTGAATTAAAGATCGCTGAACTTCTGGTTCAGGATCGGATAATGCCGCCAGGTGGCATAATCGAAGTGCCACCACTCCTCGGGATAGACCGAGAACCCTTCCCCCTTCATCAGCAGGCGCAGCAGCTCACGCCGCTCCCGCTGCTCGGCCGTCCCGCCGGGATAGGTCGGATAGGCCCGGATCGAAAACTCGTCGTAATCGCTGCCCATGTCGGCGACTTCGCCGGTCGCCAGATGGAACAATCCAAGATCCACCGCTCCACCCCGGTTGTGGCGCGACCCTTTCGACGGATCGGCGACGAACACCTTCTGATGGTCCGGCGTCGCATCCCAGAACATTTTCGTCACATACCAGGGCCGGTAGGCATCATAAACGATCAGGCCATAGCCATACCGCTTCAACTGCGCGTGAACCCGCGCCACCGCCTCCGCCGCCGGCCGCTGCAGGAACGCCCGCGCCTCGTCGTACAGCTGAATCCCCATGAAGTTGTTCGTGGCCGCGTAACGAACATCCAGCCGGATCGTCGGGTCCAGCTTCGTCACTTCCACGAGGTCCGGCCGCCAGAACTCGCCGGTCTCGACCGGCGGAACCGCCGCCAAAGCCCGTCGCCGCAACTGCTCGGTCGGCAGCAGCGGTTGGATCCGGAACACCCGGCCTTCTTCGACATCAAAGAAATGCCGCCGATAGGTCCGATCGCCGATCCTCAGCTGCCGACCCCGTCCCGCCGCATCGCGTTCGAAACTCACGGCGGCGATTTCGCGCCGCAGCGGCGAAACCGCCAACAACCGGTAAGCATCCGTCGTTTGCCCGGTCCGCAGCGGATAGGCGGCATAGCCGGCGAACCATGTCTCGCGGCTTTCATTGGTGTCAAACACCAGTTCGAGTTGTCCGTCCCGTTCCCGGACCAGCAGCCGCTCCGCACCGTTGTCATACATTCCGACCAGTCCGCCCAGCGACGCCTCCGCCGCCAGCGCCGGATTCGGGCCGACGACGCCGAGCAGCAACAGCAGCGTCAGCGCCCATCCCAGACAAACCTTCCGCCAATTCACCGTTCGTTTCACAACTGTTCCTCCCCTGTCCGCCGAAAAATTCTCTGCCGTTCTTCGGCGTCATCCGATGTCATAATGAACATATATTCTTCACTGCCAGCGGCAATCCCTCTCAACTGCGCGGCAAGTTTCCCAATCCCCCAACTGGTGATATAATAGAAGAGTATTGTATGTTAAAGGAGAGTGACCCGGATGAAAGACCTCAAAGGCAGCAAAACCGCGGAGAATCTCATGAAGGCATTTGCCGGCGAATCGCAGGCCCGCACCCGCTACACCTATTATTCGTCCATCGCCAAGAAAGAAGGCTTTGTGCAAATCAGCAACATTTTTGCGGAAACCGCCGAGAATGAGAAAGAACACGCCAAGCGGTTCTACAAATTTCTCGTCGCTTGCCTGAATGAAGAAATGGTCTCGATTAACGCGGCCTATCCCGTCGCCATGGGCGACACCAAACTGAACCTGCTGGCCGCCGCCGCCGGCGAGAACGAGGAATGGAGCGAACTCTATCCGCAATTCGCCGACGTCGCCGACGCCGAAGGCTACCCGGAGGTCGCCGCGGTGTTCCGCAAAATCTCGGAAGTCGAAAAACGGCATGAAGCCCGTTATCGCAAACTGGCCGCCAACATCGAAGCCGGGCTGGTCTTCAAGCGCCCGGAAAACCACGAGTGGAAGTGCAACAACTGCGGCTACATCCACACCGGCCCCAACGCGCCGGAAATGTGTCCCGCCTGCGCCCATCCGAAAGATCATTTCGAAATTTTCGTCGAAAATTATTGATTCCGTCTATGCAAAGACGCCGCCCGGTTTCATCGCCGGACGGCGTCTTTTTTCGTTTCCTGTCAGATTTTATCCGGTTCAGCCGACGTTCCGAACCAGCACCGGTTCCTGGACATCCGCCAGCCGCTCGCCCATGAACGTGGCCAGATCAATTACCCGGCTGGAATAGCCCCATTCATTGTCATACCAGGCCAGGATCTTCGCCGTCCGCTGGCCGACGACCATGGTCGAGGGCGCATCGATGATCGCCGAATGGCTGTTGTCCAGAAAGTCGATCGACACCAGCGGTGTCTCGCAGTATTCCACAATGCCCTGCATCGAGTCTTTGGCGGCCTGTTTCAATGCGGCATTGATTTTTTCCACCGTAATATCCTGTTCCAACTCCACGACCAGATCGATCAACGAAACATTGGGAACGGGAACCCGCACCGACACGCCGTTCAGTTTGCCCTTGAGCTCGGGAATCACCAGTCCGATCGCCTTCGCCGCCCCCGTGGACGTCGGCACGATCGACTGCACGCAGCTGCGGGAGCGCCGGGGATCGGCGTGGCTGTTGTCCAGGCTGCGCTGATCCGTGGTGAAGGCGTGAACCGTCGACATCAGGCCGTTCACGATGCCGAAGTTCTGATGAATGATCTTGACGACCGGCGCCAGGCAGTTCGTCGTGCAGGACGCGTTGGAAACGACATGGTGAATCGCCGGATCATACGTCGCCTCATTCACGCCCATGACGATCGTGGGCGCCGCATCCTTCGCCGGCGCGGAAATGATGACCTTCTTCGCGCCGTTTTTCAGATGGACCTCGCAGTCCTTGACGCTGTTGAACTTGCCGGTCGCTTCGATGACGATGTCCACGCCGAGTTTTCCCCAAGGCAGGTTGCCGGGATTGCGATCCGAGAGGATCTGGATCGGCTGGCCGTCCACCACCATGAGATTGCCGCCGGCTTCGATTTCATGGTTCAGTTTGCCGTGGATCGAGTCATATTTGAGGAGATGCGCCGACTGCTCGGCATCGGAAGTGCTGTTCACGGCGACGACCTGCACCTTTTCGTTCTGCAGCGCCGCCCGCAAGCACATCCTGCCGATCCGTCCAAAGCCGTTGATTCCGATTTTCGTTACCATCCTTCACCCTCCTGTATATAAAATATTAAATAGTTCAGAAAAATAGGTGACTTATTTCGTCTAAAATCTTTATATAGTATACCATATTTATTTTTATTGTGGGAACAAACCCCGTTAAAAATGTGTTAATCTTCCCGTTTGCGATTTGGATGTATTTGAAATTCATTACCCCCGACGTTGACCTTCGATAACTTAAAAGTTATAATGTGTGCAAAGAGGGATTACCCACCTTGTACAAAATCAACTTCTATCAAGACGTCCAAGGATGACAACCGATCAAGGAATATATTGAAACCCTGCGGGACGCCGCCGATTCCAGCAAGGACAGCCGCATCAAGCTGAAAAAGATTTTTGAATACCTTGAGGTTTTGTCACTGACCGGAACGCGGGCAGGAATACCCTACGTCAAGCACATACAGGATGATCTTTGGGAACTCCGTCCGTTGCGCGACCGAATTTTCTTTTTCTGCTGGCAGGGTGACCAAATTATCCTGCTGCATCATTTTGCGAAACAGACCCAAAGAACACCACGGCGGGAAATCGAGCAGGCCCGGCGCAATCAAAAGGACTTCATGGAAAGGAGTGCAAAATGATGAGGGAAAAAAACATTGCCCCTGTCGGTGACAGCTGGAATGAATACAAAGAAAGTCTGCTCACCCCGGAAGAACGCGCCGAAATCGCCGTGAAAGCCGCTTTGGTGGCGGAAATCGTGAACGCCAGGCACGAAACCGGCCTGACCCAGAAACAGCTGGAGGCCGCCAGTGGAGTAAAGCAACCCGTAATCGCCCGTCTCGAAAAAGGGACGACGGACCCCCAACTGTCCACGCTGATCAAATTGCTGGCGCCATTGGGAAAAACCCTGGCCGTCGTACCTGTCGGCAAAGCCAAGCGCAGAGCGTGATGAATCGTGTTTATTCCTGGACTCCTGCAGTAATGTACCACCTTTCGGGGTGGTTTTTTTTGCGCATCATCGACAGTGAACGAGACGGATCGCGGCAAAAAAAATCGAGACCGCACTGTACGTGCAATCTCCGCGATTTTGCCTTCCTATTGTCGCGCTGAGAAAATTCGCCGCGCGGCTATTCTTTGCCGCCGGCGAAAACGACCGTCGCCGTCACCATTCTTCGCCCCCAGCGTAGGGCATCTTCCAGCCGTTCAAAATACAAATCCACATGGTTGTCGGTGATCGCACTGCCCCGGTCCCGGACCGTCGCCAATCCATAGCCCGGGATCATAACTTGCGTGCCGAACGGGTATTTTTTTCCCATCGCCACCACTTTGTCCCCTGGCCGCAGCCGATACCCGGACGCCGTCACGCAGTAGCCGGGATCGACGGGGCGTTTGCCGGTCGATTCCGGACCGCAGGTATAAGCCGAAGATTCCAGGGCGACTTGCAGTCCGCGTGGTCCGGCCCGGCTCGGCGCCGATTCGCGGGGTGCTTCCGCCGGAATTTTCTCCGCCAGCATCTTCTCAGACTGAATACTCTCCGCCTGGTCCTTCTCCGTCTGCACTTCCTCCGCCCGGACTTCCGCCGCTGCCGGATTGAGCGCCGGCTCCGCCAATAAATGCGATTCAAAGTGGGGATGGGCTAGCCCGGTCAGGATCAGCAGCGCCAGAATAATCCGCGACAACCCCGTGATCGTGCAGATTGGGACCATCATCGGCCATCCCTTTGAAGTCATGCCGCACCTCCTTTTTGCCTCGGGAGGCTGTCTACCAAAATTTTATGGCAGATGCCGCGGCATTGCATTATCCCATCGTAACAAAATCTAATGAAAAAACCGGGGGTATTCTTTGTCTTTTGACAGAATGCCCCCGGTTCGGTTTTTTTATTTCTTTCGCTTTTTTACCGGCGCACCAGTTCCGCCGTGATTTCCTGCAAGCTGAAGGCGCCGCACATGGCCATCGTTTCTTTCAGCTCTTCGGCCAGTTTATCAATATAAAGCTTCACGCCTTCTTTGCCGCCGCCAAAGACCGCCGTGACAAACGGCCGGCAGACCAACACGCCATCCGCACCGAGCGCCAGTGCTTTGAAGATATCCGCGCCGGAGCGAATCCCGCCGTCGATCAGAATCTTCAAATCGTTACCGACCGCCGCCGCAATTTCCGGCAGCACTTCGGCGGTGGACAGGCACTGGTCCAGCACCCGGCCGCCATGGTTGGAGACGACAATTGCCGCAGCGCCAGCTTCTTTCGCTTTCAGCGCTCCCTTGACCGTCATGATTCCTTTGACGATGAACGGAATATCAGCCATCTTGACGATCTCTCGCAGCTCCTCGACCGATTTTCCGCCGGCGGGCGGAGTCATGTTCTTTAAAATAGGCAACCCGGCGGCATCCACATCCATCGCCACGGCGAAAGCGCCCGATTTACGGACCAAGTCCATTTTCACCTTGATAGTCTCCAGATTCCAGGGCTTGACCGTGGGCACACCCCGGCCGTTTGCCTTGCCGATCGCCCGCGTGGCGTTTTCCATCACTTGCGCCGTCAGCCCGTCGCCGGTGAAAGCCGCGATTCCCTGTTCCATGCAGGCGGAAACCAGCACCTCGTTATAGGTCATGTCGTTGTATTTATCGCTGTAGTGCTGACTCACCGTGCCGACCGGCCCGGCAAAGAACGGATACTTGAAGGACTGGCCAAACAACTCCAGGGTCGTATCGACCGCTTTTTCGGCGCAGAGCGTGTCAAGCTGGACACGAATCTCCTGCCACTTCTGATAGTTGCGAATGGCGCCGTCGCCGATGCCCTTGGCGCCCGGTCCCGGAATACTGTTTCGGCAAGCGACGCCGTTGCAGATAATGCACGCCTTGCAGTATTTGCCGACGCAGCCGCGCGCGCTTTCCATCAATTCATTGTAGTTCATGATTTTTCACCCTTTCCCGCAATTGCCACGAAGCGGATGGTTTCCGTTTCCGCTCAGCAGCGCCGCTCGCCCGAGATCCCTATTCCGCCGATTTCAGCAAATCCGCTGGGATCTTCAAGCCAATCGCGTCGGCCGATTTCTTGTTGATGATCACTTTCACATCTTTTTGCGCAGCGATCGGCATATCCGCGGGCTTGGACTTGCCGGACAGAATGTCCGCCGCCATCTCCCCGGCCTGGAAGCCGAGCTTGTAATAGTTCACCGACGCGCCCGCCGTGGCCCCGCCGGTCTTGACCGGGCCCTCGTCGCCCAGAAGCACCGGCAGCTTGGCGTCCACCGTCAGCTTGACGATGTTCGACATGGCCGAGGAAACGGTGTTATCAGTCGGGCAATAAATGAAATCCACCTTGCCGATCAGGCTCCGCACCGCCTGCTGGATATCGTTGACGTTCGTGATGGTGGCTTCCGTCACCGTCAGACCCTTTTGCTCGGCGTACTTCTTCATCGCCGCCACCTGAATCTGCGAGTTCACCTCGCTGGAGGAATACAACGCGCCCACGCGCTTGGCCTGCGGCAGCAGCTTCAGCGCCAGGTCGATCTGCCGCTCGGGCGGGCACTGATCGGTCGTGCCGGTGACGTTGCCGCCCGGCTTTTCATTCGACTGCACCAGCTTGGCCGACTTGTAGTCGGTGATCGCCGCGCCGACGACCGGGATCGTCTTGGTGGCGTTCGCCACGCTCTGCGCGGCCGGAGTGGCGATCGCGAAGATCAGGTCCACTTTATTGTTCACAAACCGCTGGCTGATCGTCTTCAGGTTCGCCTGGTCGCCTTGCGCGTTCTGCTGGTCGATCTTCAGATTCACTTTGTCCTTGAAGCCTTTGGAGGCCAGGCCGTCGACGAAACCCCGGTTGGAGTCGTCCAGCGCACCATGCTGCACCAGTTGCAGCACGCCGATCTGGAACACCTTCTGCCCGGCTTTCTCCGGCTCCTTCTTCGCTCCGCCGCAGCCGGCGAGTGCGCCGACCGTTAGCGCCGCTCCCAGAGCCAGCGCCAGAAACTTGGTCCGATTCATTTTTCCTACCATTCTACCCATCCTTCCTTTCCTTTTCCTAAAAAAAATCTTACTCACCTGTCCGGGTTTTGTCAAGGACGCCCCGCCCCGGCTTCCTGCAGCCGCTGCCGCGTGAAATTCAGCCACTCGCGGGCGGCGAACGACAAATAGCGGTCCTTGCGCCAGATCACCGCCAGATGCCAGAGAATCTCCGGCTGCACCAGCGGCAGCAGACAGACCCGCTCCTTGTCCAGCTGGCGACAGATCGTCCCCGGCAGCAGAGCCACCCCCAGATTCGCCGCCACCATCTCGCTGATGAAATCCCACTGCGTGCTCTTGAAGGCGATCGTCGGCTGAAATCCGACGCTCACGCAGTCATTGATGATCCGGTCGTGCAGCAGGAAATCCTCCTGAAACAGGATGAACTCCTCCGCCGCCAACTCCGCCAGCGCCACCTCCCTCCGGCCCGCCAGACGGTGCGAAGGGTGGACCACCAGGTCCAGCTTGTCCTTCACGAACGAAAACCACTGAAAGACCTCCTCCTGGACCGGCAGCAGCGTGACGCCGATCTCCAGACGGCCGGCGGCCACA
This sequence comes from uncultured Veillonellaceae bacterium, assembly GCA_964601085.1. GTDB lineage: Bacteria > Bacillota > Negativicutes > UBA1444 > UBA1444 > UBA1444. The sequence goes on along the minus strand of CAZRLN010000046.1, from coordinate 10,352 downwards.
TCGTCCTCCACCTTTTTCGCGCCGTGCTCCCACAGATGGACTTTGATCCGGGGATAAATCTTGTTGAACTCGCCCACGACGCGCGGAAAAAAATTGGCGCCAATCATCGGCGGCAGCCCGATGTTGATCTGCCCTTTCTTCAGCTGCATCACGTCGGACAGGTCTCCCGACAAGCTCCGCACCGAAGTCACGATGTTTTGCGCCTGAAACAGGATGGTCTGTCCCGCGTCGGTCAACTCCACGCCTTTGCCCAGCCGCTCGAACAACTCGACCTCCAGCTCGTCCTCCAGATTTTTGATCATCCGGCTGATCGTCGGCTGGGTGATAAACAAGTTCTGGGCGGCTTTCGTAAAACTTTTGGTCCGGGCGACCTCCAGAAAATACTCCAGATTCCGGATCTCCATCCGCTTTCCACTCCCTCATAGATATCGCGTATCGATCCGATTCTATATATGTATTTTACACATATCAGCCGGTCCTGTATACTCGGAACATAACCTGGAAGGAGTGACTTCCCATGAACCGAATCGGTAAAAGCGCCGTCCAGATCGCCATTTTGTGCGCTCTGGCCGTCCTGTCGAATTTTCTCGTAGCCCAATTTTCCCTGCCGCTGCCCGGCAGCGTCGTCGGCATCGTGCTATTGTTCGGCCTGTTGCAGCTGGGTATCCTGCGGCTCGAATGGATCGAGGCCGGCGCGAACCTGCTGCTGGCGGAACTGCTGCTGTTCTTCATTCCTTCGGCGGTGGGAGTCGTCCAGTACCGTTCCCTCCTGCTCAGCCACGGGCTCGCGATCCTGACCGTGGTCGTCGCCGGCAGCGTCGTGATCATGGCCGGTTCCGGACTGCTCGCGACACAACTCGCCTGGCTGAGGAGGAAATCATGAACAGCCTGCCCTGGCTGAGCCTGGTAGCGACCGTCGTCCTGTACGCCGGCGCCAAGCAGCTCTATACGAAACGGCCGCGCATCTATTTCTCGCCGCTGCTGACCGTCCCGGCGCTGCTGGCCGCGCTCCTGCTCACCGCCCCCATCTCCTACGAAACCTACCACAGCGGCGCCAAATGGCTGAACCTCATGCTGCAGCCCGCCACCATCGCCTTCGCCGTGCCGCTCTACAAATACCGGCATCTGTTAAAAAAACACGCCGTGGAGATCGTCCCCAGCGTGTTCTTCGGTTCCGTCATCGCCATGGTGTCCTCGGCCTGGATCGCCGAGGGGCTGAATATCGACAAGCAGCTGGTCGGCAGCCTCATTCCCCGGGCCGTGACCACGCCGATCGCAATGGACATCTCCCGGCTCACCGGCGGCGTCCCGGCCGTCACCGCCGTAGTCGTCATCCTCACCGGAATCCTCGGCTCGCTGCTCGGCCCGCTCGTCATCCGCTATCTGAAAATCGACAGCGAAATCGCCCGGGGCGTGCTGCTCGGCACCAGCTCCCACGCGGTGGGAACGGTCCGGGCGTTCCAGTTCAGCCCGACCACCGGCACGGTCGCCTGCGTATCGATGATCCTGGCCGCGCTCATCACCATCTCCACCGTGCAGCTGCTCCTCCCCGTCATGATCTGACGGGGATTTTTATTGCCCTGTCTTGTCTTATCCCGCCTGCTCGTTTTTTGGGGTCCGCGAGTTCCGGGATTTCGCCGCCGCCAGCTCATGCTGCCCGACGCCATTCGATTTGGCAATCCGCAATGCGGGCAGCCCAAGTAGTTTGTCCAGGTCTGCGCGATGAAACCGCCATTCGCGTCCCGCTTTTTGTGCTTGCAGCCGTCCATCGCGAAGCATATTGTAGATAGTCTGATGACTCACCTGCAACAGTGCGGCCACCTCCGGCAACGCAAGATAGTCCGGTTTCTCCCCTGTTCGGTCCTCGGCAATCCCCCGGCTGATGCTCTGAATCAGCCGCGTCGCTTCCAGACTGAAGGTGATCTCGCCGCACGCCTCGCATTGCTCGGCCGGTATCCCGCTGATCGTCAGCGGATGCTTGCCGGCCCAATTTGTTTTCACGCTTGTCGTGATGTTTTTTACAGCGCCACCGCACAACAAACATTCATTCATTTGGTTCAACTCCTCTAACGACTTCGCCGTCGCAAAACTCCCTGCACAACATCCCACGACTCCTCCCGGGTAAGACAAACCGATACAACCAAACAAGTCAGCTTGCGGCACACAGTGACCACATAGAAACTTACTCCGCCCGCCTCCTGAAACAACACACGAATGTCCTGATCCTCCGCCGCCGACCGCTGGATTTCGATCTCATTTCCATTCCGAATGGCGTCAAGGACTTCATCAGCCACAACTTGCCGCTCATCCATCCGCTCCAAGGCATGCGCGGTAAATCGGACATTCCCCTGCAAAGCGCATGAACGGACCAACTGTCCCGGAATGGATTGAGAAGACAAACCCAACACCTCTTTTTTATAATATATTATAAATTGCTATAAAAAACAAGCCAATGAATCACCAATACGGACGCATCTGGCCAAGAGCAGCAAAAAATCGCCTGAACCGAAGTCCAGGCGACATAAAAAAACCAATTCACTATACTTCCACAGCGCAACCCTCTGCCCTGCTTCGGCTCGTGTCAGCTCAGCAGCATGCGGTCGCTGACATCGTCGCCGCCGGATTTTTCGAACGCTTCCAGCAAGTCGCGGACCGTCATTTTTGCTTTTTCCTCGCCATGGATGTCCAGCAAGATTTCCCCGTCGTTCAGCATCAGCAGCCGATTGCCTAAGCGCAGGGCATCCCGCATATTATGGGTGACCATCAGCGTCGTCAGCGCATTTTCCTCCACGATCTTCTTCGTCAGGTCCAATACCTTCTCGGCGGTTTTGGGGTCCAGCGCCGCGGTGTGCTCGTCCAGCAGCAACAGCTTGGGTCGCCGCATGGTGGCCATCAGCAGGGTGATCGCCTGCCGCTGCCCGCCCGACAGAGTCACCATCCGGCTTTTCATCCGGTCTTCCAGACCGAGATTCAGATTGGCCAGCCGTTCCTTGAATTCGACGGATTCATCATCGCGAAACCCCCAGCGCAAACTCAGGCGTTTGCCACGCCGGGCGGCAATGGCCAAGTTTTCCTCGACCATCATCCCCGAAGCCGTCCCCATCATCGGATCCTGAAACACCCGGCCGATAAAGGCGGCCCGTTTATGCTCCGCCATCTGGGTCACATCCACATCGTCAATATGGATTTTTCCGCTGTCCACTTTGAAGACGCCGGCAATCGCGTTCAGGAGCGTGCTCTTCCCGGCGCCGTTGCCGCCGATCACCGTAATGAAATCCCCGGGTTTCATTTCCAGACTGACATTTTTCAACGCCGTCTTTTCATTCACGGTCCCGGCGAAGAACGTCTTGCTGATTCCCTCTACCTTCAACATTTACATTCCCACCATTCTGCTATCCCACTTGGCTTTGACCAGCGGCAGGGATAAAGCGATGGCCACCAAAATGGCCGTGAATAGTTTCAGGTCGTTGGGCGGCATGCCCAGATACAATACGACGGCGATGACGATCCGATACAGGATGGAGCCCAGCACTACCGAAATCAGCGAGTTCTTGAAATTTCGCGTGCCGAACACCACCTCGCCGATGATCACGGACGCCAGACCGATCACGATCGTGCCAGCCCCCATGCCGACATCGGCGAACCCGTTGTCCTGGGCGATCAATGCTCCCGAAACCGCCACGAGTCCATTGCTGAGCACCAACCCCAGCAAAAACATATCATCGGTGTTGACCCCCATCGCCCGGATCATTTGGGGATTGTTGCCGGTCGCCCGCACAGCCATCCCGATCTCGGTGCCAAAGAACCAATAGAGCCAAAGCGGGATCGCGACCGCAATGCAAAGGCCCGCCACGAACGTCGTCATATTGGGCGAAAGCTGGAGAAATTCCAACGAAGTAAAGATCGTATCCGTATTCAGCAACGACAGGTTTGCTTTTCCCATCACCCGTAAATTGACGGAATACAAGGCGATCATCGTCAAAATGCCGGCCATCAGCGCCGGTATTTTCAGTTTGGTGTACAACAAGCCGCTGACCGCGCCGGCCAGCATTCCGGCCAGTCCCGCCGCAGCAATCGCCGTAGCGGGGTTGACTTTTTCCGCCAACAACATCGCCGCTACCGCGCCGCCCAACGGGAAGCTGCCTTCCACACTCAGATCCGCAATATTCAGCGTGCGGAACGTGATAAATACCCCCATGGCCATCACCGACCAAAGCAAACCCTGGGCTACTGTCGAAATAATTAACTCGTCCATTGATTCTTCCCTTTTACGCCTTTATTCAACCGATTTCAAAAGATCCGCCGGGATCTTCAGACCAATCGCTTCCGCTGATTTTTTGTTGATGATCACCTTGACATCTTTTTGGAAGCCAATCGGCATATCCGCCGGTTTGGACTTGCCGGACAAAATGTCGGCCGCCATTTCCCCCGCCTGGAAGCCCAGTTTATAGAAATTCACCGACGCGCCCGCCGTGGCGCCGCCGCTCTTGACCGGGGCTTCATCGCCGAGGAATACCGGCAGCTTGGCCGGCACCGTGATCTTGACGATATTCGACATGGCGGAAGCGATATTATTATCCGTCGGGCAATAGATGAAATCCACTTTCCCGATCAAACTCTGCACGGCCTGTTGAATATCATTCACGTTGGTCACGGTCGCTTCCGTGACGGTCAGGCCTTTTTCCGCCGCGTATTTTTTCATCGCCGCGACTTGCAGCTGCGAATTCAACTCACTGGAAGTATACAACGCGCCCACTGTCTTGGCGTTCGGAACCAGTTTGAGCGCCAGGTCGATCTGGCGTCCGGGGGGATTGTGGTTGGAGGTTCCGGTAATGTTTCCGCCCGGTTTTTCCACGGATTGCACCAGCTTGGCCGTCTTGTAGTCCACAATCGCGGTTCCCACGATCGGGATCGTTTTGGTCGAATTGGCGACGATCTGCGCAGCGGGCGTGGCAATCGCGTGGATCAGGTCCACCTTGTTGTTCACGAACCGTTGGCTGATGGTCTTCAAATTGGACTGATCCCCCTGGGCGTTCTGCTGGTCGATTTTAATGTTTACGCCTTCCTTGAAGCCTTTGGAGGCAAGTCCATCCACAAACCCCTTGTTGGAGGCGTCGAGAGCGCCATGCTGCACCAGTTGGAGCACGCCGATCTGGTAAACCTTCGTTGCCGCTTTCGCCGGCTCTTTCTTTTCGCCGCCGCAGCCAGCCAGGGCCCCCACCGCCAACATCGCGCCGATTGCCAGGGCCACCATTTTCTTCCCACTCATTTTTTTCAACATCTTTTCTCCCATCCTTCCCATCATCCTTTTTTTGATAAGCCGTCCTTCCATCCTTCGAGAAATACAAAATCGTCCCTTGAACAAGGGACGACGGACGAAGCATCGCGGTACCACCCAAATTATCTGATGAAATAAAAAAAGAGCAGTGCCCAGGGACGGAAAAATCCGCGGTACCACCCTACTAATCTTTATCAGATCACCTCACAGCCCGGTAACGGCAGCTACGCCGGCTCAGCCTACTCCAGTTTCAGCTTCGCGGTTCAGGAAGGTACTTCAGTCTATGTCACCAACCGGTTCGCACCAACCACCGGCTCTCTGGATAGCGTCCATAGCCCTACTTGTTCCGTCATCACCATTATCAATCTAACATTGACTTGATTTTACTTGCAATGCGCGATGTTGTCAATAGATCAGGCCATTCGACGGCGATCCGTCAGACATAGTCGCACATTCGGCGGATCACGGTCTCACTGTAGCCGAACCCATAAATCTCCGTCTTCGTTTTCTTCCCGTTCGCCACCCGGAGGATCTCCTCCACTACGTCCCCGGCCATGTCTTCCAGGGTTTTTCCGTCATGAAGGACCGCACTGAAATCCATATCCAGATTGTCGTTCATCTTGCGGAACAACTCCCGGTTGGCGGTTACCTTCAAAACGGGAGCGATGGGATTGCCGATCGGATTGCCCCGGCCGGTGGTGAAAACGATCAACTGACAGCCTGCCGCCACTTTCGCCGTCACCGACAACAGATCGTACCCCGGCGTGTGCATATAGACAAGCCCCTTTTGGCTGGGCCGGCAAGCACAGTCGATGACCTCCGCGATCGGCTTGGTGCCGCCTTTATGAATGCAGCCCAGCGATTTCTCTTCCAGCGTCGTGATACCGCCCGCTTTATTGCCGGGGGAAGGCTGGCCCGACCGCAAACTCTCATTCACCTTCTGCAGGTCGTTTTCCAGAGTAGCGCACAGGTCGAGCAGTTTTTGCCCCATTTCCGGCGTGCTGCAGCGTCGGGCCAAAATATGCTCGGTGCCGATGATCTCCGGAGTTTCGCTGAACATCGACGTCCCGCCGCAGTCCACCAGCGTATCGCTGACATGCCCCATGACCGGATTCGAGACCAGACCGGAAGTCGCATCCGAACCGCCGCATTCAATCCCGAGCATGAGTTCGGAAATGTCCACTTCCTCCGGGCGGCTGGCGGAGGCGTCCGAAATCATCTGCTGCGCCAGCTGGACCGCCTTGCAGATCGTCTGGACCGTTCCCCCTTCGTCCTGAATCACCAACGAGCGGAGGGGTTTATTGGTCATGGACCGGATGATGTCCCCCATCGCCTCGACCGAGTTGGGTTCGCAACCGAGGCCGACCAGGATCGTGCCATAGACGTTCGGATTCGCCGCCAATCCGGCCAGAACTGTTTGCGTCAGCTTGCGGTTGCCTTCCACCTCGCCGCAGCCATTCTGATTGACGAAGGTGACGGCCCCGTTCACCAAGCCCGCAATGATCCGGCACGTCTCATTCGCACAACCGACGGTCGGCAGAATCAGCACATGATTCCGGATCCCGACCAAGCCATCGGGTCTTCGATAGCCCCAAAATTTCATGACCGCACCTCCCGTGATTGCGCCGGACTCGCCAGATTATGCTCGTGCACATGGCTGCCGCAGGGAATATCTTGGGTTGCCTCGCCGATAATTTCGCCATACTTTCGTAGCGGTTCCGCTTTTTTGATATCCCGGACCGCCAGCTTGTGATATTGGGGGATCGTCCCGACAACGGGAACCTGCATGATCTCTGCATTCATAAAAAATACCGCCTGATCCCCATCCCGTAGCTCCGCAATCACGGTTGCCACATCATCCCTGGCGTGAATCAGTATCGCGTTAATCGTTCCCGACGTCATCTTGTCCCCTCCAATTTGTAAGGAATTCCAATATAACGAACGCCGGCTGGCTGGCCTCCCCCTTATCCACCAGCCTGCCTGACAACCTCAAACAATCTTTTGTTAAGGTAAATTCTTTCTCGGCCCATTCGTTCCGACGTCAGGAAACCACTTTCTTCTAACGCAGACAGATAGGTTACGGCAGTTTTTCTGGAGATACGCAGCCCTTTTTCGATATATATGGTCTTCGTGTAAAACTCAAAAAACAGCAAATCGACAAGTTCACGCGAGTAAATTTTGGGCAATGCGCTTAGAATATCTTCTGCCGTTTGCTCCACTAACGTATTGATTCTTTTGATCAACTTCAACGTTTCAATTGCGGTCGACTCTATCCCGTCCAGCATAAAGAGAATCCACTCTTCCCATGCACCTTTGGTCCTTACCTCCTGCAACAACCGGTAATAGGACGCCTTATTGCGGATGATATACTGGCTAAGGTAAAGAATCGGGCTATCCAACAACTCTTTGAGGACAAGATAGAGCACATTGATGATCCGGCCAGTTCTCCCGTTGCCGTCATAAAACGGGTGAATGGATTCAAACTGATGATGAATAACCGCCAACTTAATCAGCGGATCTATCCCGTCATGATCATCGTTCATATAACGCTCCAAGTTGCTCAGCAGCGCCATAATTTCTTGTTCTCCGCTTGGCGGAGTATATACCACTTCGCCAGTCGCTTCGTTTTTTAGCACGGTTCCCGGCAATTTACGGATTCCCGCACGGTTTTTTTCTATATTCTGCTGTATCTCAACCATCATGTTACTGGTAAGAATCTGCGTATCTTTTATCGCTTCATAACCCTTCCACAACGCTGTCCGATAGTTCACAACCTCTTTGGCGGCGGGATTCTGATAGTTCGGTTGCGACATGGCTTTGAACAGTTCATCGTGAGTGGTAATGATATTTTCGATTTCCGAACTATCCTTTGCCTCATTGATGGTCACGGCGTTAATGAGAATATTTTTATTGGGCATGGTATCGGCAAAACCTTTTAATTCCGCCAGTGCACGATGTGCGCCAGCCAAGCGTTTGAGCACCTGCTTTGTTTCCAAATCCGCTTCCGGCGGCAGCAATGCAATACTGTAGTCCAAGATAACCCGCCCCCTTCGCAGTTTTAGTATATAGGCAAACGTTACCGATATCAAGAAAACGTAGGTAAAAAATAAAATAATTTCCCTACATTTATTTGATGTGTGTAATTAGTTCCGGTTTCTTCGCCTGCACTGAGAAAGTATCGCGGGTGTTCAGGCAGAAAACAGGCTGTTGTCCGCAAACTGTCACCTCCCGCCTCCCGGCCTATTTCTCCTCGACCCGCTCCAGGATGATGCCCTGGGCGAAGCCACCGCGCTCCTCCCACTTGCGACCCTGAATCACGCGGACCTCCTCCCACTTCACGCCGTGGACCTGCTCGACCAGGCCCTGCAGCACTTCCAGGATGTCGGCGATTTCTTCGAGCGAGCCTGATTCGCGGTACTCCTGCATCTCCTCGGCGAGCTTGTCGATCAGGCGCTGCCTGAGTTCGTCCGGCCCCGTCACCGTCCGCGTCACCGGCTGTTTTCCCGCCGCCCGGATGATCTCCGGAATCCGGTCCCGGACGAGTTTGTCATATTCGCTTCTCACTAAATACTCCATTCCGCAACCTGCTGATCCTGCTTCAGCCGAAGTCGCTGCAATTTCAATGCGTCAATCATTTGTTCCGGACTTAATCCTTTTCCCGTATCATTCGCTAATCCTGGCAAGGATGCCCGCGCTTCAATTTCAAATTGTTCGGCGAGTGTATCTTCCGTTTTTCCCTGATGGTACGCCACTGCCCACCATTCCGAGATTCGATCTTTGGCATGATCAATCAGGTCAACCGTTGGCAGGCGATCCCTTTTTGAATTATTCGCCTTATCGGAAACCGGGAGCAAGTTCCACAAGTCATTACAGGACCAGACTGCCCAGGGAAGGCAGTGATCGATCTGCAAATTTTTCATTTTCAATGATGAATTCGTCCACACACACCCGATGCGATGGCCCGATTCCATGATTTGTTCAGCAATCTTTCGTACAAACTTGGTATCCCTTTCCGGATCACTCCATTTCATCGCGGAATGAAGAGTGCGTGCATTCAGCAAAGGCCGGTCTTGTCCTTTGGCATAATTCTGCATTAAGCGCAGCCATTCGGCATCGATTGCCGGCAGAATCCAGGCGCCAAAACGAACGAGTGTATTCCAAGTTTTCGCGGGAACTTTCAATTCGCCAAATCGACTTAAATAGTTATCTTCCAACAGAATTGCCGTTGGCCGTCGTCCATAAGCCTTCAATTCGGCTGCGAAAATTTGCCCGCCCTGGGGATAAGTGATGTATCGGACCGGCATATGCGAAATTGTTGAACAGGCAGCGTTGATTGAATCATGCAAATCCAGGGCATACTCGGCTGTGAACGCCGCACCTGTTTTCCACTCAAACTCCGGCTTTTGAATTAGCCTCTTGAAAGAATCTTTGACGAAGCCTAGTCTCTCGAGTCCTATGTTGTTTGGGGCCTGCGGAAATTCATTGCATAATAACGGTTTATAGAGCCGCAACCAATATAACCCCACCAGGCCAAGCGGAACGGTGACAACATCATCCTCAATATGTTTCGCATAACCTGAAGCGCTTTCAGCAATCAACGCCAATGCTTTGAGCAGTCCCAACTTATAAGTTGATGATTTTGTATCATTCAGCACTATGCTGCGCAAAATCGGCAAGGAGCCGGTTCCATCATCGGGGAGCTTAATTACGATTTGAACCCACTGCAAACCGGTTCTGCCGAGTGCGTCATCTGCATCGACAACTTTTGCGATATACGCGCCGTGATCGCGGGCTAGTTTTTCAAGTTCTTCCACAGAAACATCATAAAACTCGCGTTCTTGATCCAACTCCCCTTTTCGCAGGGTGATTGCCATAAACCCGCCTGGTTTTAACAGATTAACGAGTTTTCGGAACGCGCGCGGGCGATCGGGCGTCGGCAGATGCATCCACACTGCGCTGAGAAGAATGAAATCAAAAAACAAGCCGAGTCTTGTCACTTCTGACAATGCAGGCAACTTGTCATCGATCCATTGAATCTTGGATGAAGAATGGTGTTTTGCGGCTTCGGCACGCA
>CAZRLN010000045.1:16721-20987 GCA_964601085.1 uncultured Veillonellaceae bacterium | reverse complement strand
TTTTTACCGGCAGGAGCTCGCCGCCGGAACATTGACGCGCGAGCAGGCCAAGGAACTCCTCCAGTGCTTCTGGATCAAGTTCAACAACCAGCCGGCGCCGCCAAAAGTGGGGATCACCCTCAAGGAAAGCAGCACCTACACCGACTTCGCCAACCTCAACACCGGCGGCGTCGCCCCTGACGGATCGGATGGCGTCAACGAAGTTTCCTATCTCATTCTGGAAACCATGGACGAACTCAAGCAGCTCCAGCCGAGTTCCAACGTCCAGATCAGCAAGAAAACTCCGCACGCCTTCGTGAGGAAAGCCTGTGAAATCTCCCGCAAAGGTTGGGGACAGCCGGCTTTTTACAATACCGACGCCATCATTCAGGAGCTTCTGAACGCCGGAAAATCGATCGTCGACGCCCGCCAGGGCGGCGCCAGCGGCTGCGTGGAAACCGGCGCGTTCGGCAAGGAAGCCTATATCCTGACCGGTTACTTCAATCTGCCGAAAGTCCTGGAAATCACGCTCAACAACGGCTTCGACCCGGTCAGCGGCCTCCGCTTGGGCATCCAGACCGGCGACCCGAAAGGATTTAGCTCCTTCGACGAGCTGTTCGACGCCTATAGCCGCCAGTTGCACCACTTCATCGACATCAAAGTCCAGGGCAACCATATGATCGAAAAGCTGTACGCCACCCGGATGCCCGTGCCCTTCCTGTCGATCTGCGTCGACGACTGCATCCAAAAGGGCATGGATTACAATGCCGGCGGGGCCCGCTACAACACCAGCTACATTCAGGGGGTCGGCATCGGCACTTTGACCGACAGCCTGGCCGCCATCCAGTACAACATTTTTGACAACCAACGCTTCACCATGGCCGAGCTGCTGGCCGCGCTCCAGGACAATTTCGTCGGCCACGACCGTCTCCATCACTGGGTCTGCGAAAAAACGCCCAAATACGGCAATGACGACGACTACGCCGACGCGCTGATGATCCGGGCGTTTCGCGCCTACCACGATGAAGTGACCGGCCGGTCCAATCGCAAAGGCGGTTTCTACCGGATCGACATGCTGCCGACCACCTGCCACGTATATTTCGGCGCGGTCATGGGGGCCAGCCCCAACGGCAGGTTGGCGCAAAAGCCTCTGTCCGAGGGAATCTCTCCCGACAAGGGCGCGGACCGGCGCGGACCGACCGCCGTCATCAAATCGGCCTCGAAGATGGATCATTTACAGACCGGTGGGACTCTCCTCAACCAAAAATTCACCCCGGCCGTCGTTGCCGGCGACCGGGGCCTGGAAAACATGGTCTCGCTGATTCGTTCCTATTTCAGCCTAGACGGCCACCACATCCAATTCAACGTCATCGACCGGCAGACGCTGATCGACGCGCAAAACCATCCTGACGAGTATAAGGACCTGATTGTCCGGGTCGCCGGCTATAGCGACCATTTCCACAACCTCAGCAAAGAGCTGCAGGATGAGATCATCGAACGGACCGAACAGTCCTTCGGCTGTTAAGCAGCCGATTACAGACCGTTGACCACGTTTTGAGGCGCTTCGCCATCGCAGACACGGCGGATGTTTTCGATCGCGCCATCGAGCATCCGTCGGAAAGCATTTGCGGTGACGCCGCCCATGTGAGGCGTCACGATCAGCCGATCCCGCGCCGCCGGCGAGAGATTCAGCAGAGGATGGTCGGTCGGCGGCGGCTCGGGATAAAACACATCCACCGCCGCCCCGGCGATCCTGCCGCTTTCCAACATCTCCACCAAGGCGGTTTGGTCGACAATATCGCCCCGGGCGGTATTAATCAGAGTGCTGCTGGATTTCATCAGCAGCATTTCTTTTTTGCCGATCAATCCCCGGGTCTCAGCCGTCAGCGGAATATGCAGGCTGACAATATCGCTTTGCGCCAATAGCTCCGGCAACGAGCGATATTCGATGCCGAGGTCGTTTTCCTGCGCCGGCGACAATCGGGTCCGATTGTAATACACTACTTTGGCGCCGAGGAATCGGGCGATTTCCGCCACCCGGCGACCGATGGCCCCCAGGCCGACCAGTCCGATCGTGCTGCCCGGCATATCGCCCAATCCCCGCAAAAACATCTGTTTGCGAACTTTCGAATATTGGCCGGCTTTCGTTTCCCGATCGGCGACAATCAAGGCCCTTTGCATCGCGATCATCAGGCCGATCGTATATTCCGCCACGTCATGGGCATTGGCGCCGGGAACATTTGCGACCGGAATTCCCAGTTCCCGGGCCGTTTGGATGTCCACGCCGTCGAATCCCGCGCCGGATTCCTGCACCAGTTTTAGGCGACCGCTGCCGCGCAACAAATTCGCAGTGATTTTCTGAAAGCCGGGAGGCGCCAACAACACGTCGGCGTCATGGCAGGCCGCCAGCAATACCTCATCATCTTCGCCATCGACAAAAATCGTTTCCCAGGCTTCCGGAGGAGTTACCCCCGCCGCTTCAAATCTCCACTTGGGCACTAGACTAACAATCTTTGGCATTCAAAAATCTCCTTTACCTGTAACCATCACCGTAGTCGCTTGTGTATTCAACCGCATTCTGCGCCGCTCAATCATTTCTTCGCCGCCATGGTTGAATAACCCTGCTGCTATCCACGCCACCGTTTTCTGATTTCGGGCAAAAAAAATTGCGGGAGAAGGAATCTTCCCGCAACTTTTTATGCTGTGTGTGAATTTCTTTCTTACACAAAGAACCTCATGACGATCATGGCGATGCAGGCGTTGAGAATACTCGCCAGCATTAGCAGCGGCCAGTATTTTTTCGGCACATCGGCCACACCCAGCAACCGGCCCATATACTGCAATTGGGCCCCCATCAGAAACAACGCGGGGATCAGGATGGAAGCGTGTGTTCCATTCAAAATGCCTTTCGTAAGCAGGCTAACGGCCACGCCGGTTCCGGCCGAGGAAGAGAGCCAGGTGGTGAGGAGCACAGTGACCGCCTCGCCGGGCAAGCCAAAGATCCCCATCATCGGCGCGAAAACCTTGCCGATAAACTGCATCGCGCCGAGCAGGTTCAGGATTTCCGCGATGACATACGCCATCATGATGTTCGGCATCAAGTTATTTATGGCAACCTGGAATCCTTTGCGCGCACCAATGACAAAAATGTCGAAAGGGTTGCTCGAAGCGGCAGGTTTTGCATTATTGCTCATCTTGGAAATCCTCCTTGTAAACGGTGTTCAGGACAAACCGAACGAAAATGGCGCCAACAAACTTCAGTACGAACATCAGAATCAGGGGAAGGATCACCGGCACTGTCAGGAATGTGAACAAGGCTACGCCAATCGAAAAATAATTGCTGATCATCCCAGCGCCGGAATACTGCCAGGCGCTCATCACCACCAGGTCTTTCTTGGTGATCTGATTTTCGTCATACAATTCTTTGGTCAGCGCCGCACCGGCATCTGTGCTTTGCAGGTCCGTAATCAGCGCCAGGCCGGTGAGCCCAGGAATCCCCAGCAATGGCTTGAGCAACGGGGTCAGCATTTTATGCGCCGCACGAATGGCGCCGTAGTGCGTAAAAATCTCCAAAAATCCCAGCGCCAGCATCACGGAAGGCGCCAATGACAGGGCGAACAGGAATCCTGCCCGGGCGCTGATTCCGCCGGCGCCCATGAAATTGTTTTTAAGCGGCTCCTTCATCGTTCCGAACTTGCCGCCCAACGTGGTAAAGTCAAACGCGCTGAGCCATTTCATGCCATCGACTTTCATCAACAGTCCCGAGAAAAACACAATCGCGACAATCAGGGCGACGTAAGCGCCCGGGCCGGCCTTCCATTCACTGGCGGGCTGCGTTTTCTTTTCTTCGGCCATCAATACTCCTCCTCGTTGTAATCAGTATGCAACGAATTATACGGATTATTCGCCGATAAGTCAATAATGGTTTCGAATTTCGAATCATCGTCCCTACCGAATGGACATTCCCATTTATTTTCGCGTTGTCCTGTCGCCGACACTAATTCGCCGTCGGCTTGAAAACCAACGCAAAATTCGTTACAATCAAGCCAATCGATAGGGAGGGGATACCATGTCAAGAGTCATCGAATGTTATGATTTTCTGCACACCATACCCGAACTGGGATTCCAGGAGCACAAGACGGCCGCGTTTCTGGCCGACGAGTTGCGCAAGGCCGGCTTCACCGTCTCGGAAAACGTCGGCGGAACCACCGGCGTCGTCGGTGTCTTCGACAGCGGGACACCGGGCCCAACCGTCGCTCTGCGCGCCGATATGGACGCGCTGGGTCA
>CAZRLN010000045.1:14341-16621 GCA_964601085.1 uncultured Veillonellaceae bacterium | reverse complement strand
CCGGCTTTATATCATGCCGCTTCCGAAAGGCTGCAGGGCGTGTTTCACGGCGTGCCGGCCCACGGCGCCCGCCCTCATCTCGGAGTCAACGCAATCGACGCCGCCGCGGTTGCAATCACGGCCGTCAATGCCTTGCGCCTGAACCCGAACGAATCCTACAGCATCAAGCCGACGCGTTTTCACTGCGATTCCGGCGTCACCAACGCCATTCCCGCGGAAGCGACCGTGACTTGGGACGTCCGATCCGAACTAAACCCGACGATGGTCAAACTTCTGGACAAAGCCAAAGTCGCGATCGAAGCCGGCGCCGCGACGGTCGGCGCCACTGTCGACGTAACGCATTATCAGGGGATTCCCGCCGCTGAATATTCCAGCGAGATGGTTGAACTGCTGGCGGAAGCGATCACGGCCGTCTATGGACCGGCGGGCCTGCACGCGCCGGTGAAGACGGCCGGCGGCGAAGACTTCCACTTCTTTATCAAGGAAAAGCCCTCGCTCAAAGCGGGCTATTTCGGCCTGGGCTGCGACCTGACGCCGGGAATTCACCATCCCGCCATGACATTCAACAAGAACGCCCTCGAAAAAGGCAAAGACGTTTTGATTTACGCGGCGAAAAAACTACTGAAACAATAAGGAGGCGGTCCTGTTGTCTTTGTTGCTGGAACGATATCATCATCTGCATGCTATCCCGGAAATCGGCTTTCAAGAAATAAAAACCGCCGCCTATCTGGCGGATCAGCTGGAGTCGGCGGGTTTCGCAGTCACCCGCAATGTCGGCGACACCACGGGAATCGTCGGTGTATTCGACAGCGGCGTCGCCGGACCGACCCTGGCCCTGCGCGCCGACATGGACGCCCTCGGCCATGTGATTGACGGCGTGCATTGCGCCCGCCACACCTGCGGCCATGACGCCCATTCCTCGATGGTTTTGACGGCCGCCGAAGAACTGCTCCAGGAACAGGCCATAAAAAAGGGTCGGCTGAAAGTGATTTTTCAACCGGCGGAAGAACTGGGCGCCGGCGCCCTGGCCATGATCAGGGGCGGCGCCATTGACGACGTGGACGTCCTGCTCGGCCTCCATATCCGGCCGGCAGAAGAATGCAAAAAAGGCCAGGCCAGCCCGGCGATCCACTACTCCGCCTCCGGTACGGTCGAAGCCCGCATCACCGGCGTACCGGCCCACGGCGCCCGGCCCCACCTGGGAGTCAACGCCATCCAGGCCGCCGTCAGCGCTATTCACACCGTCAACAACATCCGCCTGGACCCCAACCTGTCCTGCAGCGCCAAGGCGACCCGCTTTTTGTGCGACTCAGGCGTGACCAACGCGATTCCTGCCGACGCCCTGATCTGCTGGGACATCCGGGCGCAATTCAACCCGGTCATGGACGAACTGAAAGCCAAAGTCCTGCAAGCCGTGCAAAACGGCGTGGCGGCCCTCGGCGCCAAAGTAGACGCCAAACTGGTCAAAGAAATCCCGGCGGCGGAACTGAATGACGAGATCACCGCCGTCCTGACCGAGTCCATCCGGGAAACGTTGGGCGAAGCCGGCGTGATGGCGCCAATTTACACGCCGGGCGGCGAGGACTTCTTTTTCTACACCCGGGAAAAGCCCAGCCTGAAAGCCGGGTTCTGGGGACTCGGCGTCAATGCCGTTCCCGGCCTGCACCATCCGGATATGCATTTTGACACTGACGCCCTGGAAAACGGCGTCAAAATCCTGAAAATCGCGACAAAAAAACTGTTGGGTTGACCCCAGACAGTGAATCAACCTGCAAGGGGCTGGTAGGAAGCATCATCGCTTTCAACCAGCCCCTTGGCCATTCCGTTCAATTGTTTTCCGTTCCGGGCAAACCCGGTAGTTTACAGCACCTTCGAGAGGAAGTCCCGGGTCCGCGGATGCTGTGGATTGTTGAACATCTGCTCCGGCGGCCCCTCCTCGACGATCTGCCCGTCGTCCATAAACAAAATCCGGTCGCCCACTTCGCGGGCAAAGCCCATTTCGTGGGAAACGATCACCATGGTCATCCCGTCGTTCGCCAGTTGCTTCATGACGCCCAGCACTTCGCCGACCATCTCGGGATCGAGAGCCGAGGTCGGTTCGTCAAACAGCATGACGTCCGGCTCCATGGCCAGGGCCCGGGCAATCGCCGCCCGTTGTTGCTGGCCTCCGGACAGGGAGGACGGGTAGGCGTTCTCCTTTTCCGCCAGGCCCACCCGGTTCAGTAGCGACACCGCTTTTTCGTGCGCCGCCTCCCGGGATACTTTTTTCACCAGCATGGG
>CAZRLN010000045.1:0-14241 GCA_964601085.1 uncultured Veillonellaceae bacterium | reverse complement strand
TGGTTGTCGCCGAAATCCTTGTACAGGCCGTTAATGCGAATCACTGGCCTTCATCCTCCTTTCGGCCCAACCGACCAACCGGCCCAGCGAAAAGGTCAGGACCAGATAGAACAGGGCGGAAATAAGGAGCGGTTCCAAGCCCTTATAAGTGGCCCCCTGGACAACCTTGGCGGTGAAGGTCAATTCAGCGATCCCCAGGACATAGGCCATCGACGACCCTTTGATGACCGCGACGAATTCGTTGCCGATCGCCGGCAGGATGTTTTTGATCGCCTGCGGCATGATGATTTCCCGCATCGCCATCATATTCGGCATGCCCAGGCTCCGGGCCGCCTCCATCTGCCCCCGGGGCACGGACTGGATCCCCGCCCGGACGATTTCGGCGATATACACGCTGGAATTGAGGCTGATCGCGCTGATGCTGGCGATCAGCGCCACCATGTTGCTGGGCAGGTCCGACGAGTTCGGGCTCATGCTGACCAGCACATAGGCCACCAGCACCTGCAGCAGGACCGGCGTGCCGCGCATCGTTTCGATGAAGGCGAAAGCGGCCACGCGCAGCGGGTAGACTTTCCCGAAGGACAGGCGGGAGGTTTTCATAAAGTAGACGAAAACCCCGACAATCGTCCCCAGAATGATCGCGATCACCGAAATGATCAACGTCAGTTTGATGCCGTTGAAAAACATCGGCAGATATGTTTCCGCAAAACTAAAATCCACGTTTTTCCCCTATCCTGGGTTTGCCAATTTAATTTATTTTTTGCCTTGGGTCGAGCCGGCCAGCTTGGCGGCCGCTTCGACATATTTCTGCATCTGGCCGGAAGTGTTCAGCCGCTTGACCGTGCTGTCGATCTGCGCTTTCAGGGCGGCGGAATTCTTGCGCATGGCCACGGCCACGCCCGGGCTGTTCAGCGACGAATCGTCGATCTTCACTTTTTCCGCGATCACGAATTCCGGATTGGCGGCCATCGCCATCTGGCAGACGATCCGCGTGGTCACGATTCCGTCGATCTGTTTGGATTTGAGGGACAGGAACAGCGTGTTCATGCTCTCGATCTTCGTGAACTTGCCGTCCGGAATCAGTGTGGTAATCAGCTTGTCCTGCAGGGAAGACAGTTGCAGGCCGATCTTCTGATTCTTCAGGTCGCTGAAGCTGTTGAATTTGCCCAGATTATCCTTCGTGGTCAGCAGCACCTGCTCGCCGCGGTAGTAGACTTCGGAGAAATCCACGCTCTTGCGGCGCTCCGCCGTGGCCGACATCCCGGAAATGATCACGTCGATCTGTCCGGACTGCAAGGTGGTCAGCAGCGCGTCGAAGGCCAGTTCCTTCAGTTCCAGCTGTACGCCCATGTCTTTGGCGATGTCCCGGGCCAGATCCAGGTCGAACCCAACGATCGTATCCTTGCCGTTGACCATCGCGTGGAACTCGAATGGCGCAAATTCAGCGTTGACTCCGACCACCAGGCGGCCTTTGGCCTTTATTTTGGCCAGGCTTTCATCGGCGGAGGCAGCCGGCGCATTAGCGGCGGGCTTCTTTTCCGGCGTGGAGGAGCAACCGGCGAGCGTCAACGCCATCACCAAGGCCAGTACCAGCGCCAGGATGACTTGCCAACGAGTTTGTTTCGTGTTCATGATTAACGACCCCTTTAATTAAAATTTGCTCTTATTACTTTACCACAGTAACGCGTAGCTGGTCAAAAATATTTTGCAGAAACAGGGCCGTTCCCCGGTATAGAACGGAATCGTCGAGGACAAACCGGGAGCTGTGCGCCGGATAAATCTCTCCGTCCGTAAACGGCGCCGCGCTGTAGAGACGGAAGAAGCAACCGGGAACTTTCTGGTAGAAAAAACCGGCGTCTTCGCCGCCCATGCTGTCCTCCTCGCTGACGTGAATGTCCGCCGCCGGCAGGATCTGCCGCGCCGATGCCAGGAAGCCGTCCATCATCGCCGGATCGTTCTTCGTCGGCGGGTAGCCGTTCAGGTAGGTCAGCTGGTAATCGGCGCGCATTGCTTTTGTGATGTATTTGACGATCTCCTCGATCCGCCGGAATACGAATTCCCGAACCTCCAGATCCTGGTTCCGGATCGTCCCGTGCAGCACGACCGTGTTGGGGATGATGTTCTCCGCGCCCTGCCCGCCGGTGATCGTGCCGAAGCTGATCACGCAGGGCGAAAACGGGCTGATCTCCCGACTGATGATGTGCTGGATCGCCGTTACCACCAAACTGGACACGACGATAGGATCGATGCAGCGGTGCGGCTCGGAGCCATGACCGCTCTTGCCGATGATGGTGATGTCCACCTGATCGTCGGCCGCCGAACTGTTGCCGTATTTAACGATCACGTCGCCGTTTTTGCAGGGGAACGAATGAATCTTCCGGTCCATGTGCAACGCCAGAATGGCGTCGACCTTCGGATTCTCCAACACGCCGTCCTCGATCATCGGCAATGCCCCGCCCGGCCCCTCTTCCGCCGGCTGGAATAGCAGCTTCACCTGCCCGTTCAGCTCCGCCTCGTGCCGCTTCAGCAATTTGGCGACGCCCAGCAGGATCGCCGTGTGGGCGTCATGACCGCAGGCGTGCATGTTGTTGTTCTGCGACCGGTATTCGATTTCCGATTCCTCGTTGATGCGCAGCCCATCCATGTCCGCCCGCAGCGCGATCGTTTTTCCGGGATTCGGCCCAAGCAGGGCCACGATTCCCGAGTGCCGCTCGAACGTCGTATAGGCGATTCCCATCTCCGCCAGACGCGCCTTCACAAACGCCGCCGTCTGCGGCAGGATCAGGCCGATCTCTGGAATCCTGTGCAGTTCCCGCCGCCAGGCGATGATCTCATTGCTGATCTCCCGGGCTTCTTCCAAAAACGTCATTGTCGCCACTCCATTTCCATTAATATTTTTCTCATCCATCACCGGCGAATACATCGTCAGAAAATGGACAACTAAGAATAGTTTTTGATATTATATATACAGCATACAAAAGAGTCTATATCGGGGGTACCCTTATGCACCGTCGCAAGATCGACATTGTCATCGCCAGCCAAAGCGGCGATTTGGCCGCGATGCTCACACCAATGCCGATGTCCGAAGGATTTACTATGTCCCTGTCCGCAATTGGCAGTCTGGACCCAAAAGAGTGTCCCGTTTGTGACCTCCTGATCCACGATCTTGGCGACCCTGCGCCGGGCATGATCGAAAAGCTATCCGCCCAGGCCGCGCTGGTCCTCTGCCTGGACGCAGCGGCTCCGTCGCTGCTTTCAGAATCCGCCTGCCAATCACTGGCGGACATCTGGCCCAAACCCTTCTCCGCTGAATTGATCCGGTTTCGCTGCCAAAAACTCATCCGACAGCTGATCGAGGATCGCAAATATTTTCTGAGTCAAAAATATCTGGATACGCTGATCAACAGCGTGCCGGACCTGATCTGGTTCAAGCGGCTGGACGGCATCCATGTCAAGGTGAACGACGGATTTTGTTCGGCGGTGAACAAAGCCCGGCACGACATCGAAGGCTACGACCACTACCATATCTGGAGCATTCCGAAAGAAGTCTACGAAAACAGCGACTATGTCTGCCTGGATACCGACTCTGTCGTGATTGAGTCGAAGCAGCCGGGCGTGTTCGATGAAACGGTGGCCGGACAACAGGGAATGCGCCAGTTGAAAACCTATAAATCACCGATCTTCGACGACCGCGGCGAACTCATCGGCACGGTCGGCGTGGCGCAGGACGTGACCGAGCTGCGAAACACCGACGCTAAACTGGAGCTTATACTGCGCACCATGCCGTTCGCCGTCATGGTCACCGACACTGATGAACAGGTGATCTCTGTCAATCCCAAATTCGAGGAGTATTTTCAGGTCATCCAGGAAGAGGTCGTCGGCCGTTCCTACCCCATCTGCGAAGCCTTTGCCGACAAGGCGGCAAACCCGCCCAATCTGCTCTATTACGAACCGGACCGTGAACTCGGCCTGTCGCATAAGCGGTCGGAGCTCATCCTGGAAATTCACAAAGAGCCGATTTATGATTTCTTTGCCAATTTTGTCGGCACGCTCAACATTTTCCGCGATGTGACCATGGAACGAGGCTTTCGCGATCAATTGCGAAAAATCGCCTACACCGACCAGCTCACCGGCTTGTATACTCGCCGCTATCTTTACGAAAACGTCGATCCCAACACGCCTTCGGACTGCATCAGCCTCCTGTATATCGACCTGGACAACTTCAAACAGATCAACGATCGTTACGGCCACCATTTCGGGGACAAGATCCTCCAGCGAACCGGTCGGCTGCTGCGGTCGCTTTGCCCGGACGATATCTGTGTGCGGATGGGCGGGGATGAATTTCTCATCGCCGTCCTCGGCAAAACCAGCGTCGAACGGTTGGTTGACAAAGCCAACGCCATGATCAAGACGATCCGGGAACATTTTCCCGGAACCGCCTCGATGCAGGCATTGTCGGTGAGCATCGGCATCGCGACCGTGTCCGGCGAATCCAAAGTCCAGTTGGAGGACCTGCTGCGAAAGAGCGATATCGCCCTCTATCGGGCCAAAAACCGCGGCAAACAACAATGCGTGGTATATACGATCGATCTGGAGAACGATTCATAGTGCCGTGGCCATCCCGAAAACCGGCAGTCATCGGACTGACCGTCACTCCCAAGCAACCCCGGAACTTATGGAAAGGCTGATCGGACACGCTGTCTGACCAGCCTTTTTTCTATGCATGGATTCATCGAATGAACGCCGACCATGTAGCAAGGGAACCGCTCATCTTTTTTTATAATCAGGGACGCCAATAAACAACGCCGTCATTTTCCACATACCACCGGTCAAAGGAGACCTGTCGCCGGTTGTTGCCCGCCGGGCAGGACTCGCCGTCATAATATTTGAAAGGCTCCTTGATCACCGTTTTCCGAATCGCATTCTCCCCGGCGCCGCCCCAGCTTGCCTCGCTGGTAAACGCATGGATATAGACGGAATCCCGCTTCGTTGAGGAAGAAAAATTCAGGTTTCTACTTGCATGCGGCTCGACTTTGTACCAGCCTCTGGTTGCCCATGTGCCGGCCGCATCCTCATAATATACGACAGCCGCCCACAAGGTGTGCGGATAGGGATTCTCAAAAACAATGTTGATGGCTTCCGCAGGTTGCGGAACCATCATGACCAAGAATAAGAGACATAAGCCGAGCAACGATTTTTTTACATTTGCAGTCATTGAAATCCACCTCTTCGTCATTTTTTGCGAAATGCTTCCCCAACCTTATATACTCTTGGCTGACTGTCCCACTTTTTCTAAAACCCTTTCCATAATCTATCCTCGTCGTATTGGAACTCGTCCACGCCATATGCGCACGTGCCCCCGCATTCGGGGCAACATTCGGCATATCCGCCATCGCCTGTCGGTTTCAGTATTGCACCCTCGGTGTTAAACACTTTTCCGCATTTTGTGCATTTTACAACTGCCATTTTTCTCTCCTTACAGCACCTGCAGCTATTTATGTTTTGCCTGCTGCAATATCTTCCGGTTTTCTGCGATTCATTCTAAAAATTAATAGTAGCCGGTTTATAGTCGTCAGGCAATTCTTCTTCACTTAAAAATTGGAAACTGTCATCATTCAGTATGGGTATAAATATTTCGTATGGAATCATAGAAAACTCACTGGCATAATTACTGGCGCCGAACCACATGCCCGCTTTGCTGCTCAAATTTAAACTTCTGGCAAACTTTGTGTCGTTTGAGCAATCATGAACCGCCAGATCCCAGTTTTCATAATCCGCTATTTTCATGAATTTCAAAGTAAATTCCCTGCTCCAAATTGGCGATATATAACCATGTCTGGAAATATACATACTTTCCCCGGAATAATTGCCGATGTTATTCTCATTTAAATGTAATTCAGCGCAATTGATAAAATCGAGATTTGTTGCCAAAATTGCTTGCTTTTTCTCAAAAAATGCTCCGAAAAACTCAGGAGTCATTGGCGTTTCAATGCCTACGCCTGGAATATATTTTTTCGCCAAGCCGATATTTTCAATTACCTTGTCCGAACAATCAGAAGCGCCCAGATTGAAGCGTATCTCATTCAGACCGGCTTCCCCCAAGGCTTTCAAGCTCTCTTCCGTCGCCAACGTGCCATTGGTGTACAAATGCTGATGAATTTGAGCCTCCCTGAATTTCCTGATCATCGAATAATAACCTTCAATTTCCATGAAGGGTTCTAAATAAACGTAGGAAATGCCGGTGGGTTTGGGATAAATGGAAAGAAGCAGGTCCATATCCTTCTCGTAAAACTTCGTGCCGCCGATTTCCCACATCCCTTCACCAACCGGATGAATATTTTCCAGTTCGCCATAATTGTAACAAAACTTGCACTTCAAATTGCATTTGTTTGTTTTTCGGATTGCACTTAAGCCGCTTCCCAACAGGCAAGAGCGGCATCCGTGAGGAAATTTGCTTTCGTTTCCTACAAATAGCGTTCTGTTCTCCAAGGTCTTCAGCCTGCCGATTTCTGAAATCAGCGCCTCGTTTCTGTGATCAACCGCTGCCTCAATTTGCGCAAAAGTAGCGTAAATGATTTCCTCATGTTTTATACTAATTTCTTCGTTCTCCGGCAATTGTGAAAAAAAGTCAAACCATAACAACGCATCGTTCTTAGAAATCTTCATACTCTATCCGCCTATCTACTTAATCTACTATTTTCCATCGCATTTCAAGCTATTCCTGCTGCTGCTTTGTTCCTCCGCCCACTTGACGCAAGGCAAAATTCCTATAGAAGTCGACCGCTGACCAATAATCCTCCAACCAAAGGAATTCATCCGCTTAATGCACCTGGCGTATCGATCTTGATCATATCGATCAGTAAATTTAGGCGGTTTTCCATCTTTTCCTTACACCTTTCGATGTGGCAGCTCATTCCGCATCCCCCTTGCAAAGCAATAGAAGCCCCTGCGCACCGCCCAACTTTACGATGTCAGTTGTGGCCAACCGCACGCCGCCAGTCCGCTGTTACCAGCTCCAAAATATTCTTCGCCCGGTCGGTGTAGAGACGAATCCCTTCAAAATTTGGCGATCCCAGCACCTTCTGCATCAACAGTCCATCGTCGCCGAACCAACGGGGCATGACTCCGCCCAGAAAATACCCGCACCGGCGAAGGATATCCACCGCTTCCCCGGTCGCCGCCACCGTGAGCGGCAGAAAAACCTGAGACACCCGAATGCCGTTTTCACTGGCCTGATGGTCGAATTTTGTCAGCAGGTCGGCAAAGTCACTGCCGATCACCGTAAAATTCATTCGCGCCACCGCCACTTGCGAATAAAGCTCCAGTTTTCCCTGCGTCGGTTGTTCGGCGGACAAAGGCCCATCACCGGGAAGGAAGTGATGACCGTGATCGAAATCCGCATAGAGATATTCTAATTGTTTCCAATAAACCGGCGGCAAATAAATCTTCTGCGGTCGGTCTTCATAGGGCCGAAAAACTACGATCACCGCCACGCGTCCGGTATCGGCCGCCTTCATCGATCGAGCCATCCCTGTACCGGGCAGTAAATCTATCTCGCAGCCTGTTTCAGCGTATTGATTCTCGGTGTATGCCCGTTGCGAAGAAGCATGATTGCATACGGCTTCTCCCCAGACCTGCTTCAATCCATACTTGACGGGAATCTGCGGAATGGCGAATCGATTCAGTTCAGTCGCCACGTTCGTCCCGCGCCACTCATGGCGGACCAACAGCTGAACGGCTTCATAGAGTGGAGGATTGAGCGACGATGTCGCGCAAAAGGCGGTATGCCCGATGATCTCGCCCGCAGTTGTCCGTACCACCGCGCGATAGGTTTTCCCGCTCAGTTGTTCCGCAATCAACTGATCCGGATCGTAGATGCTTTTCACGTGATAATCATTGCCGTATACAGAGCGGAATAATTCAACCACACCATTCGCATCTTCCGGTTTAAAAAAATCCACCGTCCACTCTACCGCCACAGCCGATGCCTCCTTGAAACGTGCCGCTTCATTGGTATTTTTTTGCCCCGCGCATGATCCCGTACGCTTCTCCCATATAGATGTGTTGATACAAGGCACCATGTTCTCTATCGCCCTAGAGTCCGCAAAAAAGGGTATGTTGTGGTGGTTGGGACTAAAAGCGGTTCACTTTACGATGCAGCGCGTGCCGGTCAACATACACCTGCCTAAGACTCCACTGATGTTTCTTCTGCAAGGGTCTAGTTATTTTTGGTCCACACCCGGTCAAGCATGGTTTGAATCTTCTTCTCGAAGCGGTCGATCAGTTTCTTTGCGGAATTAACCAGTGCCTGCTCAGCTTCGATCTCGGCAACAATGGCTTGTTGATAATCGATAGGTGGAACTGGGATTTCATACTCTAGTATTTCCCGAGGTGAAATATTGCCCTGAGCACCTCCTCCTGCATTAAGCTGGCAGTAATCATAAAAGTTCTCACTAAGCAACAAGTATAATATATATGACTGCATTGTACCCTCTTTGGCTCTTATCATACCGACTCGTTGATTAAGAAGAAACCCGTGCTTGTTTATTGAAGCCACTTTGCCAACAGTTGCACCAGTCATTGCCACAACAATATCATCGATACACAATGCAAATTTTGAAAATTCATTTGAATATTGATGGTATTGGACATTATCCAATTTGATTCGCCCATATTTCCCGATGTTTCCAATTTTAAAAACTGGTCTTGAAAAGGCATCAACCGGCAAAGAAGTCATGTTTGTGCTGAGAAAAGCATATCCACTAGTAAATTCAACGACTTCTCCGAGAGGAGTTATGGACCAATCTGGGTCAATAATAATACTAGGTCTATAATTCTCAACAACAGCTCTTGCCCCATCAATAATCTTCTGATAACCCGCAATCTCCGACACAATCTCTTTCTGCACGTCCAGCGGCGGCAGAGGGATTTGAAGTTCACAAAACTTTGATTTAGAAAGTTCTTTGAATGTACCCCCGGTTGCCCATGCTTGCATTGTCGGTACTAGCTTTGTAAGCATTAGAGCAACATACTCAGGAATCACTCGAGAACAATCTTCGATGACAACATTCTTGAAACCTTGGTTTGTAGCAATAGGAACCCGATTGATCGCAATTCGGCCAATGGTAGCACGTGTCGAAACAATGACGGAATCAGCCGGAATCATTTTTGCCGATGATTCTCGCAAACCGAGATCACTGATAGTTCGCTCGGTAGAAGAAATCTCTGTGATGAAGTCACCTGCAGGAAGGTCAACCAATGTTGCCCAAGGAACGCCTCCATTCCAATACTCCGTAATTTCCGACTTTGGAGTTCCGCCACTCTCAACGCGAAACAGCGCGGAATCAGAAAAAGATACCGTAGGAAAAGCATGAACGCGTTCGCCATTTTCCCGATACCTCTCTCCACTCAAGTTGTAGTCACCGTTCGCCGCAACCTTCTCCTTCGGCACAATCAGTCCCAGCGTCGGCTGAAAATCCTCAACCGCCTCTCCTGTCCTCAGTTGCCGCAGATACTCAGCAATTTCTCTGTGGGAATGTGGGATGTCACTGTGTTCCGGGCAAAGTTCCGGCTTGTCTCCGTTGCAGCTGCACAGCGCCCTGCGCTGCGCCCCTAGCCCATAGCCATCCTTCTCTAGCTTGAAGAAACCGATGCTCCCAGCCTTCTTGGCCAACGCCTTGTCCAGAATCAGAATCGATGTCTTGACACCAGAGTACGGGTTGAACACCCCAGCAGGCAATGACACCACCGCAACCAGATACTCTTCCACCAATACCTTCCGCAGCTGCTTGTAGGCGTTCTGGCTCTGGAAAATAATGCCCTCTGGCACAATAATCCCCGCCCGCCCTGTCGGCGTCAAATGCTCCGCCATGTAGTCCACGAATAGCACTTCGCTGCGATTGGACTGCACCGAAAATCTTTTGTGGGGCCGGATGCCGCCCTTTGGCGACATAAACGGCGGATTGGCCAGAATCACGTCGGCGTACTCGTTCCACTTGTCCTGACTTGTCAGCGTGTCGTACTCGGCAATGTTCGGATCGACAAACCCGTGCAAGTACAGGTTCACCAAAGATAGTCGCACCATGTCCGGGGAAATGTCGTAGCCACGGAAGTTTCGCACCAACCGCTCCCGTTCGTCGGGAGTCAGGTTGGTGTTTCCTTTTGCGTCTTTGCTGGCCTCGAGAATGTGCTTGTAGGAGGAAATCAGAAAGCCCGCCGTGCCGCAGGCCGGGTCCAGCACCGTCTCCGTCTTCTTCGGGTCAAGCACCGCCACCATAAAGTCAATAATATGCCGAGGCGTGCGGAACTGCCCCGCATCTCCCTGCGAACCCAGAACGGAGAGCAGATACTCAAAAGCATCCCCGAGTCGTTCGCTGTGGTCGTAGGAAAAATCGTCAATAATCTTCAAAAATGACCGCAGCGTCTCCGGGTCCCGGTAGGGCAGATAGGCGTTTTTGAATATGTTGCGGAACAGCAATGGAATCCCCGGATTCTCCGGCATCTTGGCGATAGCCTCTGAGTAGAGATTCAGCATCTCGAACCCACCCAGACCGGAACGCATCAGTTTGGCCCAGCCGTAGCGCTCGAACTCACTGGCGAAGAACGTGCGCTTGCCGCCGAATTCTTCGCTTTGGGCGTCCATATCGTCCATAAATTTATAAATCAGGGCAATGGTAATCTGCTCCACCTGACTTTTCGGATCCGGCACTTTGCCCACCAGGATGTCGCGGGCCGTGTCGATGCGGCGTTTGGTTTCAGAATCTAACACAGAAATCCTCCATTCTTCTCAGGCAACAAATTGGTTCAATGACACATAATCTTTGACGTACTCCGGCACCAGTGTGCGGTATCTTTCCGGCACAGCACGGAAGTCGCCAATGGAAAATCCCGGATTGGTCGCTAGTTCGGTAAATCGTTTGGTTTCAACAATATCACGCACCCGGTTGCTGACGACATACGCCTTGAAGTAGTTGCGTATGGCCGAAATGGCTTCCGCCTCCTCCGGCTTTGCGTCGGCAACAAATTTGGCAAACTCCTCTTCCAATAGCTCATCTTTCGACTTGAAGCGGGGAATCAGGCCAAAAATCTTCTCCAGAATCTCCCTTAGCGTCAGGCGGCGATCCACCGAAGCCGCTCTGCGCAGCTTGTCCAGCGTGTAGTACTCGTCCGGCTTGTCAAAGACTTCTTTGTTCACGTAGTCAATGACGCGGTCCCACTGGCCCGACTCCACGGCAGCAGCAATCTGGGGATTCTCCCGCACTGTTTCTTCAAACCGCTCGTAGAACATCCGGTCGATCTTCATGCCTTCGTAGCCAATCGTTTCCTCATGGATAGTGGACAAAATATCTTCGCCCAAATGTTCATAAGTAGCGGAAATCTGCCCTTCTCTTCCCTCATCCCCGTCGCTTCGCTTGCGGGAAGATGGGCGCGGCAGCTTCAGCACCTCGTCGTAATTGAAATCTTCCTCAAAATACTCGCAGTTGGCAAAGAAGTCAAAGAGCTTGAACGAGGTCTTCCTTGGATATTGGATGCCATCCCGTAGACTGTCATCGAATAGCTGGTCCAGAAAATTGTGCAGACGAGTGCCGCGTCCTTTGATCTGGATGAAGTCGGTCGGCGAGAAGATCGGACGAAATAAGCCGATATTTAAAATATCTTCGCAGTCGTAGCCGGTGGTCATCATTCCCACCGTCGCGCAAACTCTGGCCTTGCTGGTGCGGTAGGTCGGCAGAAAGTTGGCGTTCCCAAGCAGATTGTTGTTGGCAAAATTGATGGTAAACTGCTGTGCGTCGGGAATCTGGGAAGTCACTTGCACTGCAAAGTCGGAATGGTATTTCCCGGGAAATATACGATCCGCCATTTCGTTGAGGATTTGGACCAGCTTTGCCGCATGGTTCTGGCTGACGGCAAAGACTATCGACTTCCCGATTTCGCCGCTCACCGGATCGCGCAGGGCGTTCTCCAAAAATGTCTTACAGAAGAGTTGGTTGGTACTGTCGGCAAAAAAACGCTTCTCGAACTCCCGTTGTTTGAATGCTTCCTGCTGGTCTTCGCCTGCATCGTCTGTAAACGAAACAACGAACCCCTCTTCCGAGAGCAGGTCCGTAGTAATGTCGGTACGGGCATCCACCACGGTCGGATTGACCAAATAGCCTTCTTTCACCCCGTCGAGCAGCGAATAGCGGAATGTGGGCTGGCTGTTCTCACAACCGAAGGTGCGGTAGGTGTCAAGCAGCAATCTCCGCTCCGCCTCTCGGGGGTCGCGGGAAGCAGGCGTTTCTTTGACAAATCGCTTCAAATAGTCGCGTGGAGTTGCGGTAAGACCCAACTTGTAGCCAATAAAAAAATCAAAGACAGCGCGGGCATTGCCGCCAATCGAGCGGTGCGCTTCGTCGGATATGACCAGGTCGAAATCGGTTGGCGAAAAGAGCCGCTGGTACTTGTTGCCGAACAGGAGGGACTGGACCGTGGTGACGACGATCTCCGCCCGCCGCCAGTCGTCCCTGTTCTCTTTGTAGATGACCGCTTGGAAATCGGCAGACAACACCGCCGCAAACGCTTTCTTGGCCTGGTCTTCCAGTTCCAGGCGGTCCACCAGAAACAGAACGCGCCTCGCGTTGCCGGAACGCAAAAACAACTTGATGATGGCAGCTGCCGTAAGCGTTTTGCCAGTGCCGGTAGCCATCTCGAACAGAAAACGGTCCTTGCCGTCCTTCACGGCTTGCTGCACAGAGTGGATGGCCCGCAGTTGGTAAGGTCGCAGGAATCGCAGCTTGTTGTCCCTGATGAAGCCGGGACGCTCCTCCGGGTTCTTCCATGCCGCTTCGGCCTTGTAGTTCGGGCGCTGGGTGAGAACAATGTAGTCTTCCCCGACCTCTTCGTCAATAAGGCGCTGCGGATTTGGCTTCACCTGTTGGTAACCGGTAACGGAAGCAGGTGTTGGAAACGAAGTGATGATGTACGGGTTGCCCCGTTCCAAATCCCAAAAATAGTGAAGGTTCCCGTTGGAAAGGATAACAAAACGGCAGTTCTGCGATTTGGCGTATTTCCGGGCCTGCTCTTTGCCGACAAGCGGGTTCTTGTCTTCCGACTTGGCTTCCAGCACAAGCAGCGGAAAGCCTCTGGCATCGAGCAGCAAAAAATCAATGAACCCTTTGCTAGTCTTCTCGAAGTTCTCTCCCATCGCATCGAGTTCAGCTGACTTTATTGTCACACTGGGTTCCAGGCGTATGTTGGCAGGTGAACCGCCCTCCGCAAAAAAACGCCATCCGGCGGCTTCCAGCAGGTGGTTGATCTTGATTCGGGCAGTAGCTTCTTTGCTAGACATCCGACGCCTCCCTAATGCTGCCTGAGAAATCTTGCGCTTCTTTTACTATTTAACATCGGAGCGCGGATTCCTTCCAGTGATTGGTATGCAAAAAAGACCACTCCATGTGGTCTTTACATAATTGCATTATGAACCTTTGTTCCGCTCCTCACGTTCTAGCGCCTGAAGCAAAGATTCGATGCCCTCTTCCAATGGTGGAATCTCTCTTGTTACGGTATCCCAAATAATCATGTAATTAATTCCATCGTAATCATGCACGACAATTTCTCGCATTTGCGCCATTTGCTTGAAAGGAATCTCCGGGTATTTTTTGCGTATTGAATCCGGAATTTTCTTCGAAGCTTCCCCCATGTTGCCAAGACACTTTTCGATCGCCCGCTGTGTTTTTATATCACTCAAAAAATCATCAAAAGTCATGCCTTTGGTAAACTGTATGACGAGATGGAGTTCTTCGAGAATATCCCGCACATAGTCGGAATAGACACGCCGTCGGCTCATAGAAAAATGACTTCCCGTTCGATTTCCTTGCCAATTTGGGGTTTCAAATAATCTCGAGCGGAAATGTGAACTTTTCGGCCAAGCTTTTCAGAGAGCTCCTGTTTCAGGGCAATAAATTGAAGGCCGCCGATGCGCGCACCGGCAGCAAATGATACCAGGATATCTATATCTGACGATTTTTTCTGATCGCCACGTGCAAATGAACCGAAAATGCCGATTTCTTTCAGGTGATATTCTCTCTGCAGTCGGTCTTTCTCACTTGTTAAAAACCGTTTAATTGTGGCAAAATCAATTTCAGCTTTTTTCGTAGTTCTTTTCATTTCTGCCACCTCCAAATCCCGCAGAACATTTGCGGTCATTCTCTATTTTATACTTAATATTCTATCTGGATTATGAGGATAAGGCAATGTTTCCCG
>CAZRLN010000044.1:0-21147 GCA_964601085.1 uncultured Veillonellaceae bacterium | reverse complement strand
CTCGCAGGCTCCACGCTTTGCTTGGCTTCTCTTTGTTCAGTTTTCAAGGAACCCCCGTCTTTCGGCGGCTTTTATATACTAACACAACCATAATGGCGTGTCAACACCTATTTTGAGGTTTTTTATTTTTCTGTCAAGAGGAGGAAGTCGATCGCCCGACTTCCTCTCCCCCAACGCTTCTGGGATTTTTATGTTACCATAGATCCCGCCGCTTGTCAATGAATCGTCAAAATTGTTCGTTAATTTATTCGTCGCTATTTAACGGCGCCACGAGGATCGTCGGTTTCTCCGGGTCCTCCGAAGCTTTGTCCACAATCGCCAGGGCCACGATCCGCTGATTCTCTTCCGTGCGCATCAGGGCGACGCCCTGGGTGTTGCGGCCGATCACCCGGATCTGCTCCACATCCATTCGGATAATAATGCCGTCATTATTGATCAGCAACAAATCCTGATCCGCCCGGACCACCCGCAACCCGACAACCGCGCCGGTTTTCTCCGTTACTTTCAGATTGATCAGACCTTTGCCGGCCCGGGACTGCATCCGGTACTGGTCCACCGAAGTGCGTTTGCCGAAGCCCAGTTCCGAAACCACTAGCACCTGCCCCTTCGGGTCCATGGTATCCATACCGACAATCGAGTCCATTTCCTGCAAATTGATTCCTTTGACGCCGCGGGTGGACCGACCCATCGAACGGACATCCTGTTCGGAGAAGTTGATGGCCATCCCGTCGCGGGTTCCCAGGATAATCTGCTGATTGCCGTCGGTCAGTTTTACGCCGATCAGTTCATCGTTGTCATCCAGTACAATGGCGATCAGGCCGTTCTTCCGGACGGTCTCGAATTCCATAAGATCCGTCTTCTTGACGATGCCGTTGCGCGTTCCCATGAACAGATACAAGCCCTCGGTGATGTGCCGGATGGGGATCACCGCGGTGATTTTTTCGTCCGGCTGCAAAGACAGCAGGTTGATGATCGCCGTTCCCCGGGCGGTCCGGCTCGCTTCCGGCAACTCATAGCCTTTGATGACGAACACCCGGCCGCGGGTGGTGAAGAAGAACACCTGGTGATGCGTGGTCGCAGTGAAGAAGTGTTCGACAAAGTCTTCTTCCTTGGTTCCGGCCCCCTGAATCCCCCGACCGCCCCGTTTCTGGCTGCGGTAGGTATCGATCGGCTGCCGCTTCACGTAGCCGGAATGAGTGATCGTGATTACGATATCCTCTTCCGCGATCAGGTCTTCCCGCGAGAAATCCTGCATTTCGCCGATAATTTGCGTCCGCCGCTTGTCGCCGAACCGTTTTTTCATTTCCAGCAGATTTTCGCGAATGATTCCATAGACTTTATGCTCGTCGGCGAGTACGGACTGCAGGTACTCAATCAACTGCATCGTTTCAAAATAATCCCGGTCGATTTTTTCCCGTTCCAGTCCGGTCAGGCGTTGGAGCCGCAAATCGAGGATCGCCTGCGCCTGTCGTTCCGACAGGGTGAAAATTTCCATCAGGTTTGTTTTGGCGATGTCCACTGTTTGCGCTTCCCGGATCGTGTTGATGACCGAATCGAGATGATCCAGTGCAATCCGCAACCCTTCCAGGATATGGGCGCGGTCCTGGGCTTTTTTTAGATCGAACTGCGTGCGCCGGACAATGATGACTTTCTGATGTTCCAGATAGTGATAAAGAATTTGCTTCAGGCCCAAAGTTCGCGGCTTCCCGTCAACCAAAGCCAGCATATTGACCCCGAAAGTATCCTGAAGTTGAGTATGCTTGTAGAGCTGGTTCAACAACACTTCGGGGTTTGCGTCCCGGCGCACTTCGATCACGATTCGCATCCCGTTGCGATCGCTTTCGTCGCGCAAATCGGTCAGCCCTTCAATGACTTTATTCCGGACCAAATCGGCAATAGTCTCGATCAGCCTGGCTTTATTCACTTGGTAAGGAATTTCCGAAACCAGGATCCGTTGTTTGCCATTGCTCATTCGTTCGACGCGGGCGTTGGCCCGCATACGGACAGCGCCGCGGCCGGTCGCGTAGGCGGAACGGATCCCGTCGCGGCCCATGATTAACGCGCCGGTCGGAAAATCCGGACCCGGAATGGTTTCAATCAACTCATCCAGGGAAATCTCCGGATTATCAATCATTTTTACCAAACCGTCCACGACTTCGCCCAGATTGTGCGGGGGAATGTTGGTCGCCATCCCGACGGCAATGCCGGTCGCGCCATTAATCAGCAGATTGGGGACTTTGGCCGGCAATACCGATGGTTCCTGCAATGATTCATCATAGTTCGGCACGAAATCAACGGTTTCTTTTTGAATGTCGTCAAGCATTTCCTCGGCGATCTTGGACATCCGAACTTCGGTATACCGCATGGCCGCGGCGGAGTCGCCGTCAACCGAACCAAAGTTGCCATGCCCGTCCACCATCATGTAGCGGGTCGAAAAATCCTGCGCCAAACGAACCGTCGCGTCGTATACGGACGAATCTCCATGCGGATGATATTTACCCAGGACTTCACCGACGATGCGGGCCGATTTTTTATACGGCTTGTTCGCGGTCATGCCCGCTTCGTGCATGGCGTAAAGAATCCGGCGGTGAACCGGTTTCAGCCCGTCGCGCACATCGGGCAGCGCCCGGCTGACGATGACGCTCATGGCGTAGTCGATATACGATTTTTGCATTTCGTCTTCAATACGAACCGGCTGAATTTTCCCGTGATTTATTTCCATGAATTCATCTCCTCGCCGCCGTTGGCTCAAATATCAAGATTACGCACAAGATGGGCATTGTCTTCAATAAATTTGCGGCGCGGCTCGACTTTATCCCCCATCAGAATCGAGAAAATTTCATCGGCGGTCATTGCGTCTTCCATCGAGACCTGCAACAACGTCCGCTCTTCAGGATTCATCGTGGTTTCCCACAATTGTTCCGGATTCATCTCGCCAAGGCCTTTGTAGCGCTGCAGCGCAATATCGGTGCGGCCGATTTTCTGCATGAGTTGCTCCAAAGCGGCATCATTGTAGAGATACCAGTGCTCCTTGCCTTTCTTCGCCAGATACAATGGTGGCTGGGCGATAAACACCCGGCCGTTTTCAATGAGCGGCTGCATATAACGATAGAAGAAGGTCAGCAGCAGCGTCCGAATATGAGCGCCGTCGACGTCCGCGTCGGTCATGATGATGATTTTGCCGTAACGGGATTTCTCCAGGTCAAAATCGCTGCTGATCCCGCTGCCGAACGCCGTAATCATGGTCCGGATTTCAGCGTTGTTCAGGATCGTGTCCAGGCGGGCTTTCTCAACGTTCAGAATCTTGCCGCGCAACGGCAGAATCGCCTGAAATCGCCGGTCTCGTCCCTGCTTCGCCGAACCGCCGGCCGAATCGCCCTCCACCAGATAGATTTCCGTCTGCATCGGATCCCGGATCGAACAATCGGCAAGTTTCCCCGGCAGGGCACTGATTTCCAGGGCGCTTTTCCGCCGGGTCAGTTCGCGGGCCTTGCGCGCCGCATCCCGGGCCCGGGCGGCCAGGATCGTTTTTTCAATCACCTTGCGGGCAACGGCCGGATTTTCTTCGAAAAACTCACTGAGTTTCTCAAAAACCATCGCGTCGACAATTCCCCGGACTTCACTGTTGCCCAGTTTCGATTTTGTCTGCCCTTCGAATTGCGGTTCCTGAATTTTCAGGCTGATGACCGCCGTCAGTCCTTCGCGGGTATCATCGCCGCTTAAATTATCATCCGCGTCCTTCAACAGGTTCATCTTGCGGGAGTAATCGTTGATCGCGCGGGTCAGGGCCGATTTGAAGCCACTAAGATGCGTTCCGCCTTCCTGCGTGTTGATGTTGTTCACGAATGCGAACATATTCTCCAGATAACTGTCGTTGTATTGAATGGCGACTTCCACAACGGTCGTATCTTTGACCCCACTGATATAAATGGGCTGGGGATGCAAAACATCCTTATTTTTGTTCAGATGTTCCACAAAAGAGATAATGCCGCCGTCAAACTTATATTCCTTTACATCCCCGGTTCGCTCATCGCTCAACGAAATGAACAGTCCCCGGTTTAAAAAGGCCAGTTCGCGCAGTCGTTGTTTCAGGGTGTCAAAACTGAATACCGTTTCTTCGAATATTTCCGGATCCGGTTTGAACCACACTTTCGTGCCGGTTTCGTCCGTCGCGCCGATTACGGTAAGCGGCGACACCGTGCGCCCACGTTCAAAGCCAATCTCAAAAATCTTGCCATCCCGCTGGACCTGAACGATCATTTTTTCACTGAGGGCGTTTACGACAGACACGCCGACGCCATGCAAACCGCCGGAAACCTTGTAGCCGGCGCCGCCGAATTTTCCGCCGGCGTGAAGAACCGTCAACACCACTTCTACCGCCGGTTTGCCGGTTTCGTGCATATCCACCGGAATGCCCCGGCCATTGTCCATAACGGTGATTGAATTATCTTTATGAATCACAACATTAACTTTGTCGCAATACCCGGCCAACGCTTCGTCGATACTATTATCCACGACTTCATAGACCAAATGATGCAGCCCTTTGCCGGAAGTGCTGCCGATATACATTCCCGGCCGTTTCCGGACAGCTTCCAACCCTTCCAGAACCTGAATCTGCTCGGCGCCGTAATTTCCATTTACCACAGTATCTTTATCATCCATCACTGATTGTCAGTCCTTCCGATAATTCAAAATTTACACATCTTCTGATAAGCGTCGCGATCGAAAACGGGGAGATGAATACCCGATTATCCACGGTGACAATCAAAGTTCCCGGACCATCCCGGCCGGCCTCGGCGGCAAGATCGAAAAGCTCCCCCCGGGCGGCGGCTTTCATCAATATTTTTTCATTATTCTTCTTTCTGTCACCTTCCATATCCAAATAAACAAATGAGATTATTTCTTCGACCCTGAGAACAACATCACTGCCAATGTGTATATACATGGCATTTTCTTCCTTTCTCAAACACTACCTGTTCCATATTACTCCCGATGTCGTTTTTTTTGCAAGCCATTCAGAACAATCTCATCCCAAAACGAACCGCCGCGGCTTTTTGCCTGAAAATCCCCC
Source organism: uncultured Veillonellaceae bacterium (assembly GCA_964601085.1). GTDB lineage: Bacteria > Bacillota > Negativicutes > UBA1444 > UBA1444 > UBA1444. The sequence continues at coordinate 16,076 of CAZRLN010000044.1, read as the reverse complement.
GGTTGCGGCAAAGGAAGCTCTCCCGCCGGCGTCTTGCTTTCTTCCGCCGTAAAATGGCCGATTTGATATTTTATTTCTTTGACGATCGCCTGCGAAAAATTGCCGTTGATTTTTTGGATCAAATTCCGTCGCGTCATAAACAATTCCTGATTCCAGACCGAACTGTCCACATTTACAAACAGCACTTCATGCTCCACCCGATGCGGTCGGGAATGTTTTTCCGCCTCCAGGCCGACCAACTCCGCCCAATGTTTTTCAATCCACGCTTTTTTGAATCCATTTCGGCTCGCAAATTGATTCACTAGTTTTTGCACAATCGCCCGCATGGATGTCATATTGAAAAACTCCCGTTATTCGTCAACACCGAGCCGGAATCAATCCGGAAATAAGTTGGCTTCAACTCGCTCAACCCCTGAATTTTCTCTGTGCCGGTAATAAACGTCTGCACTTTGCCATTGATCTCTTCAATGAGATGGACACGCCGTTTTTCATCCAGTTCGCTCATGACATCGTCCAACAGCAAAATGGGATATTCACCAATCAATTCCTGCATCAATTCGATTTCGGCAAGTTTCAGCGAAAGCACCGCTGTTCGCTGCTGCCCTTGCGACGCGAATACTTTCCCGTCAACCGCATTAATGGTGAACAAAATATCGTCCTTGTGCGGACCAAATTCTGTCGCTCCCCTTCGAATATCCCTTTCCCGGGAACAGGCCAGCATTTGTTTATACCAGGTCCGATACTCGCCATATTCCGTATCAGAAGCGCCAAAAACTAAATAATGGGCAGAAAATGATTCCGCCCCGGTCGTGATTTGTTCATGAATTTTGCCGGCCCGTTCCGACAGCCGCTGAATATTTTCCCGCCGGGACAACGCCAATTTTTCCGCCAGAGGAATCAACTGATCGTCCCAAAGATCCAGAATATTTCGTTTCGCTTGTCCATCCTGAATTTGTTTGAGCAAATAATTTCGCTGATACAATGCCCGCTGATAGGCCAGTAGCGTCCGATAATACACCGGCTGGGTCTGGGAAATCTCCAGATCAATAAACCGTCTTCGCCCCGCCGGATTTCCCTTGATCAGCTGTAAATCCTCCGGCGAAAATAACACCGCGTTCAGATAACCAATGACATCTTTCTTTTTGACAGCTTGCCCATTCAATAAATTTTCGCGTTTCTCGCCACGCTTGATCCGAAACTGCAGGCGATGATCGGCGATTTTATTCTGAAAGGAAATATCCAGGCTGCTTTCCGCCGCCATCCAGTGGATCATTTCCTCATCCGTCGCGGTCCGAAACGACTTGCTTAACACCGCGAAAAAAATCGCTTCCAATAAATTCGTCTTTCCCTGGGCATTCTGCCCGAAGAAAACCTGAACGCCTGCCGAAAAATCCACTGTTATTTCCTGATAGTTACGGAAATTCTTGAGTTGTACCTGCGTAACTTTCATAAGCCTGGTTCATCAACCTGCTTAACCAGATACTCTGTCCCTTCAATGACGACTAAATCGCCGGGAAAGAGTTTCTTTCGCCGCTCCGTTACCTGAGCGCCATTCACGGAAACGTTTCCCTCATCAATGAGAAAACGGGCCTGTCCTCCCGTTTCCGTGATTCCCAGCCATTTAATGAATTGATCCAGCTGGATCGAAGCCGTAGTAATTTCCGCCGTTTCTCTTTTCATCGGTTCAATTTGTCCGAATCGGCGTCAAAATATACGTATAGTCGTTATCATCCATCAATTTTACCATTACCGGACTCAATGGCGATTTCAGGTGAAATTTTACTTTCCCGCCGCCGGCGATTTTCAATACATCCAGCAGATACTTCGCATTGAACGCGATTTCAATCGGTTCGCCCTCGGGGGAAACTTCCAGGCTTTCCGTGGCGCTTCCCGCATCCGGGTTGTTGCCGGCCAACTCCAGCGAAGTCGGGGTGAATTTAATCTTGATGATATTGTATTCGCCATCCCTGGCCAACAGGGAAACCCGCTCCACCGCCTCATGCAGGATATTGGCGTCGAGAACGCAAAACGAGGAAAATTCGGCTGGAATTACTTTTTTGTAATCCGGGAACTGTCCTTCAATCACGCGCGACATAATATAAATATTGTCAAACAAAAATGCGACCTGGTTCTTCAGCCAAAAAATCCGGACATCCATCGGCACGTCAAAATTCAGGATCTTGAAGATTTCGGTCAATAATTTGCCGGGGATGATCATTTTCGCCGCGACGGCGGTTTCCGGCAGAGTTGTTTTTTTCAACGCCAGGCGATGCGTGTTGGTCGCCACCATGTTGATATCGCCTGCCGCTACTTCTACCAGAGCGCCGGTGAACAACGGACGACTTTCATCAGTGGAACAGGCGAACACCGTTTTTTTGATCAGATCCTTCAACACATCGTCTTTTAGGGTAATTGCATTATTGCTTTCGAATTTCTTGATTGTCGGGAACTCTTCCGCCGGAAATGATAAAATCTTGAATTCGGTTTTTTCTGCGGCGACCGTAATCATGCTGCTTTGCGTGGAGGACGAAATTTCGATGGTCTTACCGCCAATCTTACGAATGATTTCCGGAAAATACTTGCCGGACAGTACCACTTTTCCCTGTTCCAAAACTTCGGCCGGAATAGACATGCTGATGCCGACTTCATAGTCGGTAGCCTGAAGTTCCAGCGCCCCTTCGGCGGCCAACAGATGAATTCCTGTCAGAATCGGCAGAGTGGTTTTTGTGGCGGTTGCTTTTTGAACGATTTGGACAGCTGTCAGAAGTTGTTCTTTTTCGCACCGAATCTTCATAGTGTCCTCCTTGTGCAGGTTAATAATCGTAGTAAGTCCTGTTGAGACTGTGGAAAACTTTCCGCAGCGCTTGTTTTACGGCGCTCAGCGGTTGTGGACGAATTGGGGATAAATTTGGGGTGAAAATTCTTTTGCTGTGAACACGAAGGGAAATAAAAAAGAATGAACATTTTTATAAACAGGGTTCTGTGAATCTATTCGTTATTGATTTTGGCGGTGATTTCCGTCAACAGGGAAGCGATTCGATTGTCTTCCTGGCGTTCCCGGTTCACTTTCTCATACGCGTGAATAACGGTGGTATGATCGCGACCGCCAAAAAATTCGCCGATTTTCGGCAGGGACCAGTCGGTCATTTCCCGACACAGAAACATGGCTAATTGACGGGGAATGGTGACATTGCGGGTGCGGCGCTTGGAGACCAGATCGTCGATTTTGATCCGGAAATGGGAAGCGACGACTTCCTGAATGCGTTGGGGGGTAATTTGAGTGGTTTTGGTTTTCGGGAACAGATCCTTCAACGATTCCATGGCCAATTCGATTGTGATCGGCTTGCGATTGAGGAAAGAGAAGGCATTGACGCGGTTGAACGCGCCTTCCAGTTCCCGGATGTTGTTGTCGATCCGGGTAGAGATATAGACGACAACATCGTTGGGCATAGTGATGTTTTCCAGCAGCGCTTTTTTCCGCAGGATCGCGATCCGGGTTTCCAGATCCGGCGACTGGATGTCCGTGGTTAAGCCCCATTCAAAGCGGGACCGGAGACGGTCTTCCAGGGTGGGAATATCTTTCGGCGGCCGGTCGCTGGAAATAATAATCTGTTTATTGGCTTCATGCAAAGCGTTGAAGGTATGGAAGAATTCTTCCTGGGTCTGCTCTTTCTTGGCTAAAAACTGAATGTCGTCAATGAGCAGAACGTCAATATTGCGATAGCGGTTCCGAAAACTTTCGGGATGGCCGCTCATGATGGCATTGATAAAATCATTGGTGAATTTTTCACTGGAAATATATAAGACCTTGTTATCGGGATGAATCTGCATGATCCGGTGGCCGATGGCATGCATTAGGTGGGTTTTTCCCAGACCGACGCCGCCGTAAATAAAAAAAGGATTATATACTTTCGCCGGCATTTCCGCGACCGCTAGCGAGGCGGCATGGGCGAAACGGTTCGAATTGCCGATGACAAAGGAGTCAAAGGTGTATTTTGGATTGAGTGGGGAGTAGGATTCATCCCCTTTAGGGAAACTGACCGGGGTACTGGCGGGGGCGACGGAACTTTTCAGGGATGGAGCTTCCGGCAGGCTCGGGGGAAGCGGCTCTTCCGCCGGCGCTTGCTGCGAAATGGAGATGTTGACAAGAACCGGCTGGCCCGCCACGGTTTCCAGCGCCTTTCGGATCAGGGAGAGATGGCGGGTTTCCACCCATTCCTTGACAATCTGACGATTGGCGCCGATTTCGAAGGTTCCGTTTTCATAGGACAGCGGCGCGAGAACTTTAATCCAGGTCTCAAAGCTGGGACGGTTAATTTCTTTTTCCAGAATTGAAAGGGTTTGCTGCCAAATGAGGTTATGATCTTGAGAGGCCAAGAGAGTCAACCCTTTCTTACTTATAATTATCCACAGACTTATCAACAGATGTGAATAAGCGGGGAAAATGCTGAAGTATCAATCGGTTTATCCGGTGCGGCAAATCGCTCACCGTGTATTATCATAACAAATGAGCCCGAAGTTATCAACAGGAACTGTGGGTTTTGTGTTTTTGTTGACACTGGCCGAAGCGTGAACTATAATCTTTAATAGTCAGCATACAACAGGACCCGGTTCTGGAGTCAAGGAGGTGTGGGAGAATGAAACGGACATATCAGCCGAATGTGTTGTGGAAGAAGAAAACTCATGGCTTTCGTGAGCGGATGAAAACGATTGGTGGACGACTTGTCTTGAAAAGACGCCGTGCAAAAGGAAGAAAAGTTTTGTCCGCATAATAGGCCGCTCAAGGTAGTGGCCTATTTTCCTTTTTGGAGTTGTGGGGATGAGCTTGAAACTATTGCGGATTCATCGTTTGCGTAAACGGGCCGTTTTTCGCAAAGTATACGAAGACGGGCGATTTGTTGCAAATCGTCTTTTGGCGTTTCATTTTTTGCCGAATCCGGAGAACCGCCAACGTGTCGGCTTCGCCGCCGGTAAGAAATTGGGTGGGGCAACCGTGAGAAACCGTTGCAAGCGCCGCTTGCGTGAATGTTATCGTCTCAACCGCGACAAGATGCCGGCGGGAATGGATTGTATCATTGTGGCGAGAAAAGCCCTTCTTCAGGCGGACTGGGCGGCGCTGACGGCCGCTTTCCTGGAGGCGCTGCGCCGCAGCCGGGGAATGATCGAAAATAGACGACAGTAATAGGTCGTGACGATGAAAAGAATTGTGATTTTTCTCATTGAAGGATATCGAAAGTGCATTTCGCCGTATAAGGTGCCTTGTTGCCGCTTTGTTCCGACCTGTTCGGAATACGCGCTGCTCGCGGTGCAAAAATACGGCGTGGGCAAAGGTTTATTGCTTGCAGGCAGGCGGCTGTTGAAATGCCATCCTTTTCACGCAGGCGGCTATGATCCTGTTTAACCGTGAACAGGACTATTTTAAGGAGTGAAGAAAACTTGTTCGATACGTTTGTAACGCATCCCATGCAGCAGGCTTTAACTTTTTTCTATGTGTTGACGCAGAAGGCCGGTTTCCCAAGCTATGGCATCGCCATTATCTTGCTAACCGTCGCGATCAAGCTTCTTCTGTATCCTTTAACCGTCAAACAGGTCAAGTCGATGAAAGCGATGTCGGATTTGCAGCCGAAAATGAAAGCTCTGCAGGAAAAGTACAAGGATAATAAAGAGAAGCTCCAGCTGGAGATCGCCGAGCTCTATAAGACGCATAAGGTGAATCCTCTGTCCGGTTGCCTGCCGTTGGTCGTTCAGATGCCGCTGCTGATGGGGATTTTTTTCGCGATCAAGGAGTATCAGTATGAGGGGCCTACGAATTTTCTCTGGATTAATAGTCTGCAGCAGGGAACCTCGCTGACCGATCCCAGCGATCCTTTCTTCATCATTCCGCTGCTTTGCGCGCTGACGACCTATGTTCAGCAAAAACAGACGACCACGGAAATGACGCAGCAAAACAAGATGATGCTGATTTTTATGCCGGTCTTTATCGGCTACATCACGATCACTTTTCCGGCGGGCTTGGGAATCTACTGGGTTGTCAGCAACTTCGTTCAAATAGCACAGCAGTGGTTTATGTACCGGAATACCACGGCTGCTTGAGGAGGAAGCAATATGGAGATCATCGAAAAGACTGGTAAGACCGTGGAAGAAGCGTTGGAAGCGGCGCTTGCCGAGCTCGGAGTCGACCGCGACCAAGTCGAGTATAAGGTTGTGGAAGCGCCGTCGAAGGCGTTGTTTGGCTTGTTGGGCGGACGGGAAGCCAAAGTTGAGGTTGTCCTGAAAAAGGTCAATCCGGTGGATACCGCACGCGCGTTTTTGGAAAAAGTGACCCGCGCTATGGGACTGGCTGTATCCATGAGTGTTTCGGAAGATGAGGATTGCATTACGATCAATTTGCATGGTGAAGACCTGGGATTGCTGATCGGCAAGCACGGACAAACGCTGGATGCGCTCCAGTACCTGATGAATCTGGTGGCTCAACGCGACGCTAGGGACCGGTTGCGAATCGTGCTGGACATCGAAGACTATCGCAAACGCCGGGCGGAAACTCTGGAACAGCTGGCCTTGCGGCTGGCCGACCGGGCGAAGCGCAGCGGTGAGCGGGTCGTATTGGAACCGATGACTCCCCATGAGCGGAAAATCATTCATATGAGCCTGCAGTCGGACAGCCGGATCGAAACGTTTAGCGAGGGGCAGGAGCCGTTCCGGCGCGTCGTGATCACTGTCCGGAAGTAATATCGACTTCCGCCTCATAACGCCGGCAAGGGGTTATTTTGTTGGAGGAATCCGAGGATGGAAATGGAAACCATCGCGGCGATCGCCACGGCGATCGGCGAAGCAAGCATCGGAATTGTGCGCCTTAGCGGTCCGGCATCTGTCAAGATTGCCCGGACCGTTTTTCGCAATTTCCGGAATGAATCTGTGAAGAAATTTTCTCCCCGGCGGCTGGAATACGGCAAGATTGTCGATCCGCAGTCCGGCGAACCCGTCGACGAGGTGCTGTGCGTTTACATGCCGGCGCCGCATTCCTATACCTGCGACGATGTCGTTGAATTTCAGACGCATGGCGGAACAGCGGTTCTGCGGCGGGTGCTCGGGCTGTTGCTACGACAGGGAGCGCGCCTGGCCCGGCCTGGCGAATTTACCGAGAGGGCGTTTTTGAACGGCCGGATCGATTTGAGCCAGGCGGAAGCGGTGATGGACATCATCCGGGCCAAAAATGACTCGGCGCTGCAAAACGCCACGGCCCAGCTTTCCGGCGCGTTATCCCGCCAAATCGGCGAAATCCGGCGAAAGTTGCTGGATTTTCTGGCGGAGGCGGAAGCGGCCCTCGATTATCCCGAGGAGGATATCGACGTGCTGTCGGTTCCGTCGGCAGTCGCGGCAATCGAGACGGCGGAACGCGAAATCGACGCGCTGTTGGCTACGGCGTCGAAGGGGAAGATTTTGCGGGAAGGGTTACGGACAGTGATTGTCGGCAGACCCAATGTTGGCAAGTCCAGCCTTCTCAACGCCCTTCTGGGCGAAAACCGGGCCCTGGTGACCGAGATTCCGGGCACGACCCGGGACAGTATCGAAGAATATCTGGATATCCGCGGGATTCCGCTGCGGATCGTGGACACGGCCGGATTGCGCCGGAGCGAGGATCGGATTGAGCAGCTGGGAATACAACGGACCCGGGAGTTTTTGGCTTCCGCGGCGCTGGTGTTGTTTTTGTTGGATGCGTCTCAACCGCTGACGGCGGAGGACAGCGAGATCTTTCGGAGCTTGCCGCCGGTTCCCGTGATTATCGTCGTGAATAAAATCGATCTGCCGCAACTGATGGATTCCGCCGAATGGCAACGCCTGGCCGGTGAATATACGGTCGTCACCCTTTCGGCCAAGGACCGGACCGGGTTCGAACAGCTGGAACAGGCGATCGAAAAATTGGTTCTGGCGGGCGCCGCCATAAACACGGAGATGGTTTTCCTCAGCAACTCCCGCCATTTTGAAGGCCTGGAACGTGCCGGCGCGCATCTGCGATCGGCGCTGCAGGCCCTCCAGGACGGCTTGCCGCTCGATTGCGCGACGATCGATCTGCGTTCGGCGCTGGAAGCGCTGGGCCAGATCACGGGGGAAACGGTTTCCGATGAAGTGGTGCGGGAGATTTTCGCCAAGTTTTGTTTAGGAAAGTAGGTTTTTGGGTGATGCTGTGTTCCGAACGCTTTGATGTGATTGTCATCGGCGCCGGCCACGCCGGCTGCGAAGCAGCCCTGGCAGCGGCCCGGATGGGTTGTACTACGCTTTTGGTCACGTTGAATTTGGACAATATTGCCATGATGCCCTGCAATCCGTCAGTGGGCGGTCCCGCCAAGGGTCATCTCGTTCGGGAAATCGACGCTCTTGGCGGCGAAATGGGCCTGGCCGCGGATCGGGCCAGCATCCAGATGCGCATGCTTAATACTGCTAAAGGCCCGGCGGTCCATGCCCTGCGGGCCCAAGCCGACAAGCTGGAGTATCAGAAGGCCATGCGGCTGGCGCTGGCGGCGGAGCCGCTGCTGGCAGTGCGCCAGTTGCTGGTGGAAGAGCTGTTATTCGAGGGGCGGACCGTAACGGGAATGATCACGGAAACTGGGGAGCGGATCGACTGCGGGGCGTTGGTTCTGGCGACTGGCACGTATCTGCGCGGCCGGGTGATCATCGGCGATGCCATGTACGCCGGCGGGCCCAATGGTCAGCGGGCCGCGGTGAACTTATCGGCATCCTTGGCGCAGGCGGGAATCCGGCTGCGCCGGTTCAAGACGGGGACACCGGCCCGGATCGATCGCAACTCCGTCGATTTTTCCCGGATGTCCATCCAGCCCGGCGACGCGCAAACCCATAACTTTTCGTTTTTGAGCGAAATCACGGAGCGAAGCCAGCAGCCGTGCTGGTTGACGTATACGACGCCGGAGACGCACCGGCTGATCCGCGAGAATCTGCACCGGGCGCCGCTGTACAGCGGGCAGATCGAAGGAACGGGTCCCCGCTATTGTCCTTCCATCGAGGTGAAAATCGTCAACTTTCCGGACAAAGAAACGCATCAGGTGTTTATCGAACCGGAGGGCAACTCGACCCAGGAGATGTACGTCCAGGGGATGTCCACCAGCCTGCCGACCGATGTCCAGGTGGCCATGCTGCGTTCGATTCCCGGCCTGGAACAGGCCCGGATCATGCGCTACGGCTATGCGATTGAATACGACTGCATTGATCCGACCCAACTGGACCTGTCGCTTGCGTTCAAGGACTATCCCGGCCTGTTCGCGGCCGGACAGGTGAATGGTTCTTCAGGCTATGAAGAAGCGGCGGCGCAGGGACTGGTCGCCGGCCTCAATGCCGCCCGCCGGGTGAAAAACCGGCCGCCGGTCGTAATCAGCCGTGCGGAAGGCTATATCGGCGTGTTGATCGACGATCTGGTGACCAAGGGAACGAACGAGCCGTATCGGATCATGACGTCTCGGGCGGAATACCGGCTGTTGCTGCGTCACGACAATGCCGATCTCCGTCTGACCCAAAAAGGGTACGAGGCGGGGCTGGCCTCTTCGCTGCGCTGGCAGCGGACGGAAGAGAAGCGGCGCTGCATCGAAGAGGCGCTGTCGCTTCTGAAACAGGCGACGATCGGACCGAATGAATCCCTGCAGACGCTTCTGCGCGAATTGGGTTCGGCGGAGCTGCGGACCGGAATCAGCGCCCATGACCTTTTGAAGCGCCCGAATATCAATTATTCAGCGATCCGTGAGGAATTGGGACTGCCGGAGCTTTCGCCGGAAGTCGTTTTCCAACTGGAAGTCATGATAAAATACGAAGGGTACATCAAAAAACAGATTGAGCAGGTGCAGCGCGCCGCGGCGTTGGAAGGGAAGACCCTGCCGGCTGAACTGGATTATGCGGAAGTCCGGGGGCTCTCCACCGAGGCCCGGCAGAAGCTGACGGAAATCCGGCCGGTTTCCATCGGCCAGGCCGCGAGAATTTCCGGCGTCTCGCCGGCGGATATCTCGTTGCTGCTGATTTTTACCGAACAGATGAGGCGGAGGCAGAATGCAGAATAACGAAACCGGGCGGATGAGCGAGCATCTGAGGCAGGTAGCGGCTGCGATGGGCGTCACCGTTGAGGAGCCTCAACTGGCGAAGTTCGCGGTGTATTATGAGTTTTTACTGGAAACCAATCAAAAGGTCAATCTGACCCGGATCACCGAACCGCTGGACGTGGCGGTGAAACATTTCGGCGACTCCTTTTTTCTGCTGAAGCCGGGGTTGATCCCCGAGCGCGCGCGGGTGGCCGATATCGGCACCGGGGCGGGGGTTCCGGGGATTCCGCTGGCGATCATGCGTCCGGATCTGCGAGTCGTGCTGGTGGATTCGTTGCGCAAACGGACGGTTTTCTTGACCGAAGCGGTGGAAAGGTTGGAGCTGGCTAATGTCGAAGTGGTCTGGTCCCGGGCGGAGGATCTGGGCCATAAGCCGGAGTACCGGGAGCGGTATGATGTCGTGCTGGCCCGGGCCGTGGCGTCGCTGAACGTCCTGACGGAACTTTGCCTGCCGCTGGTGAAAAAAGGGGGCGTCTTTTTGGCGTTGAAAGGCCCCCGGGCGCAGGAGGAGCTGGCCCAGGCGCAGACCGCCATTGCTCTTCTCGGCGGCGGCGGGGCGACAATGTTGGAAGCGGAGCTGCCGATCCAGCCAGAGTTGCGGACGATTCTCCAGATTCAAAAACGAAAACCAACCCCGGCGAAATTTCCCCGGAAGGCCGGATTGCCGGAACGGATGCCGCTGTAACCGTTCCGAATAAATTAGGTGAGGGTGTATGAAAACGATTAGCAGGCTGTTTTTTAACCGAATCCCTGCCGCGAAAGGCGACGAACTTCCGGAGCAGGAAATAACCCGGACGGAGATTGTATCGATTCCGCTGGCCCAGATTATGCCCAATCCTTTTCAACCCCGCAAGACGTTTTCGGCGGAGGGACTGCAGGAGCTTTGCGCTTCAATCCGGGAGTTCGGCGTCATCCAGCCCCTGATCGTTCGAAAGACCGATTCCGGCTATGAGCTGATCGCCGGCGAGCGCCGTCTCCGCGCTTCCGGTCTGGCCGGCCGCGACGATGTTCCCTGTGTGTTGCGGGACGCTTCGGATAAAGAAATGGCCGAGATCGCCCTGATCGAGAACTTGCAACGGGAAGACCTGCATTATTTCGAAGAAGCCCTGGGCTATGAAAAATTGCTGCGGCAGTTTAATCTGACGCAGGAGGTGCTGGCGGAGCGGGTCGGCAAGACCCAGTCGTCGATCGCCAACAAGCTTCGGTTACTGAAGCTGCCGCCGGAAATGCGGGAGTATATTTTTGAGGAGAAACTGACGGAACGCCATTCGCGGGCCCTGCTCAAGGTCGATGATTCGGAGCGTCAATGGCAACTCCTGAAATTTGTCGCCGAAAACAAACTGAATGTTCGGGAGACCGAATCGCTGATCGAGGCGCAGTTCCAGAATGAACCTATTCCGGAGCAGAAGGTGGTGCGCCGGCCGCAAATGCTGAAGATCGTTAAGGATGTGCGGATTTTTATCAACACGGTTGGCGAACTCGTCAAACAGATGAAAAAAACCGGACTTGATGTCCGGTTGACGCAGGAGCAGGATGACGAATTCGTGACCATTACGATGGTTGTGCCGAAGCGGCGCTGAACACGGTTCAGTATCGGGTGATGTAGGCGTTTAGGTTTTTGAACTTTCGGGTCAGCCCGGCGTAGTTCATGTAGCGAATCTTGCCGAAGATCGGCCGCTCGCCCCAGGGGCGGTCATGCACCCCGCCGATGCTCCAGGCGATTCCGGCGTAGCCGTTCGGATCGCGTCCGTCAAGAGAATACCGGTTGTTCAGTGTGATTGCGGCTTGCATCGCCGTATCAGGATCGGCGGACCATTCCAGGATTTTTTTCGCCCAATACATGCGCATATAACCATGCATTTTTCCGGTTTGCAACATTTGCCGCTGCGCGGCGTTCCAGGCCGGATCGTGCGTCAGGGCGCCCGCCAGCGCATCGGTGTCATACCGGTAGGGACGGCGGTCGTCGCGATGTTTTTCCAGGGTTTCCCGCGACCAGGCGGGAAACCCTTTGCTATTGTCGTAGTTTTCGTTATAGAAACAGAAGTTGTCGGCCAGTTCGCGCCGCACGACCAATTCTTCCAGGAACGCCGCGTGACTGTCTTGCAGGGACCCGGCCTGAAGAACCTCCAGAAAAACCCGCTGGGCGGCGAGCTGTCCGAAGTGGAGGTAGGGGGAGAGATCCGACTGCCCGTCCCGGGCGGGGTCGTTCCGCGACTCCCCGTAGTGCTCCAGCCCTTCGGCGAGAAAGCGGCGCAATGCGCCGAGGGCGGCGACCGGGCCGGCAGGCCAGCGGTAGCCGGGCGCCGACGGTTCCGGCAGGGCATGATTGCGCCAGACGCGCCGCCAGTCGTTGACCGACTCGACGGGCCTGCCAAACGGATGCCGGAGCAATTCCGGGAAGGACTCCGTGAATTCCGGCAGGCGGCGATGCAGCTTCGGCCGCAGGGTGTACGCACCGAACTCTTGTTTTGGCGAGGCTTCCCAACAGGGAACGATGTTGTGTGCGTCGACTTCGTCGACAGGGAGATGGGTGGCTGACAACAATTCCGCCTTCCATTGCTTTTTGATATTCAGAGGGTCAAAGTCCGTGACGAGCAAGGAACAGGGATTCATGGCCAGATACTGCGCCAGCGTTGTCGGCGGAGGCCCGACCAACAGGATCAGCGGAATAGCTTTCTCTGAGAGTTCGCGGGCCGTCTCCTGCAAGCCATCCAGCAAAAAGCGAATTTGCGCCGGCGTCGCGAGCAAAAAGTCCGACGTCAGGGTAAAGACGACGTGCAGCGGCGCCTGGCGATCCAGCGCCTCTTGTTGAGCATGGATCAATGCCCAGTTATCCCGGGCCCGCTGGTCACGGCTCATCCAGTACAGTACCGGCCCCGGGGCGGGGGCGCCGCTGCGGAGTTGACGGACGCGTTTGCGGTTCATCCCAGACCTCCTGTCGGTCCGCAAGGGACCATTTTGTTTCACGTGAAACAGTTTTTCGGCAAGAAATTTTCGGATTAGGTTGAATGTCGGGGCAGTTGTTGTTACTATATTAATGTTAATTCTATGTGCTGTACAGAATGGATGAGGTGACGTTTTGGTAAAAGTGATCGCAGTAGCCAACCAAAAGGGAGGCGTCGGCAAGACGACCACCGCGGTGAACTTGAGCGCCTGTCTGGCCAGCTTGGGCCCGAAGGTTCTGCTGGTTGACATGGACCCGCAGGGAAATTCCACCAGCGGATTGGGAATCGATAAGGCCACAGTCAAACGTTGCATCTACGATTGTCTGGTCAATGATGTGCCAATGGAGGAGGCCATTCTGCCGACCCGCGTTGAAAATTTGTCGTTGCTGCCGGCCACGATCCAGTTGGCTGGCGCTGAGATCGAACTGGTTTCCGTCCTGGCTCGGGAAAATATGTTGAAACGGGCCCTGGAAAAAGTGAAGTACCGTTATAATTTCGTCATCATGGACTGTCCTCCTTCTTTGGGCCTGTTGACCGTCAATGCGCTGACCGCCGCGTCGTCTGTGCTGGTGCCGATCCAGTGCGAGTTCTACGCGCTGGAAGGCCTGTCGCAGCTGATGAAAACAGTCGGGTTGGTGCAGAAAAGTCTCAATCCGTCCCTGCAGCTGGAAGGGGTTTTGCTTACGATGTTCGACGCCCGGACGAACTTGTCGATCCAAGTGGTCGACGAAGTGAAAAATCATTTCCGCAATAAGGTGTATCGAACAATTGTGCCCCGGAATGTCCGGCTCAGTGAGGCGCCCAGCCATGGATTGCCGATCGTCCAGTACGATCCCAAATCACGAGGCGCAGAAGTGTATATGGATCTGGCCAGGGAGGTGCTCGGGGATGAATAGGAAAGGATTGGGCAGGGGCCTGGATGCCTTGCTTGCCGGTGATTATCCTTCGGACAACCGCGAAAGCGTTGCGGAATTGACAATCACCGAAATTGTCCCGAATCGGTTTCAACCACGTCGGGAATTCGATCCGGACCGGCTGGCGGAATTGGCGGATTCCATCAAACTATACGGTGTGTTGCAACCGATCGTTTGCCGGCGACAAGATCAGGGCTACGAACTGATCGCCGGCGAACGGCGCTGGCGTGCTTCGCAACTCGCCGGGCTGACGGTGATCCCGGCGCTGCTTCGTGATTACTCCGACGCGGAAATGACAGCGGTCGCGCTGGTGGAGAATCTGCAGCGCGAAAATCTGAATCCAATGGAGGAGGCGTTGGCATATCGTCGCCTCCTGGATGAATTCGATCTGACCCAGGAAGAGATCTCGGCCAAGGTCGGCAAGAGCCGTTCTTTCATTGCGAATACCGTGCGTCTGCTGAATTTGCCGCCAGCGGTTCAGGAATATGTTTCACGTGGAACAATGACTCCCGGGCAAGCCCGGCCCCTGTTGGTGCTGCCAACGCCGACGCTGCAGGAGGAAGCCGCCGCGGAAATCATCAAACATGCGATGACGGCGCGGGAGGCGGAAGAACTGGCCCGGACCCGAACTCAAAAAACGGTTCGACGGGCGGCGCCGCCGGCGAAAAAGGCTTTGCAAAGCGCGAACCGGGAAGTGGAAGCCGAATTAAGCTCGGTGTTGGGGACGCGGGTGAAGGTCCAGGAACGGGAGCCGAATAGCGGCGTGATTATGATTGAATATTATTCCGCCGAAGATCTGCAGCGGATTTTGGAACAACTCTCCGGAAGTTCGGAAATGGCGGCGGGTAGCCGTGGAACTTCCCGGCGCGCGGCGTTCCCCGTCTGACGGACGGGAGGGTTCTAATGCGGCAGGAACGAGACGCTCTGGGCGACTGGCAGATCGAGGAGGATGCGTTTTACGGAATTGCGACGGCGCGGCTGGTTTCGGCGATAGCCATCCCCGGGCCGGCCTTTCCGATGGCTTTGTTGCGCAATTTTTTGCGGGTGCGGCAGGCGCAGGCGATTGCCTTCGGCAGGGGAAAACAATGGAGTCTGCCGGTTGCGTCGGCGCTGGAACGGGCCGCCGACCGCATGGTCGCCGACGAAGCCTTCCTGCTGGCGCAGGTGCGGGTGTTGCCGCTCCATGGCGGCGGCGTGCGCAGTCTCGTCCTGAATCTCGATGAAGTGCTGGCCAATGTCGCCCTGCTCGAAATGGGAGCGGCTCCGGGCGACTATCATTTGCTGGCGCCGCTGTTCCGGCTGGATCGGGGGCTTCAATCCCTGGCCGCCTATATGACGGCGTTCCATATCACGCTGCTGGACGGATTCGCCCGACTGGACGCCGCGTTTGAAGCGGCGTTGACGGCGCTGACGGAGCAAAAGCAGGCTTTCAGCCCTCAGGAGACCGTATCCCGGCTTCAATTCCAGGATGTGGAGTTGTCGACACTGGGGTCGGATTTTGGCCGGTGTCAGGAGAGCTTGCAGCGCTACCGGCGACAGCTGGAATATTTGCGGGCCGGACTGATTCCCTGTTGGCAGGGACCGCCGGAAGTATTGCCGGTGCTGCGGGAATTGGCGGAAATCGAACTGGCGGTCCGGCGATCGCCGGATGATTTTCCCCGGAATACGGATTTGTACGCGACGATTTCCTCGTATTTAAAGAATACGGCGCTGACCTTGTTGCAGTTTTGCCAACGGCTCCGGGTGCTAACCGGCCATTCCCGGGAAATCGACTTGCCCCGGCTGCGGTCCAATACGGCGTTCAGCCCGGCCCAACACGAATTTCTCTTCCTCGACACCATCAGCCAGATGGGGTTTGCGATCTGCGGCGCGGATGCCGCTACGACCGCCGCCATTCAGTGCGGACTGGACGATGCCGGCGCGTATGCTCCGCTGTTCACCGCGGAAATTCTTTGGAGCGGCCAATGGCTGACGGCGTCCCTGCAGCTGCTGGTCCAGCAGCTGGCGTCCGGCCTGACCGGGATTGCCGAACCGGGGCGTCTCCGCGCGGCGGCGTCGCCGTTGCAGGCGGAGCGCCTGATTCCGATCCTGGGCTATGAGCGGGCGGTGCAGGTCGC
>CAZRLN010000043.1:14824-22348 GCA_964601085.1 uncultured Veillonellaceae bacterium | reverse complement strand
TTCGTCTTATTTCTCATCCTCCGTATCGGTTTCGACCCGGCGCAACTTTACGCAATGACCCCCTAATTCGCAAATGGAATACATTCCTTCCGTCGATTGAAACACCATCGATTGGGCCTGTTGCGCCAACATCACGTCAGCCGTGGCGACACCAAAAAACGCCGCCACTTCCGCCGCGCGAACCGCAGGAGCCGCACGACGACGGTTGCGGTGCGCATACATGCGAAAATTGTATTCGGCCCAGGACAGAAACAACAGCAGACTGACCAGGGCCACCAACAACAACTGCAAGAGCAGGGCAGTGGTTGCCTCAAACTGACGCCAGGAGAAAACCGAATCCACGAAATAAAAGCCGGCAAAGTACCAGATCCCCAACGTGATCGCCGCCAGAAAATAAAGCATGGCGCCCGTGCTGAGCACAGTAATGGTCTGATCCGCCGCTTTACGGCCCGGCGCCATTCCTTCCGGATAATCAATCAAGGGTTTTTCCTGCATTCTCAGCCAACCTTCTTCGTCGCTTCAACATTCCGGATGCCACGGTCGGGGCTTTTCCAGACGGCGCGAGTTCCCCGGCGGATCGTCAATGCGCGCGGGGTCGCCCAAACGGCGCTTAAAGCGCCAACAACCCAATAAAACAGCGGATACCAGATTACCCACAGGTAGTATTTCGGCAGCGAAGAGTCGTATTTCCGATCCAGAGACAGACTCACCACGAATTGGAGAAAACAGACCAACGCCGCCACCGAGCCGTTCCAGGCGGGAAAAGGGCTGGCCGTCAACGCAGGCGGCACATCCAGATCGAACGTTTTTGCCGCAATCCAGACCAAGGTCATGATTAAAAAGGCAAAGGCCCAGGCCACCCCCAGCGCATAATCCAGATATAGCGGCCACAAACGCCGGGTCCGCCAGTCCCGGAACAGATCGCGCTGACGGCGCAATACCTCCACGCCGCCTTGCGCCCAGCGGGTTCTCTGGCGCCAAAATCCCCGTAAAGTTTCCGGGACCAAAATCCAGCCCACCGCATTCAGTTCATAATGAATGGCCCAGAATCGTCGCTCAATCTTCCAGGAAATGCTGATATCTTCCGTGATCATATCCGTGTCCCACAATCCGGCGTCTAGTAGGGCGCGTTTGCGGAAAGCAGCGATGACGCCGGAAATCGTCATGACTTTGCCAAGCAATCGCTGGGTCCGTTTGATCAGGCCGATCACGCTGGCATATTCGGCGGTCTGGATTTTCGCCAGCAGCGAGGTCCGGTTCCGCACGCGGGGATTGCCGGTTACCGCTCCAACCCGCGGGTACCGGACAAAATGGGACACCATCCATAGAACGGCCTGAGATTCGAGGAGGCAGTCCGCGTCAATGCAAACCAGGATTTCGCCTCGCGACATAAAAAAAGCATAGTTCAGCGCGTTGGCCTTGCCCATGTTTTCCTTCAGGTCCAGCAGACGAACCCTGTCGTCTTCCGCCGCCAGCTTCGCCATCTCGTGGAAGGTGTTGTCGGTGCTGGCATCATTGATGGCAATGATCTCCAAGTTGGGATATGACTGTGCCAACACGCCCTTTATCGTTTCCCGGATGCTGTCCTGTTCATTTCTCGCCGGGATCAGCACGGATACGAGTGGATGCTCCGCCAGAACCGGCGGTTCCGGATGATGACGTTCATAACGCCGGGAAAACACGCAGGCGCCACACATCCAGATCACACTCATCACCAGGGGATAATAAAAGACAAAATCGGCCCCGGCGGTCCAAACCCAAGAAAATGCGGGCCAAAGCGATAGCCCGCGCAACGAATCCAGCATTTGGTATCCTTTCTATTTCGCCCGGTCAACCAAGGGCTCAAAACGGCGAATCATCGTGCCGGTCGGAAAATAGGTTTTCCGGATAGAAGCCGATATGCCTTGCTCCGGCAGCCTGCAACGCCCGAATCTGGCGGCTCAATTCAGTCCGCGGAACCCAGCGGTTTCCCTTCCAGTCGTAGCTCTGAAGCTTGAACACCACTTTCGACGCGTTCGTTTTATTCTTAAGCGCCGCGCTCGCCAGTTCGCCGAGCCATTCGGCGGCCCGCCCCCCCTGGTTTTCCATGTAGGGGTAGGCCATGATGACGGTGTAGTCGTATGTTGTCAGGTAATCCTGATAATCCTGGGCGAACCATTCCACCGCCTGCGGATTGAGCACCGCCTCCGCGTAGATATTGCGCGCCGTCAACGCCTGTGGCCGAAACTTGCGGATACTGCCGATCAGGTCGTGGGCCAGGTCCGTCAACGCCTGCGCTTTCATTTTCGTCCATTGGCGGCGAATTTCCGGGTCGCGCAAGGTATCCGGCGTCAGTTCGCGCCCAAACCGGTCGGCAAACGCGTACCTCGCCGCCGGCGAAACATCCTCATAGTCATTAAGGTATAAATCATCCTGAAACAGGATGCCGTCGATCGGCGTACGCAGAGCCAGTTCCCGAACCATTGTCCGCAATTGTTCCCGGACTCTCGGGCTAAAGGGGGTTGCCCGCCGGTACCAACCTTTTCCCTTGACGTCATAAGCGGTCACAACATCCGCCGGATGTTCCCGGGTCAACCACTGTCCCGACAAGGTCGGCAGCCAGGCGAACACCTGAAAGCCGCGGCCCTGCAATCGTCGAGTTACATGATCAAAGACGTCGGCCTTCACAGGGGCAACGGAATTTTGAAAATACACGCTCCGGATGTCGCCATCGCCATCGCTATCGTCAAATGCCTGCAGGTAAACAGTATTCGCATTGCCACGAAAGATCCGGTCCAGCGCCTGGTTGATATTGGCCTCGAACTGACGCGGATTCCGGTCATACAGGGAGTCCATATCCAATTGAACAATCCGCTTTTTTTGCTCCGACACGCCGCCAGCCGCAAGAAACTTGGCGAACCGGGAAACATCGGGATTATCATAAATGATGCCCCGCTTGCCGGCCGCCAGGCTTGTCGGCCCCGGCGGATTAAAACCGCCTGTCAGGCCAAATGTCACGGCATGGCCGGTTTCTTTGGCCGTCGCCAGCAGAATTTCGTTGTATTCCCCATACGGCCAGACCATGACCCGCACCGGATGTCCCAATTGTTCGGCGAACAGCTGCTGACTTCGCTGCAGATCGGCCCGAACGCGTCGTTCGTAGACCGCAGGATCTTCAAACCGGCCGTTGGCGTACTCCAGTGTAGTCGCGGCATGGGACGAATCGCCGAAGCGGTTGGCTGGCGTCATATAATGCAGATTATAGGAGTGGGAAGCGATCTCCACCAAACCGGATTTCTCCATCTCCCGGGCCTGCTGCCAGGTCAGGATGCGGTCCGGTTCATTGGGCGGCGCTTCCTGCCAGATCCCCACCATCGCCAGGAGGGCCGGATAGCGGTACTCCCGCAGCAAGGGATAGACTTGTTCATAAAAGGACGCGTATGCATCGTCAAAGGTCAGCAGCGCACTCCTCTCCGGCAGGCTGATTTCGCCCCGATTGTAGCGGATATACTCTTCCACGCTGACCATGCGGTAGCCGTTTTCTTTCAGAAAATCAAAGTGGGCCCGCAAAGTTCCGGGCGTCACCGTGTATTTGTTCGCGAGCGGACCGGTCTGGATGTAAGGTCCGACATGGTGGTAGCACAGAACAGTGATTCCCGGCCGGGCCAGCGCCGTTCCAGCGCAAAACCAGGCCAGAACCAGCAGCCATAACGCCAGTTTCTTTTTCATCAGCATTTTCACCAACTCAGGTTCAGATTCATGTCGCATTGGAATTTACCGAAATCCAGCCCCGGACTGCCCCGTGTATTGCGGGTCGACAGTCCGTATTCGCAGCCGGTAGTCAAATAAAACAACCGTGTGAAGTAATGACCGTATTCCAGACGGACGTACGGACTGAAATCCCATGGACTGGGACTGTCCCCCCCATACTCGAGAAAAGTCTGCCACTCCCAGTAACCGCGCCGAACATAATTGCGCCAGGACATGCCCAAGCCGACGGTTTGCCGCAAATTCGGACTGTCATAGCCGGCAGCGGTGAATTTGTAGCGGGAACGGCTGAAATAAGCCGACAACATCACTTTCTTATGTTCGTCGTCCCGCAATACCCGATCCCAGTTGAAGCTCTGGGCGGAGCGTTTATTGCCGTCGGTCAGGCTTCCCGCCGCGTACCCGACAGTGTAGATGTTGCGGATCCGCTGCCCCCGGGGATCGGCGCCCGGACTGAAGGTCTGCCAGCTATATCGGCCGCCCGTCGTCCGGGTCATGATGCGGTCCCGGAACGCCCCGACCTCATCGACCGGCGCAGAACCCGAGTACAGGGTCAGACTGGTCAAATCATCCGGATGCCAGGTCCATTCCACCCGGCTGCCATTCAGGTTGGCAACATTGCGAAAATCGCCCCAGACAGTCAACGAATGGTGCAGACCCCGCCAAGTCGCTCCGATCGCATGGGTCCAGTAGGTGGCGGCGGCGCCGGTATCCGTGTCCCGCAGATGCATACGCTGGCTTTGCCCAAGGATGTTGACACTGCCGCCAAGATTGACCGAAAAATCCGCCGTCGCGCTGACCGTTTCCTTGCCTTTATAATCCCGGTAGAAAGCCAGCCCGGATCGCCAGGATCCTTTCTCCCGCTCTTCATACTCCCGCAACGCCTGTGCAGCCGCCGGAGTACGGAGTTGCTGATGATCCAGCGAATCCAGCAGCGACCTGGCCCGATCGTAATCGCCCGTGCCGGCCGCCGATCCGGCCATCCCGGCTTTTCCGGCCGTTTCACCGCCAGGTAGGCCGCGCAGAATTTCATAGTTCCGGTAGGCTTCCCGCGGCAGACCCGATAACTGCAGTTTATCGGCGTATTGTCGATAAAACGCTGCATTGGCGGGAATTTTGGCATTGATCAAGCCGAACACCCGACGGGCGGTCCAAAGCCGGCCCTGCGCCACATAATACAGGCAGTCGTCCAATACCAGTTCCGCGAACCGGGCATCGATCGCCAGAACTTGTTCATATTGTTGCAGCGCTGCGGCGACCCTGCCGGTTTGCACTCCGGACATGGCCAGACCCAGCCGGGCGGAATGATTTTTCGGTTCCCGGCGGATCACCTGCTCATACAGGGAAATCGCCTCGCTGTAACGGCCCAGGCGAAAAAAAGAATCGGCGACGGCCCGCAGTCCGAATGCCGGCGCTTTGGACCAATCCGGCCATAATTGGCGGGCTTCGGCGATGGCCTGTTCAAAGTTGCTGTTGGCGCGCAGGGCGAACACATAGTCGGCCTGCATCGGCGAATCCGCCTGCCGGGACTGAATGTACGGCTTCAACAAAACGATGGCCCGGGCCGCGTCGTTGGAACGCAGGCAGGCAGCCGCCAACAGTCCCTCGGCCTCCTGACGCTTCACCAGCTGTCCAGCTTTGGCGGCCATGTTGGCGGCCATCTCGAAATCTTCCGCCGCCCGCCGGTTGTCGCCATGGTTCAGGCGCGCCCGCCCGCTTGCCAAATATAGGTCTGGGTCCTGCGGCGATTCCGCCAGCAACGACGCATAGATTTTTTGCGCAGCGGCGGGATCGTCGAGCCGGATCAGCAATTCCGCCTCCAAAAGGCGGAACCGTCGTTCGCCGGTTGCCGCCAAATCGCCAATAATGGTCCGTGCCGCCGCGAAGTTGTTTTGACGGATATAGGCGTTGGCCATCGCTTCCTGCACATACGCCGGGACATCCTGACGATGCCGGATTTTCGCTTCATACCAGGCCGTTGCTTCCGGATCCCGTCCCGCCCAATGCAACAACACGGCCCGGTCGAAGAGCAGCGGCGCGGCGTCGGGATATCGTTCCTGCAGCGCAATCAACTGCGCCAGCGCCTGATGCACTTCCCCGGTCCGCGCCACCGCCACGGCCCGGGCATGTGGTTCCCGCCAATCCGCCGCCAGCGCAATATCGCCGGCCAGACACACCGTCAACAAGAAGATCGCCGCCACACAGGCGTTTTTGCATCTGCCGCTTCTATTTATCGGGTGCCGGACCTTCCTGCACAGGGTCGCCTCACTTGCCTTCATGGTCGTTGCCTTTCGCCGGAGCATTATTCTTGCGGGGGAAAATCACCCGGAACACCAGCCAGCCCAGCCCCAGAACCAACAAAATCGACCCGAGAATTTTCAGGACGGTTTGATTTTCTTCCCACAATTCCGTCAATAAACCACGTGCCGCAGGTTTTTCAATATTGATCCCTTTGTCGCGAATATCCAGTGAATAAAATGGCGCTTCCGATCGATACACCAGCAGGTTGCCAGTCAGATCGTCATAGTGCCGACCGCTGTTGAGGCGGTGCAAAGCCGCCGAAAGCAACGCCGCGTCGCGGTTCGCCGACAGGATGACAAGAGGGAATCCTTTCCAGTCGCCGATCCGGCCGACCACCAGGTTTTCGGCGGCCTGATACTCAAAAAGGGTCGTGCGGTTTTGGCGTCGATACAAAGTAAAGTCTCGACCAACGGAAACCGGCATCCGTTCCTGCAAGGGTTGTGGAATGTGTTCCGCCATTCCGACCGCCAGCACAAAGTTCCCGACCGGAGCTTCCGCCGTCAGCGGCAGGATTTCCGGGAAGGCATGGCTGCCTTGCGGCAGCTGGCGCTCAATAAAGTAAGCGCTCTCCGCAATGATCGGCAACAGTTGGTCACCCAGCCGCTCATCGACCAAAACACTGCCCAGCCGGTTGAAAAACAAGCCGATATTGTTCCAGGCAAACCGGTCGAAACGGTATTGCCCCGCTCCCCACATATAACTCTGCGGAAAAATCTGGACGGCCTGAACCATGCCTCGGATCCTGCACTGCCCGGTTTCCTCCGGATAGTGGAACTGGATGCCGAGCGTGTTTCTCGTTCGCAATTCCAGGGCATTCGGCAGCAGCACATCTTTTTTGAATTGTCCGGTCTGATCCATCATGGAGCTGTGCACCAGGCTGTTGTTCATAAAAATATCCAGCCGTACCGGTCGCAACGAATCCGGCGACACGGTATAAGTTCCCTCTATATGAAGACCGAGCCGTTCCGGTGGTTTCGACAGCAGCGCCGGATATAGGGAAAAATCGACCGGTACGGTCACAATTCCTTCCTGTGCGTAATGATTTCCAAACGGCATCGCTTCCACAGGCTCCGGTTCCTGGAGTCCTGCCGGTTGAACCGACAGAAGCTGGCTTGTCGCCGGATTTAAAGCAAAAATCGGCAATTCCGCGAGTTCCCGCACATAAGACTTGAGCGTCGGCGCGTCAACAGCGGAAATCAGCAGAGTATTAGGATCCACCAACGCCATTCCGTCGGCCGCATTTTTGAAATAGGCCGGCAGGCGGGGAGTCAACCCAACCCAGATCCTGGGAACCGGCGGCAGTTTCGACAGCTCCGCGGCCCTCACCAGGCGGACATCCAGATGGGGGTATTGTTTCCGAATCAGTGAATAGGTCCAGGCGGCCGGCGTCACTTCCGCCAGTTCGGCGCCATTTGGCGCCACCACCAGTACCGTCTGCTGCAAACCGTCAAAGAAATCGGCGACCGTTCGGACCGG
>CAZRLN010000043.1:0-14724 GCA_964601085.1 uncultured Veillonellaceae bacterium | reverse complement strand
CGCCGGCGAAACCGCCAACGCCAGAACCAACACCAGGATGGTCAATGACACCCATTTTCGAATCATTTCCGTCTCCATTTCACGCATGTTCTTCCATAGGGTCGCCAGGCCATCGCGGCCAAAAAAAAAACGCCGCTGAATTCTTATCTAAAGAATGCAACCTGGCGATCATTAGTAAAGGCCCTTTACTGACAGACCCATAGTTTTGCGTCCCTGCCTTTCGACAGGTTTGCCCCTGTATGAACATTATTCGGTTTTTGTCGCCACGCCGGCCGGTTCCGGGGTTAATCAACATACTGTTTTATTTTACAAGAATTATCCATTACTGTCAACTATTTAAATGATTTTCACCCGCTTGCCAGTCCTTTCCCCGGCGTTGCGGCAGACAGCCGAATGCGTATTAAATTCTTGATAAAATTCGATAGCTTTGCAGGATTTTTTCGCCTGCATCCATAAATACTTCTCAAAGTCTTTCGTCTGCAATGCAGCAGCAGCAAAAAATTCATTAAAGCACGGCCATTGTCGTGCTTTTTTCTTTCGAAGGAGAAGCAACGCGTGAACATCTTCTCATGGCTGTCCGAAGTGAAGCTGCCCGAACCGGTCGTCAACGCCGACGCCATCGCCCTGTCGGCGGTCCGCAAGGTCTATGTGACGGAAGCCGGCGAGTTCGAAGCATTGCGGGGGATCGACCTGCGGGTGGCCTCCGGTGAGTTCGTCGCGGTCGTCGGCAAGTCCGGCAGCGGCAAATCCACACTTATCAATATGATCGCCGGGATCGACCGCCCGACTGGCGGGGAAGTCTGGGTCGCCGGCACGCCGGTACACGCGCTGACTGAAAATCAGATCGCCGTCTGGCGCGGCCGCACCGTCGGCGTGGTTTTTCAGTTCTTTCAGCTGCTGCCGACGTTGACGGCGCTGGAAAACGTGATGATCCCGATGGATTTCTGCAATGTCCACAACCGGGCGGAACGGCCGGAACGAGCCATGGCGCTGCTGGACCTGGTCGGCGTGGCCGATCAGGCCGACAAGCTCCCCTCCAGCCTCAGTGGCGGCCAGCAACAACGGGTGGCAATCGCCCGGTCCCTGGCCAATGACCCACCGCTGCTGGTCGCGGATGAGCCGACCGGAAATCTGGATGCCCACACGGCCGCTTCAGTGATCGATCTGTTTGGCGACCTGGCCCGGGGCGGCAAAACGATCTTAATGGTCACGCACGATCTGGACCTGGCCCGGCAGGGGAGCCGCATCCTTACAGTGGCTGACGGATGCATCGAGTCTTCGGCGCTGGTTCGCGGGCCCTCGCCATGAGACGAACCATCTTGCTGTCACCGCGCTGGCGCAAAGTCTGGATGGATCTCTGGGGCAACCGTTTGCGCACTTTATTGGTCATGCTGTCGATTTCCGTCGGCGTGTTCGCGGTCGGCATGGTTTACAGCAGCTATCTGATGTTCGAGCGGGATCTCTCCCGGAGCTGGGGGACTTCGGCGCCGGCCAGCGCCGGCCTGTACGCCGACCCGTTCGACGAGGAACTGGTCGACAGCGTGCGGAGCCTGCGCGGCGTCAAAGAGGCCGAAGGTCGCCGCAACGTGAATGTGCGAGTGCGGATGGCTGATGGGCAATGGAAACAGATCCTGCTCATCGCGATCCCCGATTACATCAAGCAGCGGGTCAACATCGTCCGGCCGCTTTCCGGCGACTGGCCGCCCGACGACGGCGACGTCCTGCTGGAACGGTCTTCGCAAAAAGAAATGAATATTGCGCCCGGCGAACGGATCACCGTCGAGACGACAGCGGGGCGAAAGCGTTCGTTGAAGGTCTCCGGGCTGGTGTATGATCCGACCCAGATTCCCACGCTGTTCAGCGGCAGCTATTACGGCTACATCAGTATGGATACCCTGGAAAAGCTGGATGAAACCCGCCAGCTCGATCAGGTCAACTTCATCGTCCAGCCCTGGGCGCTGCAGGGAAAATCGACGGAGCCGATCGAGGCCCTCGGGCGTCGGGCCTGGAACAAGCTGGAGCAGGGAAATACCACCGTGTTTTGGCTGCAGGTTTATAAACCGGGCGAGCACCTGATGCAAAACGGCATCAACGCCCTCATCTTACTGTTGGCGGTTCTCGGCGCTCTTTCCCTGATTTTGGGCAGCCTGCTGCTGGTCAACACCATCTCGTCGATCCTGACGCAGCAAACGCGGCAGATCGGCATCCTGAAAATCATTGGCGCGCGTCAGGATCAAATTATCGAGCTCTATCTCACCCTGGTGGCCGTTTACGGGTTGCTGGCCCTGTTTGTGGCGGCGCCGCTGGGCGCCCTGGCGGCCAGCAAAATCACCGAATTTATCGCCGGCGTGTTCAATTTCGATTCCGGCGGCCTGGAACTGCCGCCACGAGTACTGCTGCTGGAAGCGGCGGTGTCGTTGCTGGTCCCGTTGACTGCCGCGCTGTGGCCGATCTGGCGGGGTGTCAGCATCACCGTCCGGGAAGCTGTCCACGATGTCGGCATCAGCTCGGTTTCCGCCCGGGGCCGGATCGACCGCTGGGTGGATCATTCGCTGTCCCGCTTCCGGCAACTGCCACGACCGGTCGTGCTGTCCCTGCGGAACACTTTCCGCCGGAAAGGCCGCCTGCTGTTGACGCTGCTGACGATGACCGTAGCCGGAACGGTATTCATGGCCGTTTTTTCAGTTCGTGCTTCCCTGTACTCGACCCTCGACCAGGCGATGGACTATTTTCATTACGACATCGGCTTCGCCTTCACGAAAAGTTTCCGGGCCAGCCGGATCGAGCAGGAAGTCCTGCGGGTTCCCGGCGTGAAGGCCGTGGAAAGCTGGGGATTCGCGTCGGGCCGGGTCTTGCGGGACGCCCGCAAGGAATCGGAAGATGAGGCGAGCAAAAACGTGTTTGTCATGGCCCCGCCGATCGATACGCAGATGATCCGGCCGAAGATCATCGACGGGCGCTGGCTGACCGCCGGCGACGAAAACGCGCTGGTCGTCAACACCGACGTGGTGAAGGACCGACCGGAGCTGAAAGTCGGCGGCCCGGCGGTAATCAAGGTGGGGCACCGCCGCCTGCAGTTCACGGTAGTCGGCATCGCCCAAAGTACCCTGACGGGACCGTTCGCCTTCGCCCCCTACGACTGGTTCGCCGGTGCGGTCCAGGAAACCGGCCGGGCCCGTTCCGTCCAGATTTTGGCGCAATCCGCCAAAGAGTCCGATCAAAGCGCCCTGGCCCGTGCGCTGGAAGAGCATTTGAAGAAAAACAGCCTGCGCGTGCATCATGTGGATGTCATCTGGGAAATCAAGCAGCAAGTCCGCGCCCAATTTGACATCATCACCAACTTCCTGATGATCATGGCGGTCCTGCTGGCCATCGTCGGCGCTCTCGGCCTGACCGGCACGATGGGGATCAACGTGCTGGAGCGGACTCGCGAGATCGGCGTAATGCGGGCCATCGGCGCTTCCAGCATCCACATCGGCCAGGTGTTTGTCGTCGAAGCCTTGTGCATCGGTGTGTTGAGCTGGCTGGCGGGAGTGATCCTGGCGTTGCCGATTTCCGTTCTGCTCAGCCGCCAGGTGGGGATATTGTTTTTGGAAAGCCCGCTGGAGTTTTCGTTCAGTATTTTGGGCACAGCCATCTGGCTGCTTCTGTCCGTGCTGCTTTCCGCCGCGGCCAGTCTGCTGCCGGCCTGGAACGCCGCCCGCCTGAGCGTGCGGGATGTGCTGAGCTATGAATAAACATGACAAGGGGCGAACACCATGACGAAACGAAAAATATTGCTACTCCTGTTGGCGCTATTGTTGGCGGCAGGCGCCTGGTGGGCCTGGAACAGCCGGCAGGAAAACAATAAGAATCTGCCGCCCGTGAAAGCGGACCAGCGGATTCTGTCGGAAGGCATCATCTATCCCGTGCGCTATGCACAAATGGTCATGCCGGTCGACGGCATGGTCGGCGAAATTCTGACCGCCGAAGGGGACCGGGTAAAAGCCGGACAGCCGTTGATCCGCCTGGTCCGTCAGGATTATGAGGCCCGGGTCGGCAGCGCCCGTTCGGATGTCGCCCGCGCCGCCGCCGCCGTGGAGCAGGCCCAAGTAAACCTGGCCGACGCACAGCGTGAATTCGACAGGCAAAAGCAGCTGGAAGCCGCCGGCGCCACAGCCCGGCAACAGCTCGACCAGGCCCGGACCGCTCTCGAACGGAGCCGGGCGGCGCTGGCGCAAGCCGAAGCCGACCTGTTGACGCAGCGGAACAAGGAAACCGAGGCGGAACGGCTGCTGGACAAAACCGAGCTCCGGGCGCCGATCGATGGCACGGTCGCGTTTCTCGACGTAAAAGTGGGGGAACATTCCCTGCCCGGCACGGTGCTCGTCCGGATCGCCGACGAATCGGCCTGGGTCATTCGCAGCGACGACCTGACGGAACTGGTCATCGCCCGGGTACGGATCGGCAATCCGGCCGTGTTGACCTTTGACGGCATCCCCGGCCTGGAGATCCCCGGCAAGGTCGCCATGATCCGCCCCTATGGCGAAAAGAAACGCGGCGACATCACCTACACGGTGACCATCGCTCCCGAACGCTGGGACGACCGCCTACGCTGGATGATGACGGCCCAAATCGCGATCACGCCATGAAGAAACGCTGCTGAATCGGAGAACATCCCGTGAATATACGAGGAGTCCGGTCATTTCGACCGGACTCCTTTTTTCATCCATAGAAAAAATAGTATAACTTTTCTGCAGGCTGTTTCGAAAGGTTCAGCCTGCTATTACACCAGGCCCTGGGCCTTCATAGCTTCCGCGACCTTGATGAAGCCGGCGATATTGGCGCCGACAACCAGATTGTCCTTGTGGCCGTAATCTTCCGCCGCCTTGCTGGAGTTTTTGAAAATATTGACCATGATCGTTTTCAGCCGCTCATCCACTTCCTCAAACGACCACGACAACCGCATCCCGTTCTGGGTCATTTCCAGCCCGGACACGGATACGCCGCCGGCGTTGGCCGCCTTGGCCGGGCCGACATACACGCCGTTGTGCAGGAAGTATTCGACCGCTTCGTTCGTGCAGGGCATGTTGGCGCCCTCGCAGACGAATTTCACGCCGTTGGCGACGATCTTTCGCGCATCGTCGATCAGGATGTCGTTTTGCGTCGCGCAGGGAATCACGATATCCACCTGGACTCCCCAGGGTTTTTCGCCGGGATAGAATTTGACGCCGAATTTGTCGGCGTAGTCTTCCACGCGGTCACGGCAGGAGGCGCGCATCTCGAGCATATATTCTATTTTTTCGCCGCTCACTCCGTCCGGGTCGTAGATATAGCCGTCCGGGCCGGACAAGGTCACGACTTTTCCGCCCAATTCAGTAACTTTCAAGGCAGTCCCCCAGGACACATTGCCAAAGCCGGAAATGGCCACTGTCTTCCCGTCAAAACTCGTTCCCTTGGCCTTCAGCATCTCCTGACAGAAGTAAGTGATGCCGAAGCCGGTCGCTTCCGGACGGGCCAGGCTGCCGCCGAAAGAAAGCCCTTTGCCAGTCAGGACGCCATTCTCGTAATTGCCCCTGATCCGCTTATACTGTCCGAACAGATAGCCGATTTCCCGACCGCCGACGCCCAGGTCTCCCGCCGGCACGTCCGTATCCGGGCCGATATAACGATACAGCTCCGTCATGAAACTCTGGCAGAAGCGCATCATTTCCGCGTCGGACTTGCCCCGCGGGTCGAAATCCGAGCCGCCTTTGCCGCCGCCCATCGGCAGGCTGGTCAGCGAGTTCTTGAAGGTCTGCTCGAACCCCAGGAATTTGATAATGCTCAAATTCACCGACGGATGAAAGCGCAATCCGCCTTTATAGGGACCGATGGCGCTGTTGAACTGCACCCGGAAACCGCGATTCACCCGGACATTCCCGGCATCGTCCATCCAAGGCACCCGGAACATGAATTGCCGCTCCGGCTCGACGAGACGCTCCATGATCCCCGCCGCAATATATTCGGGATGTTTTTCCAGCACATCCACCAACGAATCCAATACTTCCTTGACCGCCTGGTGAAATTCCGGCTCGTTCGCATTTCGTTCGACAACCCGCCGATACAGTTCCTCACAGTATTGTCGCGCCGTGGTAGCCATGTTATACTCCCCCTTATGCGTTTTTCTTCGGAACACTGCGAATCCGTTCGATTGGTTTCATTGTATCGCATTTTTTGGATTTTGTATACATTTTCGAGCGAAATTTTCAGTTAAATTACATTACGGCGTTGTCCCCGTCCGCCCCTTGCCGCACCCATCTCCTTTCCCTTGAATTCCTGGCGGACGCCATCGCGCCCAATAATAAAGCTGTTTTCTAACCAATCTGTTTATTTGGAAATAACGCCCGTGAAGTTTCGCCCATCCACTTTGACCTCGAATGGCTTTTCGCGCCGAATCAACTTTACATGTTTCGTCTGTTCCAAGACCGGCTGCCCGAACAACCACTCCCAATCAAGCCGGCCCTCCTTTTCGTTGTTGTAGGGAATGTGAAAATAGCCCATGTTGGTCGCGGTCAGATTATGAAAAAAATGGCTGCCCAACGATGGTTCGGGCCGTAGCTCCTTCCGGTCGGCTTCCACGACGACCTGCGCCTGGGACATCTGCGCCCAATTCAGAGGGATTCCCAGCCAGCGATCCGATGTGCCGATGCGGCCGAAGCCGATCAGGATGCAGCGTCGTCCCTCACGAATCAGCCGGCCGTTGAGTTCGCCGATTTCCCGGGCGATCACTTCACTGTCTTGCAGTTGGAAGGTCTCGGGATCCACCAGGATAATATCGCGGAGATCCTGGAAAAAACCATTGCCGATCGTTCGCCGGCTGAAGCACCACGCTGAACCCGCATCGTCGATTTGCACCTGCAACGCCTCCCGGCCAACGACCATCGGGCGGATCTGCAAAAAGTAGAATTCCTTGGGCTTGCTCTTGTCCTTGGGAATGTTCATGGCGAATTCAATTTCGACATTGGCATTGAACGCCATCTTCCCTAGCTGGAGAAAATCCTTCACGATGCTGGTAAGCGGCAGACGCTCATACTTCAGGATCGGCGCGAAGGTCAATATTTTTGGCCCAGGTCGGTTCACGCCGTCATATATGCAGTCATCTTCCCGCGAGTACGTGCTGGCAGTGTATTCGAGCGAGTTTTCCTGCGCCGCCCGCGAAATCGGCAACCGTTCATAGCTGTAGTTGTCGTCGGCGCACAACTGAATGTCGGCGGAGGTCTTAAGATTCACCGCGTAAAAATTGTTCTGCGATTTTTGAAGATATTCGGCCGGGCTGGAAACCAGCGGGTTCATCTTGGGGTGCGCCGGTGAATATCGATAGACCCGCTCGCCTTCAACGATGCTCTTGCCCAGGCCCAGCGCCAGGCTGATTGTGCCTTCCTCCGGCTTCATCGGTTCATAGGGGTAGAAATTGTAAGACTGGGCGACGCCGGAAATGGCCGGATAGTAGTGATCGCCATAGGTTTCGCCCACCAGTTCCTGAATCAGCACGGCCATCCGTTCTTCCTCGATCCGGATGTCGGCGTTCCGCGCATATTGCACCGGAGCGGCGTAAAACACCGAGGCGTAAACCAGCTTGACCGCGTCCGCCAGCTGCCGGTAGCGGATCGCCGGATCTTCATGACTGTTCGGTACGACATAGGTTTTGTAAATCCCGGCGAACGGCAACACCCGCGAATCCTCAAGGATACTGGATGACCGGACGGCCAGCGGGCACTTGATGAATTGCGTCAGGATGCGCAAGTTTTCCTGAATTGCCGACGGCAACGCGCCGTCCAGGAATTTCCGGGCGATCGCTTCTTCGTCGTACCGGTCGGCGTTGATTCCATACAGATTGTTTTCGTCAATAAATTGTTCGAACACGTCGCTGCAGATGACGAACGAGCGTGGCGCCTTGACGGTTACGCCTTCGTATCTGTCGCCGAGCAGCGCCTTGGTGATCATGGAGTTGATGAAGGCGACCCCCCGGGCTTTGCCGCCGAGCGATCCGTTGCCCAATTTGATGAAGGCGTTCTCCATGTCTTTTTTGGCCAAGCCGGCGAAATCCAGCACCACACCGGACTGATATTTCCGGAAGTAGGCGTTCAGCACGTCCAGGATATAGGCGCGGATGTTCTCCACGCTCCAGCCGTCCGACGCATCGACAAACCGCAGCTTGTCGGCCACCTCGAACTCGGTCCGGGCCCGGAACCAGCGGGAAAAATGATTATTGACCGCGTGGTAGTTCAGACTCTCGTCCGGCAAATCCCGGACGATACGTTCCAGAGTGGTGATGTCGCCGGCTTCGGCGATGACCCGCCCATCGGGGTACTTGAACACAAACGAGCCGAATCCGTAGTTTTCCAGAATAAATGTGCGCAAGTCATGCAGCAGCTGCGGCGAGTTCTTGTTCAGAAAATGCACCTGCAAGGCGCGGGCCTGTTCCTCATGCACCGTTTCCTCCGATTGCAGCAACAGCGGAAAATTGGCGTTCATCGCCCGAACCTGCCGGACCAGCTCGAACCCCGCCGTCGGGTCCATCTCGCCAGCGCGGGGATAGCGCACGTCGGAAATGACGCCGAGCAAGTTGTCCCGGTAGGTGTAGATCAAGGACATCGCTTCTTCGTAGGATTCCGCCAGCAGGATTTTCGGCCGCAGCCGGATCCGCAGCAGACCGTGCCGGATGTTCATGGCGTGCAGCAGCAGATACCGGGTCTGGGTCAGTATCTCCGTATACAGAAGCGGCAGGATCCGCGAATAGTAGATCGGCGAGTCCTCGACCAGCAGGATGGCCTGCACCCCCTGTTTGCTGTCCGCCGCAACATTCATCTGATCTTCGATGTATTTGATAATCGCCAGCAGAATGCGGCTGTCGCCGGACCAGTAAAAAATGCGGTTGATACAGGATTGGCGCCGAATGTTGGAGATCATGTCCGGTGTCAGCCGGTCATAGGAAAGCATCACGATCGGCAGTTCGGGATACGCTTCTTTGATGGACTGCTCGAATTCAAACGATTCCATGTCGCTGATCCGGGACATCGTGATCACCAGGTGGATCGGATTCGTCGCCAGGACGGCCAACGCATCCTCCTGGCTGGACGCCTGATGAATCCGTGGGATATAGGGAATACTGAGGTCGGAGAACTGATGGTAGATCTGCTCGGTCAGCTGGCCGTCCTCCTCCAGGATAAAGCCGTCATAGATCGTGGAAATCAGCAGGATCTCGGTCACACGATACTTGATCAGTTCATGGACGCTGGAAAACCTGGCTTTCAGGTCGGTAAACTGTTTCACAACCATCTTTTCTCCACCTTTCGACGCAACCGCAAGTTCACTGTAACGACAGAGTATTCTGATGATTAAATTAGGTGTTGCAGGGCAATAATCCTGCCGGCGGCGAACATTTCCCGAACTCTCCGGCCTTTCTCATTGTTCAGACAAGCCGCCGCCTGTTTAAATAGTTGCCTTTTCGATTTAATTACTATCGAATTCTGTACTTTGCGACTATTTAGCCATAGTATTTTACTTTAGGAATACATGTGACGGAAGCAGGATGGTTCGATATGGGCACAGCCTTGCGTGTGGGAATCGACATCGGTTCTACCACCATCAAAATGGTGATATTGGACGAAAACAGCCGGATCGTTTTTCAGCAATACGCACGGCATTTTTCGGATATCGCCGCGGCGTTTCAAAACGT
This sequence comes from uncultured Veillonellaceae bacterium, assembly GCA_964601085.1. Taxonomy (GTDB): domain Bacteria; phylum Bacillota; class Negativicutes; order UBA1444; family UBA1444; genus UBA1444. The sequence goes on along the minus strand of CAZRLN010000043.1, from coordinate 5,024 downwards.
GACGGCCAAGGCGCAGGAAGTCCTGCGGCAGAAACTGCTGTCGGTCATCGTGACCGGGTCCGCCGGCATCGGCATCTCCGAGGCGCTCGGGCTCCCCTTCGTCCAGGAAGTGATCGCTTCCACCACCGCCATCCGCAACCTGATTCCCCACACCGACACGGCGATCGAACTGGGCGGCGAGGACGCCAAGATCACCTACCTCGGTTCGGCGGTGGAACAGCGCATGAACGGAGTCTGCGCCGGCGGCACCGGCTCGTTCATCGACCACATGGCGACCCTGCTGAACACTGATCCGGCCGGCTTGAACGAAATGGCCAAACACTGCCGGACCATCCACCCCATCGCCTCCCGGTGCGGTGTGTTCGCCAAAACCGACGTGCAGGCTCTGATGAATGACGGAGTAGCGAAAGAAGATATCGCTGCCTCGATCCTGCAGGCGGTCGTCAACCAGACCATCAGCGGCCTGGCGCAGGGACGGGCCATCCGGGGCAAAGTGGCGTTGCTGGGCGGACCGCTGCATTTTCTGTCCGAACTTCGGCGGCGTTTCGCGGAAACGCTGGGTCTCGCGCCGGATCAGGTGCTGAGCCCCGAGTGCTCGCCCTATCTGGTCGCAATCGGCGCGGCCCTGTCGCCGCAGGGCGAACCGGTATCCTGCGAACATTTTTACGCCCAAACTTCACCGCAGCGACTCGGCGCCGGCTTGTCCGCCGACCGGCCGCTCGCGCCCCTGTTTCGCGACAAAGAGGACTACCGTCGGTTTGCGGCGCGCCATGCCACCGCCACAGTACCCCGCGCCGGTCTCGAAGACTATGCCGGCGACGCCTTTCTGGGAATCGACGCCGGTTCGACGACGCTGAAACTGGCGCTCATCGACGATGCCGGCAACTTATTATATTCCTATTACGTCGGCAACCAGGGCAAACCCCTGGAGACCGCCATCGCCGCCTGCCGTGAGCTCTACCGTCGCCTGGGTCCCCGAACCCGGATCGCCGCCTCCGCTGTGACCGGTTACGGCGAACAGCTGATCAAATCCGCCCTGCAGGCGGACATCGGCGAGGTGGAGACAGTGGCCCACCTGACGGCGGCCCGGCATTTTCTGCCTGATGTCTCGTTCGTGCTCGATATCGGCGGGCAGGATATGAAGAGTTTCCATGTCCATGACGGCGTCATCGATTCCATTGTGCTCAATGAGGCCTGCTCCTCCGGCTGCGGTTCCTTCGTGGAAACCTTCGCCCAGGCCCTGGGCTTAAGCGTGAAAGAGTTCGCCGGTCTCGGCCTGACCGCTCGGAAACCGGTGGATCTTGGCACCCGCTGCACAGTATTCATGAATTCGAAAGTCAAGCAGGTGCAGAAAGAAGGCGCCGATGTCCGGGACATCTCGGCGGGCATCTCCATTTCCATCGTCAAGAACGCCCTGTTCAAGGTCATCCGCCTGAAAAACGCCGCCGAACTCGGCAACCGCATCGTGGTCCAGGGCGGAACCTTCCACAACGACGCGGTGCTGCGGGCTTTCGAGCAGATCTTGGGCCAAAACGTAGTCCGTCCGGATATCGCCGGACTCATGGGCGCTTTCGGCGCGGCGCTCATCGCCCGCCAACGCTGCGCGGCGGGAGCGCCATCCGCCTTGCTGCCGGCGTCCGCCCTCGACGGGTTCGCGGTCCTGACGGCGAGCCATCGCTGCAAGCTCTGCGGCAACCAATGCCTGATCACCACCCAGACTTTTCCCAATGGCCAGAAACATCATTCCGGCAACCGTTGCGAGCGGGGGATCGGCAAAACCGCGGTCGTCACCAATTGTCCCAACCTCTACGCCTACAAGTACCAGCGACTGTTCGGCTACGAGCCGCTGCCGTCCGGGGAGGTCCGGCGCGGCCGGATCGGCATTCCCCGCGTCCTCAACCTGTATGAGGATTATCCCTTCTGGTTCACGCTGTTTACCCGCCTCCACTATCAGGTAGTCCTGTCCGGCCGTTCCTCCCGGCAGCTCTACGAACAGGGCATGGACACGATTCCGTCCGATTCGATCTGTTATCCGGCCAAGCTGGTGCACGGACACGTGACCGACCTGCTGCGGCAGGGCGTCCAAAAGATTTTCTACCCCTGCGTTCCCTATAACGTGAAGGAAGATCCCGCCGCCGAAAACTGTTACAATTGCCCGATCGTCACGTCTTATCCCGAAGCCGTGCGGGCCAATATTGACGGGCTGCGGGAACCGGATGTGGTCTTCTACCATCCCTTCCTGCCCCTGAATCGGCGGGACCGTCTGTTGCAGCGATTGCAAACGGAACTGGCCGATGAAAACATTCCCGTAGCCGAGTGGACCGCCGCGATCGACGCCGCCTACGCGGAGTGGGAACGCTACAAGAGCGATGTGCGCCGGGCCGGCGAGGCGGCGTTGGCCTTCATGGCAAAGAACCGCATCAACGGGGTTCTGCTGGCGGGACGACCCTATCATATCGATCCGGAAATCAACCACGGCCTGCCGGAACTGATTCAGTCCCACGGCCTGGCTATCCTGTCGGAGGATGCGGTCCGCCACCTCGCCACGGTGGAAAGGCCCCTGCGAGTCATTGACCAGTGGTCCTACCACTCCCGTCTTTATGCCGCTGCCCATTTCGTGCTCGATCGTCCCGACATTGAGCTGGTGCAGATCAATTCCTTCGGCTGCGGCCTCGACGCCATCACCATCGACCAGGTCAACGACATCCTTGCCTCCCGGCGTCGGATCCACACTGTCATCAAGCTGGATGAAATCAGCAACTTGGGCGCCGCCCGCATCCGCATCCGTTCCCTGCTGGCCGCCCTGAATGAACGGCAGGCGCCGTCTCGCGCCACCGCGCCGGAGGAGAGACCCGAACCATGTTCCGCCCGGCAACGTCCCGCGCCGCTCGCCGAAATCCGCCGCTCCTACACAGTGCTGGCCCCGCAGTTGTCGCCGATCCACTTCCAATTTCTCGAATCCGCATTCCGCCGGGCCGGCTACCAGCTGACCATCCCGCCGCTTCCCGACAAATCCGCCATCGATGAAGGTCTGAAATATGTCAACAACGATGCCTGTTATCCGGCGATCCTGGCTGTGGGGCAACTGTTGCAGGCGCTCCGGTCGGATCGCTATGACCTCGGCCGGACGGCGGTGCTGCTGACGCAGACCGGCGGCTGTTGCCGCGCCACCAACTATGTGGCGTTACTGCGCAAAGCTTTGCTGGACGCAGATCTGGCGCAGATTCCCGTTCTGGCTTTCGGCCGGCAGGCTCAGGCGGAGGTTCCCGTGTCGCTGTCGTTGCTGGAAGGCATGATCCTCGGCGTCCTCTACGGCGACCTGCTGATGCGGGTGCTGCTCCGGGTGCGCCCTTATGAGACGGTTCCCGGTTCGGCGCAAGCCCTTTATGAAAGCTGGGCGGACAAGTGCCGCCAGGATCTGCTCGAACGCGGCCGGAAGAATTTTTCCGCCAATGTCCGCGGCATCGTCCAGGCTTTCGACACCCTGCCGGTCACGGAACGTCCCAAACCCCGGGTCGGTCTGGTCGGCGAAATCCTGGTCAAGTATCATCCGACCGCCAACAACCACCTGGTCGAACTGTTGGAAAGCGAAGGCGCGGAAGCGGTAATCCCGGACATGCTCGATTTCTTTCTCTATTGCGCCTACGACAGCAAAACTGAGCGGGAATTGCTAGCCGGCACGTTTCTCAACCAACTTAAAGGCAGCCTGTTCATCAAAATAGCAGAATTCTACCGCCGGCCGCTGCTCCAGGCCCTGGCGGAAAGTCGACGTTTTTCGCCGCCGCTCTCCATCGACCGGATCGCCGAACTGGCCAGCCGCCATATCTCGCTGGGCAATCTGGCCGGCGAGGGGTGGCTGCTCACCGGTGAAATGCTCGAACTGCTCCATTCGGGAGTCAACAACATCGTCTGCATGCAACCGTTCGCCTGCCTGCCCAATCACATCACCGGCAAGGGAATGCTGCGCGAACTGCGCCGCTGTTACCCCGACGCCAATATCGTGCCGGTCGACTACGATCCCGGCGCCAGCGAAGTCAACCAACTGAACCGGATCAAGCTGATGCTGGCGGTGGCGCTCGAAAACAGGCAGCCGCCCCAACAGGCACAGACAAATTAAGAAATCCTTTGATTTCCGGCAGGATTTATAGTCCCGCCGGCGAATGTTAATAATCATTAGTTACCAAAGGCTGTTCAGAAAGGCCCAGATGCAAGAAACGACGAGGTTTGCGACGTGCAACGTACTTTCCGGTACGTAAACGAGCAGCCGGAGTCGTGACGCAGCAGATGGGCCTTTATCAACAGCCGGCATGACCGAAAGCCTTTTTGTATTCTTAATTAAAGGAGAGGTTGCCCATGAAATCCAGACCGCTTCCCCTGATTTCCCTGCTCCTCGTCTGCGGGTTCGTCCTTATGCTGGCCGCCGGATGCGGCGGCGACAAAAAAACGGCGGCTCCGGCCGCAGCTCCGGCGTCCGCCCCGGCGGCGAAACCGGCGGCGAACGCGGAAGAAACCCTGGCCGCCATTATGATGAAATCCAAACAAGTTCCGGGGTTTTCCTGCGACGTGAACGTGACCGGGCCGGGATTTTCCTCCACCAGCAAAATGTGGGTCGGCAAGGAAAAAATGCGGATGGAGAACACGTTTGAAGGCAAGAAAATGATCACAATAGTCGACGGCGACACTACCTACATGTACGATCCCTCCACCCAGACCGCCATGAAGTTTTCCGGCAAAGACATCCCCGCCGGCGCGGAAGGCAAAATGGACAATCCGGCGGAATACGAGCAAACCATGGTCAAGGATTCCGTGAAGTTTCTCGAAACCGTAATGTACGAAGGCGTGAAATGCCGGGTCGTCGCCTATACCGACAAGGAGGACGGCGCCACGGCGAAAATGTGGCTGCGCGAAGATTACGGCCTGCCGATGCGGCAGGAAGTAACCGCCAAAAGCGGCGAAAAAATGACGATCGAATACAAAAACATGAAAATCGGCGCGCAAGCGGCAGACGTCTTCAAACTGCCGGC
>CAZRLN010000042.1:5842-22649 GCA_964601085.1 uncultured Veillonellaceae bacterium | reverse complement strand
TCAGGGAGGGTTATCATGGAAAAACGTAGATTGGGCCGGACCGGCATGGAAGTCACCTGCATCGGCTTCGGCGCATTGCCGATGCAACGCTGCACGATGGAGGAAGCCGGCGAGGTCCTGCACAAGGCGCTGGACAGCGGCATCAACTTTGTCGACACCGCCCGGGCCTACACCGACAGCGAGGAGAAAATCGGCCGTCACATCTCGTCGCGGCGCAGCGAGTACTATCTGGCGACGAAAAGCATGAAACGGACGAAAGCGGGCATGGCCGAGGACATCGACACCAGCCTGCGCCTGATGAAAACCGACTATATCGACCTGTATCAGATCCACAACGTGAAGAAACGCGAGGAGTTCGAACAGGCGATGGGGCCCGGCGGGGCGCTGGAAGCCTTGAAAGAGGCGCAGCAGGCCGGCAAGATCCGGTTCATCGGCATCACCGGCCATGACTACGACCTGCTGGTGGAGGGCATCAAGACCAACGAGTTCGCCACAGTGCAGGCGCCGTTCAACGCGGTCGAGCCGAAACCATTGGAGAAGCTGTTTCCGCTGGCCAAAGCAATGGATATCGGCCGGATCGTCATGAAACCGCTGGGCGGCGGCCAGATCGAGAACCGGGTGCTGGCGCTGCGCTATATTCTGGCGCAGGACATCACGGTGGCGATTCCGGGGATGGACCATCCGGACCACATCACAGAAAACCTGGCGGCGGCGGACCCGCTCCGGCCGCTGACGGCGGAGGAAACAGCGGTTCTGGAAGCGGAAGTGGCGCGCCTCGGCAAGAACTTCTGCCGGCGTTGCGGCTATTGTATGCCTTGTTCCCAGGGCATCGACATCCCGGCCACTTTCATCATCCATCTGCAATATTCCCGCTACGGTATGAAAACGGCCGGTGCGGAGAAATACGAAGCATTGCCGGCCAAGGCGTCGGCCTGCATCGGTTGCGGCGTTTGCGAGACCCGCTGTCCCTACGATTTGCCGATTCGCGAGCGGCTGAAACAAATCGCCCAGGAAATGGGCTGAGGAGGGAAAAACATGGCGGACCAGATTTTTGACGTTGCCATTATCGGCGCGGGACCGGCGGGGTTGTCGGCGGCGCTGACGGCGCGGGTGCGAAACAAAAGCGTGGCTCTGTTCGAACACATGGATTTCAGCCCGAAACTGCAGAAAGCCCATGCGATCAACAACTATCCCGGCCTGCCGGCCACTCCCGGCAAAGACCTGATGAAACAGTTCGCCGACCATGCCCTGGCCGCCGGCCCGACCCTGATCAAGGAAAAAGTGACCAATGTATTCGCCGGTGACACTTTTACGCTGTTGACGCCCAATGACACCTACGAGGCGAAATCGCTCGTCCTGGCCATCGGCGTCAGCAATTCGGCGCTGCTCGCCGGCGAAAAGGATCTCGTAGGCAAAGGGGTTTGCTACTGCGCAACCTGCGACGGCATGCTCTATCGCGACAAGCCGGTAGCGGTCATCGCCTACACCGAGGAAGGCGAGCACGACGCGGATTTTCTCGGCGAAATTTGTCCGGTTGTGTATTTTATTCCGCAATACAAGACGGAGTACCAGCCGAAGCATTCGACGATCCAGGTGCTGAAGGCCCGACCGCAGGCGGTGCTGGGGACCGACGAGGTGACGGGGCTGACGACCGACGCCGGCGAACTGAAGGTGGACGGCATCTTCATCCTGCGCCAGTCCGATCCGGCCGAAACCTTGCTGCCGGAACTGGAGATGGACGGCCCGTTCGTGAAGGTGAACCGAGACCAGGCGACGAACGTGCCCGGCGTGTACGCGGCCGGCGACTGCACCGGCAAACCCTGGCAGATCGCCCGGGCGGTCGGCGAAGGACTGACGGCGGTGCTGAACGCCATCGGCTACATCGACGGCAAGAAATAATCCCTAAGAAGCAAGGGGTTTGTTTTGCGCTCTTGGACGCGCAAGGGAAAGGACGTGCTCGTAAACGATGAAGAAAAGATTTCTCTGCACACTGTTGATCGTATTTTGTTGGACGAGTCTCATGGGCATTGCCTTCGCAGCGGGCGGCGTTGCACCATCCCAGGCTGGCGCCAGGAAAAAGATCACGATCATGTTTGTCAACAATGCCAAAACGACCTATGATGCTGAGCTGAACAGCGCAATCGGGCGAAATTTTGACCAACTTTTCGCCGCCAAATATGAAATGCTTCCGGGCGGGAAATATATTGAGCTGCTGAACAAAGTCGGCATCGTCGATGTCGCCGCCGCCGAACGGGCCGATGTCATGGCCGTCGTAAAGGGCGAAGACCTGGATTATATTCTTTACGCCGAGTTGCAGCCTTTCCTCCGCAAGGAAAAGGTCACCGCCTTCACCTATGGCATTGAGATGACGGCCATCATGCCAATCAAGATTATCGATGTCAAGCAGAATGTTTATATCTATAACGGCAAGTTCACCGAGATCGCCAAAGACAGCAGCGCGGTCGGCGGGATCGGCAACAAATCGGTGGCGCTGAAAGCGTTGCGGCACACGCTGGAGAAGATGAACGCCGTAGTGGCCGAGCGGATGCCCTGAGCCACGCCGAAAGCGAGGGAACTGTTGCGGCCGAGATCGTTGTCCGGAAATCGTGTTCAGTACCCATCGGCTGCAATTTTCCTGTGGGAAGCAGCCGATATTTTTTTATTGCCGGGAGGATGGTATGGGAAACAGGATGAAACCGGAATGGGCGGAAATCGACTCCCCGTTGACATTGCGGGAAGTCATGGACGGGCCGGAATGGTCGACGGTGGTCCGCTCGTATGAGCAGTATTCACAGATCGCGGGATTCGATTCGTATTTCGAGCGGCCGCGGAGCATCCATGGGGTGAAGCATGCCTGGCGGGTGTTGTTTCACACGCTGATGATCTGCGAACTGAGCGATTTACCGGCGCCGGACCGCGAACTGTTGATTTCCGCCGCCCTGTACCACGATATCGGCCGTGACAACGACGGATTGTGCTATGTGCACGGGAAACGCAGCGTGGAAAAAATGGCGGCGCTGAATCTGGCGCCAACGGATCCGACGGACTTCGCGACCATGAAGTTCATGGTCACCTATCACTGCATCGACGACCACCAAGCGAAGACCGATCTGGAGAAGGTGGACGCCGCTGCGCGTGATCGCACCTGGCGATTGTTCGGCGTTCTCAAAGATGCCGATGGCCTGGACCGCGTGCGGATCAACGATCTGGATGTGCGTTATCTGCGGAATCCCCAATCGATGCGACTGGCCGGGCTGGCCAACGAGCTGCTGGCAGAAATCTGAGGTGCCGAGAGAGTCTTGAAAGCAAGAAAGAACTGAGGCGATCGCCATGCACAAAGCACTGAAATCGGGACTGTACGAACAGGTTGTCAACCAGTGGGTGGCCACGGAACTCGAGAATACTGACCGTCGATCCCATACGGCGGCGATTGACGCGCAGGAAGCGGCCAAGGTGCTGGCCCAATACCTGGCGGAAGTAGTGGAGCCGTGCCTGGAAATCGTGAAGGACCGGGGCGGATCGGTGCAGGGACAGGTGGCGCTGGTGAACAAGCTGCTCAATCTGATACGGCAGGAAATCCGGGACGAGCACATCGACCAGTTACTGGTCGACCAGCGGGCGGAACAACTGTTGGCCTTGCTGGACCGGCGGGATGATGCCCGGGCGTTGACCGGACCGGCGGCCGTAATTCGGCCGGAGACCTCGCTGGCGGTCAGCTCGTTGTTTACAGGCGCGGTTCGCGAGCCTAGCCTGGTTTCAGAACTGAAGAAAGAGATTGCATCCTGTGACCGGATCGATTTGTTGGTATCGTTCATCAAGTGGAGCGGGTTGCGGATGATCATGGACGAATTACGCTGGTTTACGCAGCAAGGCGGGCAGTTGCGGATCATCACGACTTCCTATATGGGTGCGACGGATGTGAAAGCCGTTGCGGAGCTGCAAGCGTTGCCCAACACCGAAATTAAGATTTCCTATGATACCCGGCGGACGCGCTTGCATGCGAAAACTTATGTTTTCTATCGGGAAACCGGTTTTACGACAGCCTATGTCGGCTCGTCCAACCTTTCCAACGCCGCCATCTCCAGCGGGCTGGAATGGAATGTCAAAGTGACGGCCAAAGACCTGCCCGACACCGTCGGCAAGATTGCCAAAACCTTTGAGGTCTACTGGAACTCCGGCGAATTTGAACCCTATCACTCCGAGCAGGAGGTTCGGCTGGCCCGGGCGCTGCGGGCGGAGCGCTGGGCGGGGGAAGGACAAGCCGGGCCGTATTTGTTTGATGTCCAACCGTATCCCTATCAACAGGAGATTCTCGACAAGCTGGCGGCGGAGCGGCAGGTGCGCGGCCATTACAAAAACCTGGTTGTTGCCGCCACCGGTACCGGAAAAACGGTGATTTCGGCTTTTGACTATAAACGGTTTTGCAAGGAGCGGCCCGGCCAGTCCAACCGACTGTTGTTCGTAGCCCATCGCCAGGAGATTTTGGAGCAAAGCCTGGCTTGCTTCCGGGGCGTGCTCCGGGACGAGAATTTCGGGCAGTTGTTGGTCGGCGGCTATCGACCCGAAGAGATCTCGCACCTGTTCCTGTCGGTGCAGACTTTTCACTCGCAGGAGTTTCAGACCAAAACTTCAGCCGGGTATTACGATTATATTGTCGTGGATGAATTTCATCATGCCGCGGCGCCGACCTATCAGAATCTGTTAACTCATTACCGACCAAAGATTTTGTTGGGCCTGACGGCCACGCCGGAACGGATGGATGGACGCAGTATCCTGGAGTATTTTGATCAGCGGATTGCGGCGGAAATCCGCCTGCCGGAGGCGATCGACCGTAAACTCCTGTCACCGTTCCAGTATTTTGGGGTGACCGATACGGTTGATCTGCGGGAGTTGCGCTGGGTACGGGGCGGATATGACAAAACGGCGCTCTCCAACCTGTATACTCTCGTGCGGGCATCGGCCGAGCGCCGGGCCGATCTGATTATCCGGTCCATCCTGAAATATGTCACCGACATCGAGACGGTGAAGGGCCTCGGATTTTGCGTTTCGGTCGAGCATGCCCGGTTTATGGCGGAGTATTTCAATGCGCATAACATTCCGTCGCTGTTCCTGGCGGGAACGTCGCCCGAGGAAGACCGGAGTTCGGCAAAATCCCGTCTGGTGCGGGGCAATGTCCGGTTCATTTTTGTGGTCGACCTCTACAACGAAGGAGTGGACATTCCGGAGATCAACACGGTGTTGTTTCTGCGGCCGACCGAAAGTCTGACCGTATTTCTGCAGCAACTGGGCCGGGGCCTGCGTCTGGCGGAAAACAAGGACTGTCTGACTGTCCTGGACTTCATCGGTCAGGCTCACAAAAAATATAACTTCGAAGAGAAGTTCGCCGCCCTGCTCAGCAATACGAACCGCGGTGTGCCGCGGGAGCTTCGGGACGGGTTCATGTCCGTGCCCAAGGGGTGCTTCATCCAGCTGGAACGCCAGGCCCGCGAGTACGTGCTGAACAACATCCGGAGCGGGTTCGGGACGCAGTCCGGATTGGTATCCCGCCTGAAGAGCTTCGAAGAGGACAGCGGCCAGCCGTTGACTTTGGCCAATTTTTTGGACCACTACCATCTGGATCCCCGGGGGTTATACAAACGCGGCACTTTTTCAAGGCTGTGCCTGCAGGCCGGAGTCCACGGCCCGTTCACGGAGCCGGTCGAAGCGGTGTTGACGAGGGCTTTTCCCCGCCTTTGCGCCATTCGTTCGCCGCGCTGGATCGAGTTTCTCCTGGAGGTTCTGCCTCGAATCGGCAGTCTGGATTTGATGCGACTGACCGCATCGCAACGGCTGTTGCTGCAGATGTTCTACGTGGCGGTCTGGAACGAGTCGGCCGAACACCTGGACGGTGATGCGGTGCGACGAAACCTGTCGGATTTGGCGGAGTCCCCCGTGCTGCTGTCGGAGGTGCTGGAGTTGCTGCGGGTAAACTTCGACAAGATCGAGCTGACCGGGGATGCGGTGGATTTGGGATTCGAGTGCCCGCTGGAGCTGCATGGCGACTATTCACTGCGCCAGATTGCCACGGCGATGGAGGATTTTAACTATGACGCGTTGCAGGGTCTGGGCGTGAAACATTACTCAAAAAAGAAAACCGACGTGTTTTTTGTTACGTTGAATAAATCCGACAAAGACTACTCGCCGACGACGATGTACAATGATTATTCCATCAACGAGCGGCTGTTTCACTGGCAGAGCCAGAGCACCACATCGGCCGAATCGTCGACCGGGCAGCGCTACATCCATCATCGGCAGGCGGGAAGCCGGATTCTGTTGTTCGTGCGGGAAGCGAAACAGGATGCGTTTGGCAACACCGAACCCTATACTTTTTTGGGACTTGCCGATTATATTGCTCATGAAGGCAGTCGTCCCATGAACATTACATGGAAGCTGCGGACGCCGATTCCAGCAAAATTCCTGAAGAAAACCAACAAACTGGTGGTGGGATAAATTGCTGATTCAAGTTACGGCGGCGATCCTTCGCCGCGAAGAGCAGTATCTGATCTGTCAGCGGGCGCACGACGACGCGCTGCCGCTGTTGTGGGAATTTCCCGGCGGCAAGCTGGAGGACGGCGAAACTCTGGAGGAGTGCATCGTTCGGGAGTGCCTGGAAGAGCTGGCGGTCGATATCCGGGTGCTGGCCGAATTTGGCCGGACCGGTTACCCCCATGCCGGGAACGAACTGGAGTTTACTTTTTTTGCGGCCGAGATTGTCGGCGGCGAGATTGCCGTGAATGTGCATGAACAGGTCAAATGGGTTTCAGCCGCGGAACTTGCGGAGTATGTCTTTTGCCCGGCGGATGTCGAAATCGTGGAGCGGATCATCACACTGGCGGCGAGGGAGGCGTGAACATGCGCGAAGGGTTTATCGCAACCCCGAACGGGAAGATCTGGTATTCGGTGTACGGGGAAGAACAGGCGAAAACTCCATTATTGGCGATTCATGGCGGGCCGGGATTCCTCAGCATGACGGACGGGATGGAGGAGTTGTGGCGGGATCGGCCGGTGGTTTTCTATGACCAGCTGGGCTGCGGCCGCAGTGACCGGGCCGCCGACGCCGACTTCTATTCCGTGGCAAACTATGTCGAGGAACTGAAGACGGTGCGGGCGGCGCTGGGCCTGACGGAAGTCGTGTTGATGGGATTTTCCTGGGGTTGTGCCCTGACCTGCGCCTATCTGCTGGCGGAACGGCCGGCGGGAGTCAAGGGGGTGGCGTTGTGTGCGCCGTACCTGTCGACACCGCTTTGGGATGCCGACCAACGAAAAAATATCGCCTTGATGCCGCCGACAATCCGGATGGCGATCGAGAATGGCGAAGCGACGGGCGACTATGGGGAAGATTACCAGGCGGCGATGATGGCCTATTATGAGCGGCATATCTGTGCGCTGTCGCCCTGGCCGGATTCGCTGCAGGCGGCAATGGGCCTGATGAACGAAGAAGTGTACCACGCGATGTGGGGGCCGAGCGAGTTCACCATCACCGGCAAGCTGAAAGAATTCGACCTGACGCCGCGGTTGGACGAAATCACCCAACCGGTGCTGCTGACCTGCGGCGACCGGGATGAGGCCGGAGTCAAGACGGTCAAGGACTTTCAGCTGGCGTTCCCGAACGCCCGGATGGCGGTGATCCCTCAGGCGGCGCATTTGCACCAGACGGAACGGCCGGCGATTTTCACGGCGGTGGTGCAGGATTTTCTGAGGGATATCGGCGCATAAAAACCGAATTGACCGAAGTGAAATCTTCAACCGTAGCAAGAGCAGGGGAGGATGCAAGAGTTGGCGAAGGATCCCATAAAAACTGCATTATCGGTGGTGGAACGCAGCGGCAAGACCATCATCGCTTCGGTGGATGAAGAAGGATTTCCGAATCTGAAGGCGATGCTGAAACCGCGTGAGCAGGACGGACTCAGCGTGTTTTATTTTACGACGAACACTTCGTCGATGCGGGTGCGGCAATACCTGAATAATCCCAAGGCCTCGATTTATTTTTATGATGCGCGTTTCTTTCGCGGCGTGATGCTGAAAGGAACGATGGCGGTCCTGCAGGATGCGGCGAGTAAAGAGCGGATCTGGCAGGATGGCGATACGATGTACTATCCGCTGGGAGTGACCGATCCGGATTATTGCGTGTTGCGGTTTACGGCGAAAAGTGGCCGGCTTTATGAAAATTTCGGCTCGGTCGATTTTTTGGTGTGAAGTCTGTGAGAAAGGAACCGTGTGTTTCGGTGATGATCATTTCAGGAACGCGGCCAAAAGTTGACAGGTCGGTGGCGGCCTGCTACAATACGAACAAGTCAACCAACACCATAACTGCGTGAATCTGTTGTGCCAAAAGACAAAGAGGTCTTATGACATTCGCCGGGGGCGAGTCTCATGAGGCCTCTATTATTTTATAAATAAAATCAAGTTTGGGAGGCAATCATTATGACAAAAAAACTATTTACCGCCATTTTACTGGGAACGATGCTGCTGGTGTCCCTGCTCGCCGGCTGCGGTTCGGACAAGAAGGCCGCCGCTCCCGCCGCTCCGGCCGGGAAGGCCGAGGCCGACAAAGTTTACCTCATCGCCTGCGATGCCAAATACGCGCCATTTTCGTTCGAAGAGAACGGCAAATATCGCGGCATCGACGTGGAATTGCTGGCGGCCATCGCCAAAATCGAAGGATTCAAATATGAATTGAAGCCGATGGACTTCAGCGGCATCATTCCGGCGATCAAAGCCGGCCAGATCGACGGTTCCATCGCCGGGATGAACATTACCGAAAAACGCAAGGAATCGGTGGACTTCTCCGATGGCTACATCAAATCCGGCTCCTCTATCGTCGTGAATATCAAGAACACCGACGTTCATGCCCTGAAGGATCTGAAAGGCAAGACCGCCGCAGTCAAGAAAGGCACTACCGGAGCGATATTCGCCGAGGAAAACCAGAAGAAATATGATCTGAAAATCAGCTATTATGATGATTCGCCGTCCATGTTCCAGGCCGTGAAGAATGGCAACGCCGATTTTCTGGTCGAGGACTACCCCGTCATTTCCTATCAGATCAAAGTATCCCCCGAAAAACATTTCCGGGTGGCGGTGCCGGAGATTGAAGCCGCGCCGTTCAATGGATTCGCCGTGAACAAGGGTAAAAACCAGAAACTGATGGCCATGTTCAATTCCGGTCTCAAGAAAGTCAAAGAAAACGGCGAGTACGCCAAAATCGTCGGCCAGTATCTCCCGCTGGACAAATAAAACAAGCCGTGGGCTGGATGCGGCGGACCGTTGTTGGCGGGTTGCCGCATCGCCGCTGCGGCGACAAAGGGGGGAGGATGCAGTATGTATTACTTTCAGTTGTTTCGGGAATGTTTGCCCAGCCTGTTGAGCGGCTTGCAGGTCACCGTCATCATGGCGGTGGCGTCGATCTCTTTCGCGTTCCTTCTCGGCGTGGTGCTCGGGCTGTTCAGCATCAGCAACATCCGGGTTTTGCGTTCGTTCTCGACGGTCTACATTTATGCGGTTCGCGGCGTGCCGCTGATGATTCTGGCTTTGTTTCTGTATTTCGGCGTTGGCGCCGTTCTCGGCATTCGATTCAATCCGTTGGTGGCGGCGATCATCGCATTGACCATCAACGCCAGCGCGTATATGGCGGAGATTTTCCGGGGCGGCATCCAGGCCATCGACATCGGCCAGACGGAAGCGGCGCGAAGTCTGGGCCTCGGTTATCTGACGACCATGCGGAAAGTTATTTTGCCGCAGGCGATCAAAATCATGATTCCGGCTTTTCTGAACCAGTTCATCACTACCCTCAAGGATACGTCCATTCTGTCGGTCATCAGCGTTCGCGAGCTGACCCTGAACGGCCAGATCATCATCGCCCGCAACTATCTGCCGTTCGAAGTGTACTCCTATGTGGCGCTCATGTACCTGGTGATCATCACGGGCCTGTCCCTGCTTTCGCAGAAACTGGAAAGGAGGTTGAGCTATGATTATCGTGGCAAACGAAGTTAAGAAACGGTTTGGCGCGTTGGAGGTGCTGAAGGGGATCTCGCTGGAAGTGGCGGAAGGGGAAGTGCTGTGCATCATCGGCCCGTCCGGGTCGGGGAAAAGCACGCTGTTGCGTTGCCTGAACCGGCTGGAAGAAATCCAGTCCGGCAGCATCGCGGTGATCGGCGAAAATATCGTTCAGACAAAAAACATCAATAAGCTGCGCGAAAGCATCGGCATGGTATTCCAGTCCTTCAACTTGTTTCCCAATTACACGGTGCTGGAAAACATGATGCTGGCGCCGCTGGAACTGAAAAAAATGAACCGGCGGCAAGCGGAGGACGCGGCGGTGTCCCTGCTGCGCAAAGTCGGTCTGGAAGATAAGAAGAACGTATACCCGCACACCCTGTCGGGCGGCCAGAAACAACGGGTAGCGATCGCCCGCGCGTTGCAGATGAACCCGAAAATCATGCTGTTTGATGAACCGACTT
The DNA here is from genome assembly GCA_964601085.1 of uncultured Veillonellaceae bacterium. Taxonomy (GTDB): domain Bacteria; phylum Bacillota; class Negativicutes; order UBA1444; family UBA1444; genus UBA1444. Next base: position 12,153 of record CAZRLN010000042.1, on the reverse strand, counting down.
CGGCGCTCGATCCGGAAATGGTCGAGGAAGTGCTGAAAGTCATGAAGGACTTGGCGCAGGAAGGAATGACGATGGTCATCGTGACGCACGAGATGGGTTTTGCCCGCGATGTGGCGGACCGGGTCATTTTCATGGACGACGGGGTCATTGTCGAGGAAGGCACGGCGTCGGAGCTGTTTACCGCCCCGAAGAGCAGCCGCTGCCGGGAATTTCTGTCCAAGGTGTTGGCCGCACGGGCCGGTTGAGTGACTCAGTCACGGATGAAGAGTATTATGGGCCGGTCCTTGTTCGCCAGGATCGGTTTTCTGTTTTGATAAGGCATCTCACGCAAGGAGGAATGGGACGGTGGCCGGCGAATCAGTAGGGAGGATAAGCAAGGAAAAAAGGAGGAATCGTTGATGAAAAAACGGTGGCTTCTTGTTCTGACTTTACTGGTGTCTTTGTTGGCGCCTTGTTTCCCGGTCCAGGCCGAGATGGCCCAAATCGGCAACGGCATCTACATGGCGGGAATTCCGACGGATCAGCTGCAGTATTTCTCCGCGCCGGAAGGCTATGGTCGTCAGCGCAGCGCCAACTGGTGCTGGGCGGCCTGCATTCAGATGGTCCTGAATTTTCACGGCCTGCCGGTCACGCAGGAGGCAATCGTCCAAAAAGTCTACGGCCAGTTGATCGACCAGCCGGCGAACCCGGAACAGATCATCTATGCCCTGAACGGCTGGGGCGTCGACATCGCCGGCCGTCCGTCGGTGGTGCAGGCCGTGCCGTACAATATCGACGGGCCGTCGATCGTGCGGGATCTGGCCTACCGTTGGCCGCTGATCGTCGGCCTGAAGGGCGACCCGGTCGGGCACGCCTATGTGATGACGGCCGTGACGTATGGGGTGGATCAGATGAACAATCCGTTGTTTCGATCGGTCGTGCTGCGGGATCCCTGGCCCGGCAACGAAAGCCGGATTGAGATCAGCTGGCGGGAATTCATGGAACGGGCAATGTTCATGACCCGCGTGTATGTGTTGCGGTGACATCATATGAGAAACGGGCGGTCTCAACCAGGCAATAAAACCTGATCGAGACCGCCCGTTTGCATTGGTTAGCTCTGAGCTATCGCACCCAACCGTCGGGACTGAAGGATACCCTAGTTCCGGCTTGGTAGGTGCGGTATTTTCCCGGGCCATAATATAGGGTGGTGTTGTTCAGCAATGTCCCGCTTGCCACGAAGCCGCCGCCCTGGGAGGCATTGACCGGACGAAAGGTTATTGATTGTCCGGCCATGAAAGTCGTGTATCCGCCGGGTTTAAAATAGAGCGTCGTGTGGTTTTGCAGGGTTCCTTGAATGACGAATCCGTTCGAGCCAAACTGTATCCCTCGACCCGCCATAAAAGTCGTATAGCCGCCCGGTTTGAAATAGAGCGTCGTGGGGCTTTGCAGCACGCCGGCGTCCACATGTCCATCCGCGCCGAACACGACCTGTTTTCCGCCCATAAACGTGGTGTAGCCGCCGGGCTTGAAATACAAGGTTGTGGCATTACTTAACGCGCCAGAATGGACATATTTGGAGTTCCCCCGAAAACAGACTTGTCCGGCCTGGAAAGTTGTGTAGCCGCCGGGTTTGAAATAGAGTGTTGTGGGGCTGGTTATTGTCTTGCATGAAACCTCGGAAAGGGCCGCAAATCCGATCTGAGTCGAGAATCCAAAAAACGCAAGCATCAACAAAACGATCCACTTTCTGTTCATCGTCAATCCTCCTTTATAAGCTGTTTCGGGGCACCCGGTTTCTGGGGGATTTTTTGCTTCTATTATCATATTGGTATTAATTATATTGTACAAGAATTATAAAATTGCCGCAATAGACGGAAAAGATAACTTGTTCTGTAATGTTTGCGGTTGCGGATAATGGCGTAATGTTTGCGATACCGGCACGGGCGTTTGTCCGGAATGCTGCGTAGAATGAAACAGAAAAAGGCCGGAGCGCGATTGCTCCGGCCTGCATTATTTATGCGCCAAGATGGGCCAGACGGCGGGCCCGTTTGGCGGAGGACGGATGGGTGCGCTTCAGGCGTTCCCAAAAGCTGGCTCGCGCTTCCCGCGGCGCCAGCACCCGTTCCAGAAAACTCCGCAGGCCATTGCCGCAGCCGATTCGGGCCGCAAAGCGGTCGGCGGCGTATTCATTGCGCCGCGATCCGAACAGCATGCCGAGATAGAACGGCAACTGCACGAAGCCGTCAAAGAGAATGAACAGAAAACGAAACAGCCCGAGCAGCACTACGACGAAATAGCCCGCCAGGGGAACCGCCCGCAGGCAACCGATGCCCTTGAGCAGAATATCATACAGGCGCAGCGTCCAGTTGCCGACTTGTCCGGAAACGCAGGTGAGCGTCAGCCAGAACGTGTGGTTCAGCAGATGATGGCCGAGTTCGTGCGCCAAAATGCCTTCCAGTTCTTCCGGGGTGGCGGTCTTCAGCAACCCTGTCGTGACGGCCACGGATTTTGCGCCTAGCGCCAGGGCGTTCACTTCCTCTTTGGGACAGACATACAAGCGGTATTGCGCAGGATCCTGTCCGGCGCGTCGGCAGACTTCCGAAAACAGCGGACGCAGATAGGCCGCTTCTTCCGGCGTACATTTGTCGCAATCGGAACTGTGGCGGAGCAACCATTCGGCAATCGGCGTCAGGCCGAGCAACAGCAAGGTTCCCAGGCCCATGGTGGCGATCAGGGCGGCGGCGATTTCCGGTCGCCAGCCGTGGAGGGGTTTCCCGTAAAGAATTAGCCCGCAGGCAATCAAACTGTAAAGCAAAAGCCAGTTGATCAGGATGGAGAAGATACTGGTGACCATGATGTGTTTCGATCTCCCATGAGGATTTTTTCGACTGTTCTATTATACTACACTTCGTCGAGTCTGCGTCCGCATCGGCAGGAACACCGCGTGCAAGCGCGAATGATGTAAAAGGGGAACAAGTCGGGGGAATGGAGGTCGCCATGCTATTGAACGGTCCGGATCGAATTCTGGAACAAATGCTGGTCCTGCGGGAAATAGTCTATAAAGAAGGGATGGAACGGTTTCGCGGCTGGCATCCGGCGATCTCGCGCCTGTCGTTTTTGCCCGGCGCGCTGAATCTTGCGTTTTATTTGGCCTTGCGTCGTCACGACCTGCGACCGTTGCAACGGGCGCTGAAACCGCTCGGACTGTCGACATTGGGAAGAAGTGAAGCGGGGGCCATCGCCAATCTGGATGCGGTGATCGCTACCCTGGCCTGCCTGTCCGGGCGTCAGGAACAGATTGCGGTTCGGCATCCGCGCGCCGATCTTTTTTACAAGGGAGAATGGAATCTCGACCGGCAGACGAAACTGCTGTTCGGACCTTGCCCGCCGGCGCGCCGGGCCCGGATCATGGTCACGTTGGACGCAGCCTGCGCCAGCGAGATTGACCAAGTTAAAGCCTTGTTGGCGGCTGGTATGGATGTCGCGCGGATCAATTGCGCCCATGACGATCAAGAGATCTGGGCGGCGATGATTGGTAATGTCCGCCGGGCGCAGCGGGAACTAGGCCGATCCTGCCGGGTACTGATGGAGCTGGCCGGCGCCAAGATCCGGATCAGCCGGGTGATTGCGGCGGGAGATGAGGCCAAAGTCGTCGCCGATAGCCGAATCCTGCTGGCGTGCGACGCCGCGTCGCCGACCGGATTGGTCCCGGCGCGGCAGCCGGCGACGCGGCTGGAGTGCACTTGTCCCGACTCTCTGGATTTTTTGCGGATCGGCGACCCGGTTCATCTCGACGATGGCAAGATCAGCGGCGTGGTGGAAGCGGTCGCGGCAGGACAAGCGCTGGTCCGGGTGGTGGCGACGGCGAAACGAAAACCAGTGAAACTCAAGCCCGGCAAAGGGCTGAATCTTCCCGGGCATTGTCGGCCGGACATTCCGGCCATTACGGCCAAGGACCGCCGGGATCTGGACTATATTGTCACGGCGGCGGACCTGGTCGGCCTGTCCTGGATCCAATCCGCCGCCGATGTTGCGGCGCTGCAGAACGAACTGGGCTTGCGGCTGGGGGACAACCTGCGCCGGTTGCCGCTGGTCGCCAAGATCGAAACGGCCGGGGCGGTGAACCATCTGCCGGAAATCATTGTTCGCGCCGCGTCCCGGCAACCGCTCGCGCTGATGATCGCCCGGGGCGATCTGGCGCTGGAAGTGGGCTATGAGCGGTTGGCGGAGTTGCAGGAGGAAGTCCTGTGGCTCAGCGAGGCGGCCCATGTGCCGGTGATCTGGGCTACGCAGGTGCTGGAGAACCTGGTGAAATACGGCGCGCCGTCGCGGGCGGAAATCACGGACGCGGCCATGTCGGAGCGGGCGGAATGCGTGATGCTGAACAAGGGCCCGTATATTGTCGAGGGTGTCCGCCTATTGGATAAAGTGCTGATCCGGATGGACGGGCACCAGCGCAAAAAAACGGCGCGGCTCGGTGTGATGAACATGACGGGCGACGCTCCTGCGTCTCGATAAAAAATCAGGTCGGCGAGAGAGGTTCGTTTTGGCGCGCTGGCAACGGCGCGTTACTTTTTTTGCGTCAGGCGAAAGTTGTTTTTGTTGACAGATCCCTCACTGAGTTATAATATTAAAAACAAATAGAAATGTTCTTCAAAATAAGAAACGCGTATTTCAAAGGAGATTGCGATGACGCCGGAAGAAGTAAAAGAAAAAGTCGCGGCGCTGGGTTTTCCGATCAAGCAGACGACGCTGCAGAATTACCGTCGTTGGGGGCTGGTGACGCCGCCGGTGACAAAAACGCTGGGGCGGGGCAAGGGCCGCCTGACGGAATACGACCCGATCGTACCCGGTGAAATATATGCCGCGCAGCGAATGATGAAAAGTGATCTCGGCTTTTCCACCGTGCGGATCGCCAGATTTCGGGCCCGGTTCTGCGCCTTGCCAAACCCGGATGCCCCCTGGCCGCCGGATTTGATCACGCAGGCGGGCGCGCTGCTGTGGGGGTTGCTGCGAAGTCTCGCCAACCACGGGGTGGCCGCAGCTGACGAACTGGATTTTCATATCTATCCGGCGGAAGCGTTGGCGGAAGTATGGCGGATATTGCGCCGGGAAGAACCCCGACTGGCGCTGGCGGAAAACCCGGACATCCCCCGGGAGAAGCTGCAGGGACTGATTGTCATTCGCTGTCGCGACGGGGCTCCCGGCCTGATGGCGGCCATGTATCCCGGAAAATATGAGGTTCTGACTCCGCCCAGGCAAACGGAGGCGATGGTCCCGTGATTGCCCGCGATTTCTTTGAGTCGGTTTGCGGTCCGGTTCGCTGGCGGGGCGATGAAGGCAGCGCGCACTGTCCGTTGCCAAGCCACGGCGGGCGGGACAAACATCCTTCCTTTTCGGTGAATTCGGCGCAGGGGACTTTTTATTGCCACAAAGAAAAAATCGGCGGCGGGTTGAAACAGCTCGCCGAGATGACCGGCCGCACGCTGCCGGCAGAAAGGGCGGTATACGGGACTGACAGCTCCATTCGTCGGATCGCCGCCACTTATGATTATACGGACGCCACTGGCCGGCTGCTTTATCAAACGGTGCGATTTTCACCCAAAGGATTTGCGCAGCGGCGGCCGGACCCCGACCGGCCCGGCGGCTGGCTATGGAACCTGGACGGCGTGACGCCGGTCCCTTATCGTCTTCCTGCTCTGTTGGAGGCGTTGGCAGCCTTTACGCAGGTGTATGTTGTCGAAGGCGAAAAAGATGCGGACCGCCTTGCGGCCTGGGGACTCTGCGCCACAACGAATCATGGCGGGGCCAAAAAGTGGCGGGCGGAACATGCCGCCTGCTTTCCGGCCGGCGCCCAAGTAACGCTGCTGCCGGATAACGATGGTGTCGGCCGGGCCCACATGCAACTGGTGCGAAACTCACTGCAACAACGAAAATGCAAAGTAACGCTGCTGCAGCTGGACGGGTTGCCGGACAAGGGCGATGTGTCGGATTGGATCGATGCCGGGCATACCTTGACGGATTTGCTGCAACTGGTGGAACCGCCCGTTCCCGACGAACATTACCTGACCGATCTGGGCAACGCCGAACGGCTGGCGGAGCGGCATGGACAAAGTCTGCGTTATTGCGGCGCTTTCGGCAAATGGCTCGACTGGGACGGCCGCCGCTGGCGGCGCGACACCACCGGCGAAGCTTGCCGGCGGGCGGCGGAGACGGTTCGGGACATCCGGGCGCAGGCCGCCCATTGCCCCAATCCCAAACGGCGCAAATTACTGCAGAAATTCGCCGCCCAGAGCGAGTCGGAGCTGCGTCTGCGGGCCATGCTCAAACTC
>CAZRLN010000042.1:0-5742 GCA_964601085.1 uncultured Veillonellaceae bacterium | reverse complement strand
GTCGGCTATTCCCTGACCGGCGAATGCGGCGAGCAATGCCTGTTTTTGCTGTATGGTCATGGCGCAAACGGCAAAAGCACTTTTTTGACGACGCTGATGACGCTGCTGAACGATTATGCGCGGCAGCTATCCATGGAAGCGCTATTGGCGCGGCAGGACAATGCGATTCCCAACGATATCGCCGCCTTGCGCGGCGCGCGTTTTGTTTCCGCCGTGGAAGCGGATCAGGGACGGCGTCTGAATGAAAGCAAAATCAAGCAGATGACAGGGCAGGACAAGCTGGCGGCGCGCTTCATGCGCGGCGAATGGTTCGAATTCATGCCGCAGTTCAAGCTGTGGTTGGCGACCAATCACAAGCCCTCGGTCCGGGGTTGCGATGAAGCCATCTGGCGGCGGTTGCGCCTGATCCCGTTCACCGTGACGATTCCGCCGGCGGAACGCGACGCTGCTCTGCCGGAGAAGTTGAAACTGGAACTTCCCGGTATTTTACGCTGGGCCGTGGCAGGGTGCCGGCTCTGGCAGGAAGAAAAGCTGGCCCCGCCTGCGGAGGTAACGGCGGCGACTGACGAATACCGCGATGAAATGGATCTCATCGGCGAATACATCCAGGCCCGCTGCGTGGCCAATCCACTGGCCGCGGCAACGGTAGCCGATTCTTACCGGGACTACGAAGCCTGGTGCGCACAAAATGCGGACAAGCCTGTAGCCAAACGGACGTTTACGGCGCTGATGCGGGAGCATGGCTTGCAGACGCGGCGGGGCAGCCACAATGTGCTGTGCTGGGATGGAATCGGTCTTGACGAATCGGCGGCGAATCAGGAGGAAATCAAACCAAAAATAATAATGAAATAGGCCAATCAAAAGGACGGTATTTGACGACGGTCCTTTTTGTGTTACTGAGGTTACCCGGGTGATCAAAAAATGCCTGGATGTTATGGCGGACATTCCACAACCGCTTTGCGTTTCCTGCCGAAAACCGGGTAACCTGGATAACTCCGGTAACTTTCCATTTTGTGTTGCAACCGTTGGGAACTAACGGTATAGTTGATTTATAATTATATTTGAGGCCAAATCGGTCGGGTTGAGCGACAATAAAAAAACACCCCGGCGACGGGGCGCAGAAGAGGTGGAACCGGACATGAAATACGCGATATTGGGCGCCGGCGCGATGGGTAGCATCATCGGCGCGGTATTGGCCAAAGGCGGCCAGGAAGTCGTACTGGTCGATCCGTACAAAGAGCATATGGAGAAAGTGGCCCGGGACGGCCTGCAGGTGAAATGGGCCGACAGGACGGATACGGTTCCGCTGGCGACCTGCGTGAATCCTGCGGAAGCCGGGCCGGCGGATGTCGTCATTCTGCTGGTGAAAGGCTTTCACTCGGCAGCGGCGGTGAAGGGGGCGCCGGGACTGTTCGGCGAGCACACCTATATCTGCTCGCTGCAGAACGGGCTGGGCAACGATGAAATTCTCGCCGACTTGTTCCCGCCCGACCGCATCCTGCAGGGCGTGCTGCGGATGACCGGCAGCTTGACGGCACCGGGGCAGGTATTGGCGAATACGTTGGGCAGCACCGCCGTCTATCTCGGCAGTTTGGCGCGGCAGGGCGCCGCCGATGAAATGGCGCGGACGATTGCCGGCCATCTGAATGCCGGCGGAGTGCCGGCCGAGTTTTCACATCATGTAGCGGAACAGGTCTGGGCCAAGGCGGTGTCAAACGCCTGCGTGAATGGAACCTGCGGTATTGTACGCCTGCGGGTGGGCGAATTTTTCCATCATCCGGCCGGCTTCCAGACGGTCCAGGACATCACCCGCGAAGTGGTGGCGGTGGCGGCGGCGAAAGGCGTGAAGCTGGATTATGACGCCCTGATCGCCGACATGATTGCGTCTGTGAAGCGTGGGGGTGGGCATTATCCGTCGATGGCCCAGGACATGCGGGCCCATCGACAAACGGAGATCGATTCCCTCAACGGCGCGATTGCCCGCTATGGCCGGGAACTGGGAATTCCGACGCCGGCCAACGACTATATCGCCCGGTTCGTGAAAATCATCGAGTCCCATTACGAAGAGCAATTCTAAATTCAACCGCTTTCTATATATCAATAGATCCTGGGAAAATTGCGTCCGACCACGCGCTGGCGGGGAGACAGGGATTTTCCCAGGATCTTTTGTTTAGTGCGGGTTGATTTAAGAATGGAGCGTTGTTTTCCGGACCACGCCCCAATAGACCCAGGCGGCGTTCAATAGCAGCAGGACGCTGGTGCTGAAAAACACATACTTCAAGCCGAACATCGAGGCGATCTGCCCGCCCATCACCGCACCGCCGAACGAACCGACGAATTGCGCCGATTGATTGTAGCCGTAAATTTGGCCGGTCATCTCATCCGGCGTGATCTGGCGGATCATCGAATTGATCGACGGGAGCAGGCTGGCGGTGGCGATGCCGAGCAAAAACCGCAACGCCATCAGTTCCCAGGCATTGCGGACCAGCGCCTGGGGAATGAACAAAAGGCCGGCGGCCAGCAAGGCAAAGACCATGACTTTGGGCGGACCGATCCGATCGGCAAGGGCGCCCAGACGGGGCGCGGCGATCACGCTGGACAGTCCCGACGCGGCGAATACCATGCCGGAAAGAAAAGCGATATAAGTGGCATCGCTGGACAATTCAGCGATATATACGGTCAGAATCGGCTGAATCGACATCAGGGCCAGCTGCAACATGAACGTCGTGGCGAACATGGCGACTGTCACTTCCGGATACGGCATCATTCGGCGGATGTCGCGGAATTTTGGCGCGGCTTTTTCCGACGGCGTAAAATTTTCCGTGACATATAGCAACGCCGCCAAAAACGCGACAAGCAACAGCGCGCCGATCACGAAGAAAACGCTGCGGAGGCCGAACAGGTGCGCGACTGCGCCGCCGAGCAACGGTCCCAGCAACATGCCGGCGACGGCGCCGGTGGACAGCGTGCCCAGGGCCCAGCCGGAACGATCTTTGGGGGTTTGGGTGGCGACGAGAGTGATGGCTGCCGAATAGTAGCCGGAAATGGTGCCCTGCAACAACCGCAGGCCGACCAGCTGGTAGACATTCTGGACGAATCCCATGCAGGTCAGAACAAGCGCCATGCCCAAGCTGGCGCGCAGCAGCATCGGCTTCCGGCCGTAGCGGTCGGCGGCTTTTCCCCAGATGGGAGAGAATACGGCCATGAGGATAAAGGTGACGCCATAGGCGATCCCGGACCACTCTTCGATTTCCGCGACATTGTCCACGCCCAGCTGTTGGATGAACAGGGGCAGGATCGGGATGAGCTGGCTCAAACCGGCGGAGGTTGCAAAGACGCCGAACCAGCAGACATAGAGGTTCTTTTTCCAGATTTCCATGAGTACTTCCTTATGTGTTGTCGCTATTTATTTTCTTTTGGTGTTGCCGCCATTGCTTTCCGTTGGTCGCGGCGGCCGGCGAATTGGGACAGAAGATCGGGCGGAACCGCGCTTTTCAGAATCCAGTCCGGCGCCAGTTTCCGCACTTCGGCGATGGCCGCCTCGAAGTCGTGGACGACATCCCACTTCGCTTTGCGTTCGGCATCGCCGGTCAGACGCAGCAGATACGCCGGATGGTAGGTCGCGATGGCCGGAATTTCGTGACGGGTGCGGAACCATTTGCCCCGGTCGGCGGTGATGCGGGCTTTGGCATGATACAAATATTTCAGCGCCACGCTGCCGAGCGCGACGATGACTTTGGGCTGAACGAGCGCGATCTCCGCATCCAGCCAGCGGCTGGCGCAGAATTCGCCTTCTTCGACGGTGGGGGTGCGATTGCCGGCCGGTCGGCATTTGACGACATTGGTGGTGTAGACGCGGTCGCGGGTGATGCCCACACGGGCGAGGGCTTTGTCGAGCAGTTGCCCGGACGGGCCGACCAGCGGCACGCCATAGTCGTCTTCCACGCCGCCGGGGCCTTCGCCGACCAGCATCAATGGACTGGCGGGATCGCCGTTATAGGAAGTCGGGCCGATGGCGGCCCCGCATAGCGGACAGGCCTGGCAGGCGAACAGGGCGGTTTCCAGTTCCCGCAGGTCGGAATAGGCCGGAGAAAGGTCGGAATTGAGCACCATGCAAACACCCTTTCCTAAAGATTTGTTTCTCTTGCGACCGCAAAATTGACGCTGTTTTGTTCAAAGTGATACAATATACGCGATATGGCAGGCGCAACGTCTGCCTGGACGGAACGGAGGAACACACATGCTGGATTTGAAATTTGTTCGGGACAATCTTGCGGTAGTGGAGCAGGCATTGAAGAATCGCAATGCGTCGGTCGATTTGTCCGAATTCATCGGCCTGGACAAGAAGCGTCGCGAGCTGCTGGTCGAAGTCGAAGCGCTGAAAAGCCGCCGCAACACGGTTTCGCTGGAAGTCAGCCGCCTGAAGAAGGAAAAACAGGATGCCGAGGCATTGATCGTTGAGATGCGGGGCGTCGGCGACCGGATCAGTGCGATGGACGCCGAAGTCAAGGAGATCGAAGGCAAGCTGGCCGCCATACTGATGTACATTCCCAACGTTCCCCATTCGTCGGTGCCGGTGGGCGCGGATGAGGAGTCCAACCCGGAAGTCCGCCGCTGGGGCGAGCCGCGCAAGTTTGACAAGGAGCCGTTGGCGCACTGGGAAATCGGCGAAAAACTGGGCATCCTCGATTTTGAACGGGGCGGCAAGGTTTCCGGCGCGCGGTTTACCTTTTATAAAGGCTTGGGTTCCCGCCTGGAACGGTCCCTGATCAGCTTCATGATCGACCTGCATACGCAAGAACATGGCTATACCGAATTTTTCCCGCCGTTCATCGTCAACAAGGACAGCATGTTCGGCACCGGGCAGCTGCCGAAGTTCGCCGAGGATATGTTCAAGCTGGAAGGCTATGACTATTACCTGATTCCCACCGCCGAAGTGCCGATCACCAATCTGCATCGGGGCGAGATTCTCGACGCCAAGGACCTGCCTCTCTATTATACCGCCTACAGCGCCTGTTTCCGGGCGGAGGCGGGGGCTGCCGGGCGCGACACCCGCGGCCTGATTCGGCAGCATCAGTTCAACAAGGTCGAGATGGTCAAGTTCACCAAGCCGGAAGACTCCTATGAGGAACTGGAAAAGTTGACCCTCAACGCGGAAAAAGTGTTGCAGCGCCTCGAACTGCCATACCATACAGTGCTGCTGTGCACCGGTGACATGGGTTTCTCGTCCGCCAAAACCTATGATCTCGAAGTCTGGTTGCCGAGCGCCAACCGCTATCGGGAGATCTCGTCCTGTTCCAACTTCGAGGATTTCCAGGCCCGCCGGGCGGAAATCAAGTTCCGTCGCGAGCCGAAAGCCAAACCGGAATATGTGCATACCCTCAACGGTTCCGGCGTCGCCATCGGTCGGACCGTGGCCGCCATCCTGGAAAACTATCAGCAGGAGGACGGTTCGGTGGTCGTGCCGGACGCCCTGCGCCCCTACATGGGAGTCGATGTGATCCGGTAAGACTGCGGCAAATCCGCCGCCATCGGGTTCTAAACGAAATAATTGAAGGACCATCGCCGTCCAATGGAATTTGGAAGGGCGACGGTCCTTTTTTCATTGGGCTACAAAATCTTGAAGTATTTCCGCATCTTATCAAAGGAACGCTTTTTGTGGGAGTACATTAAGTCACGCATGGCCTGACGATTTTTATCCTTGATGTACGAAAGCATTTCAGCGTGTTCCTTCTGCGAATC
>CAZRLN010000041.1:8921-23481 GCA_964601085.1 uncultured Veillonellaceae bacterium | reverse complement strand
GCCGGCCCGCCGCAGGTACGCCGCGGCCTCGAAGGTCCGCACACCGGTCTGCACCGCGAAATTCTTGGTGTCGACCACGATCCCCGCAAACAGCGCCGAGGCCTCCAGCCGGGTGATTTCCGTCTTCTCGTCGAAATATACCAACAGCTCGGTCACCAGTTCGCTGGTGGACGAGGCCGACGGTTCCAGATACACGATCATCGGGCTGGGGATGAAATCTTCCGACCGCCGGTGATGGTCGATCACCACCCGCCGCTCGACTTTGCCGATCAATTGCGGCGCCGCCGTCAGAAATACCCGGTGGGTATCGACGACAAACAGCAGCGTCTTCGGCGTGACCCGCGCCATCGCCTGCTCGGCGGTCAGGAACAGTCCCCCGTATTCCTCGTAGTCCGGCAGCAGCTCCCGCAGCTTTTCAAACGACAGCGCCACGGTCCCCACCACGATATTCACCTTTTTGCCGAGATGGGCCGCCATCCGGGCCACCCCCATGGCCGAGCCCAGGCTGTCGAAGTCTTCGCCTTCGTGGCCCATTACCAAGATATCGCCGGCTTCCTGCATCAGCTCGCGGATGGCATGCGCCACGACCCGGGCCTTCACGCGGGTGCTCTTCTCCATCACCTTGGCCTTGCCGCCGTAAAACTGCACGTCTTCGTTGACATAGACCGCCGCCTGGTCGCCGCCGCGGCCGAGGGCCAGATCCAGACCGGTCTGGGCTTTCTGTCCCCGCTCGCTCATCGTCGCGCCGTTGGCGGCGATGCCGATGCTCAGCGTGACCGGAATCTTGTTGCCGGCCCGCAAGGCCCGCACTTCGTCGAGAATGTCGAATTTCTCGGCGATCATCCGGTCCAGGTCCGGGCGGGAAAAAATACCCATGTAGGTATCATCCGAATACTTGCGCAAAAAACCGTTCATGCGGCCGCACCAGGCCAGCAGATGCTGGTGGGTTTCCGACCGCAGCGTGTTGCGCTGGGTTTCATCGAGCCCCTGCAACACATCCTCGAGATTGTCGATCTGAATGAAGCCGATCACGGCGTCGCCCTGGATCTGACATTGTTCCGGAATGACCGGCGGAACCGCCGGCCCTTTGACGGGATCCAGCCGGGAAACGACGGGTTCCGGCAGCGCCGGCGGCGCCGGCACGGACTGCGGGGCGGACCCGTCCGCCTGACGGCGCAAAAATGACGCCATGCCGAGCAAGCCCAGCAGCGCCGCCGTCAACCAGGACGGATTCAGCGCCAGGGATGCGAGCAGCCCGATCGCCAGCGCGACGCGCAGCACCCGTTCATTTTGCCACAAATCGTTTCCCTTCATTATTTATTCGTCTCCCGAATCGCCGTTTTCCCGCGACAGCGGCCGTCGCAGCTTGCGAAAATCGAACACGATATCAAATGCGCCGGCAAAAACGAATGCCTGCATGATGAAGCCGTTGGTCAGGGCCATCACTCCCGCGACCCACAGGATGAAGCGCGGAACGTTATACCTGGCCGCAAAGAAGGCGGCGACGGAAAGTCCCTGCACAATGAACAGCATGCTGCACGTCACCTGCAGATTGAGGCCGGCGTTCGCCACCAGCTCCCAGTTCCGGCTCTTGCCCCAGTACAGCAGCAAGAGCGAGAGGATGAACCCCAGCAAGGCCTTGCCGGTAAAGTTCCAGGTGGAGAAAGACGGAAACGCGGCGATCTTGTGCCCCAGCTTGCGCAGCACCGCCCGGGCGACAATAAAGTTCAGATAGGTATCAAACACCGAGGCCATCACAAACCCGGCCGGCAAGATCAATTTCATCATGTCGATCATGGCCCGGAGGCTTTCGGCCACTTTTGCCAATTCTTCCTCTTTCATGCCAAAGTTCCGGTACAGCTCGATCGCCTGGTCGATGGCCCGGGCCATCGCCTCGGAGTGGTCGGCCAGCGGATTGATGCCCAGCACCGCCGCGCTGATGCCCAGAACAATCATTTTGGAAACCAGGGACGCCGCCGAACCGGCCAGCACAGAGGCCACCGGCGTGAAGTTCCGCCGGAAACAGTGACCCAGAGCGATGCCGGTCAGGCCGAAGCCGATCGCCACGCCGACGGCATGCAAGGGATGCAGCAGGATCGCGATGAGAATGCCGGCGACGATGGTCGCCATCAGGCTCCATTTGTAACCGTGGCGGACGCCCAGCAGGATGATGGGAACCGGCCAGATCAGATTGACGAATGCGCCGATAAAGGGAATATACACGCTAACCAGTGCGAAAAGGATCGCCACGGCGGATAAAATTCCGCCTTCGACCATCGGTTGCACCCGGGAATTTCTCATCCATTCACCCCATTACTTTCAATACCAGAAGAATTCGCCCACGAAGTCCCGTTTCCTGCTACCTTTGGCGTCGCCGGCCCTGCGAAAAAAAAATGAGCGACCGAGAATCGGCCTCTCATTTCATCGCCTGCTCCGGCGTTGCTGCTTATTCCGTCGTAAACGGCAGGAGCGCAATACTGCGGGCCCGTTTAACGGCAAGTGTCACTTGGCGCTGATGTTTGGCGCAATTGCCGGAAATCCGGCGGGGAAGTATTTTGCCGCGTTCGCTGACATAGCGCTGCAAACGGCCGACTTCTTTATAGTTAATGGACTCAATTTTGTCCACGCAAAAGCTACATACTTTTTTGCGGGGGCGTCTTCCTTTTTCCCGTCTCACTTTGTTGAACCCTCCTTACATCAGAATGGAATCTCGTCATCCGGCGCCACATCTTGGCCGAATTGAGCTGCCGCATCATGAGAAGCGTTGCTTTCAGCGGCGGGACCTGCTGCGCCGGCGGTCCGGCGTTCCAGGAACTCCACCGACTGGGCGATGACTTCGGTGACCCAACGTTTTTGGCCATCCTTGCCGTCGTAGCTGCGGATCTGCAGGCGGCCCTCCACCAAGGCGCGTTGCCCCTTGGTCAGGCTGTTGCCACAGTTCTCAGCCAACTTATCCCATGTGACAATGGTGATAAAATCGGCGTTGTTGTCCCGTCCGCCGCCGAACCGGTCGACAGCCAGGGTGAACGTCGTGACCATTTTTCCGCTCTGCGTGGTCCGGATTTCCGGATCCCGCACCAATCTTCCCAGTAAAAACACCTTGTTCATGGATCAGACCTCCCGACTATTCATCTTCTTTGACGATCATGTGCCGTAAGATGTCGTCGGTAATCTTCATCACGCGATCCAGCTCCGCCACGGTTGCGGGCGTGCCGGTGAAGTGGAAGATGCAATAGTAGCCTTCGGTGAAATCTTTCACCAGATAGGCCAACCGGCGTTTGCCCCAGCGGTCGATCTTTTCCATCGTGCCGCCATTGTTCGCCACCATAGCTTCAAACTTGGCGACCACCGCTTGCGTTGCCTCTTCTTCCATCGGTTTGATGATGAATACGAGTTCATACTTTCTCAACAGGTTCACCTCCTCCTTTGGACTATCGGCCCTGTCGTGAGGGCAGGGGAGTAAAGCCCGACTATCCGAGCTTTCTTATTTTATAACAATCCCGCCGGGAACGCAACCCCGGATTTGAAGCTATACATTGAAGCGGAAGTAGACCACGTCCCCGTCCTTCATCTCATACTCCTTGCCTTCCAGCCGGACCAAGCCTTTTTCGCGGGCCGCCGCCTGGCTGCCGCAGGCCATCAGGTCGTCATAGCTGACGATCTCGGCCCGGATGAAGCCGCGTTCGATGTCGGTATGGATCTTGCCGGCCGCCTGCGGCGCCTTCGTGCCGCGACGGATCGTCCAGGCCCGAACTTCCGGCTCGCCGGCGGTGAAGAAATGCATCAGCCCCAGCAGTTTATAGGCGGCTTTGATCAGTTTCGCCAGCCCGCTTTCCGGCAAGCCCAGGTCGCTCAGGAACGCCGCGGCCTCGTCGTCCGGCAACTCGGCGATTTCCGACTCGATCCGGGCGGAAATGACGATCACTTCGGAGTTTTCCGTCGCACTGTATTCGCGGATCTTCGCCACATGAACGTTGGCGGTGTCCTCGCCGGCTTCGTCTTCGCCGACATTGGCGGCGTACATGATCGGCTTCAGCGTCAGCAGATTCATGTCGCGCAGCAGGGCCTTCTCCTCTTCCTCCAGCCCCTGCCGGCGGACCGGCACGCCGTCGGACAGGCCGTCCCGGACTTTTTTCAGCAACTCCATCTCGGCCAGAATCTTCTTATCGCCGCTTTTCAGCAGGCGCTGCGATTTGTCGAGGCGCTTCTCCACCGTTTCGATGTCGGCCAGGCACAGTTCCGTGTTGATGATCTCGATATCCCGCACCGGATCGATGTCGCCTTCGACATGGGTGACATTCGGGTCGGCGAAGCAGCGCACGACCTGCAGGACGGCGTCCACCTCGCGGATATGGGCCAAAAACTTGTTGCCCAGGCCTTCGCCGGTCGCGGCGCCCTTGACCAGTCCGGCGATATCGACGAACTTCATCGCCGTGGGCGTGGTCTTCTGCGGCTTGAACATCTCGGCCAGTTTTCCCAGCCGCTCGTCCGGCACTTCCACGATCCCGACATTCGGCTCGATCGTGCAGAACGGATAGTTGGCGGCCTCCGCCCCGGCTTTGGTGATCGCGTTGAACAGGGTGCTTTTGCCGACATTCGGCAGGCCGACGATGCCGACCTCAAGGGATGTGCTCATTCTGGATTCTCCTTCTTCGTTTCCAACATTTTTAACGCCTTTTCAAACTTCGGCCGGGGCACGAGCACGCGGCGGCCGCAGCCCAGGCACTTGATCCCGATATCCATGCCGGTGCGGACGATTTCCCAGCGGTCCGAGCCGCAGGGATGCGCTTTCTTCATTTTGGCGATGTCGCCCAGTTCCAGTTTTACCGGCATAATTCAAAAATTCCTTTCCGCTTGATACAGGTCGGGCAAGCCGTCGTCAGCGCCCGCCGCCGGCAATCAGCAGTTCGTAGATCCGCTGACCCTCTGCTATCGAATAAATTCCCCGGAAGACGATCCGCTCCCGTTCCAGCAGCGCCTTCACCGGTTCCGCCGCGTCCTCGGCAAACCGGACGCTCTGGCCGCAGCTGGCGGAAATCTCGCGCGGCGTCGGGACCAGCTCCACCGGAACGCCAGCTTTCAAGAGCAGCGATTCGGCCCGGATCGCCTGATGGACCGAGTCGAAGGCGATCAGCAGGTTCATAGAGTGATCGCGCGGCTGGCTCCCGTGAGTTCTGTCAGGATCGAATACATATCCGTCACGGACCCCACGGCCAGTTTATCCTTGAGCTGAAAAAAGTCCAGGCACGTGCCGCAGACCATCACGTTCACGCCGCGCCGCGACAGTTCCTGAAGTCCGGCCAGGACCGGCGAGCCTTCCACCGCCAGATGGACGCCGCCGTTCAGCAGCAGGATCGCCCGGGGCGCCGGCTGCAGTTCCTGCAGCGACACAAAAAACGATTTCATCAGGATCGCGCCCAGCTGATCGTCGCCCTGCCCCAGCGTAGCGCGGCTGATCAGAAACACCGGCCCCGCTGCCGAAGCCGCTGCCGGGACTCCGGCGTCGGCCGGCAACGCCGCCGGCGCGGACCCAAGCGCCAGCAGGTGGAGCCGAAAGACTCCGCCTGCCGGTTCGATGTTCACGCCATAACCGCTCGCGGCGGCAAATTTGGCCACGTTTTCCTTGGCCGCCGCGTTGTCCACGATCACCGTCAACTGGGGCGGCCGCTGGTCCAGGGCCTTCTTGGTCAGGATCACCGGCTGGGGACAGGCCAGGCCCTGGCAGTCCAGCACCGGCGTTGGGTTGTTTTGTTTATCGGACATGGATGTTTCCCGTTCCTTTCCCGGTGACCCGGCCGATACAGGCGGCCACGGCCACGCCGGCCGCGTGAAGTTCCGCCAGCAGATCCGCCGCCCGGTCTTCGGCGAGGCTGATGAGCAATCCGCCCGAAGTTTGCGGATCAAACAGCAGATCCTGTAAATTGACCGGCACATCCGGCTGGAATTCCACCTGCTTCAGGTAGTCCCGGTTAGCGTAGGCTCCGGCCGGAACCAGTCCCATGCCGGCCGCTTCCGCCGCGTCCGGCAGCAGGGGGACTGCCTGGCTGTCCAGTTCCAGATCCACAGCGCTGCCCGCCGCCAGTTCGAAAGCGTGGCCGAGCAGGCCAAAACCGGTGATATCGGTGCAGGCATGGACCGGAAACCGCGTCATGACTTCCGCCGCGTAGCGGTTGAGCTGCGTCATGCTGGTCGCCGCAGCAGCGACGCCCGCCGGAAACAGCTCGGCCTTCAGCGCCGTGTACAACACGCCGGTGCCGATGGCCTTAGTCAGGATCAACGCGTCGCCGGGACGGGCGCCGGCATTGGTCAGCACCTTGTCGGGGTGGACGACGCCGGTCACGCTGAGTCCATATTTGGGTTCGTCATCGTCGATGGTATGGCCGCCGAGCATGACCGCGCCGGCTTCGGCGATTTTCTGCTGCCCGCCGCTGAGGATGGCCAGCAGGACTTCCGGCGCCAACCGGCAGATGGGAAAGGTGACGATATTCATGGCGGTCAGGGGTTTGCCGCCCATCGCGTAGACGTCGCTGAGGCTGTTGGTCGCCGCGATCTGGCCGAACAAATAGGGGTCGTCCACGATCGGCGTGAAGAAATCCAGGGTCTGGATCAGGGCGGTCTCATCATTCAGGCGGTAGACGCCGGCGTCGTCGGCCGTGTCGATTCCCACCAGAACATTCGGGTCCGTGATCCGGGGAAGTTTGCTGAGTACGTCGGCTAGGGCGCCCGGCCCTATTTTAGCCGCTCAACCGCCGCGTTTCGTGAAATCCGTCAGTTTCATCCTGCGCCCCTCCCTTCCCGCGCCGGACCGCAATCGGTCCCGCAATTCTTGTTCTATTGTACAACATTCGACAGAAAAAAACACTGCGGAGCCGGTCCGCAGTGTCGCAGGCATCGTTTCGTGGTTCAGCCGATCTGCACCGTGTGTTGGGGCGGATAGCCGCTTTCGGTCAACCGCTTTTCCAATTCGACCGTGTCCTGGGCGTTGAAGCGGATGACCATCTCCGCCCCGTCCTCGACCGGATAGGTCGCCAGACTGCTGATGTTGATCCCCAGATCCTTGAAGACCCCGGAGATGTCATGCAGTACGCCGACCTGGTTGGATACCTTGAACGTAAAGCGGATCTTGCCTTCCTTCAGGCCCATGATCTCGACAAAACTGTTGAAAATATCGGTTTCGGTAATCACGCCGACCACGCTGCCATTTTCACCAACCACCACCAGGCCGCCGATATGCCGAGTGGACATGATCAGTGCGGCTTCTTCGATCGTGGCGTCCACCGGGATGGTGATGACGTCCTTGTGCATGATGTCCTTGACCTGCATTTTCGCCAGCAGATAGTTCAGTTCAAAAATGGACAGGGTCGTCGCCGGCGATGGCGCCACCGTGCGCAGGTCGCGATCGGTGACAATGCCGACGAGGCGGCCGTTGTCGACAACCGGCAGCCGCCGGAATTTTCGTTTGCGCATCAGTTCCGATGCGTCGGCGATGGTCGTCGTGGATTCGATCGTCGTTGGATTGGGAGTCATGCGTTTTGCTACAAACATGGCTTTGCACTCCTTTCATCCCTGTAAGCGGAAATTCACGATCAGCCGCCCAGATAAGCCTTGCGCACCGCTTCGCTTTCCGACAGTTCCTTCGCCGTCCCCGACAGGGTGATCCGGCCGGTTTCCAGTACATACGCCTTGTGGGCAATGGACAGGGCCATGTGGGCGTTTTGCTCCACGAGCAGAATTGTCGTGCCGCTGGCGTTGATTTCCTGAATGATCGAGAAGATCTCTTTCACCA
This sequence comes from uncultured Veillonellaceae bacterium, assembly GCA_964601085.1. Lineage (GTDB taxonomy): Bacteria > Bacillota > Negativicutes > UBA1444 > UBA1444 > UBA1444. The sequence continues at coordinate 15,695 of CAZRLN010000041.1, read as the reverse complement.
GCAGCGGCGCCAGGCCCATGGACGGCTCGTCCAGCAACATCAGTTTCGGTTGGCTCATCAGGCCGCGGCCGATGGCCAGCATCTGCTGCTCGCCGCCGGACAGGGTGCCGGCGATCTGGGTACGACGCTCGCCCAGTCGGGGGAATCGCTCGAATACTTTGTCGATATCCTTGCGAATGCCGGTTTTGTCCGACCGGATGTAAGCGCCCAGCTCCAGGTTCTCCGCGACCGTCATGTTGGCGAAGATCCGCCGGCCTTCGGGAACCTGGCTGATTCCCTTGCGGACGATCTCTTCGGCGGGCATGCCGCCAATGGCGTTACCCTCGAACACGATGTCGCCGGTCTTGGCCCGGAGCAGTCCCGAAATGGTCCGCAGAATTGTGCTCTTCCCGGCGCCGTTGGCGCCGATCAGGGTCACGATTTCGCCTTGCTTGACTTCGACGCTGATCCCCTTGAGCGCGTGAATCGCGCCATAATATACATTAATATTTTCGACTTTTAGCATCAGTTCACCTCCTCACCGAGGTACGCCTCGATGACCTGGGGATTGCTGCGGATTTCCGCCGGAGTTCCCTCGGCGATGATGCTGCCGTAGTCCAGCACATAGATTCGTTCGCAAACGCCCATGACCAGGCTCATGTCATGTTCGATCAGCAAAATCGTCAGCTTCAGCTCGTCCCGGATCCAGCGGATCATTTCCATCAGCTCGTGCGTTTCCTGCGGATTCATGCCGGCCGCCGGCTCGTCAAGCAGCAGCAGTTGGGGCTGGGCCGCCAGCGCCCGGGCGATTTCCAGCCGGCGCTGTTCGCCGTACGGAAGGTTCCGGGCGATTTCGTCGCGCCGGTCGTCGAGCTTGAACATCTTCAGACATTCCAGCGCCTTGGCCTCGATCTCGTCCTCTTCCGGATAATACCGGCCGACGCGCAGCACCGATTCCGCCACGCCGTACTTCACATGGAAATGGTAGGCGATCTTGACATTGTCCAGAACCGTCAGGTCGGCGAACAGGCGGATGTTCTGGAAGGTACGGGCGATCCCCCGCTGCGTGACCTGGTAGGGTTTGAGACCGATCAGGCTTTTGCCGTCGAACTCCATCTTGCCCGATGTCGGTTCATAGACGCCGGTCATCAGGTTGAAAGCGGTGGTCTTGCCGGCGCCGTTCGGGCCGATCAGGCCGATCAGCTCGCCCTTGTTGATTTCCATATTGAAGTTGGAGACCGCTTTCAGACCGCCGAACTCTTTGGTCAGCTTATCGATTTTTAGCAGCGCCATGCTGTCCACCTCCCCCGAGCCGGCTGAAAGCCTTCAGGCTCAGTTCCTTGTTGCCGAACAGGCCCTGCGGCCGGTAAATCATCAAGACGATCAACAACAGCGAGTAAATGACCATGCGCCACTCGGGGTAGCTGGCCAGCGCCGCCGAGATGAAGGTCAGCAGGATGGCCGCTGTGATCGAGCCGGTGATGCTGCCCATGCCGCCAAGCACGACCATCGTCAGGATGTCGAACGATTTCATGAAAGTGAACGACGCCGGATGGGCGATGTAGAAGTAATGGGAGAACAGGCCGCCGGCCACGCCGGCGAACGCGGCGCCGATCGTGAACGCCAGCACCTTGTATTTTGTCGTGTCCACGCCCATGGCCTCCGCGGCGATTTCGTTCTCGCGGATCGAAATGCAGGCCCGGCCGTGGCTGGAGTTGATGAAATTCTTGATGAAGAAAATCGTGACAACCATGGCGAAAAACGCCCAGGTAAACGTCGTGTAGCGGGGAATCCCCATCAGGCCGGACGCGCCGCCCACATAGGGGATGTTCAGGATCGTGATCCGGATGATTTCGCCCAGACCCAGGGTCGCGATCGCCAGATAATCGCCCTGCAGGCGCAGGGTCGGCAAGCCGATGGCAAAACCCAGGATCGCGGCGCCGAGCGCGCCGGCGAGGATGGCGACGAAAAAGGGCAAGCCCAGCTTGACGGTCATGACCGCCGACATGTAGGCGCCGACCGCCATGAAGCCGGCATGGCCGATCGAAAACTGACCGGTAAACCCGGTGATCAGGTTCAGGCTGACGGCCAGAATGATATTGATACAGATCAGAACAATGTTCAGTTGCCAGAAGGCGCCGATCAAATCGATTTCAATCAGCCCCATGGTCAGTCCGTACAGGGCGAGGCAGCAGGCAAGGCCGGTCAAGTCGCGTTTCATTTTGCTTCTCATGCCGCTCACCTACACTTTCTCTCGGATGTTCTTGCCGAACAACCCGGCCGGCCGGAACAACAGAATGACGATCAAGATGATGAAGGCCGCCGCATCGCGGAACGTCGAGGACAGGAAACCGCTGACCAGCGCTTCGATGACGCCGAGCATCACGCCGCCGACCATCGCGCCCGGGATCACGCCGATCCCGCCGAGAACCGCCGCGACAAACGCCTTGAGTCCGGGCATGATGCCCATCAACGGATCGATCGAGTTATAATAAATGCCAACCAACACGCCGGCGGCGGCGGCCAGACCGGAGCCGATGGCGAAGGTGAAGGAAATGATCCGGTCCACGTTGATGCCCATCAACCGGGCGGCGTCCGTATCGTAGGAAACCGCGCGCATCGCCTTGCCCACTTTCGTATGGTTGACCACATATGTCAGCAGAAACATCAAGGCCAGTGAAATCGCCAGAATCAGGATTTGCTGGCTATTGACCACCATGCCCAGGAAATGGAACGTCGTGGTGGAAAACAGATTCGGAAACGTCCGGGGTTGGGGCGTCACCAAAAGGATGCCGCCATATTCCAGCAGCAACGAAACGCCGATGGCGGTGATCAGAATCGCGATCTTGGGCGCGCTCCGCAGCGGCCGGTAGGCCAGGCGCTCGATCAACATTCCGGCGGCGGCGGCGATCACCATCGAAAAAATCAGCGCCGGCAGGAGCGGCATCTTGAAGTAGGTCGTGGCGAAGTACCCGGCGTAGGCGCCCAACATGTAGATGTCGCCGTGGGCGAAGTTGATGAGGCGCATGATACCGTACACCATGGTGTAGCCCAAAGCGATCAGGGCATAGATGCTGCCCAGGGAAACGCCGTTGATCAACTGTTGAAAGAATTGCTGGGTCAATGATGATGAGTCCATTCGTTCTCCTCCTTGAAATGGAGTCCGGAAGTTTCGCGGGGCGGTCCAGGCCCCGGGCCTCCGTCTTGTTTCGGTTACGGATTCACTTTTTCGCGGAACGTCTGTTTGCCGTCCTTCATTTCGATGATGACGGCGCTCTTGACGGGATCATGGTTTTCGTTGAACGAGATGCTGCCCGACACGGCGGCGAAGTTTTTCGTCTTGGCAAGCTCGTCCTTTATTTTGACTGGGTCGGCGCTATTTGCCTTTTTCATGGCCTCGATGATCATGCGGGTGGCGTCGTAAGACAACGCGGCGAAAGCGTCCGGCACCGAATTGTATTCTTTCTTGTAAGCCTCGACAAAGGTGGTGACGGCCGGGCTCTTTTCATCCGGGGAATAATGGTTGCTGAAGAATCCGTTGTTGATCGCGGCGGGCGTCGCTATCTCGGCGAGTTTCGCGGAATCCCACCCGTCGCCGCCCATCAGGGGCAGATTCATTCCCATTTCCCGGGCCTGCCGGGCGATCAGGCCGACTTCCTGATAGTAGCCGGGCACAAACATGACGTCGGGGTTCTGGCCTTTGATCTTGGTCAGCGTCGCCTTGAAGTCGGTGTCCTTTTGCAGGTACGCTTCCTTGGCGACGATCTTGCCGCCGTTCTTCACGAAGGTTTCTTCGAAGAACTGGGCCAGCCCCTTGGCATAGTCGCTGGAGTTGTCGATGTAGATGGCCGCGGTTTTCGCTTTCAGCGACCGGGTGGCGAAGTTCGCCATGACCGACCCCTGGAACGGATCGATGAACGCGGCGCGGAACACGAATTCACGCACTTTCTTCGTGTCCGGATCGACGGTGACTTTGGGGTTGGAGGCGGTGGGGCTGATGGCCAGCACTTTCGCCTGCAGGTTGATCGGCGCGGCCGCCATGACACTGGAGGAGGCGATCGGCGCGATCACCGCGACCACTTTGTCCTGGGTGACCAGTTTCTGCATAGCGTTGGCGGCTTCGGCCGCTTCGCTCTTGTTGTCGGCGACGATCAGGGTCAGCTGTTTGCCGAGCACGCCGCCTTTGGCATTGACTTCTTTGATGGCCAGTTTGGCCCCGTTGGCCGCCGACTGGCCGAAAGTGGCGTTGCCGCCGGTCATTTCGAGGTCAGCGCCGATCTTTATTACGTCCGCCTGTTTTTTCTCGCCGCCGCAACCGGCAAAAATCATGGCCGTCAAAAGCAGGGCCAGGCATAATCCGAGGACAGGCAACTTCTTGTTCATTCCTTCTCCCCCTATTCCTAATCGCATCTTTCCCTGTGGACGCTTGTTGGGACGGCATCCCTCCGTTTCCCGGCGCCGCGCTCCCACGGAGTCACGGCCCTGAAACTGATAGAAACCCCGATTGCGTCTTCCGTCCGGCGGCAATTGTAGCCGGGAAAAAGACGACGAGGTCCACAGTTATTATATTTTCGATAGGAGGGAGTGTCAACGCGCCAGAGCGGGACTCTGTGCAGGAATGTCCTCTTGCAGCGGACCAACCGTTTTCCGACTCGGCCGGAAAGGTTGAGAAAAGCGGAATAAGACTGTTGTCGTCTTATTCCGCCATTGGAACCAACGGACTACGGATTTAATTACTGATTAAATTCGAGAGTGGCCGCATCGGCCGGTTTGCGTACGCACAGTTATTATAGAAGCAATGGACAAATTCTGTCAAGCAATCGCCATACTTTCGCAATTTTCGCCGATCTATACAGTTTTGTACATGGGAATGGCTTCCGCGTTCGGGTACATCGCCCAGATTCCCGACGGGCAGATTCCGGCGCAGATCCCGCAACCGATGCACTTGTCGGCGTCCACCACATACTCGAACCCGCCGTCATCCGGTTTGCTGTTGCGCGAGATCGCGTTCTCGGGGCAGGACTTGATGCACATGTGACAATCGCGGCAGGTGCCGCAGCTGATGCAGCGGTTGTATTCGTCCTTGGCGGCCGGCAGGTCGCAGGTGTGGCATTTTTTAAAGTAGGCGGTCTTGAGTCGCGCCGCCGGAATCCGTTTCTTGTCCTCGCCCGCGTAGCTTGTTCCGGTCAGGTAGGCATGGACGGCCAGTGCGGCCTGACGACCGGCGCCGATTGCGTCGACGAGGCGGCCGGGTTTGATGGTGTCGCCGGCAGTGAAGACGCCCGGCGCAATGCTCAGGTCGGCGCCCGGTTTCAGGCAGCCCCGCTCCAGCGGGATATCCGCCGGCAGATAGCGCAGGTCCGGACTCTCGCCGATGGTGATGATAACCATATCGCCCTTGATCAGTTCGCCGGAATTGGTGATGATGCCTTCCGCCGTGATTTCCTTGGTGAAGACCGGCCAGATCAGTTCGCCGCCCAGTTCCTCCACGTGGTCGATTTCCTTTTTAAACGCCGCCGGTCGCTGCACGTCGATGCAAACCACCTGCTCCGCCCCCATCTGGTAGGCGCCCAGCGCGGCATCCATCCCGGAGTTGCCGCAGCCGATCACGATGACGCGTTTGCCGACCTTGACTTTCTCGCCGCGGTTGACGGCTTTGAGGAAATCCAGGCCCTTGGCGATCCGTTCATTGCCCGGCCAGGGGATCATCCGCGTCACATGGCCGCCGCTGGCAACCACTACGGCGTCGTTTTCCCGCCGCAGCGCCTGGTATTTTTCGGCATCGACGGAATAATTCGTTACGAATTTGACGCCGACCGATTCGATGCGTTTCAGTTCCCGTTCGAGGGTTTCATGCGGCAACCGCGACCGGGGAATGACCTGTTCCATTTTTCCGCCCATCGCTTCGTGCGCCTCGTATACGGTCACGCTGTGCCCATCGCGAGCCAGTTGCCAGGCCGCCGACAGTCCCGCCGGGCCGCCGCCGATGACTGCGACGTTCTTGCCGGTCTGCGCGGCGGGAGGCGGAACCTCCACCGCCGCGGAATAGGTTCCCAGCCGGCCGATCTGCGCGGAAATATCGATCTGGCTACGGGTGCACTCGTCCATGCAAAGGTTCATGCAGACCGCGCCGCAGACCGAACCGGGAAAGGGCGTATAATCCAGGACCAGGCGGTAAGCTTCGTCCACCTTGCCTTCGCGGAGCAGATTGAACCGCTGTTGTGACGGAATGGACGCTGGACAGTTGAATTCGCAGGGCGCCATGTATTTCCGGTTTTCCCAGAACGGCACACGTTGCCGGTATTTTCCCGTCGCGACCAGGCCCATGACTTGCCAGTCGTCGTCGCAGACATCGCCGAAAATCCCGCCCGCGACCCACTCGGTCTTCCGATAGGACAGAATGTCCGGCGAGGTTTTCTTCGGACGCTCATCATAGGTCAGAGGGGTCACTTTATGCCATTCTTCCCAGTTCGTCAGTGTCTCGCGCAGTTCCGGCCGCTGAAGGTCGTGCAGAAACTCCTCCATGCCCTGGCTGAGGTAGGCGATGTCGTCCGCATTGAGGGGACCGACCTTGACGTCCTTTTTGGACAGGCCTTGCGCCGGCCCGCGGAAATATAGCTTGCCACCGACCATGCCGACGCAGGAGCGGTCACCCAGGACTGATTCGAAGTCCTCGCTGTCGTAACCGCAGACGACGGCCGTCCCGCCGGACATGAATTCAAACGAAAAGCTGCCGCAATTTTTCAGAACCCAAAACTCCGGCGCGGAATACAGGGGGTCGTGCTTCATGAGCGA
>CAZRLN010000041.1:0-8821 GCA_964601085.1 uncultured Veillonellaceae bacterium | reverse complement strand
CCGCCGATATCGTGCTGGCCGGACGCTTCGATCCGAAATTCGGTTTCCCCTTCCGCCACTGCGGCGCTGATCGCCTGCAGCAGGTCCTGGGTCGACATCCGATCGTTATTTTGTAAAGTTTGGATCGTAAACATACTTGCGTCCCCTCCTAACACGCATAGGTGATCGACAGTTTGTCGGCCACCGCGCGATCATTCGTCACCAGCGCATCCGAGCGCCCCACCGGCAACGAGCTGTTGCCGACCGGCGCCATCAGTTTTTTGAACTCGGCGTCGAAGGCCAGCATGTATTCCACCACGCTCTGCGCCGCCTTGTCCACGTCGAGTCGCTTGACCAGCCGTGGATCCTGCGTGCAGATACCGGTCGGACAGTGGCCGGTGTTGCAGGAATTACAGCGCCCGCGCTCGCTGCCAACGCAGCCCATCAGCTGGATCAGCAGCTTGCCCATAAACACGCCGTTGGCGCCGAGGCAGATCAGTTTGAAGGCGTCCGCCGCCGCGTTGCCGGTCAGGCCGATGCCGCTGCCGCCCCAGAGCGGGATGCGGCCCTGGCTGCCCTGCTTGACCGCCGACAGATAGCAGTCGCGGATTTTGGAAACGACCGGGTGGCCGGTGTGATCGAGCGAAACTTCATTGGCCGCGCCCGTGCCGCCCTGAATGCCGTCGATGAAGAAACCGCCGCAGATTTTGTAGGGATCGCGCAGCAGGTTGTTGTAAACCGAAACCGAGGTGGCCGACGCCGCGCACTTGATCGCAACCGGCACCCGGAACTTGAACGCCGCGTTCATCGACATGAACATCTTCTGCACCGATTCCTCGATCGAGTACAGGCCCTGATGGTTCGGCGGCGACAACAGGTCCGCCTTGGGAACGCCGCGGATCGCCTGAATATGCTCGGCCACTTTCGCCGCCGGCAGAAGTCCGCCGTCGCCGGGCTTGGCGCCCTGGCCGATCTTGATCAGGATTCCGGCCGGATCGACCTTCATCTTCGGCAGCGCCTTGACGATCCGGTTCCAGCCGAAATGGCCCGAAGCGATCTGGATAATAAAATACTTCAGATATTCCGACTCCATGAGTTTCACGGGCATCCCGCCCTCGCCGGAGGACATCCGGACCGGCATGTCATGTTTTTCGTTCAGGTAGGCGGTCGCCAGCGACAACGCTTCCCAGGCCCGGGTCGACAGCGCGCCGATGGACATGTCGCTGAAAATCAGCGGATAAATCCAGTGAACCGGCGGGGTCCAGCCGTCCATGCGAATTTCGCCGCCCTGGACGGAAAAGGGCAGTTCATGCGGCAGCAACACCCGACCGAAAGGCGCCCGCACATCGAACGTGTGCCGTTCCGAATCCAGCGCCGGGTCGGTCATCTGGGAAATCCGGCCGACGACGATTTTATCGAGCACCCGGTCGGCGTTGAGATTGGTACGGCCGCCCCGCTTGATCGGGCTGCCGCCGGCGCGAGCCACCGCATGAAACCGGGAATCTTCGTTCCGGACCGGACGGATGGCGTTGTTGGGGCAGACTTTTTCGCACATGCCGCACCCGACGCAGGCATTCGCCAGGCCGTTTTTCTGCCGGATCACCGGAACGGCGGCGTGCCGCTGGGTCGGTTCGGGCTGGTGCCCGGTGGAGATCGTCATCGAACGGCGCTCGATACGGGCCTCAATCGCGCCGAAAGTGCAGGCGGCGACACAGCTGCCGCACATCGTGCAGCGTTCCGGCGTATAGTTGATTTTCCAGGGCAGATCGTTAAACGTGACTTCCTGGGTTCTCATTGTTTCCATCGCTGCACCTCCATGCCGGGAGTAATCATCACGATTTCCCGCTCATTCGGATAAACATCCTTCGTTTCGTCCCGATCCGGCAAAATTACATTCAAGCCGCATACTTCCGATGAAATCGCCATCATCTTGGCGTCGCCGCCAACCACGACCGGCCGGAGCTTCTTCGAGTCGCAGCAAGTCATGATGCTGCCGTCGGGCAGCATGGCGATCACCGTGTTCGGGCCGTTGATCTCCAGATGGCCCAGCGTCTGCCGGATCGCCCGCAGCTCCTTGCTGTCGGGGCGCTGCTCCGCTTCCTCGAACGGCAGGGGCGTGATCACATGCTTGTAGTATTTGAGCGGCCATTTCAGTTCGTGCAGAACATAGTGCAGCGTATACAGGAAGTTCTGCGAATCCGATTCAAAGCCGATGTAGCCGCGATGCAGCGATTTCTGGTATTCCTTGTTCTTCGTGTAGAAGGTGTTTTCGCCGTTGGCGCACAGGGTATATCCCTGCAGGAAGAAAGGATGAGCCGCATAGCGGACGATTTCATAGTTCGTGTTCTGGCGGCACTGCACGACATAGTTGCGGGCCATCAGCTCGCCGCCGTCGTCCCACAGCCCGAAATAGGTCGCAATATCGCGGGGATCGCCGATCTCTTTTAAAGTCAGCACATCCGGCCAGAACGAAAACACATAGCCGTTATCCTCTTTTTCCAGCAGCGCCCGCAAGGCCAGCCGGATATTGAGCAACATGTCTTCCTTCTTCTCCTGGGTTGCGTTTTCCAGATAGTCCGGATAATCGTAGGCCGTAAAGATATAATACGGCATGGCCTTGATATCGAGACCTGGCTGATTGCTGACTTTGGGAATCCACTCCCGCAGGCTGCGGAAACCGCTTTTGTCCATGTAATCCTGAACCAGTTTCGCCCCTTTCTGCGTACAGGCCAATGACAGCAGCGGCTTGGTCTTGTACTCGCCGAATACTCCCTCCAGATCCTGCATCACCATGGCGAAGCCGGAGTTGTCATGTCCTTCCTGTTGAGGCAGCATCAAAGCCAATGCCGTGGACGGATGCACCGGGTCCGCACTTTTAATGGCGCCAATTCTGCACATAAATACCACACCTTCCCTCTCTTGCTATGTTCATCTGCCGGACATCCCCCAAGCCCCCGAAATGCTAAAAACTCTGCGAAGGCCGGTTGTACCGGGACCTTCCGCAGAGTTTTTTATACTCACGGTGTACGCTTGCGCGCTGTGCCGCTCGGTCCAGACCGCCTCTTCGCGCGGAACCCTAGGCACACTCCCTCGACACTTTTGTGTTTTCCCTGCAAACGAATTGTGTCAAGGTAATTATATGAACGTAAGCTTATGCTGTCAACACGTATATTTAAATGCAGTTTATTCAGATAAATTGTGTAAATTCGGGCCTTTTAAGCGCACATCGTCTTTTCTGATTGTATATTTATTTGCATCCAGGTATTCGAGAAGCGGGACGGCCAGTCGCCGCGAAGTGTGCAGCAAATCCCGAAATTCGCCAACGGAAAGCGTGGATTGGACTGCAAAATGCGATTGAATAACCGCGCCAATGTACTGAATTGTTTTTCTGTATACATGTACTCCCGCCAGCCTTACCAGCACGCCTTCGCGGATCAGCGCCTCAAAAAACGGCTTGATCTCCGAAAAATTTTTCTGCATTTTTTCCGCCAGCCACTCCGGCGTGACTTCGATCAGTTCTTTCGGATCCATGATTTGTTCAAATTCGGTCCGCAGACGAGCCCCTTTTTGTTCGTGCACCACAGCGTGCGACGGGTCGGCGACGAACTCTTCCCAAAGGATCGCCAACCCCTTGCGCTCGCATTCCTTTATATACCAGTCCGCGATGCTGACCGGCAAGCCGAGTTTCTGCCGCAGTATTTCCCGGGAAATACCCGGCTCGGCCGGCTTGCTCCGGTGAAACTCCTGCAACGCAGCTTTCATCTGGTTTTCATAGCGCCGCACCCGCTCCGCCGGCACGAAATAGTTGCCGGCCTGCAGCACAGCGCCGGAAGCGGTCAACTGACGGACCGCCGCCTGTACTTCCTCCCCGTTCGCGTACCCGGCGAGACCAATCCATTCTTTTCGCGTCGGTGGTTCCTTGGCCAATTCCAGCAATTCGAGCATCACGCCCGGCGGATTGTTTTCCTGCAGAGCCTCCAACAACCGCTGCAGCCCGGCGTCCCGTTTATGACCGGAAACTGCGGGGCAGAGCAGAGTGATCCCGCCCATCAGATCCTGCGGCGAATACCGCCGGACCAGGCCTTTGTCGCCGCAACCGCCGGCGACCGGCTCCTCCAGATGCAGACGCACGAGCTCCGATGAAGTCCCTTTCGCGGCATAGGACAGCCGACCGATATATTCGCCGGTGCCGATGTGGAAGCGGATTCGGATGCCGGAAGGAAAGCGCGTTTTCCATTCGATGGCCGCATCCCAGACCAAACTAGTCTGGGCGACAGCTTCGGCGCTCAGAAACATTCCCCGACCCACCTCGGACAGAGAAATCCCCGCCAGCTTAATGGAGGCGCGCTGTCCTGCGCCGATACTCGGCACTGTCCGGTTGTGGGTTTCCATTTCCCGCACTTTCCCGTCCTGGCCGGTCGGGTAGATCCGGACGGCGTCGCCGACTCGCAATTGCCCCGACAATACCGAGCCGGTCACGATCAATCCCTGTCCCTTCAGGTTAAACGCCCGATCGATCCACATCCGAAACGGCGCCCGGCTGTCCCGGGCCCGGATTTTCCCGCCCGTCTCCCGCAGCGTCCGCCGCAACTCCTCCATGCCGGCGCCGGTCACCGCCGACACCCGGCAGAGGGGTGCTCCCTCCATAAACGTCCCCTTCAGCCATTCCCGGACATCCTCTTCGACGAGCAGCAGCCATTCGGCGTCCACTTTGTCGGTTTTGTTCAGGACCACGATTCCATGACGGATCCCCAGACACCGCAGCATCTCAAAATGTTCCCGCGTTTGCGGCATGATCCCTTCGTCGGCGGCGATGACCAGCATCGCCAGGTCGATTCCGCCGGTCCCCGCCAGCATGTTTTTGAGAAATCGTTCATGCCCGGGCACATCGACGATGCCCATGATCAGCTCTTCGTCGAAGCGCAGGGCGGCGAAACCGATGTCGATGGAGATGCCCCGTTTTTTTTCCTCCTGCAGCCGGTCGGTGTCCGTGCCGGTCAGATAGCGGATCAACGCGGTCTTGCCGTGGTCGACGTGTCCGGCCGTGCCGACGATCAGATGTTTCATCGCTCCTCTCTCCGAACGATCCGGCCCAGCGCATCGCCGAGAATCGTCTCGTCACCGGGACGCAGGCACCGGACATCCAGGACAACCGCGTCTTCCCGAATCAGGGCGACAATCGGGACCAAATTTTCCCGCAACAGGCGCTCCAGCCGGGCAGCAGTCATGCCGTCCGGGACCAGTTCAACGCCGTATCCCGCCAGTTCCACTGCGGGAAGCGAGCCGCCGCCGGCCAGGGATCGGGTCGGCACAATCGCCGACCGCCAGTCCGCCGGCAACAAAGGCGACAGGCGTGAAAGCAAAGCCTGCGCCTGCGAATGCAGCCAGTCTGGCGTCGCATTCAACATTCCCCAGCCGGGGATCAGCTCCGCGGCCCGGCCTGTCATATAGTCGGTCAGCGTTCCCTCCAGGGCCGCAAGTGACAGTTTGTCAATCCGGACCGCCCGCAGCAGCGGTTCCTGCTTGATTTTGTCGATATAAAGCCGGCGGCCGGCGATGACCCCGGCCTGTCCCGCGCCCAGCAATTTGTCGCCGCTGAAGGTCACCAAGTCAAACCCCGCCTCCAGGCACTCCTGCACTGTCGGTTCGCTGTGCCCTCCCAGCGCCAGGGGCAAGAGCGTGCCGCTGCCGACATCGTTGATGGCGACGACGCCTTTCTCCCGGCACAGGCCGCACAGTTCCGAAAAGGACGGCTGGCTGGTAAAGCCGACAATCGCGAAATTGCTGGTGTGCACCTTTAATATCGCGGCGGTGTCCGGCGTGATCGCCGCAGCGTAGTCGGCGAGACGCGTCTTGTTGGTGGTGCCCACCTCCACCAGGGTCGCGCCGCTCTGGCGGATGACGTCTGGAATCCGGAACGACCCGCCGATCTCCACCAGTTCGCCCCGACTTACAATGACTTCCCGCCCCCGCGCGATCCCGGCCACGGCCAGCAGCACAGCGGCCGCATTGTTATTGACGACCAGCGCCGCCTCGGCGCCTGTCAGCTTTTCCAGCCGCTGCGCGACATGACTGTACCGCTCGCCCCGGCTGCCGGCGGCCAGATCGTACTCCAGCGTACTGTAGCCTTCCGCCACGGCCTGGACGGCCCGAAGGGCCCGCTCGCTTAGCGGCGCCCGCCCCAGGTTGGTGTGCAGAACGACTCCGGTTGCGTTCACGACCTTCCGCAGGCGCGGTTGCAGCAATCGGTCGCATTCAGCGGCCGCCGCCGTCATGATTTTTTCCTGCAGCTCCCCGGGCGTCATCGCGTCGCCACACTCGCCGCCCTCCGCCAGCAGATCCTTTCGCGCGGAATCCGTCGCCTGCCGCAACAACTCGACTTTCACGGCATGGCTCAGTCCGGCAAAGCGCGAATCGTGACCCACTTCGCCCAACAGCAGTTCGATCGCCGGAATCTGGCGCAACAACTCTTTCTTGCTCATTCGCATGCGTTCCTTCCCTGTCTTTCTTTGTCCGGGCCATTGTCCCTCTACATAGAAAAGTTAGTCAAACTCGGCCAAATTCCTCTATTCCGTCCGGAAAAAAAACAGGCCCGATCCTTCCTTCCGGAAAGACCGTGCCTGTAACCTAAACAACAATCCGTTATTCAGCGGCTTGGCGCATCTCGCAATTACCTTTGAAAATGGCGCCCTCGCCGATGATCAGGGACCCGACCTTCAGATCGCCGACCACCTTCGCCGTCGGCAACAACTCCAGTTTATCGCCGATGTCCATATTGCCGTTGATCGAACCGGCGATAACGGCGTTCTTGGCAGTTACCGTCGCGGTGATGACGGCGGCTTCGCCGACAATGATATCCGCCGTGGTAGCGATGTCCCCATCAAATTTGCCGTCGATGCGCAATGCGCCGTTCGACGACAGGCTGCCCTTGAGAGTAGTGCTCTGTCCGATCAGGGTTTCGACCTGCGCGGCGATCTCCATTTTTTTTTTAGTTCCGAACATTTTTCATCTCCTGCTGTTATTCTGACAATCACATAAAGTTGACTGGGTTTACGACGGTTCCGTTGACTTTGACTTCATAATGAACGTGCGGTCCGGTGCTGAAACCCGAACTACCCATATAAGCGACCAACTGCCCTTTTCGGACCTTTTGCCCCACTGTCGCCACATTTTCCGAGTTATGCGCGTACGAAGTGGTGATGCCATAGCCGTGATCGACGACCACCTGGCGGCCATAGCCGCCGTTCCAGCCACTGGCGATCACGACGCCGTCGGCCGTCGCCACAATCGGCGTACCGGAATCCGAAGCAATGTCAATGCCGGGATGCCAGTCACTGCCGCCCCAGCGCCAACCGAAACGGGAAGTGACTACGCCTTCCGTCGGCCAGATCGAGGGCGTGGCGGCGAGGCGCTCATTGCGTTCCTTCAAAGTGTCCCGCAGATCCGCCAGGCTTTCGGCCCGGGCTTTGGCGCTCACCCGCAGATCCTTCACCAGATTGTCCAACTCCGCAGCCTGCGGCTTCACCACCGGGCCGCCTTCGCCGCCGCGCGGCAAAGATGGCCGGGAAACGCCGGAACGGGAAACTCCCGGGAGTTCCTCCTTGTTCAATAGGCGGCGGACTTCCGCATCCAGTTGGTTCAACTTCGACATTTCTTCCTGCAGTATCGCCGTGTTCTTGGCCAGTTGGGTCAACTGGCTCGCCTGGGCGACATTCACGGACCGCAAGCTTTGCAACTCGTCGAGTTCGGACTGCGCCCGATGCAGGGTGTACTGGTAATGGACCAGCCCGGCCGCTGCGACAATCGCCGCGACGCCAACCGTAGCCAGACAGGCTTTCACGTAACGGATCGGCATTTGAAAACGATATACTTTATTGCCGCGATGCGGCACAACCATCAGCGTATAGCTTCTTTTATCCGGTTTCTGATTATTTCTCCGCAAACCTTGACCTCCTCCCGACATCGCCTGAGATAACCGAGCAATCATTAAGTTTCTTCATCTTTGAAAAAAATCCTGCCCGCCGCAAAAATTATTTTTTTCGGGCGGCATCCAGCGCCTGTTTTTCTTCTTTCGTCAACAGATACGTCGATTCGCCTTTTGTAACCGGTTTCGCATAAACCCGCGACTCTTCGCGACCGTAAATTCCCGACAGGACAAACCCGGCGTCCGCGGCATCCAACAGCGCCACGGAAAAGCTCAGGTCGCTGCCGGTATTGTCAAAGGCGTTGAAGCGAACCACGCCGAGCTTTTGGATGTGAGTCCGGCTGTCGGCGTCGAGTCGTGCACATTCCGACTGCAAGGCCGCCGTCGCCTTCTTGAGTTCCTCAATATCCTGAATCCGGTCCAGCATCATGGCTTCCATCGATTCACCGGTCGCGCCCTGCATCATCTTTTTATAAATCAAGTTGAGCCGGTGTACACGCACCGCCAGATATAAGGAGGACACGCCAAAAAAGGTCGCAACGACCACCAGGGCATACGTCAGATGCGTGAGTTCCACGCCGGAGAGCGGCGTGACGATTGTCGAAGAATCCATGGTACCACCTTTCTGTCATCGACGCGATGAAAGCAACGCTTATTTTATCCTATTTTTCAACTGCCATTATTTTCTATATAGCTGAAAGAGCTTGCAATACCTAGCCTAACAAATTTTTTCGTCGATTTCCGATTGCGTCTCCATCGACTCGTCGTCCGAGGGAAAAATTCCGTCCAATTGCTCAACCGACAACAGCTTCATCTTTTCCACGACCAGCCGCACCGGTTTTTCCGTTAACGCCGCGATCCGGGCGACCTGCACCGCCCGCTCATAGCCCAGGATCGGAATCAGGCGCTCCGCCTGCA
>CAZRLN010000040.1:0-24113 GCA_964601085.1 uncultured Veillonellaceae bacterium | reverse complement strand
CGAACAACACGAAGAAAACGACAGTCATGTTGATGATGAGGATCAATAACGGATTAGTGGTCAAACTCTTTCACCTCTTTTCACCGGTCCCGCCAGATCTGATCTGGCGGGACCCGCGTTTATTCCAGCTGATTAGCTGCTCTTTTTGCGCGTCGGATCGATGTAATAAATACCCCTCGTTAACAATTCCAAAACGAACAGAACAAAGAAAACGACAGTCATGTTGATGATGAGGATCAATAACGGATTAGTGGTCAACTAAGTCACCTCTCTCCTATTCGCAAATCGGCTTTACAGAGGAATATTGCCGTGACGTTTTGCCGGACGGGCTTCGCGCTTGGTCGCCAACATCCGCAGGGCGTTGATGATTTCCGGACGGGAATCCTTCGGCTCGATAACCCGATCGACAAAGCCACGGGCTGCGGCTTGGTACGGGTTGGCGAAGTTCTCGACGTATTCATCGGTTTTCTTGGCAATCTCGGGGTCACCCTTGAAGATGATGTTGGCGGCGCCCGCCGGTCCCATGACAGCGATTTCGGCCTGCGGCCAGGCAAGAACCTGGTCTGCGCCAAGGTCTTGCGAGCACATGGCCAGATAAGATCCACCGTAAGCTTTGCGGGTAACCAAGGTTACTTTCGGCACGCTGGCTTCCGAATACGCATACAGCATCTTAGCGCCGTGGCGAATGATGCCGCCGTATTCCTGATTCGTCCCCGGCAGGAAGCCCGGTACGTCGACCAGGTTGAGAAGCGGAATGTTGAAGGCATCGCAGAAGCGGATGAAGCGGGACGATTTGTCCGAAGCATTGCAGTCCAGGCAACCGGCCATCACTTTCGGTTGGTTCGCGATGATCCCCACCGTCTGTCCGTCCAAACGGGCGAAGCAGGTGATGATGTTCTGCGCATAATGCTGGTGTACTTCATAGAAGTCCGCATTATCAACGATCTTGGCAATAACATCCTTCATGTCATAAGGCATGTTGGAATTGTCCGGCAAGAGCGCGTTCAGAGATTCATCCGCACGTTCCGGATCGTCGCCGGTTTCCACGATCGGCGCCGGTTCCATGTTGTTGCTCGGCAGGAAGCTGATCAAACGGCGGATCTGCTCGATGCAGTCTTCGTCGTTTTCCGCCGCAAAGTGCGAAACGCCCGACACGCTGTTGTGCGTCATCGCGCCGCCCAATTGCTCGGCGGTGACTTCTTCGTTCGTGACCGCTTTGATGACCTGCGGTCCGGTGATGAACATCTGGCTGGTGTTTTTGACCATGTAAATGAAGTCCATCAGAGCAGGAGAATACACTGCGCCGCCCGCGCATGGCCCCATGATGGCCGCGATCTGCGGAATGACGCCAGAGCTCAGGGTGTTTTTGTAGAAGATTTTGCCGTAACCGGCCAGAGCGTCAACCGCTTCCTGGATCCGGGCTCCGCCGGAATCGTTGAT
The DNA here is from genome assembly GCA_964601085.1 of uncultured Veillonellaceae bacterium. Lineage (GTDB taxonomy): Bacteria > Bacillota > Negativicutes > UBA1444 > UBA1444 > UBA1444. The sequence continues at coordinate 22,673 of CAZRLN010000040.1, read as the reverse complement.
GCCGATGATGGGCGCGCCCATTTTCATGGCCAGGTCAGCAACCTTGCAGATTTTCGCGGCATGCATCTCGCCGAGCGAACCGCCTTCCACTGTGAAGTCCTGGGCGAACACGTACACCAGACGTCCGTCGATGGTGCCGTAACCGGTGACTACACCTTCACCCGGCAGTTCTTTTTTCTCCATGCCGAAGTTGGTGCAGCGGTGGATTACGAACTGGTCCAGTTCCACAAACGTGCCTGGATCCAGCAGAAGATCGACACGTTCCCGTGCGGTCTTCTTGCCAGTGGAGTGCTGTTTCTGGATGCGCTTTTCGCCGCCTCCGGCCAGCACCTTGGCCTGTTTCTTCCTCATGAGTTCAATTTTTTCCTGAATAGAAGCCATTGTACACCTCCATCATTGTCAATAGACTATTTCATGGGTTTCCCCATAGTCTCAGTGGGCTTTGCGGTCCGGGTGCTCGCAAATTTCGATCAGAATACCGCCAGTGGATTTCGGGTGCACGAAAGCGATTTTTGCGCCGCCAGCACCATACCGGGGGGCTTTGTCAAGCATTTCCACGCCACGGGCTTGCAGATCTGCAATCGCCGCTTCCACGTTGTCAACGCGCAGAGCAATGTGCTGGACCAGATTGCGGCCGCCATTCTTTTCGATGGCTTTGGCGATGGGGCCGTCCGGAGAAGTGGACTCGAGGAATTCGAGTTCCGCGTCGCCGCAGGGGAAGAAGCTGACTTTCACTTTTTGTTCCGCAACGACTTCGTCTTCCGGTTGATGGAACATTCCCAGCTTTTCGCCAAAAACGTCTTTAATCGCCGCCAGGTCGTTGACTCCGATCCCGATGTGATCGATGTGAAGAATTTTGAACATTGTTTTTCCTCCTTTTATCTATGCTTAATTTATTAGGACTCAATTTATTTCAGGACTTCCGACAGGATGGACTTCACGGCGGAATAAGGATCATTCTTGCGATGGCAGACTTCCTCGGTCAATGCTTCGAAGCGGGTAACCGCCACCTTTTTCTTCAGGTAGACTTTGATCGCTTCATCCAGCATTGTGAGAATCTCGTTGCGAGTCCGTTCGTACCGCCGCTTTTCAATCAATCCCGACTTCACCATATACGCGGCGTGTTCTTCGATACTGTCCACCAGTTCAACCACGCCTTGATTTTGGCTGGCGATAGTCCGTGTGATTTTGGGCCGCCATTCGGTCTCGTTCTGGTCCAAGTCTAGCATCATTTCCATTTCAATGTGCAAGCGCTCCACGCCTTCGCGGTCCGCTTTGTTGATGGCAAAAACATCGCCAATTTCCAAAATACCGGCCTTGATGGCCTGTATGTCATCCCCAAGACCCGGGACCAAAACAACCAAGGTCGTATCGGCGGTCTTTACGATATCTACCTCCGACTGCCCCACACCAACCGTTTCAATGATAACGATATCTTTTCCCGCAGCATCCAAAATCTTGACAACTTCGGCGGTTTTTCTGGACATTCCGCCCAAACTGCCGCGGGTCGCCATACTCCGGATGAATACCCCTTCATCCATGGTCAGTTCATTCATGCGGATTCGGTCGCCCAAAATCGCTCCGCCGGAAAACGGGCTGCTCGGGTCCACGGCAATAATGCCGACGGTTTTCCCCCGGCTGCGATATTCCTTGGTCAATTTGTCCGTCAGAGTACTTTTTCCCGCACCGGGCGGCCCGGTGATTCCGATAACATAAGCTCTGCCTGTATGCGGGTAAATCTTTTGCATGATTTCCACCGCATCGTCATACTCGTTTTCCACCGCCGTGATGGCTCGCGATATGGCCAACTTGGAGCCGTTGAGCAACTCTGTGACGATGTCCATAAAAGCACCACCTAAGGAAATTTCTCAGCGGGAACGGACAGATGCTCTGTCCGCCCCGCTGTTTTGACACACTGGACTTATTTTACGTTGGCTTTGATGAATTCGATGATCTTTTCGGTCGGGGTGCCAGGTGTGAACACTTCGGCAATCCCGGCGGCTTTCAGGCCAGGGATGTCGGCATCGGGAATGACGCCGCCACCAATGGTCAGAACATCTTTAATGCCTTTTTGGTTCATGATTTCCACAATACGGGGGAACAGGGTGTTGTGCGCACCGGACAGCAGGCTGAGCGCCACTACGTTGACGTCTTCCTGCAGGGCGGCTTCGGCGATTTGTTCCGGGGTCAGGCGAATGCCTGTGTAGATGACCTCGAAGCCGGCGTCGCGAAGAGCGCGGGCTACGACTTTGGCTCCGCGGTCATGACCGTCGAGGCCTGGTTTGGCTACCAATACTCTAATACGTTTTTCCATCGTTGTCCCTCCTACTCTCGCTTATAAGCTGACGTGCGGCTGATATTCGCCGAACACTTTGCGCATAACGCCACAAATTTCGCCCAGGGTTGCATACGCTTTGACCGCATCCAGAATGAACGGCATGAGGTTGACGTGCTCATCTTTGCAGGCGGTTTCCAATGCGGCCAGTTTCGCGGTAACGGCGGCGGCATCACGACCGGCTTTCATCTTCGCCAACTTGCCTTTCTGGAAGTCGCCGACGGATGCGTCTACGCGCAGCAGTCCTTCGGGCGGTTTTTCTTTGATCTGGTATTTGTTGACGCCGACGATAATGCGTTCTTTCTTTTCGACTTCCATCTGCCATTTGTAGGCGCTATCCTGGATTTCCCGTTGGATGTAGCCTTTTTCGATGGCAACGACGGCGCCGCCGAGGTCGTCAATCTTCTTGATGTAATCCCAACATTCGGCTTCAATCTTGTTGGTCAGGTATTCCACGTAGTAGGAACCGCCCAACGGATCGACCGTGTCAGCCAGACCGCTTTCTTCCGCAACGATCTGTTGGGTCCGCAGCGCTACACGCACGGAATCTTCCGTCGGCAGAGCCAGCGCTTCGTCTTTGGAGTTGGTGTGCAGGGACTGGGTTCCGCCCATGACGGCAGCGGCAGTCTGCAGAGCAACACGGACGACGTTGTTGTCCGGCTGTTGGGCAGTCAGCATGGAACCGGCAGTCTGGGTGTGCACGCGCAGCATCCAGGATTTCGGGTTGGTCGCGCCAAAGCGCTCTTTCATGACTTTCGCCCAGACGCGGCGGGAAGCGCGGAATTTCGCGACTTCTTCGAGCACGTTGTTGTGGGCGTTCCAGAAGAAGGACAGACGGCCCGCGAAATCGTCAACGTTCAGGCCGGCTTTGATGGCAGCTTCGCAATAAGCGATGCCGTCGGCGATCGTGAAGGCGATTTCCTGCGAAGCGGTCGAACCGGCTTCACGAATATGGTAACCGGAAATCGAGATCGTGTTCCAGGACGGAACATTTTTGGAGCAATATTCGAAGATGTTGGTGATCAGACGCATCGAGGGTTTCGGCGGGAAAATGTAGGTGCCGCGGGCTGCATACTCTTTCAGAATGTCGTTCTGAATGGTACCGTTCAGCTTGTCGGCGCTTACGCCCTGTTTTTCCGCAACCGCAATGTACATGGCCAGCAGTACGGAGGCCGGAGCATTGATGGTCATGGATGTGGAAACTTTACCGAGGTCGATCTTGTCGAACAGGATTTCCATGTCTGCCAGGGAGTCGATGGCCACGCCGACCTTGCCGATTTCACCCTCTGCTTTGGGGTCATCGGAGTCCAGACCGATCTGGGTGGGCAGGTCGATAGCGCAGGACAGTCCGGTTCCGCCGGACTCGAGCAGGTAGCGATACCGTTTGTTGGATTCTTCCGCTGTGGAGAATCCAGCATACATGCGCATCGTCCAGAAACGTCCACGATACATGGTCGGCTGTACGCCACGGGTATACGGATATTCGCCCGGGAATCCGAGATCTTTCTCGTAGTCGAAGCCCTCAATATCCAGCGGGGTTGCCAGTCTCATCTTGGGCAGATTAATCCGCTCAGGATTCTTGGCAATTGCTTTCTCTACCTTGGCAGTGTAGGCTTCTTGTTTGGCTTTCAGTGATTCATTAGCCATTTGTGTTCCTCCTTTTCTTTTTGTCTATTTCTTCATGGTGCCGGTTTGCAGGAACCGAGCGTGCCACGAAAGAGCCTCTTCCATGATGTGCGGAGAATGAGCATTCTTGGTTGCAGCTTTGGCGCGGTCGAAGTAGTCTTGCAACATTGGTTTGTAGTCGGGATGCGAGCACTTGTCGATGATGACCTGGGCGCGCTCTTTCGGCGACAAGCCACGGATATCGGCAACGCCGCGCTCGGTGATGAATACGTCGACATCATGTTCGGTATGGTCGATATGCGAGCACATCGGCACGATCGAGGAGATGTCGCCGCCTTTGGCAGTGGAAGTAGAGAAGAAGAACGTCAGTTTGCCGTTGCGGGCGAAGTCGCCGGAACCGCCGATACCGTTCATCATCTTGCTGCCCATGATATGGGTCGAATTGACATGACCGTAGATATCGAATTCAATCGCGGTGTTCATAGCAATGATGCCGAGGCGCCGGGCTGTTTCCGGGCTGTTGGCGATCTCTTGCGGCCGCAGAATGATCTTTTTGCGATAGTCGGCGATATTATCGTAGAAGCGTTTCAGTCCTTCCGGCGACGGGGTCAGCGATGTGCCGGAGGCGAAGTCCAGTTTGCCGGCATCGATCAGGTCGAACATGCCGTCCTGGATAACTTCCGTGAACACGGTCAAGTTGGAAAACGGCGAGTCTACGAGACCGCAGACCACTGCGTTGGCCACGGAGCCTACGCCGGATTGCAGCGGCAGCAAGTTCTTGGGCAGACGGCCGTTTTTGATTTCATATTGGAAGAAGTCAATCAAATGAGCGCTCATCGCTTTGGCATCATCATCGATGGCCGCCAACGGACGCACAAAGTCGGGGATATCGCAGGGAACGATTGCAACGATCTTCGCCGGATCGCAGGGAATGTAAGGAGTGCCAACGCGATCGTCAACCTTTACGATCGGCACCGGCAGCCGGTTCGGCGGGTCCAGCGGTACATAAACGTCATGCATTCCTTCGAGTTCGAGCGGTTGGGTCACGTTGACTTCAACGATGACCTGTTTGGCGCTTTGAACAAAGGAAGCGGAATTACCAAGCGATGTGGTCGGAATCAGGTTGCCATCTTCGGTGATTGCACAGACTTCGACGATCGCAATATCAACATCGCCGCCCAGGTAGCCGTAACGGGACATTTGCGCGGTATGGCTCAGGTGCAGGTCGGTATAAGCGATTTCTCCGCTGTTGATCTGTTTGCGGATCGCATCATTGGTCTGATAGGGAAGCCGACGAGCGATGCCTTTGACCTCGGCCAGGGCGCCGTCCATTTCTTTGCCAACGGAAGCACCGGTCCAGAGATTGATCTTGAACGGCGACGCTTTCATCCGTTCCGCCAATGCCAACGGCACAGCTTTCGGGTAGCCGGCGGGAGTAAAACCGCTGGCGCCGATGTTCATCCCCGGTTTGATCAGGGCTGCCGCCGCCTCGGCCGTGGTGATCTTCGCCTGCAACGCACTGTTGCGTACCCGGTCTTTGATTTCAATCATGCATTCTCTCCTCCTCGTATTTATGGCTTGCAAGTATTCTTAAGGGCCTTAGCCCTGCAGAAACTTCTGTAACTCAGCAACGCAAAATAGTGAAAAACTTCCCGTAATTGTACAAAAAAAAACTTGGCATGTATCTACGAATTTTCGTAATACAAACCAAGCGTGCTTAGTTCTGTTTTATCGTTCAGAGTACTCTTCCACGTAAAACCATAAGCGGCATCTGTTTGTGCTTGTATTTTCAGCCCCGCTGCATCGCCTGACCGTCTATACATTCCTCGATATTCCGTTTCGTTCGAGCCGTCCGATTCCCGATGGCTAATCCGATCGCTCTCCCCTTTTCAATCAAAGGATACTGTTTCCGGAATTACTCACTGCTAACAAACTATTTGCCGTTGTCCCGAACTATATTCTATACTGCTTCACAAAAAAATTCAACATAAAAATTTAAACAATTTAATTTTTCGACATTTATGTTTCGCTATAGCTGTTGCCGCAGATGATAGGAAAGCGTCGTTAATCCCACAGATAGGTCCTCGCTCACCAATTGGACGGAGTCTGGCACTCTGATCCGCACCGGGGCGAAATTCCAGATGCCATGGACACCGGCGGCGACCATCCGGTCGGCGATTGTTTGCGCTTCCGCTGCCGGAACGGTGATGACACCGATTTGGATGTTCCTGTCGGCGATGACAGTCTCCATCTCCGATACGGAACCGACTTCCACGCCGCTGATGACCTGACCGACCAGCGCCGGATTCTGATCAAACAAAGCTGCCAGATGGAACCCCATCGAAGCAAAATTACGATAATTGGCCAACGCCCAGCCCAGGTGGCCGATGCCGACAATGCCGATATTCCAGCGACGGTCGATTCCCAGAATGACGCCGATATTGTTCAGCAGTTCCCCGACATGATAGCCGACGCCTTTTTTGCCGAAAGCGCCGAATCCCGCCAGATCCTTTCGAATCTGCTCTGGTGTCACGCCAATGCGTCGGCCGAGTTCTTCGGACGACACAATTTCCGAACCCTCCGACTTGATCAGTCGGAGGGTTCGGAAATATAGCGGCAGGCGATCCACCGTCGCCCGGGAAATACTGCCGTATTTGGGGTTCAGCACCGGTTCTGCGCCTTATAGTGAGTATGGAGCAGATGATGCGACTTTTCACCCAACGGTTTGCCCAGCCAAGTGTCATAGAGTTCCTTGATAGCCGGGTTTTCATGGGACTTGCGCAGCTGCGAGCCCTGATCGCATTCATAAATCGCGGCAATCCGATTCAGGCGGGTTTCCTCGCATACCGGAACCGGTTGTCCGCCCCCGCCGATACAACCACCGGGGCAGGCCATGATTTCGATGAACTGGTAGTCGGCCTCGCCGGCGCGAATTTTGTCCATCATGATTCGGGCATTCGACAATGTATTCGCCACCGCGATCTTGACCGTCAGGTCGCCAATCGGCACCGCGGCTTCCTTGATTCCTGCCAGACCCCGCACCTCCTTGAAATCGATGGATTCCAGCGTCTTGCCGGTGACGACTTCCGCCACCGTACGCAGGGCGGCTTCCATAACGCCGCCGGAAGACCCGAATATCACACCGGCGCCGGTGGAAATTCCAAATGGCGCATCATACTCCTCGGCCGGCAAGGCGGCAAAATCAATGCCGGACTCCTTGATCATACGCCCCAATTCACGGGTCGTCAAGACGTAGTCCACGTCCTGCACGCCATTGGCGGCGAATTCAGGACGAACCGCTTCGGCTTTCTTCGCCGTGCAGGGCATGATCGATACCGATACGATGTTCTTCACGTCGATACCGGTCTTCTCGGCATAATACGTTTTTGCCAACGCTCCGAACATCTGCTGCGGCGATTTTGCCGTCGACAGGTGCGGCAGCAGATCGGGATACATCAACTCGATGAAGTTGACCCAGCCCGGGCTGCAGGAGGTAACCATCGGCAAAACGCCTTTGTTCTGCAGACGGTGCAACAGTTCATGTCCTTCTTCCATGATGGTCAGGTCGGCCGTGAAATCAGTGTCGAACACTTTGTCGAAACCGAGCCGGCGCAAAGATGCGACCATCTTGCCCGTGACAATCGAACCGCTGTTCATGCCGAGCGCTTCGCCGAGCGCCACCCGGGTCGCCGGCGCAGTCTGCACGATGACGTGCTTCGTCGGGTCGCTGATGGCAGCCCAGACCGCCTGGGTATCGTCCTTTTCCACGATGGCCGCCGTCGGGCATACGCTGGCGCACTGCCCGCAATAGGTGCAGGGAGCGAGTTCCAGCCCCACTTCAAACGCCGGCGCCACCACGGTGTCAAAACCGCGTTTGGCAAAACTATAGACATTGACGCCTTGCCGGTCGCTACAGGCTTTAATGCAGCGGCCGCACAAAATGCATTTGTTCGGATCGCGCACCAGGGAAGGATTGTTGGCGTCGAGCGGCAGATTCTTCTTCACGCCGTCGAAACGGACCTTCCGAATCCCCATATCTGCCGCAATAGTCTGCAATTCACAGTTGGTATTGCGCTGGCAGGACAGGCAATCTTGCGGATGATTCGCCAGCAATAGTTCCACGACCGTCTTGCGGGCTTCGCGCACCGCCGCGGTATTGGTGTGAACGACCATGCCTTCGTTGACCGGATACACGCAGGACGCCACCAACGTTTTGGCGCCCTCCACTTCCACAACGCAGACCCGGCAGGCCCCTTCCGGCCGAAGTTCGGGGTGATAGCAAAGACTGGGCACGTTGATTCCTGCCGTTTTGGCGGCGGTCAGCACTGTGGCGCTCTTCGGCACCTGCAGTTTGCGCCCGTCGATTGTTACATTAACCATATCCACGGTATCATGCTCTCCTTTCGATGCCTTAGCCCTTAATAATCGCTTTGAATGGGCATTTCGCCATACAAGCGCCGCACTTGATGCATTTTTCCTGATCGATCACATGTTGGCCCTTAATCTCGCCGCTGATGGCTTCCACCGGACAGGCTTTCTTGCACAGGCCGCACCCCTTGCACAGTTCGGTGATCCGATAGCCGGCCAGCTTGCTGCAGGCCCCGGCCGGGCACTTTTTGTCGTGAATATGTGCTTCGTATTCGTGCCGGAAATAGCGGAGCGTGCTAAGCACCGGGTTCGGCGCGGTCTGCCCCAGCCCGCACAGCGCGGTGGCCTTGATGTTTTTCGCGAGGGTTTCCAGAAGTTCGATATCGCCTTCCCGCCCTTGGCCCTCGGTGATCCGGGTCAGAATCTCCAGCATGCGCATGGTGCCTTCGCGACAGGGTGTACACTTACCGCAGGATTCCTTTTGCGTGAAGTTCAGGAAGAACTTGGCCACATCCACCATACAGGTGGTTTCATCCAAAACAACCAGACCGCCGGATCCCATCATGGCGCCGGCCCCGGTCAGGGTATCATAATCAATCTGCAGGTCCAGCATTTCTTCCGGCAGACAGCCGCCGGACGGACCGCCGATCTGAACCGCCTTGAACTTCTTGCCGTTAGGGATGCCGCCGCCGATCTCATAAATGATCTCGCGCATCGTGATGCCCATCGGCACTTCCGCCAGACCGGTATTGTTGATCTTGCCGGTCAGGGCGAATACCTTCGTTCCTTTGCTCTTGGCCGTGCCGACCGAAGCGTAGGCCTCTGCGCCGTCATTGATGATGTTGGGAACATTGGCGAAGGTTTCGACGTTATTGATATTGGTCGGCTTACCCCACAGACCGGATATCGCCGGGAACGGCGGCCGGGGACGCGGGGTGCCGCGACGGCCTTCGATGGAAGCGAGCAAGGCAGTTTCCTCGCCGCAGACGAAAGCGCCGGCGCCTTCCTTCACCTTGATGTGGAAGTTGAAACCGGACCCGAAAATATTGTCTCCCAACAGGCCCATGTCCAGCGCCTGTTTGATGGCGATATGCAATCGTTTGATTGCCAGCGGATACTCGGCTCGACAGTAAATATAGCCTTCGCTGGCCCCCATGGCGTAACCGCAGATGATCATTCCTTCCAGCACCCGATGGGGGTCGCCTTCCAATACGCTGCGGTCCATGAACGCGCCGGGGTCGCCTTCGTCGGCGTTACAAACGACATACTTCTGCGTCCCGGGAGCCTTGCGGGCAAATTCCCATTTCATGCCGGTCGGGAAACCGGCGCCGCCGCGTCCCCGCAACCCTGATTTCTTTACTTCATCGATAACGTCTTCCGGTTTCATTTCCGTAAGCGCCTTGCCCACGGCGGAATAACCACCGACCGCAATATACTCCTCAATGATTTCCGGATTGATGTGGCCGCAATTCGTCAGAATCCGGCGCTTTTGCTTCTTATAAAATTGCATGTGTTCAAAATTCGGAATCATTTCATGGGAAATCGGTTCCCGATACAGCAGGCGGTTGACAATCCGTCCCTTATAAAGATGGACATCCACGATTTCCGGCACGTCTTCCGGCTGAACCCGGCAGTAGAACGTTCCTTCCGGGTAAATGATCATGATCGGGCCCATTTCACAGAACCCATGACAGCCGGTTTCCACCACCTTGACTTCCGATGAAAGACCCTTCTGTTCCAGTTCCTGTTTCAGCAATTCCATCACTTTATTGGAACCGGACGAAGCACACCCCGTGCCGCCACAGACAAGCACATGTGATCTGATATGTTTCATGTTCCTCAATTCCCTCCCGCAGTCTGAATTCGACTACTTCGTAATCTTGCCGATGACATGGTCTTCCACGATCCGGCCATTGACGACATGCTCGGAAATCAATGTCGGAATAAAATCAGGCGTCACTTTGCCGTAACTGATGCGCGGCTGTCCGGTCTTCACGACGTCGACCAGGACTTCCTGCTCGCACATGCCGATACAGCCGGTCTGCGTCACATTGACATCCTGAATGTTGTGTTTGGCAATCTCGTCAAGAATCGCCGTCAGTACTTCGCGCGCGCCGGCCGCAATGCCACAGGTCCCCATGCCGACGATAATCTGCGTTCCCGCAGCGTGACGAATCCGGTTGTCGGTCTGTAACTGTTCGCGCAACCGTTTGAGGTCTTCCACCGTTTTCATGCTTGCTTCCCTCCGTATAAAATACTCAGGTTTTCTTTCAGATAGGCATCGATCCACTCCAGAACCTCCGGCTGCGTCAACGGCAGGTCCCCCAACGCCAGGCGGATTTCTCCGGAGTCCAGAAGAAATGAACGTTCGCCGACGGTATGACAATAACGGAAATGCAGCTCGGGATTCATCACCAGAATGGTTTTCAGGGTGGCCGCCATATTGCCGAGCGGCGGACGGTCCAGATGGCTCAGGCGCCAGGTGGCATCCACCGTCGTCCCCGCGCCTTTCGCGGATGTGATCTTCAGGCAGCCGTCGCACATTCGGGTGGTCATGTCCATCAGAGGCAACCCCAGCCCCACTTTGCGGGTGGTCCGGGTCGTCACGAACGGATCCGTAACCTTGGCGACCATGTCGGCGTCCATGCCCCGCCCGTTGTCTTCGATCCGGATGCGCAATTCGTCCCGGATGGAGTTTTCCTCCACAATGACCGTCACCTGGTCGGCGCCGGCGCCGGTGGAGTTTTCGACGAGATCCAGAACATGCAGCGACAGTTCATGCATACGATCGGAAAATCACTGATACCGGTCGAGAATCTTACAGACCGACTCCGGTGTCAACCGGCCGTGGGTATCATCATTGACCATCATGACCGGCGCAAGGCCGCAGGCGCCAAGACAGGCCACCGTTTCCAGGGTGAACCGTTCATCGGCGGTCGTCTGCCCCGGTGTAACGTGCAGTTCGTCTTCCAACGCCTTGAGCACATTTTTGGCGCCCCGGACATGACAAGCCGTTCCCTGGCAAACCCGGATGATATTCCGCCCCCGGGGGTTCAGGTGAAACTGCGCGTAAAACGTCACTACGCCGTAGACCTGACTGACGGGGACCTTGAGAGTTTCCGCGATCCGCCCGATGACATCCTTGGGCAGGAAGCCGTAGGCATTCTGCGCTTCCTGGAGAACCGGGATCAACGCGCCTTTCACACCTGCAAAGCGTTCCAGTATCGCGTCGACCTTGGCGAACCGCTCTTTGCCGCCTCCGCAGCAGCAGCCTTGGGTTTCTTTGGTTTCCATTCTTCATCCTCCTTGGTTCTATGTTCCGATTATGCTTTATCGCTGAACCGCCTGCCCTCTTCTCCAGCCAGAGCCTGCCGTATTTCGGATAGAGTCGGCGTTTCCACGAGGAACATCGTTTTGGGTCCGGAAAGTAAATCTTCGATGGTGTGAGCATCCGAAGCGGTAATGATCGGCAAATCACCGATACGGGGAAGTTTTTCCCGGACTGATTCCAGTCTTGTGTTGCGGGACACTTCCACAGCGGCTAACCCGAGATCCGGCGGAATAAAACCAAGTTGGGTCAGACAACTGAACATCGGCCGGTCTACATGGGCCGCAATCGCAATCCCGCCCAAACCGTTGATCCGTTCCACCGCCTCTTCGAGGCTCAGGTCCGTGGAAGCCAGGAGCATTGTCTCTTCGATCCGGATCAGTTCGTCCGTTTCATCCACAACGAACTGGGCGCCGAAGCGGCGTTCGTCGTTGCGAAGCGGGCTGCGGTGCGGCGAAACAAACTCGCACCATTTCACAAACTCCCGCATTTTACCGAACAGGGCCAATAAATGGACTTCCTCCCGGGTCTGCAGTTCCATCCCCGGCAGAACCGTGACCGTCGTTCCTGCGGCAGCCCGCAGGGCGGCCGCCACATTGTCGCCGGCATTATGATCGGTAATCGCCACGATGTCGATCCCGGCGGACTGCGCATGCCGGATAATGTTCCGGGGAGTCATCTCCACTGCCGCACACGGGGATAAAACCGTGTGCACATGAAAATCCGCCCGGAACCAACGCATCATTTTCCCGCAGTATCCAATTGATACAGGCGACCGGCCACTTCATACGTCGAAAGGGGGGTCATGCACAGGGCCACTTCTTGATCAATGGCTTTCGTGACCGTCAGTTCTTCCGGCATGACGCCGCTGGTCACGATCACCGCGCCAAGTCCCACCAGGGAAGCCACCGCAACAACATTCTGGTGGGCCTGCATGGTGACCCAGACCTGCCCGGCCTTGGCCTGTCCCATGACGTGACTGAGCAAATCCGAAACATAGCCGCCGGCGATCGGCTCATCCAACGCCGCCGTATCCGACACAATCGTGAGTTCCAATGCCGCCGCCATTTCCCGTAAGGTCATGTATTTTCCCACCCTCGCTTATCTGTTTCTTTGCCTGCCGGCATTATCCGTTCCGAAAGGGCCGGCCCGGCAGGATCTTTGCCCACCGCTTCCCGATTCAGGGAAGGCGGCAACATGGCTGACAAATTCACCATTTCTTCCGCCAGTCCCCGGACCATCTCGCGCAAACGGAACACGCAGTCAGTCTCGCTGGCCGTGCCCTGAACGATATCTTCGGCCAGAGCCCGGCAGGTCGGTGAACCGCAGGAGCCGCAATCGAGTCCGGGAAGACGTTTGAGCGTTTCATCGATTTGCTCGATCTTTTGCATGGCCACCACGATATTGTCATCCAGTTTCAGCGCCGGACGCGGTTCGATCATTCTTCCTTCATGCAACGCCAAGGCAATCTCCGTCGCCGCGACCGGCTGGGCAGGACTTTGCTTTTCGTTGTCGCGCATCGCCTGCAGACGTTGTTTCAGGGAATTTTCCGCCACAAACCGGTTGAGGGCGGTCAACGGTCCGCCGATACAACCGCCGGCACAGGACAGGCACTCGATGAAATCGACATCGTTCAGCTTGCCGAGGGCCACCTGTTCCAGAATGTTCGACACGTTGCGGATGCCATGAGCCACCAACACTTTCGCTTCCCCCAGGCCTGTCGCTTCGCCGCCGGCCAGAGCCCAACCCACGCCTTCCGCGGAGGCAAGGGAAACATCCGTCTTGGCAGTCGGGATCGACAACGCCTTCAGAAGTTCGCCATAAATGGAAATCATCGAAATCGTTCCCGTCAATTCCGACTTCACCACGCCGATCGGCTCCAGGACTGCCGTCATTTTCGCCGGGCAGGGAGTGATAAACCACACGCCGATGGATTCGGGTCGAATCCCCATTGTCTCAGCCGCTTCCCGGCGGGCGATCCGGGCGGCGATCTCCACCGGGGCATCCACCGGTGAGAGATACTCGATCAGTTCGGGAAACTTGACGAGCATCAGCCGGACCGACGCGGGGCAAGCGGATGAAATGACCGGGCGTTTGATTCCGGGCGTCCGCAAATGTTCCCGCAGCGCGGCGGTCGCAATTTCCGCCCCACGCGCCACTTCCGCCACTTTGTTGAATCCCAGCCGCTGCAATCCGGCCAAAATCGACGCCACCGGAATATTTTTGTCGAACTGGGCGTACAGTGACGGCGCCGCCAAAGCGATATTGTAGCGATAGATTTTAAGGTCATCCAACGAGTCGGTCACTGCGGTCTTGGCATGGTTGGGGCAATAGCGGATGCACTCGCCGCAGTCGATGCAGCGTGATTCCGTAATGCGGGCCTTGCCGCCGCGGATCCGGATCGCCTCCGTCGGGCAATGGCGGGCGCAACTCACGCAACCGATACACCGTTCTCCCAGCAACCGGACCGAATGATAGTACTTTTCCACCAGTACACCTGCCTTCAATGACGAACCAGCATATGAATCCAGGTTCCGCCCTCTGCTGACGACTTGATTTCAAATTCATCGGCCGACCTGGCCATGTTGGGCAACCCCATGCCGGCGCCGAAGCCCATTTCGCGGATGTTATCGGGCGCCGTGGAAAAACCTTCCCGCATCGCCGCTGCAATATCCGGAATACCGGGACCTTCGTCCGTCACTTCCAATTCTGTCCGATCCGGGAACACCCGGACCCGCATAAAGCCGCCATAAGCATGGATGATGGCGTTCAGCTCCGCTTCATAGGCGCAGACAGAAATACGCCGGGCGGTCTGTGCATTGACGCCCAGCTGCCGTACCACCTGCTTGATTTTGCTGGAGGCCTCGCCGGCCGTCTCAAACCGGTAATGCTCCAACGGAAAATCCAAAACCAAACCCTGCTCTTCAGCTTTCAACTGCCTTACCTTCCAACGGCGGACAAGGCTTCATCCCTTTTGTAAACAGGATCCCACAGGCCTCGAATAAGGTTTGCGGAGTGCTGAACAACGGAATATCCAGCACCCGGGCCATGTCAATCGCTTCCGGCGAAGGAACCTTGCCGCGAACGAATATAATGGCGGAAAGGCCGCCCACATCCGCCGTGCGGATGACCTGCGGATTGGTGAGACCGGTGAGCAACAACGCTCCATCCTTTGTAAATGCCAGAACATCGCTCATCAAGTCGGCGCCGCAGGCAGTCGCCACTTCCCGATCCAGGCAATGTTGCCCCCAAATTTGCGAAGCCCCAAGCAGTTGCTGAACTTCGAGCAGTTTCAAATTATTCCCTCCTGCGGTTTACAATCATGGCATTTTCCGTACAAACATTGTGTACTATTTCACATATCTGGGCAAAAAGAGGGGGCTTTTCAGCCCATCTGTCCGATCGCCAAAATTCGCAAAGTGTTCAAGAGATCATATCATATTATTATTTACTTCAAAAAAAACCACTGCGTCCACAATGATTATCTTTATACTATTTTTTAATTCTCCCGGGAACGAAAAATTCCTGCCAGTCCGGCAAATTTTTTATAAAAATAGTCCATTTCTTGTTCCGCATGCTTCCCGCGAACCGGCACGGCCGACGCAAGCGCCAGCAAAACCCAGAATACGGCTGTCACCTGAATATTGAACAATACATGGTCAGTCAGGGAAAACGCCGCCATCCCCGACAACGCCAGCGCTAACCCCAGATAAGCCCCCTTTTTGGGACGGTCCGCAAAATGCATCGCCAATAAGGACCGAACCGCAGCCATTCCCCAGGCAACAGCAAAGCAAAGCATTCCCGGAATGCCGATTTCCGCCGCCAGACTGAGCAGCGTGTTGTGGCCGTGATAAATGATCACGTCGGGGTTCTGAACAAAAAAGTCATACTCCGGATACACAAAACGGTACGAACCCCAGCCCAGGCCCAGCCAGGGATGCTCTTCGATCATCGCCAGCGTGCTTTCCCACAGCGCCCACCTGAGCGCCACCGAGGAATCCGCAGGATTGAACATTCCCCGAATCGACATCAGCCTTGCCAGGAAGGCGTCCTGGGCCGCAATGCCGACCACCGCCACCGCCACGGCGGCCAGCGCCACCATCCGCCAGGTCCAGTGTTTCCAGGCAGCAGCCGTCACCAACGCCATCACGCCCAATGTCAGCCAGGCGCCCCGCGAATATGTCAGCAGAACGCAAGCCACCGACAGGCCCAACAATCCGAGCAGGGACAAGCGGTAGCGCCGTGGATGCGCATCCAGAATCCAGCCTGTCGTCAACCCCACGACCATGATCAAAAAGGCCGCCAGGACATTGGGATTCCCCAACGTCGAAAACACTCGCGTTTTCAGGCCCGGAAACTGTTCGCCGTCGATCCAGCGTTCCGCCGTTACATCGATTCCCGCCTGATACTGCAGCAGGCCCCAGAGGCAAACCACCGCCGCCGAAGCCAGCAGTACCGTCACGATCCGGACCGCATCCGAGCGGGTCTGCACCGTTTGGACAACCAGGAAGTACGTGAGCAGATATAGCCCCACCAGACAAGTATAATTGTACCAACCTGCCGCCGCATGGGCCGATTTCCAGACCGAAAGCGCCGCCAAGACGGCAAAAGCAGCAATCCAGCCATCCAATGGCGTCCGGCGCAAACGGATTTCACCCGTCCACATCATCCGCCCCAGCCATAACGCGCCGGAAGCCGTTAAAAATACAACCGCAGCCGGCAAAAACAGCGGCAAAAAAAAGACTCCGGCCAGCAGGCAGGCCGCACTCGGTTCCAGAGTCCGCAAGAAATGCAAAATCGGCGTCATCGCCGTATGAATTTGTTTTTTTCCCAAGACAGCCTCTCTTCTTCGTACAAGAATATATTATAGAAAACGATCGCATTCAGCCGACCACAATGCGCCGAACCTCGCCAATCATATACAGGGATCCGGCCGCGCAGACGATCCCGTCCGGACCGGCCCATTCCTTTGCCAGTTCCAGTCCCTCGCCGATTGTGCCGCCGATCTTCACCGCCGCCACAGCATCGATTATTTCCCGGGCAATATCTTCGACAGCGGCTGCCCGATCGGAATGCGGACGAACCACCACCACCCGGTCACAGCGGCGGAACAGGGTCCGGGCCATCTCGGCATGATTCTTGTCAGCCAGCACCCCGAACAGAAACACTATCGCCCGGTCGGGGAAAACTTCATCGAGCGTCTGCCGTAAAGTACGGATCCCATCCGGATTGTGCGCCCCGTCCAAAATCAGCAGCGGCGCTCGGGAGAAAATTTCAAACCGCCCCGGCCAGACCGCCTTTGCCAAGCCATCCCGGATCACCGCCGGCGTCAGTCGTTCGTCGCGCTGCGCCAATAGCTGACAAGCCCGAACCGCCAGCGCGGCATTCGCAGTCTGGTGGCGGCCCAACAGACGAATGGAATAAGCTTCCGCCGGCGTCTGCCCGACCCGCAGTTCAAAATTCTGTCGCTGCCGATCGAGCCGGCTACCAGTCACCATAAATTCCCGACCCAGCACTTCGCAAGCCGCCCCATTCCGTTTCGCCGCCGCCTCGATCACCGCCAGCGCCGCGCCGGCGGCCCCGGTCACCACAGGAACGCCGGGCTTGATGATCCCCGCCTTATGGTGGGCGATCTCTTCCACCGTGTCGCCGCAGCGGTCGGTGTGCTCCAGCGTCACGTTGGTGATCACCGCCAACTCCGGCAAAATAACGTTCGTGGAGTCGAGCAGGCCGCCGAGGCCCACTTCCACCACCACGATCTCCGCCTGTTCCCGGGCGAACCACAAAAACGCCGCCGCCGTCAGCACCTCGAACTCGGTCGGGCTTTCCAGACCGTCGGCGATCATCGCGTCGGCCGCCGCCTTGGTCTGCTCGATCACCTCGGCGAAAGCCTGCCGGGAAATATCCGCCCCGCAAAGTTGCAACCGCTCCGGGTAATCGATCAGGTGAGGCGAGGTATACATGCCGGTACGGATGCCGGCTTCGTTCAGAATGGCGGCGATCATGGCCGTCGTGCTCCCCTTGCCGTTGGTGCCGGTCACATGGACCGAGCGGAAGCGGCGTTCCGGATGGCCGAGTCGTTCCAGCAGCGCTTCGATCCGCACCAGTCCGAGCTGGATGCCGAATTTGCCGAGCGACTCGAAATAGGCCAGCGCTTGTTCATACGTCATCTGCAGTCTCTCCTTCGGCACGGACGCACCCGCGCCGAATCAATTTTCATCTATTGTTTTTCAGCTGGGCCTTTATCAACAGCCGATCTATTAGAGTTTCGCGAAGTACTCCATCTGCCCGCGAATCGCCGCCATCTTCTCCGTCACTTCCGCCCGCCGCGCCTTCTGCTGCTCCAGCACCGCCGCCGGCGCCTTGGCCAGGAAGCCTTCGTTGGACAGCTTGCCGTCGATGCGGCTCAGTTCGCTCTCCAACCCCTGCAGTTCCTTGTTCATCCGGGCGGTCTCTTTTTCGACATCAATCAGACCCTTCAGCGGCAGATACACTTCGATCCCGCTGATCACGCGCGACACTGCGTTTTCCGGTTTGGCGTCGCCCGCCGCGATGATCTGGACCGGCTCCGCCGTCGCCATGGTTTTGATGAACGGCAGATTATCCGCCAGCACCGCCGCCAGTTCCGCGGTCGCCGGCTGCAGGATCACTTCGCCCTTGCGCCCCAGCGGCACATTCATCTCCGCCCGCATGTTGCGCACCGCTTTGATCGTCTCCATGACTGCGGTCATCTGCGCTTCCGCCGCCTCGTCGATCCGGGCCGGCTCCGCTTTCGGCCAGGCCGCACGCACGATACTGCCCGCTTCATGCGGCAAATGTTCGCGGATCTCTTCGCTGATAAACGGCATGAACGGGTGCAGCAGACGCATCGTCCGCTCCAGCACGTAAGCCATCACATACTGCGCCGTCCGTCGGCCGGTCGCGCCTTCCTTATTATACAGGCGCGGCTTGACCAGCTCGATGTACCAGTCGCAGAATTCGCCCCAAATGAAATCGTACAGCATCCGGGCTGCTTCGCCGAGCTCGAACTTCTCCATGTTCGCAGTCACGCCGGCCACCGCCTGGGCGTAGCGTGACAAAATCCAGCGATCGGTCAGGGCCAGCTCGCCGCAAGTCGTCGCCGAATCGTAGTCCTCCAGATTCATCAGCACGAATCGCGATGCGTTCCAGATCTTGTTGGCGAAATTGCGGCTCGACTCCACCCGCTCCCAATAGAACCGCATGTCGTTGCCGGGGGTGTTGCCAGTCACCAAAGTAAAGCGCAGCGTATCCGCGCCGTACTTCTCGATGACTTCCAACGGATCGATGCCATTGCCGAGTGACTTGGACATCTTGCGACCCTGCGAATCCCGGACCAGACCGTGGATGAACACGTGACGGAACGGCACTTCGTGCTGGAACTCCATCCCCATGAACATCATCCGGGCTACCCAGAAGAAAATGATGTCATAGCCGGTCACCAATACGCTGGTCGGATAATACCTGGCCAATTCTTTCGTCTGCTCCGGCCAGCCCATCGTCGAGAACGGCCATAGCGCCGAACTGAACCAGGTATCCAGCACGTCGGGGTCTTGCGTCACGGTTCCGCCGCAGTGCGGACAAACCGTGATATCCTGCCGCGATACGATCGTCTGACCGCAGCCGGCGCAGTACCAGGCGGGAATGCGGTGGCCCCACCAGATTTGACGCGAAATGCACCAGTCCCGGATATTTTCCAGCCAGTTCATGTAAATCTTCGTAAACCGTTCCGGCACGAACTCGGTCCGGCCGGCCCGCACCACTTCCATCGCCGGCTCGGCCAGTGGCTGCATCCGCACGAACCACTGCTTGGACACCAGCGGCTCCACCACCGTGTTGCAGCGTTGGCAATGGCCGACAGCATGGGAATGATCGTCGATCTTCACCAGATAGCCGGCGGCGTCCAGATCCGCCACCAGTTTCTTGCGGCACTCGTAGCGGTCAAGCCCGGCATAGGCCGCGCCGGCATCCGCCGTCATCGCCCCGTCATTGCCGATCACCCGGAGCGTCGGCAGATTGTGCCGCTGCCCCATCTCGAAGTCGTTCGGGTCATGGGCCGGCGTCACTTTCACCGCGCCAGTGCCGAATGCCGGATCCACATACTCGTCGGCGATGATCGGCAGCACGCGGCCGACCAGCGGCAGCACCAGATTTTTGCCCACCACATTGGTATAGCGTTCATCGGCCGGATTCACCGCCACCCCGGTATCGCCGAGGATCGTTTCCGGGCGGGTCGTCGCCACCGTCACGTATTCGTCCGGATTGTCCTGCATCGGGTAACGCACATGGTACAGCTTGCCCGCCGTATCCTCGTGCTCGACCTCGATGTCCGACAGCGCCGTGTTGCAACGCGGGCACCAGTTCGTGATCCGGTCGCCCTGATAGATCAGTCCCTTTTCATATAAAGTGACGAACACTTCGCGGACCGCTTTGGAACAGCCCTCATCCATCGTGAACCGCTCCCGCTCCCAGTCGCAGGAGGCGCCCAGGCGCTTCAGCTGGTTGGTGATCCGGTTGCCGTACTGCTGTTTCCAGTCCCAGACCCGTTCGATGAATTTCTCGCGGCCGAGGTCATAGCGGGAGATTCCCTCCTTGGCCAGCACTTCCTCCACTTTGATCTGGGTGGCGATGCCGGCATGGTCGCAACCGGGCATCCACAACGTATCGTAACCCTGCATCCGACGCCAGCGGATCAGGATATCCTGCAAAGTATTGTCCAGGGCATGGCCCATATGCAGCTGGCCGGTGACATTGGGCGGGGGAATGACGATGCTGTAATGTTCGCCGTCGCTTTGGGGCTCCGCATGAAACACGCCGTCCGCTTCCCACTTTTGATACCATTTGGTTTCCACCGCCGCCGGATCATACACTGTTGGAATATTTTCTTTCGCCATTGTCATTTCCTCCCCCGACTTCCGACTCTTGTAAATAAATGAAAAAGCCCCTCCATCCCTGTATTTATGGGACGAAAGGACATGCTTCCGCGGTACCACCCGAAATTCCTGCCGCCGGCAGGCGCTTGACTGTCATAACGGGACAAACCGGCCCGGCTTACTGACAGTTCAGCCGGACAGCTCCGGGATGACCTTCGCGCGAAACTTTGCCACGGAACCTTCCAGCCCATGGATTCCTTCTCTGTCTGGCCGCCTTGCGCTACTCTTCCCTTCTTCGCCTGTGCGCATGAAGTTGTATTCCCAATATATCCATCCGCGGCTGTTTTGTCAAGCGGACAGCTCCGAGTCTGTCCTTGACTCCTCTCACTTGCGCAACAATATCTTCACAGCCCAAATGCTGGCCTCATACAGCAGAATAATCGGTATCGCCATCATCGTCTGGGTAAAAATATCCGGGGTCGGCGTGATAATCCCGCCGACGATGAATGCCACCAGAATCATCATCCGGCGTTGTTTCGCCAAAAAATTGGAACTGATGATCCCCATCTTGGCCAGCACCAATAGCGCCAATGGCAAATTGAAAATAATACCGAACGGCAGAATGAAGGAGAATAAAAACGACAGATACTGGCCGAGCGACAACATCGGCTGCAATGACTCGCTGCCGAAACCGAGGAAAAATTTGACGGCGGCCGGCCAAACCAGCAAGTAGGCGAACGCCACACCGGTGAAAAACAGCAGGACTGCCCCGGGCACCATGATGAATGCCCATTTCTTCTCACCCGATGTCAGCGCCGGTGCGACAAACGCCCAGACTTGCCACAGCACCACCGGCAACGCCAGCATGAATCCGGCGAACACCGCCAGCTTCAGGTAGGCGAAAAAGCCTTCGGCCGGGCTCATGAAATACAGCTTGCCGGCCGGAGCCGTCACAAACCGCATCAACTCGTCAATATAGAAATAAGCGGCCAGTGTTCCCGCCACCACCGCAATCACGGAAACGACGATTCGCCGGCGCAACTCGCCGAGATGGCCGACCAGCGTCATCTCCCGCGCATTCGGATTGTCTTGTTCCGGTGTCTGCTCCATGTTACAGCCTCATTTCCGGACTTCCCGGTCCTTATCCTTCTCCGCCGGCGGCAAATCCTTCTTTGCCGGCTCGGACTTATCCGAATCCCCGCCCGTGGCGTTGCGAAATTCCTGAATCGTCTTGCCAAGCGCCTTGCCGATGTCCGGCAGATTTTTCGCGCCAAAAATCACCAACGCGATCACCAGAATCAAAATTAGCTCCGGCATTCCCAATCCAAACATGCGGGCCACTTCCTTTCCAAAAAGTCAGGAAAACCTCCCCCGGTCCTGTCTGGAGGGACTGAGGGAGGCTCCTCACGGGACATCGTTAGCGAATCCCTATTTTCGTTTCACAAGCAGCGCACAGTCCGGGCACACCAGCTGGCAAAGTCCGCAGGCGATGCATTTGTCGCCGTCGGCCTGAACCCTGGGCGTACCGTATACGCCCAGTTCTTCCGACCAAGTGATGCATTTGACCGGGCACTTCTCGATGCACAGGCCGCACCCTTTGCAGAGGCTGGGGAAAACCGCCCAGGTCGCTTTCACGCCGTCGACAACGGCCACTTCCATTTCTTTCGACATCTCGTTCCCTCCTCTACATTGCGCTCTTGACGAGTTCGTATCCGCGGTCCAGCGCCTTGAAGTTCATAGTCCGCAGCGCCTCGTTGTTGGCGAACTTGTCGGCCAGTTTCACATCGAGCGCCTTCTTGATGGCATCCAACGGCAACACCTCCGTCGCGGCGATGACCGCACCGAGGATGATGATGTTGAATACGCGGGGATGCAGCTCGTTCTTGGCAATGTCGTTGGCGGGAATCGCCACCAGTTTTTTGACTTTCGGCAGTTTCGCCGGATCGATGCCCGGACTCGGTTTGGTGAACGAGCAGGTCCGGGTCTCGCCAGGCAGCAGATCCTGCTGGGTGCTGGAATCCGTCGGGCACATCGGCGTCACATCGAAATACTGCATGCCGACGATGTTGTCGCCGACTTCCGCCTCAGTGATGAGGGAGTTGTCATAAATATAAATCGTGTCCGG
>CAZRLN010000039.1:0-25020 GCA_964601085.1 uncultured Veillonellaceae bacterium | reverse complement strand
TTGACGAGCGGATGCAATACCTCCGCAACGTCGGCAAACGTCAGGAGGAAATTCGGTCCGTAATCGAATCCCAGGGCAAATTGACCGCCGAATTGGCGGCGGCGATCGAAACCGCCCAAAAGCTGCAGGAGCTCGAAGACCTGTATCTGCCGTTCCGCCCCAAGAAAAGAACCCGGGCCCAGATTGCCCGGGAAAAAGGCCTGGAACCGCTGGCGGAACGGATGTTGGCCCAGGCCGATCCGCCTGCCGCCGACCGCCTGGCTATCGCAGCCGGATTCATCAATGCCGAAACCGGCGTGGCAAATGCGGAAGACGCTTTGTCCGGCGCCCGGGACATTTTCGCCGAAACCATCGCCGAGCGAGCGGACCTGCGGACGCTGCTGCGGCGTGAAATTTGGAAGACCGCCGCGTTGTCGACGACTTTGGCGGTACCGGACAATGAGGCCCCCGAGTTCCTGAACTACAAGGAGTACCGGGAGGCTGTCAACCACATGCCTTCCCACCGTATTCTCGCCGTCAATCGCGGTGAAACAAAAAAAGCGCTCAAGGTTCATTTTGAAATTCCCCAGGAGACTCTTACCGAGCTGGTTTTCCGTGCAGTTTTCGTTTCCCCTTCTCTGTGGCAAGCCGACATCAGCGAAGCGGTGCAAGACAGTTGCAAACGGCTGCTGTTCCCGGCCATGGAGCGCGAAGTTCGCAGTCTCCTAACCGAGAATGCTGAAAAACAGGCCATTCATCTGTTCGGGCGCAATCTGCGGCAACTCCTGCTGATTCCGCCGCTGGCCGGGCACACCGTGTTGGGGCTGGATCCAGGCTATCGGACCGGCTGCAAGGCGGCCATCGTCAACCCTCAGGGCAGTGTCCTGGCCACCACCGTCTTTTATCTGACGCACAGCGCCGCCCAGCGCGAGTCCCCCGCCAAACTGATGCTGGAGCTCATCCGCCGCCACAAGGTGACCCTGGCCGCAATCGGCAACGGCACTGCCTCTTATGAAACGGAAGAATTTCTGGCCGGCTTGATCCGCGACCATTCCCTGTCCCTGCATTACGTGATCGCCAACGAAGCTGGCGCCTCCGTCTATTCCGCCTCCAAACTCGCCAAAGAGGAGCTTCCGGACCTTGATGTCACGCTGCGGGGCGCCGTATCCATCGCCCGGCGGGTTCAGGATCCCCTGGCGGAACTTGTCAAAATCGAGCCCAAAGCCATCGGCGTTGGCCAATACCAGCATGATGTCGATCAGAAAGAGTTGCTGGAAGCCCTCGACGGAGTCGTCGAGTCGGCGGTCCACCGTGTCGGCGTCGATCTCAACACCGCTTCCGTCGAGCTATTGCGGCATGTCGCCGGGATTCAGGGCCCCGTCGCCAAAAACATCGTCGCCTGGCGGGATACCAACGGCCGCTTTACCCGGCGCAAGGAACTGCTGAAAATCCCCCGGCTCGGGCCGGCCGCGTTCACGCAGTGCGCCGGATTTCTGCGAATCGCGGCGGCAGCGGACCCGCTGGACAACACGCCGGTCCACCCCGAATCCTACACGTTGGCGGAAGCGCTTCTGACCCGGCTGGGGTTTGCCAAAGCGGATTTGACGGACCGCACTCGCCTGCCGCAACTGCAGGTCGCGCTCAAATCAGTCGACGCTGCGGCGCTGGCCCGGGAACTGGACGCCGGTGAACCTACGGTGCGGGATATTCTGGACGCACTTGCCAAACCGGGCCGTGACCCCCGGGAAGATCTGCCGCCGCCGCTGACCCGCAAAAACATCGTTCATCTGGCGGATCTCCTCCCTGGAACCCTTGTCAAGGGAACGGTTCATAACGTGACCGATTTCGGCGCTTTCGTCGACATCGGCCTAAAAATCAACGGCCTGCTGCATCGTTCCGAACTCAGCAGCAAGCCGTTCCGACATCCGTTGGACATCGTATCCGTCGGCGACATTGTGGAAGTCGTCATTTTGAGCGTCGATACGGCGCGCAACCGCATCGCCCTCAGCCTGAAACAAGTTCCGGCCAAATCCGGGAGGTAACGCAAGTCATGTGGCTGTTTGCCGTCGCCGGACTGTCGCTGGGAATCTCTGCCGGAATCTCCCCCGGCCCCCTGTTTGCCATGGTTGTCGCGCAAACTTTGCGGTATGGTCTGGGTGAAGGATTGAAAACCGCGATCTCGCCGTTGTTCACCGATATTCCCATCATTTTTTTGTCAATCGCCCTGTTGGCCGGAATATCCGGCTATCAGCAATTGTTGGGGCTGATCTCCCTGGCGGGCGGATTATTTCTGCTACACATGGCTTACGCCAGTTTCCGTCCCGGCGACATCGAAACGCCATCGGCCGCCACGGCTATGGGCTCACTGCTCAAAGGGGCGCTCGTCAACGCCCTGAGTCCGCACCCGTATCTGTTCTGGATCATGGTCGGCGGCCCGATCATCCTGAACGCCAAAGCCCAGGGTTGGCTCAGCGTGCTGTCGTTCGTAGCCGGATTCTATCTCGCCCTGATCGGTTCGAAAATCGGCCTCGCCCTGTTGGTGAACCGCTCCCGGACCTTTCTGCAGGGAAATTCCTACCGTGTCCTGATGAAAATTATGGGCATGGTGCTGCTCCTGTTCGCTTTCCTCCTGTTAAAAGAAGGCGTCCGCCTCCTGATTCGTTAATCTGAACACGATTCAGCGGAAGATTTCGTCGCCGCTCTTGAAGCCGAGGCCGGGATGCGTGTCAAACCGGACCACGCCGACAACCGCTTTCCCGGCGGCAGCCTTGTTAACCGCGGCAACGCCGTCAATCCCGAATCCACCGCATAATTCGATGGCGGTGACGCCCTGCGCCGTCAACTCGGCCACAACCTGCAGGGCTGTGGCGTAATTACCCGCGCCAACCGTGATCAATTCCACGTTCGGCGTTTGGATAACCGACCGGTGTTGGGCCGGATCGGCGCCCGGCGCCACGAATAGAAACGCCGCTTTCAGTGTCATCATCAAGCCTCCCAAACTATTTTTTGTCGCAAGATCCCTGCCGACCGCTACAGCAAAGCGAGGCAGGGATTTTCCATGAGATCAAGCACGACTTTCAGAAATTCTGCGGCCGGCAGGCCATCAATGATCCGGTGATCAAACGACAATGATACTCCCAGCATCGGCCGGATAACAATCTGCCCATCACGCGCGACTGGGGTGTCAACGATGCGGCCGATGCCGATTATTCCGGCTTCCGGCTGATTGAGGAGCGGTGTAAACCAATCCACGGAGTGGAAAGCGCCGACATTGGTAACGGTGAACGTTCCTCCCCGCATTTCTTCGAGGGATAGCTGCCCGGTCCGAGCTTTTTGAGCCAGTTGCCGAAGTTCCCGGCTAATGGCCGTCAGCGGCTTCGAGTCGGCATTCCGGACCACCGGAACAACCAACCCGTTTTCCAGGGCCACCGCCACGCCGATGCAAGGTTCCGAATACTGCCGGATCTGCTCCCCAATCAGGGCAACATTCATATTGGGCCGCAATTTCAAGGCGCGGGCGACGATTTTTACCACGATGTCGGTAAGGGTGATTTTTTCGTTCGCCGTTTGATTGCCTGCCTGCCGCAACTTCAACATGGCGGTCGCGTCAACGCTCACATGATAATCCACCTTGGGGGAAACCGCCCAGCTTTGAGCCATGTGTTCGCCGATTACCCTACGCATCCCCGCGTAAGGCGTCTCGGAAAATTCGGGAGAAATGGATGATACCTTCGCCGCCGGTGCCGGCCGGGGCGAAGCCGTTTCTTTTGTTGTGGCGGCGGCGAGGGCGGCTTCGATGTCTTCCTTTACAATGCGACCCGATGGCCCGGTGCCGGTGATTCCGGACCAGTCCAGGCCACATTCCTCCGCCAGCTTTCGAGCCAACGGCGAGATCCTGATTTTTTCTTCGCCGCTTTTTGGCGTCCCACTGGATGCCGCCGGCGAAGGAATCCCGGTTGTCGCCGCTTCCCGATATTCTTCCCCGACGCCTCCCATTGCCCCCAAAACAGCGCCGACCGGCAGTTCCGCCCCTTCCCGGACGATGATTTTCAGCAAAACTCCGTCACTCGGCGATTCAATGACATTCGTGATCTTGTCGGTCATGATCTCCAACAATGCCTCGCCCTGTTTCACCGGACTTCCTTCCTGAACCAGCCATCGACCGACTTTTCCCGTGGTCATGGTCAATCCCAGCTTGGGCATTGTAATTTCTGTCGCCATATCCCTGCGCTCCTTCAATTCCGTACTCATTGGACTGTCCGATCCTCACCGCCGGAAATACCCCCGGGCCGCGGCTTCCGCCAGGGCGGCCTTGATATCCACGACCATGGGGCCTTCCCCTGTCAGGCGAATCCCCACCCCGGCATCGGCCCCGACTTCGATTTCCCGTTCACCGTCCACCGCAATCAGGCAGGGTGTCCGAACAATCTCCACTGACTCGCCGATTTGGATTTCCCGCGTCGTGCCGAAGGGAACCGGAACGATCAGTCCCGGCGCGATCGGCGCCAAAACAGTGCCTGTCGGGTTTGTGCAATCAATGGCCAGTCCTTTCCTCTCAAACGGACCGGTCGGCGATATGTGCCCGCCGATGGAGGAAATCCCGATGTTGTGGGGCTCTCCCCGCGTCAGCACAATCTGGCGTATCCCCTCTACATTCCACACGGCCCGTGAACCAATAAATCGACTATCCAAAACTACCGCGTCAACCAATGCGATATCCATCGGCCGGTTGTCTTTTTCAATGACCAGCTTTTTCGTCCGCCGCTGCACGCCGGGCGACGTAGCCGCACCCGCCGCCACGACGCCAGCGGCGATGCCGGCGATGGTCCCCTCGACCATCACGGAAAACACGTTGTTGGTGCCGGTGGAAACGGGAATCAGCGGAACATCGCCGCACTCCTTCGCCACCATCCGGTTGGTGCCGTCGCCGCCTAACGTAACGATGCAGTCCACGCCGCTCTCCGCCATCGCTGCGGCCGCCGCCGCCGAGTCAATCTGTGTGCCGGTCAGACAAATGTCGGCCGGCCGAATCTCCAACGGCAACGGTTGGGTCCGGCTCAGTCCCGCCACCGCCTGTTGGACGATCCCGAAATAATCCGGCATGAAGAACACCTGCCGTGTTTGGGCGGCGACCAGTCCCAACAGGATGCGGCGCACGATATTAACCTTTTCCTGATTGTCAAAGACCGTGCCATATGCGACCAGGCGGCGGATATCCCGACCGGAGGCCGGGTTGGCAATAATCCCGACTGTGTTCATGATCGATTTCCCCCGCACATTCCAGGCTGCCGCAAGCGGGCCGATTATCCGGCCCGCCCTGCGGCGCTCTCCGGATCAAAACAGACTTTTGACGGTCTGGACGATACTGTCGACACTGGGCACGTAAGCGGCTTCCAAAGTCGGCGAGAAGGGGACCGGGGTGTCCGGCGCCGTAACCCGCTTGATCGGGCTGTCCAGCAGATCGAAGCCCTCATCGGCGACGATCGCGGCGATTTCTCCCGCATAACCGCCCGTCTTCACCGCCTCATGCACGATCACCAGTTTGTTGGTTTTGCCCAGCGAATGCAAAATGCTCGCCTTGTCCAATGGCACCAAGGTTCGCGGGTCCAGCACCTCGGCGCTGATCCCATCTTGGGCCAGAATCTCCGCCGCCGCCAACGCCTTTTGCGCCATCCAGGACCAGGCGACGATGGTGACATCCGTTCCTTGCCGCATGATCGACGCTTTGCCGAGCGGCACGAGGTATTCGTCTTCCGGCACGTCGCCGCTGACTCCCAGCAATTGCTTGTGCTCAATGAACAGCACCGGGTTGTTGTCCCGGATCGCCGAAGCCATCAGGCCTTTGGCGTCGGCCGGCGTCGACGGCATAACCGTTTTCAGGCCGGGGATATGGGTGAACCAGGCCTCCATGGACTGGGAATGTTGTGCGGCCGCCGCCACCCCGGCGCCGGCGATCGTTTTGACCACCAGGGGAACTTTTGCCTTGCCGCCGAACATATAGCGCATCTTTACCGCCTGGTTGAACAACTCGTCCATGCAAACCCCCATGAAATCAACGAACATGATTTCGGCGATCGGCCGGAGACCGGCTGCGGCCGCGCCGACAGAAGAACCGATGATCGCCGTTTCACTGATCGGCGTATCCACGACCCGGCCCGGAAATTCATCGACCAATCCGGCGGTCACGCCAAAACAGCCGCCAAATTTGCCGACATCCTCGCCGCAAAGATAAACAGCCGGATCCCGTTTCATTTCGACCCGGATCCCATCACGAATTGCCTCCGCATAGGTCATCTTTTTCATCTTCGCCACCCTTTCCGAATTACTCGCTCAATTTGCGTATACATCAGTCAAAACATCTTCCGGGACAGGGTTGGGGCTGCTTTCGGCAAACTGGACCGCAGCGCCGATTTTGGCGGCAATGGTCCCGTTCATCTGATCGATTTCGTTTTGGGTCACATAGCCGAGATCCACCAATCGCTTCGCCAACCGGGGAATCGGGTCTTTCTTGATCCATTCCGCCTGTTCGGCCGGATCCTTGTACGTTCCCGGATCGCCTTCAAAATGGCCGCGCCAGCGCCAGGTCTTGCACTCGATCAGGCTCGGACCGTCGCCGTTTCTGGCCCGTTTGAAAGCTTCCGCCGTGGCTTCGTAAACAGCGACGACATCGTTGCCGTCCACGGTCACGCCGGGAATGCCGTACGCCGAGGCCCGATCGGAAATGTCGCAGATGTTCATGTGTTCGCGCTGGCAGTAAGAAATGCCATACATGTTGTTTTCACAAATGAAAACAACCGGCAGGTTCCAGATCGAAGCCAGGTTGAGCGATTCGTGGAAAGTGCCGCGGTTGGATGCGCCGTCGCCAAAGAAGCAGGCCACCACCGCCCCGGACTTTTTGTACTTGGCGGCAAACGCCGCGCCGGTGGCGATTGGCTGGCCCGCGCCGACGATCCCGTTGGCGCCCAGAATCCCCAGGCCGACATCGGCGATGTGCATCGAGCCGCCTTTTCCTTTGCAGTAACCCGTCGCCTTGCCATACAGCTCGGCCATCATGAGGTCGACCTTCCCCCCCTTGGCGATGAGGTGTCCGTGTCCGCGGTGGGTGCTGGTGATGAAATCCGTATCCGCCAGATTGGCGCAAACCCCGGTGGCTACGGCTTCCTCACCGATATAGAGATGCACGAACCCGGGAATTTTACCAGCCGCAAACAACTCTGCGGTTTTGCTTTCAAAGGTCCGGATGGTCGTCATGGTCTGATAGAAACCGACAAGTCGTTCCTTTGTGAGTTCCATTGCCTTCCCTCCCAGTTATTAGTATTGGAAATCCCTCTGCTCGAAAAATCGTCCGACCCTCGCGACTCCCGTCACATCATGCTATCCCGTTTCGTTCACATCCACATACACCGTCAGGGCCGCGTTCGCGACCACGATGGTGTCGCCAGCGCCCAGCGCCGGCAGGTTCAAGCCCCGCACCGACAAGCCGCCAGGCACTACTTCCAGTTCCACCGACCCGAAGGGCACTGCAGCCCGCAACACGGCCGCATCGACCGCCGCTGGATCCGGACAGGCGATCCGGACCGCCACATGCATTTGGTCGGGGTTGTCGATGCCGATGATATCGAACAGCCCGCACAGACAACTTCGGGAAATCGCGTCCTGGATAGCCCGCTGCGCCGCTTTGGTCACGTTTCCGCCATGCAGGTCGGCGCCCATGCCCAACTCCACGACATACCGCTTGCGTGCCATACGAAACCCCCTTTCTCGATTTATTGAAACTGCTTCGATGTTCGCCGTATAGAATCCATTGCAACCTCCGTGCCAAGAGCCCTAAAAATGAAAAAAACAGCCCAAATCAGGCAGTTTCAAGCATTTTCCCCAGTACGTCGCATGTCGTTTTCTATCGCAACGCTGTCGCACTCTGTAGCGTCCGTGTAGCGTCCCGAACCAAAATTGACGCATCAGTTTCCCGAACTCGGCGGGTCGTCATAATAACGGATTTTCCGGTATACCGTGCTACGGGCCACTTGCAGTCGTTTGGCGACGAGACTGATGTTGCCGCTGCATTCGCGCAGCAATTCCATGATCCTGGCCCGCTCTACGCCTTCCTCCTGCCGGCGCGCCCGCTCCCGGCAGCCGGCCAGCCCCGCTTTTTCCAAACCGGTTGCGGCCAGCTGCCCTCCATTCGTGGGCATTTTCGGTTCAACCGGAAAATGTCGCAGGGAAATGACCCTGTCTTCCGCCAGATTGACGGCACGCTCCGCCATATTATGCAGTTCTCTCACATTGCCGGGCCAGTCATAGTGCATGAGAAACTCTGGCACGGCCGGATCGATCGTATAAGAAACTCCCTGTTTTTTCGCCAATCGCTCCAAAAAATGTCGGAACAACAGCAGAATGTCTTCGCCGCGTTCGCGCAGGGTCGGTACCGTAATCGAAATCACATTCAGGCGATAATACAAATCTTGCCGGAATATTCCCTGCGCCACCGCTTGGATCAGGTTCTTGTTCGACGCGCAAATCAGCCGCACATCCGTGGGAATCACCCGGTGGCCACCGATCCGGGTCACGGTTTTTTCTTCGATGACCCGCAGCAGAGCCGCCTGTTGTTCCAGCGGCATATCGCCAATCTCATCCAGAAAGAGGGTTCCGCCGGCGGCCAGTTCAAATTTTCCGGGCCGGCCCTCCCGCCTGGCGCCGGTAAACGCTCCCCCTTCATAGCCGAACAATTCACTGCCGACGAGCTCGCGGGGAATCGCGCCGCAGTTCAGCGCGATATAGGGCCCGCCGCGACGGGCGCTGCCATGGTGGATCGCCTGGGCGAACAGATCTTTTCCCGTGCCGCTCTCGCCCTGCAGCAACACGTTGGCATCACCGGGCGCCGCCAGCATCGCCAGTCAGACCGATTCCCGGATCGGCTGGCTTTCGCCGATGATGTCGCTGAACCGGAAAGCGGTGATGTGGCCGCTGAAACGGTTCACCAGATTTTTGACCTGGTGAATGGGCCGCAGGATGACCACCCCGCCGCCGGGATTCCCCTGTTCATCGGTGATCGGTTCCCCGGAAATCAGGCAATGGCTGACGCCATTCTTGTGCGTGACCATCAGTTCCACATCGGCGCAGGGCTCGCTGATGCTCAGCATGCGGCGGACATGCGGGGTGTTGCCGCCCAGAATCTTTTCGATCGAGTGCCCGACCAGTTCTTCATTGGATTTTTCCAGCATCCGGCTGGCGACAGAATTCACTTCATGAATGACCCCGGCCCGGTCCAGCAGGATCACGCCTTCGGACATTGTATTGAATATGCTGGTCAGTCGTTTGTTCGCCAGAACCAGTTCCTTGTTTTTCCGCTGCATCTTCAGTTGCATGGTGATCGCTTCCGCCGCCGCCACGACCATGCCGAGCGTGTGCGAGTAACTTGCCCCGGCGGGGCCGGAAATATCCAGCACTGCCGCCAGCTTTCCTGACTCATCCAGAATCGGCGCAGCCGAACAGGTCCAACAATGATGGCGGAGACAAAAATGTTCCGCCCCGGAAACCTGCATCGGTTTTCCCGCCACCAGCACACTGCCGATCGCATTCGTGCCGACATCGTCGTCCTGCCATTTCGCCCCCGGCAAAAAATTGATCTTCCGGGCGCTCCGCAGCCGGTCCTCGTCACCGAAAAGCTCCAATATATAGCCTTGGGCATCAGTCAGCACCACGACGAAGCTGGAGCCCTGAAAGAACCGGTACAGGTTGCGCATCAGCGGAGCCGCCGTACGGATGAGGATCTCGTTCTTTTCCCACAATTCGCGCAACCGGTGCTTCTCCAGCACGGTTCTCCCCTTGCCGTCGGCCGGATCCAGCCCGGTGTGGACGCACTTTAGCCATGATTCGGCAATGATCGGGCCAACCCGATCCGGTTCTATTGAGCCGGAATGGAGAAAATTTTCCCATGCCGCGGTTTTTTGCCGCAATAGCTCTTCTTTGGGGGAGTCCATGCGGATCATCTCCTCAGCGAAATGATAGGATTTTCCGCGCTCTGGATTTCCGCCTCTATTTTCGCACAAACCGACTCCCGAATCAAATAAAATGTCTAATTTTTCAGTTTATTACATTTTGACATGGATCCCCGCCACATCCGTCATGGCAATCAAACGAACAGTCTGCGTTACTTGCCCTGCCAGCCGTTTCTGAAACCATTTGCGGCCAAGGTTTTTCTTACTGGGCAATGAAATGCCGAAGGCAAGCCGGTCCGTTGCATTACCGTTAATCTGTCAACATCGCAAGCCCTGAAACATCGCAATCCCCGAAACAGGCTCAAACCATCAAAATTCGCTATGTCTCATAATGCCACCCGATATCTCCCTTGCAGACAAAAAGGAATTTGCCGCCTGCCCGCCGAAGTTTTGCTTTACAAGCGCAATCGATGGAGGATAAATACGAGAGTGGATTCAGGTTATTCCAGCCGCGCTCAGGCAATCGCCGTTTGGCAAAAGCGCCGGCTTCTGATCTGGGGAGTTACAGCCGCCGCCTTTATTACCGGTTATT
The DNA here is from genome assembly GCA_964601085.1 of uncultured Veillonellaceae bacterium. GTDB lineage: Bacteria > Bacillota > Negativicutes > UBA1444 > UBA1444 > UBA1444. The sequence goes on along the minus strand of CAZRLN010000039.1, from coordinate 14,511 downwards.
TTCATCGCACCGTCATCGGGGTGGTATCGGATAATCTAATGCGCGATTTTGCGATCGAGCGCGCCACCGACCTCGGTTTGCTGGCGTCGATCTATTTCTGGACCTATGCCGTGTTGCAGCTGCCGGCCGGGATCATGGCCGACCGCTTCGGCCCGCGCCGGGTCGTCAGCCTTTCCTTGCTGATTTCTGCGATCGGCACACTGATCTTCACACTCGCCGGCACCCTCACCGGTTTGTATGCGGGCCGATTCGTCACCACATTGGGCATCGGCGTCATTTATGTCTGTCTGATCAAACTGCAGGCTGACTGGTTCCGCTTGCGCGAATTCGCGACCATGTCCGGGCTGATTGTTCTGATCGGCAACTCCGGTTCCCTGCTGGCGGCAACGCCCATGGCAGTCATCGTGGACAGCTGGGGCTGGCGCAACGCCTTTCATCTGATCGCCGCCTACTCCCTGGTAATGGCCGTTGCCTGCTGGTTGCTGGTCCGCGACCGTCCGGAGGATATCGGGTTGCCCAGCGTTGCCGAACTGGAAACCAATCTCCCGCCTCCGGCCCCAGCGCGGCAGCCGGCAGCAAGTATCCGTCACTGCATCCGGATCGTCTGCCGAAATAAAAAAACCTGGCCGCCGGTTATCGCCGGAGCCACGGTTTATGGTGTGTATATGGCCATCAGCGGCGTATGGGGTATCCCATATTTGATGCAGGTATACGGGCTGTCGCGGGTCGATGCTTCCCAAATGGTCTTCATCATGGTCATTGGCAACATGATCACGGCGCCGCTGCTCGGAGTGATCTCCGACCGGATGCAGCTTCGGCGCGGGCCGTTTCTGGCCGCCACTGCAATCTTCTTGTCCGCTCTGTTGTTGCTGACTCTATGGAACGGCGCGAAACCGCCAGCGATATTGCTTTATCCCATCTGCCTGCTCTTTGGCGTCGGCGTATCCGGTTTATCCCTTTCGGTGGCTTGCGTCAAGGAAGTCAACCCGTCTTATGCCACCGGAATCGCCGCCGGCATCACCAATTCCGGTCCCTTTCTGGGAGCGGCCTTCATGCAGCCGGCCGTGGGATGGATTTTGGACCATTACTGGGACGGGGCCATCGTCCAAGGCGTCAAGGTCTATCCGCAGATCGCCTACACCAATGCGTTCCTGTTCTGCTGCGGCGTGCTGCTGATCAGCCTGTTGGCGGCCTGGTCGGTGCAGGAAACCCACTGCCGGATGCCGCAACAATAAGTTCGATGATTATTGCCGCAAGGGTGGCAACTGCGCCGCGATGGAAGTGAAACGGAAGCTTCGCAGAATATCGGCAAGTTTGGCGCGATTGCCGGCCACATTGTAGTATTGGATGAACGATTCCAGGAAAGGCAACGGCAATCGCCGTTCCGCCGGGTCAATCTCGCGGGGATGCAGATACACGAGAGCGCTGCGCCCCTGCCGGTTCAGCGAACGGATGCCGTGCTTGATCAGCCAGGAGGGGAACAGCCGAAAATAAAAGCCGCCGGAAAAGCCGAAATTTCTGCCGAACGCCCGCATCACCGACATCGGCACTTCATAGAGGGCCAGCTCCCGGCCGTCAACGCAGGGACGATGGATTTCGGTCGGCGCGTCGGGAATTCCGTACAGGAAGGTTTTTGCCGGAAAGATACTGGCATCGTACAACAACCCCAGTTCTTCCAACGCCGTCAGATAATGCCGGTTTCTTTCGATGATGGACCAGGAGGGCGCCCGGTAGCCGAAGATTCGTTTTCCCGTCAAAGTCTGCAGAATCTCTGCGGACTTTTTCACATCGGCACGAAATTCCGCGTAGGTCTGTTTATAGGCCAGCTGGTGCCCGTACCCATGGGAAGCGATTTCATGGCCGGCTTCGGCGATCGCCCTGACCACATCGGGATAGGTCTCGCCGATTTGCCCCAAAACAAAAAAAGTGGCTTTGTAGCCCGCTTCGCTGCAACACTGCAGCAACAAGTCCACATCCGCCCGAAAATTCGATTCCCGCCCCCGGTAAGCGGACAGGTCCACGCCCTCATAATTGGCATGGTACCAGTCCTCGATATCAAAGGTAAGAAAGTTTTGGCCGATGGCATTCGGTCCGGACTTATCCATTGCCCTTCCGCCCCCTGATGGCGAACGAGGTGCAGAACAGATCCGTCAGGCTGTTCCGGCCGGCGCCCTGCGTCACAACCCGTAGCGGATGATACTGCTTCAGGAAGTCGACCGTCGGAAAACCCAGCCGCGTGAACAGCTGCGCCAGCTCGGTCATCGAATACATCCGGTCGAATTTTTTCGTTCGTTCGAACAGCCCCAGCAACTTGCGCTGCACGGAACCGCTATGCAAGGTCTGCACCAGCAGCACTCCGCCCGGTTTCGTCACCCGCGCCAGTTCGGTGATGATCGGTTCAACCTCGGGGATGAGCTGGATCACGCCGATGCAAACCACCACGTCAAACATTCCGTCCGCAAACGGCAAGGCCCCCAAATCTCCATTCAAGGTTTTCAGGCCCCGGCTGGCGGCGAATTCCAGACTTTTCACCGAGAAATCGACGCCATGGACCGTATTGTCTTTCACCCACGGCTCGCTGAACGCGCCGACGCCGCAGCCCGCGTCCAGGATTTGTTTGCCCTTCAGTTCTCCCAGCCATCGATGGATGTGGTCCCGCTGGACAAAAAAACTGGTGTCGTCAAAATAATCGGAGGATTTGACAGACGCGCCGTGCGTGGCGGCTTTTTGATCAAAATACTGTTTCCATTGGGAATCGCTCATGGTTGTGCCTCCGTTACTCTCTGCAATCGCCGGTTCGGCTAAATATCGCGTTATGGCATCACATACCGGATCAACCGGCGACCAACCGGCTCGGTAATGAAATCCGGCGTTTTCTTCCAAAGTTCAATGAAAAAGCGCAGCCGGTCCCGGTCCGGCGGCCCGCTGCCGCCAGTTTCCCCCTGCGAATATAGATATTGGAGCGGCACGGGTTTGGCGCCCCACTGCTGTTTGAACTGATAGGTGCCGGATTCCGCCGGGGACCGGCCCAGATCCAGAAACTTCAGTCCCTGCCGGATACCGAAGCGCACCGCTTCCCAATACATGAAATTGTTCAGATAGCGGTGGTTATACTCCACAAGATTGGCGCCATAGGGATAGTAGAGTGTGGAATTGCCGGGACTCGTCAGCAATAACATTCCGCCGACAACCTGTTCCGTCGCCTTGTCCAGAACGGTCAGCAGGAATGCATTCTCCGGCAGATGCCGAAAAAACGCCGCAAAAAAATCCAGCGGCGGCGACGGCGACCCCAGCTGTTTCATCCGGCGCACATATACTTTATAAAAATCGGTCAGCCGGCTTCGGTCGAACGAAGCGATAAACCAGTCGTTCTTGTATGTTTTGCGCACATGGTTGCGGCAACTGCCGGAAGTTTGCGCCAAGATCGCCTCTTCTTCCGCCAGCAACGGCAACACAAATGTGACATTGTTCCGGCAACTCCGCCAAGCCGGGCTGTCGACCTGCCGATCCTTGAATCGCAGTTCGATTCCGCTCAAAGACAGGCTCCGCCGAATCGCCGGCAAGGATTGCATCATAAAGGCTCTTGCTTCTTCGTTGCTTGCGCAGATATCCAGATAATTCACGAACGGCAGAGACACGCCGACTCGCTTGCCGGACAGGTTCCGCCCCGTGATCATCGGCAGCAGGGCCGCAATCCTGTTTTCGCCGTCGACCACCGCATGGTAGCCGCATTGGTAACCGAATGAATCGAGCAAAATCCGGCGGACCGGCGTCGTATGAAAAATCGTGCCATGTTGCAGGGCAAACCGGTCCCACTCTTCCTGCAGACAGTCCGAGTAGGCAAGCCACTTCAACATCCGGTTACTACCCTTTCAGCCAGCAAGCCACGCCAATCATGATGAAGGCGCAGCCCGCCCACTTCAACAGACTGATGTGCTCGTGAAAAACAAAGATGGACACCGACAACAGCAAGACATACTGCAAGCTCGACACAAACGTGACGTAACCAAGATCGAAAATCGACAGGCAATATACCCATAGCAAGGCCGCCACCGCATACGAAAGAAAGCCGGCCAGAATCCCGGGCGAAGTCAGGTAGCCGCCGGCGATCGAAAGCAGGCCGCCGTCAAAATTCACACTTCTGCTGCCGATCTTGAGCAAAGTGCTGGCCAATACCGTCATCGACACGCTGGCGAAGAGAATCAAAAAATTCATCATGATTGTTTTTTATCCTCCTCCCGTTCCCGTTCTTCCAGCTTGAGCCGCAGCAATCCCAATTCCTGGGTCAGCGCCTTATTCTGGGCTTTCAGGTGCGAAATGCTCACACTCATGTTCAAAAGCAATAGATAGGCTCCGGCGATCAACAGCGAAAAAAAAGCCGATGGCGCATAATACACGCCGATCAGATCAGAAAATCCATCCAGCAAATTTCGAAATAGGGATACCACCAACGTAAACAGGCCGATCACGAGCCAGATCAGGGAATATTTTTCCTTGAGCAACCGTTCCCGCACCAGAAAAAAGACGGACAATAAAATAATCAGGCTGAAAATGATCCCCAGCCACTGAATTTTATCGAAAGAACCAAAAAGCATCACGCTGTCACCGCCATGGCCGGGCGCAGGAAAACAAAATGGTCAAAATCACTTTTGCCATATAATACGGACTTTTGAGCGGCGTGATGGAGGAACAGCCGTGTTCCCGTTCCCGCATGGCAACGCCGACTTCGCAAACCTTCAGTCCGCTTTTATTCAACAGGACGATCGCATCCGGCTCGGGGTAATCGCTGGAGTAGTATCGGGATAAAACCTCCAAGCTTTTCCGGTTATAGAGTCGGAATCCGGAAGTGCTGTCCGTAATCCGGAGATTGACCAGCGCCCGGAACAACAGGTCGAACACTTTGATCCCGAGCCGCCGGCACCAGGTCGTCCGAAAAGATTCGACCTCCAGAAAGCGGGAACCGATCACCATATCGCAACAGGTCTCCTGCATGGTCTCGAGTAGTTTCGTCACTTCTGCCGGCAAATGCTGGCCATCGCCGTCAATCTGGACGGCATAAGCGTATCCGGCGGCCATCGCATACTTGAATCCGGTCTGCATGGCGCCGCCGATCCCCAGATTGCAAGGAAGGTCAATCACCTTGACCCCGTCGACAGTCCGGGCCGCCTCGGCGGTCCGGTCCACCGAACCGTCATTCACAACCAAAATGTCCGCCGCCGGCAATTCGCGTTGGACGTCCCGGATGACCCTTATGATGTTGGCCTGTTCGTTATAGGCCGGAATGACCGCCAGCAAATCAGACTGTGTTCGTGTTTCCCCGGTGTCGGCGCTTCTGGACAAGCATCTTTCCCCCATTAAGTATTCTTTCCAGCCCATATGCCGCCACAATGGCGATCAGCGGCATTGCTGGGAAACGGTAGCGGTACATGGCGTCAATAAACAGCAACACACAAAAAGCAAATACGGCCAATACAATCAGCCATAGAATCGATGCCCGGCGGAAAATCCCATTCCATATCGCCGCAATGGTTCCCGCGGCGAAAAAAACGGACGGCAACAGCTTGAAAGTGAAATAGAGAAGATCGTTCACCGTATGGATCGGGATCTGCCAGGTCCAGGCGCCGAGGAAGGCAATGGCCCGCCGCAGATACAGCACGGAAATCGGCTCCCAGTTATGGATGAGAAAACTTAACACCAGGCTGTCGGCGATATCGATCGCATAATTCGGTCGGTAAAAGTAGTCGAACGCCGTGGCAATGTCGTAAACCCACCCTTTTGCATATACATTATACAATACAAGTTTTGCATTGTATTGTAAAGAGTGCAACAGTGGATCGAAAACGTGGCGGGAATACAGCATCCCCGCAATAAGGATCAGGCTGGCGAGCAGTCCGGCCAATGGCCATTTATAGCGTTGCAGAAGAATCTTTGTTCTGGATTTGTCCCACAGAACAACGATGTACAGCGCCATCATCGCCACGATCAGCACGCCAGTCGGCCGGAAAAAGCACAGATACAACGCAGTCACTGCGAACGTTCCCTTGATCCAGAGCGAACCGGGTTCGGTTGCCCGCAGCAAAAGATAAATGCAAAGCAGCATCAGGCTGACAAAAAAACTGTCCGACAAGACATAGGTCGACCATAGCGTTACGTCCCAGATGTACAAATAAAAAAATCCGGCAATAATGGCCGCAGTGCGGTTGAACAATAGCAAGGCAATTTTGTAAACGAGGACGATCGCCAGACTCGCGACGACCGCCTGGATCAGCACGATGGTCACCGTGCTTTTGAAAATTCCCAGCAAAGCCGCCAATAGCAGATTGTATCCCAGGTATAGAACTTCATCGATGCCCAGTCCGATCGAAAAATTCTCCAGCAAACCGCATGCATAGTTGATATACCAGTAACTATCGGAGGATTTCGGCAATCCTCGACCGGAAAGCACCAACCAGAAGGCATGGCCGGCTGTTCGATACAGCGACAATAGTAACAACAGGCCGATCGTAATCGTTTCGATAATATTTTCTTTATACTTTAGAACAACCTGGTTCACCTGTCGCCCTCTCTCCGTTTTTTTCACGTTCGCTTCTTATATTACTACATTTTTCACAAACTCGTCACAAATTTGACATCATTTTGTGTCATTTGTTCGTTAGAATATTATTATAAAGAGCGCTTCCGGCGTTGGCAAACCCGCAAGTAAAAACTACTGTTGGGGGTATGAACTGTGAAGAGCAATACATCGAAAAAAATCGTCTGCTCCGCCTTAATTGGGTTGTTGCAATTCGGCGGCAACGTTTATCTGGCCGAAGCTGCTTCGCGAGAGGATCCCCGCCGCCATCACCAGGATACCCGGGATCACCGGGATCACCGGGAACCCCGAGACTCCCGACATGCCGGCGAACAAGTTCATCGGGAACGCTTGCATCAGGAACGCCTGGTGCAAGAACGTCACTGGCAGGAAAGACACATTCAGCAAGAGCGTGATCTGAACCACTGGCGTCAGCAAAACGACCACCGCTATCAGCTAAGTTTACATCGTCATCCGCAGGAACCCGAGCGGACGTGGCGACATCGTCAATGGTTGGAGGAACAACGTCTCCAACGGCAGCGCGAAGAAATCCGGCGGCGGCAATGGTGGGAACATCAACGCCATGAACAGGAAATGCGACGCCGCGATCATGAACTCGAGTGGGAGTGGCGGCATCGTCAATGGTTAGAGCAAAGGCGCCACGAACACGAATTGCGGCAAATCGAGATTGTCGTCCTGGCTCTGTTGTTGGCCATATAACCTCCGAATAGAGTTGTAACCCTTCATAAATCAGGGGCTGCACTGAATTCGAAAATTCAGTGCAGCCCCTTTTGGTTCCAGCATGCGTCTCAGTCGGCCGCTACGTCTTCCTTTTCCTGCAGCATCGCCGCAAGTTCTTCCGGCGTCAGCCCGGAAAACAGTTTGCCGTCGATCCGCACGTTAGGGCCTTGTCGACAACTTTTCAGGCAATCCACAATCGACAATTCGATCTGTTCCTGGCGGTCGGCCGGCAAGGATTTAACGACCTCCATCAATTCCTGCGACCCCATCAGATGGCAGGAAGTTCCCCGACAAATCTCCACTTTCATTTTTTGCACTTCCATCCCTCCGTGATCCGCACTACGCCAGTTTGCTTGCGGCCGGCAATACCTGGTTGATGAAGAAATCCCGCACCGTCGCGCCGGATACGCTCTGCACCTCGCCATCATCAATCTTTACCGATACGGCTTGGGTGCAATGACCGAGGCAAAAAGCAGCCCGCGTATCCACAACATCGGCCAGACCATACTCCTCTGTCAGTTGCTGCAAAGAATTGATGACATTGTACGAGCCTTTGATATGACAGGCGCTGCCAATACAGACATGGATAATGATCATATCACTCACGCCTTTCCATGATAATGAACGTGAAGCAATTTATGCACCTTACCCTTTAGGAGTCCTGCGTACAAGGCCCGGGTGATCGGATTTTCTTCCGACCGCTTGATGGTGCTCATCCGGTCGGTTTCGTACAGACCCGCGCTGCGTCGTTTCTTGCCGGCGCTGTCTGTGACCGGCTGTCCCGCACCGCAGATGCAGCCTCCCGGACAGGCCATCACTTCCACGAAGTCATAGCTTTTTTCCCCACGTTGCATCTTCTTAATCAGGTTTTCGGCATTTTTGATTCCACTGACGATCGCGATCTTGACTTCCCGACCGTTATAGTCGATGCTGGTTTCCTTCACGCCCTGAAGCCCGCGAACCCCCATGAATGGAATCGCCCGCAGCGCCGGCGCCGATTTGTCGTCGGAAATCCGCCGGATCACGGCCTCCGTCACCCCGCCGGATACGCCAAAGATCACGCCGGCGCCGCTGGTCGTGCCGAACGGCATGTCGACGGCTTCCGGTTCAATCTCGGAAAAAACGATCCCGGCTTCGCGAATCATCTGAACAAGTTCCTGCGTGGAGATGACATGGTCCACATAAGGAATGCCGTTCTCTTTGAACTCGTCGCGCGCCGCTTCCTGTTTCTTCGCCGTACAGGGCATGATGGCCACGACGACCACCCGACGGTGTGAATATCCGTAATGTTCCTTGAGTACCGCTCCGAACATCTGCATCGGCGAGCGACAGGTTGAAATGTTCTCCATCAGCTCCGGGTGATGCAACTCCGCATATTTGACCCAAGCCGGACAGCAGGACGTAAATAGCGGCAATTTCTCGCCTTTCTGAACTTTTGCCAGAAATTCTCCCGCTTCTTCCAACACGGTCAGATCCGCGCCGGTAGTCGTGTCGAATACTTCGTCGAAGCCAATTCGACGCAACGCCGCCACGATTTTCCCCATGACATTTTCGCCTTCCGGCAGCCCCAGTTCATGACCGACGCCAACGCGAACCGCCGGCGCGATCTGAACAACAACCTTAGCATTGGGATCGCTGAGGTCCTTCCAAAGTTTCGCGGTATCATTCCGGACCACGATGGCGCCTGTCGGACATACCGCGGCGCATTGACCGCAACCGATACATTTCGTATTGGCGATCGGCTCGTCAAAAGCGGCGCTGATGCACATTTTGGAGCCACGATGGGCAAAATCGATGGCGCCGATATTTTGCACTTCTTCGCACATCCGGACACAGTCGCCGCAGAGGATGCATTTGCTCTTGTCGCGGACAATCGCCAGCGAAGAGGTATCCAGTTCGGATTCCCCGGCGGTATTATTGAAACGGACTTGCTTGATCCCAAAGCGCTGGGCCAGTTCCTGCAGCTTGCACTTGCCGTTTTTCTCGCACGTCGTGCAATCTCGACAATGATTGGCTAACAGCAATTCCAGAATCATCTTGCGATATTTGCGCAATCGCGGCGTATTGGTCTTAATCTCCATGCCGGCCTTCGGCGGCGTGGAGCAGGATGCATGAATTTCACCGGTCTTGTCCTCTACCACGCACATCCGGCAGGCGCCGTACACCGATAGTTCAGAATAATAACAGAAGGTGGGCAGTTCAATGCCGGCTTTGCGAATCACGGCGAGGATATTTTTCTCTCCTTCGATAGCCACCGGCATATTATCAATCATCATAAATTCTGTGTTCACGGTGTCAGTCCTCCCTTATCGCCTTGAACGGGCAAGTATCGATGCAGGCGCCGCATTTGATGCATTTGGCCTGATCGATCGCAAACGGTTGCTTGATCTGACCGGAAATCGCCCCGACCGGACAACCGCGGGCGCATTTGGAACAGCCACGGCATAGCGCCGGGTCAATGGCAATCTTCTTCAGTTTTTGACAGGTCTTTGTCGGACAGTGTTTGTCCCGCACGTGCGCCACGTATTCATCCCGGAAATATTTGATGGTGCTGAGCACCGGCGAAGGCGCCGTTTTCCCCAGTCCGCAGAGGGCAGTGGAGGAAATGGTATCCGCTAGCTCAAGCAACATGTCCAAATCTTCCATTTCGCCCTGGCCGGCCACAATCCGTTCCAGAATCTGCAACATCCGTTTCGTACCTTCGCGGCAGGGAACGCATTTTCCGCAGGATTCATTCTGGGTAAAATTCATGAAAAATCGCGCCACTTCCACCATACAGGTGTGTTCATCCATGACGACCAACCCGCCGGAACCGATCATGGCGCCGGCTTTTTTCAACGAATCAAAATCCAACGGCAGATCCAGATGTTCCTTCGTTAAACAACCGCCGGACGGTCCGCCGATTTGAACGGCCTTAAACTCGGCGCCGCCACGGATCCCGCCGCCGATATCGAAAATCACTTCCCGTAGCGTCGTCCCCATCGGCACTTCGATCAAACCGGTGTTTTCAATATTGCCTGTCAAAGCAAAGGCCTTGGTTCCCGGGCTTTTTTCGGGCCCGATCGATTTATACCAAACGGACCCCCGATTGATAATCAACGGCACATTGGCAAACGTCTCCACATTGTTCAACACCGTAGGTTTCCCATACAGACCCTGTTCAACCGTACGAGGCGGTTTCACCCGCGGCATGCCGCGTTTTCCTTCAATCGAGGTGGTCAGTGCGCTGCCTTCACCACAGACGAAAGCGCCGGCGCCTTTGCTAATGTGAATATCAAACGACCGTCCCGACCCGAGAATATTCTCGCCCAGCAGTCCGAACGCACGATTTTGGGCGATTGCCTCCTCCAAACGACTGATGGCCAGCGGATACTCCGCACGGACATAAATATAACCATAGGTTGCGCCGCAAGCGATACCGGCGATCATCATCCCTTCCAGCATCCGGTGTGGATCGCCTTCCATGACGCTCCGGTCCATGAATGCTCCCGGATCGCCTTCGTCACCGTTGCAAACCACGAATTTCACGTCCGATTTCTGCCGTTTGACCTGGGACCATTTGCGACCAGCCGGATAACCGCCGCCGCCACGTCCCCGCAGATTCGACTCGTCAATGGTTTTGACGATTTCATCCGGGCTCATGTCGAACAAGGCCTTTTCAAACGCCTTGTAGCCGCCGATCGCCAAATACTCCTGCAGGGAAGTCGCATCGATGTGTCCGCAATGCTCCAGCACCATCCGGGTTTGTTTCTTGTAAAAGGGAATTTCCTCCTGTGTAGGGTACTGCTGCCCATCTTTCTTATAGGTCAGCCGTTCCACAACTTTATCGCTCACAATGGATTGTTCAATGATTTCAGCGCAATCTTCCAGTTTCACCTTGATATATAACCAACCGTGCGGTTCAATTCGAACCAGTGGGCCCATTTCGCAAAAACCGTGGCAGCCGCTCTTTTTGACACCAACCGAATCGTCATGCGGTTCTTTCTCCAAACTTACCGCGCACGGGATTCCTTTCGATTCAATCAGCCGAACCAACTCGGCATATATCTCCAAAGAACCTCCCGCGACACAACCCGTCCCGGCGCAAACCAAAATCTTTTTTTTCTGTGCGGCCCATGCCGTCTTATAGTGTTCCCGTGCATTCTGCAAATCTTCTCTGTGTAGTAACATCTCAAGCTTCCTCCCTGAGTTTCGCCAATAGTTCGCTGGCTTTGTCCGGAGTCATGGATGGGTACACCTTGTCATTCACCGTCAGCACCGGCGCCAACCCGCACGCGCCTAAGCAGGATACCGTTTCCACCGTAAACATTAAATCATCGGTGGTCACTTTGGTTTCAGACAAGTTGAGTTCCTTGCGCAACCGTTCCAGCATCGGGATTGACTTTCGCACATGGCAGGCCGTCCCGTCACAAACCCTGATCACGTACTTTCCTTTCGGGTGCAACGAGAAATTTTCATAAAAAGTCGCCACACTATAGATTTTCGCGGTACTGATGTGGAGTTTTTCCGAGAGGAAAGGAAACACTTCTTTGGGAATATACCGATATTTCGCCTGAATGTCCTGCAAGATGGCAATGATGCTACCGGGCGAATACCGATACTTAGCGAGTATTTCGTCCATGTCCTTGAAGTCGACCGTTGCTTTCACGACAAGACCTCCCACCTGTTTGTGAAAATTTTAACTTTCTATATTTTAACGCAATTTTATTAATTCGCCAAACTTGTTATTTATTTCACAATTAATAAGTTATAAATTTCACTAATTAGGCCGATCAGGATCCCTTCTTTATCAAATTCTTAAATTCAATTGCACATTGTTCCGCCAGCCCGGCCTTGCCTTATCAAAATCTCCAAGGTTTCGGCAGAAAAACCTACGGAAAGCATGCGGCCGTGCGGTAACTCAGGCCAAATTTAATACATCCCTAATTTGGACTTAACACATCTCTTCCCCAACTCTGTCAAAATAAAGGTGGCGATTCATATTTTATGAATGCGGGAGGGAACTACTGTGGCATACGGCAATCTTCTGTTCGTGATTTCCGATACCGGCGGCGGACACCGCAGCGCAGCCGATGCAATGATGGAAGCAATCCGAAGAGTGGACGGCGGCAAAGCACGGTGCGCGGTGACCGACTTGCTGCGGGAAACCGCGGTTCCATTGGTGCGAAACGCTCCGGAAATTTACGGGTACTGTTCCACGCGTCAAATCTGGTTGCACGATTTATTTTTCCGGTTTACCAACGAACCGCAACGGATTGATTTATTATCGGCTCTGGTTTACTCCAAAGCGAAGGAAAACATCAAGCGGGTCATTCGCGAAAATCGGCCAGATCTTGTTGTGGTTGCCCATCCGCTCGCCTTGCGCCTCATGTGCGCCGCGCGCCGGGAAATGCGGGCCCAGTTTCCCCTGATCACCGTTGTCACCGATCTGGCGACTATCCACGCATCCTGGGCGTATAACGAATCCGACTTGTATCTCCTGCCGACGCAGGAAGCCCGACACGCTCTATTGCAGCATGGTATTCCAGAATATAAGCTGATGTATACCGGATTTCCCGTCCATCCGAAGTTTTTCGCTGCGCAAGAGTCCCAAGCCAGCATCCGGCAAAAATTAGGAATCGCTCCGAATAAGAAAACCGTTCTGTTAACCAGCGGCGGCGCCGGCGGCGGCAAAGTAACGGAGTTTGTCGAAGCCATCGAAACTCAGCGTCCCGATTGGCAACTTCTCGTTGTCACCGGCAACAATCGCAACGTGTTTGACTTTTTGAAAAACAGGGAACAGGCTCACCCCTCCACGCATGTCTTCGGATTCGTCCACAACATGGAACGGCTGATGGTCGCCGCGGATGTCGTCGCCACCAAGGCCGGCCCCGGAACCATCATGGAAGCGAGGGCTCTGCAACGACCGTTGGCGGTCACCGGCGCCGTCGGATTGCAGGAAACCGGCAATATCGACTATGTTTCCAAAAACAGTTTCGGATTGTATGCCCCGGATGCAACTTCCCTGATCAAAGCTCTAGATTTCTTAAGTTCAACGCAGACGACACCGGCGCCAATTTCTCGCGAAGCCGTTGACGGCGCTTCCCGAATCGCCGAAGTCATTCTGGAAAAAATGCAATGGGCTCGGGATCTTCCCGCCTAGGATTTTCCGCGCAGTCTCCAAAACATTGTCCCAAAAAACAATCGACCGGACAAAAGCCGGTCGATTGTTTTTTATATAAAAGTCATCGCGCCTTGAGGAGGGGGATCAGGCAACGATGACAGACGATGGCGTTGTTGATCGGCGGGTAAAAACACTGGATTTCAACGCAATCCGGTGAAAATACTCGAACAGCCCAGCCGTGGAGCGCTGCGCCAGCGGCAGCGCCACCGCCGTGACCCCTTCATAATCGACAGCCCCTTTATCCAGATCGACCGCATCCAACATTTCAGCCGCAATCCGGGCATTCGCCAACAACAGGTCGCCTACCCGGTGACCGTCCAAATAGCTCCCTTGGCTATTCACCGCATAGTCCCTACAATATTTCATCGCCCAAACTTCATAATCCTGATGCCCATTGAACATTCTGCCGCGAGCATGGTGTGGCACGCAAAGATCTTGCACCAAATGAGCCGCCGCTCCTAAAAAGAAAGCCGCCTTGCGGCGATTTCCCCGGCGCGCTTCTTTAATTGCCCAATAAAAGTATTGCTGAAAGGTATCCAAGGCATTTCCGAATGGCCAAATTCCACGGCCACTCTCCGCCTCCAGATAATGATCGATATTTTTCCATTGACTATCGGCCCAATAGCCGCCGCGATTGATCTCGCTTAAATAGGCGCCGAAAAACTCCACAGGAGGAAGCAGTGCGTCGCAAGACAAAATACGCAGCGCCTGAACATTGCAGAAAGCATGCGTCACGGCCGGTTTGTCAACAAATCGTTGCAGTGGCGAGGCCGTAGCCAACAACACATGTGCAATCGGATTCATCTTCCCACCCCCGCTCGCCCTCTATCCTCATTATAGCGCCGTGGCCGATTCGGTCGGTTAAGACAATGTAAAGATTCCGTTATCCTGTTGACGAAAATCCCCCGTTTCAAAAGGGACTTTCCCGGCAGCCGCCGAATAATATTCATTGACAGGAAACATGTGCATTACAAGCGATTAAAAAAAGAGGTGAAAGCAGATGCCGAAACTCCACGCGCATGCCAAACGGCTCCGA
>CAZRLN010000038.1:0-25031 GCA_964601085.1 uncultured Veillonellaceae bacterium | reverse complement strand
GGTGCAGACCGGTGTGCGGACCTTCGAGGCCGCGGCGTACCTGCGGCGGGCCGGCGCCGATCCCGCCATCGTGCGGCATCTGTTCCGGGTCGACATGGAAAATCTGAAGCTCCGGGCGGCGATCCTGGCCGGTTCGCAGAGCCTGCCCGGCGGAGTGGTCATCGCCACCTGCCCGGCGGACGTGAAAGACGGCCAGATCATTTCCGCGCAGGCGGCCGACACCATGCTGACCATCGAGGGTGTGCGGGTCAGCTTCGTGCTCTGCCCGACCGAGGAGGGAGTCGCGATCAGCGCCCGCTCCGACGGCGACGTCAATGTACAGGTGATCATGGAAGCCTTCGGCGGCGGCGGGCACCAGACCGTGGCCGGCGCCCAGCTGAACGGCGTGGACGTGGCGGAGGCCCGCCGGCGTCTGGAAGCGGTAATCATGGATTATATTGGAGAGGAGACCGAATCATCATGAAAGTCGTTTTATTGCAGGAAGTAAAAAAACTCGGGAAAAAAGGTGAAGTCCTGGAGGTGGCCGAAGGCTACGCCCGCAACTTTCTGTTGCCGAAAAAACTGGCGGCGGCGGCGACGGCCGACACCCTGAACCAGCTCCAGCAGCAGAAGGCGGCGGCAGCCGACCGGCAGCAACGGCAACTGGAAGAAGCGAAGCTGCTGGCGGCGCAACTGGCGAAAATCGAAGTGAAAGTGACGGCGAAAGCCGGCGAGGGCGGCAAGCTGTTCGGGGCCGTGACCACCAAGGACATCACCGACGCGGCCAAGGCGCAGCACGGCATCGAGCTGGATCGCCGCAAAATGGACATCACCGAACCGATCAAAAATTTGGGCCCGGCCTCTGTCGTCATGAAGATTCACCCGGAAGTGACGACGGAAATCAAAGTCCAGGTCATCGGAGAATAACGTGACTCGAAAGAAAGATGCACCGGAGCAAGAGCCGAAGCCGGCGGTGAAGCCGCGCCGGAAGCGGGGAAGTAGCGCCCGGAGGGTCGTCATTGACCTGTCCCCGGGGGAAGAGAATCTGCATCTCGCGGAAAAACTGCTGGAAACCAACGCGATTTTCAACATGTGCGCTTCCGTCTGGGGGCCGGAGAAAGTCGTGCTGCGGGCCAGCAAATTCGGCGCGCTCGAATTGATGCAGTCGGCGAACATCGCGGACCGGGTATTGGCATTGCAACGAATGGTACTGGAAGACCTCACCCTCGACAAACGGCCCACGGCCGAGGAAATCCCCGGCGTCCTGGAGGCGGTCATGAACGAGATGGCTGAGCAGCTCGCCCGCCGTTCCGTGGAAGATAACATCGAGAAGAAGATTTCGCAGAAAATGGAGGAGCGGCACCAGGAATTCGTCCAGGAAATCCGGATGCAGATCCTCAAGGAAGAAACCAGCATCGAGACGCCCCAGACCCAGAAGAAGCTGGAAAAACTGAACGCGCTGGAAGAAAAGGGCCTGACCCGCTCCATGAACGAAATGTTGCGCCCGGCCAGCCTGGATGAGATCGTCGGTCAGGAACGGGCGGTGGAAGTGTTGCGCTCGAAACTGGCGTCGCCCTATCCCCAGCACCTGATTCTCTTCGGACCACCCGGCGTCGGCAAGACCACCGCGGCGCGGTTGGTGCTGGAGGAGGCCCGCAAACTGAAATACACGCCGTTCGCACCGGAGGCGCCCTTCGTCGAAGTCGACGGCAGCACTCTGCGCTGGGATCCCCGCGACATCACCAACCCGCTGCTGGGCTCGGTCCATGACCCGATCTACCAGGGCGCGCGCCGGGATCTGGCGGAGACGGCGGTGCCGGAGCCGAAACCCGGCCTGGTGACGGAAGCGCACGGCGGCATTTTGTTCATCGACGAAATTGGCGAGATGGACCCGATGCTGCTGAACAAACTGTTGAAAGTTCTGGAAGACAAGCGGGTATATTTCGAATCGGCGTATTACGACGAGACGGACCCCAATGTTCCGGAATACATCCGTAAACTGTTCAAGGACGGCGCACCGGCCGATTTCATCCTGATCGGCGCGACCACACGGGACGCCGCCGAACTGAATCCCGCGCTGCGTTCCCGCTGCGCCGAAGTCTACTTCGAACCGCTGACGCCCAAACAAATCGTGCAGATCGTCAACAACGCCGCCCGCAAGCTGAAAGTGCGGATGGAAGACGGCGTGGCGGAGCTGATCAGCGAATACACGGTGGAAGGGCGCAAGGCGGTGAACCTGCTGGCCGACGCCTTTAGCCTGGGTCTGCTCCGCCGGGGCAAGAGCCGCGGCAAGATCGCCCAGATCCGCCGCGAGGATGTGTTCCGGGTGCTCCAGGTCAGCCGGATGACGCCGTACGTGAACCGCAAGGCGTCGACCGACTGGGAGGTCGGCAAGATCTTCGGGCTGGGCGTCGCCGGATTCCTGGGCTCGGTGATCGAGATCGAAGCGGTCTGCTTTCCGGCCGCGCAAGAAGGCAAAGGCGTGATCCGGTTCAATGAAACCGCCGGCAGCATGGCCAAGGACTCCGTGTTCAACGCCGCATCCCTGGTCCGGCGCATTACCGGCGACGACCTGGCGAAATACGACATCCATGTCAATGTCATCGGCGGCGGGCAGATCGATGGTCCCTCGGCCGGCGTGGCGATCCTCAGCGTCCTGATTTCGGTGATCACCGGCAAGCCGTTGCGACAGGATGTCGCCGTCACCGGCGAGATCTCGATTCGCGGCAAACTGAAGGCGGTCGGCGGCGTGTTCGAAAAAGCCTATGGCGCCAAGCAGGCCGGGGTCAGCGTGCTGATCATTCCCAAAGAAAATGAGAAGGATATTCCGGAAGACCATCTCGGCCTGTCGGTGCGACCAATGGAAAATGTCGAAGATGCCCTGAAGATACTGTTCGGGGATGAAGGAAAGGGACACCATGCTGGATAGAATGCCGCCGCAAAACATCGAGGCCGAGCAGTCCGTTCTGGGCGCCATCCTGATCGAACAAAGCTCCATCGCCAAGATCTCGGACATGCTCAACCCCGAGGATTTCTACCGGGAAGCGCACCGGCTGATTTATCGCGCCGCCATGGGCCTGTTCGAACGCGGCGAGGCCATCGACTTCATCACGGTCGTTGATCTTCTCCGCCGCGAAAACACGCTGGAGCAGGCCGGCGGCATCGCTTACGTCACTTCGCTCGCCAATGGCGTTCCCACCGCCGCCAACATCACTTACCACGCCAAGATCGTGCAGGAAAAAAGCCTGCTGCGACGACTGATCGGCGCGGCGACGGACATCGCCTCCATGGGCTACGCCGAGTCGGAGGAAGTCGACCGGGTGCTGGATTCGGCGGAACAGAAGATCCTCGAGGTGGCGACGCGCAAGGCCAGCCAGGATTTCCAGCCCATCAAGGAAATCATTTTCAGCACGCTGGACAAAATCGACGAGATGCACAAGGCCAAAGGCGGCATCACTGGCATTTCCACCGGTTTCGCCAACCTGGACAAGCTGACCGGCGGTTTCCAGCGCTCCGACCTGATCCTCATCGCCGCCCGCCCCAGCATGGGCAAGACCGCGTTCGTGCTGAACGTGGCCCAGCACATGGCGACGCGCGACCGCAAATCGGTGGTCATCTTCAGTCTGGAAATGCCGAAGGAACAGCTGGCGATGCGCATGATGTGCGCCGAGGGCCTGATCGACAGCCAGCGCTTCCGCACCGGGGCGATGAGCAACGAGGAATGGTCCAAGCTGGTCGACGCCGCCGACCGGCTGTCCGGCTCGCCGATGTATATCGACGATACCGCCAACGTCACGGCGATCGAACTGCGCAACAAAGCCCGGCGGATCAGCAAAGAATTCGGCCTGGACTGCATCATCATCGACTACCTGCAGTTGATGGACGGCGGCGCCCACAGCCGCATCGACAACCGGCAACAGCAGATTTCCGACATCTCCCGTTCCCTGAAGGGCCTGGCCCGGGAACTGCGGGTGCCGGTCATCGCCTTGTCGCAGCTCAGCCGCGGTCCCGAAAGCCGGACCAACCGCCGGCCGATGCTCAGCGACCTGCGCGAATCGGGCTCGCTGGAACAAGACGCCGACCTGGTGGCGTTCTTGTATCGCGACGATTATTACAACCCGGAGTCGGAAAAGAAGAACATCACCGAACTGCTGATCGCCAAGAACCGTAACGGCCCCACCGAGACGGTGGAGCTCTATTTCCACAAAAACTTCACGCGCTTTACCGACTACACGCCCCGCCAGGAATAACCGAACGATTTGCGATGTTACACAAAAAACATTCGGATATTGATTGACAGGCACGGGTGCAACAGGTAAGATAGAGAGGGACAAAACAGAGGGTTTGTCTTTCTTTTTGCGGAAAACTGACGGAATCGCCCGGGAGTGAAATGTGTGAAAAATTATGATGTGATCATTATCGGCGCCGGACCGGCCGGCATCTTCGCCGCGCTGGAAATGGCGGAAACAGGGTTGAAGGTTCTCATCCTGGAAAAGGGCCGGGATATTTCCGCCCGAGCCTGTCCCATCCATACCAGGGGGACGAAGTGCCTCCACTGCAAGCCGTGCGGCATTCTTTGCGGCTGGGGCGGCGCGGGCGCATACAGCGACGGCAAGCTGACCCTCACCACGGAGTTCGGCGGCATGCTGGACCAGTACATGGAGAAACCGGCGCTGCTGAAACTGATCGACTATGTCGATGACATTTACCTGAAATTCGGCGCGACGCATGAAGTCTACGGCGACGATAACAAAGAAGCGGTACGGAAACTCCAGAAGGACTCGGCGGCGGCCGACATGTCCCTGATTCCGGCCCGCATCCGCCATCTGGGCACCGACAAGTGCCTGGAAATTTTGACGTTGATGCGCGACCACCTCGAAGACAAATGCACGATCAGGACCAGCGACAGCGTGATGCGGATCATCGTCGAGGATGGCCGCTATGTCGGCGTGGAAACCAACCGGGGCGAAATCTTCCACAGCAAATACCTGATCGCCGCGCCGGGCCGCGAAGGCTCGGAATGGTTCGCGGGCCAGGCCGCCCAGCTCGGACTGGAGATGATCACCAACCCCGTCGACATCGGCGTGCGGGTGGAAGTGCCGGCCGTGGTCATGGAGCAGATCACCGACGTCGTCTATGAATCCAAGCTGGTCTATTACACCAAGTCGTTCGACGACCGGGTGCGGACCTTCTGCATGAACCCCTACGGGGTCGTGGTGGCGGAGAACAACGCCGGGCTGATGACCGTCAACGGCCACAGCAACGCGGAGAAATCCTCCGAGAACACCAACTTTGCCATTCTGGTCTCCAAGAGTTTCACCGAACCGTTCAAGGAGCCGATCACCTACGGCAAATCCATCGCCAAGCTGGCGAACCTGCTCGGCGGCGGCGTCATCGTCCAGCGACTCGGCGACCTGAAAGCCGGCCGCCGGTCTACGGTGGAGCGGATCAGCCGGGGCATGGTGACGCCGACGATGAAGGAAGCGACGCCGGGCGATCTGAGCCTGGTCCTGCCCTACCGGCATCTGACCGCGATCATCGAAATGCTCGAGGCGCTCGACAAAGTGGCGCCGGGCGTCGGCTCGCGGCACACCTTGCTCTACGGCGTGGAAGTCAAATTTTATTCTTCCCGGCTGCACCTGACCGATTTGCTCGAAACCAAGATTCCGAACTTCTTCGCCGTTGGCGACGGCGCCGGCGTGACCCGCGGGTTGGCGCAAGCTTCGGTGTCCGGCGTGATGGTCGCCCGGGAAATCAAAAACCGCGAAAAATGCAACGGAGGGGCTGCCCAATGATTGAACGTTACACCTATCCGGAAATGGGCCGGATCTGGACCGACGAGAACGAGTTCCAGACCATGCTCGACATCGAGATCTGCGCCTGCGAGATCATGGCCGAGCTGGGCGAGATCCCGGCCGAGGCCGTGCCGGTCATCAAGGCGAAAGCCAAGTTCACCGTGCCGCGCATCCGCGAAATCGAGAAGGAAACCCGCCATGATATTCTGGCGTTTCTGACGGCGGTGGCCGAAAACGTCGGCGACGAATCCAAGTACATTCATCTCGGCCTGACCTCCAGCGACGTGAAAGACACCGCGCTCGGCGTCATGATGAAGCAGGCCGCCGGCATCCTCCTCGACGACCTCGAAAAATTCCATGCGGTTCTGAAACGCCGCGCCGCCGAACACAAACACACTGTCATGATCGGCCGGACCCACGGCATCCATGCGGAGCCGCTGACCCTCGGCCTGAAATTCGCCCTGTGGATGGACGAAACCGAACGCAACATCGAGCGCCTGAAACGGGCCCGCGACATCGTCGCCGTCGGCAAACTGTCCGGCGCGGTCGGCACCTATTCCAACATCGATCCCCGGGTCGAAGCCTACGTCTGCGAGAAGATGGGCCTGAAAGCCGCCCGGCTGGCCACCCAGGTCATCCAGCGCGACCGGCACGCCGAATTTTTGACGACGCTGGCGATCATCGGCAGCTCTCTCGACAAATTCGCCACCGAGATCCGCAACCTGCAGCGCACCGACATCCGGGAAGCGGAAGAATATTTCCACCCCGGCCAGAAAGGCTCCTCGGCCATGCCCCACAAGCGCAACCCCATCACCTGCGAACGCGTCGCCGGTCTGGCCCGCGTCCTGCGCGGCAACGCCCTGGCCTCCCTGGAAGACGTGGCGCTCTGGCATGAGCGGGACATCACCCACTCCTCCGTCGAGCGGGTCATCCTGCCGGACAGCACGATCCTGCTGGACTACATGCTGCGGATTTTCACCAACATCATCGACAAACTGCTGGTCTATCCCGACGCGATGAAAGCCAATATCGAGAAAACCGGCGGCCTGATTTTCAGCCAACGGGTCATGCTGGCCCTCGTCGACAAGGGAGTCCTCCGGGAAGACGCCTACCGCTGGGTGCAGCGCAACGCTATGGCCCGCTGGCTCGAGGGCGCGGACTTCAAGACCAATGTCAAAAACGACGCCGACATCGTCAAACACCTGTCGCCGGCGGAAATCGACGAGTGCTTCGACACCGCCTACCCGCTGCGCAACATCGATACCATCATGGCCAGATTTGGCCTATAAGAAAGTAGGTGCACAATTATGTCATCAGTAGTCGTCATGGGAACCCAGTGGGGTGACGAAGGCAAGGGCAAAATCGTCGACCACTTGGCGCAGCAGGCCCAGGTCGTCGTTCGCTACCAGGGCGGAAACAACGCCGGCCACACCGTCGTCGTCAAAGGCGTCGAATCCAAGCTGAACCTGTTGCCGTCCGGCATCCTCTACCCCGGCAAGACCTGCATCATCGGCAACGGCGTCGTCGTCGACCCGGCCCATCTGCTGAAAGAGATCGCCGGCATGCAGGAGCGCGGCATCGACATGTCGGGTCTCAAGATTTCGAACCGGGCCCAGGTCATCCTGCCCTACCACCGGCTCATGGACGAAGTCGACGAAGAATCCCGCGGCGACGCCAAAATCGGCACCACCAAGAAAGGCATCGGGCCTTGCTACGTCGACAAGGACGCCCGCATCGGCATCCGGTTCGTTGATTTGATGGACCCGGAGGAATTCGCCCGCCAGCTGAAAATCAACGTGACTGCCAAAAACCGCATCCTGACCGAGCTGTTCGGCCGGAAGCCGTTAAATTACGATGAAATTCTCACCGAGTACCTCGGCTATGCCGAAAAACTGCGCCCCTATGTGACCGATACGATCTTCACCCTGCACGACGCCATCGGCCGGGGCGATAAGGTTCTGTTCGAAGGCGCGCAGGCGACGATGCTCGACATCGACTACGGCACCTATCCCTTCGTGACCTCGTCCCACCCCGTGGCGGGCGGCGTCTGCGTGGGCGCCGGCGTCGGTCCCTCGGCCATCGGCAAGGTGGTCGGCGTGGTCAAGGCCTACACCACCCGCGTCGGCGAAGGCCCCTTTGTCACCGAACTGCATGACGAAACCGGCAACCTGATCCGGGAACGCGGCCACGAATACGGCACGACAACCGGCCGGCCTCGCCGCACCGGTTGGCTGGACAGTGTGGTCGTGAAATACGCCTGCATGCTCAGCGGCATCGACTGCCTCGCCATCACCCGGCTGGACATTCTCGATGCTCTGCCGACGCTGAAGATCTGCACCGGCTATCTCTACAAAGGCCAGCCGCTGCACGAATACCCGGCCAGCCTCAAAGTGCTGGACGAAGTCGAACCGGTCTACGAGGAACTGCCCGGCTGGCAGAGCGACATCACCGGCATCCGCCGCTACGAAGATCTGCCGCTCAACGCCCGTCGTTATGTCGAACGCCTGAGCGAATGCGCCGGCGCCCGCCTCGGCGTCATCTCCGTCGGCCCGGACCGCGAACAGACCATTTTGCTGGAAGAAATGTTCTAAAACCTTGGCTCGCCTTGACATTCGCGCCAAGGAGGGTTATAATTCAAAACTGTGGATCATGACTCACTAGCTCAATTGGTAGAGCATCTGACTCTTAATCAGAGGGTTCGGGGTTCGAGTCCCCGGTGGGTCACCAGGATAATGACGGGTCTCCAGAAAAAACTGGAGACCCGATTTTGTATACGTACGCCCGGTTTGCAGGGATACAAGCTGATGGCGCAGAATTAGTTTTCAGTCGTAATTTCACAGGACACGGAAGAAGGTCGAGTCATTTTGAATTGGCAGGATCAAATTCCCGAGGACATCAAAAATCTGTACGAGATTCACAATTACCACCACGCGGCGGAAGTTCTCTCGATGAGCTACCCGCAGGAATTCGGCGAGATCATGGAGGCGCTGCGGCAATTCAGAATTACCGAGGCGGACATCACTGCCGGTGGTGGCAATGAATCCGTGATTCCCAAGAAATTTTCCGAAGCGCTGCGACCGCAGGGTTGGTATGAAACCAAAATTCAAGGCGATCTGCTGATCCGCAAGATTGTTTCCGGCAACGGAGTCGGCAGGACCGTTACGGAAGAACTGAGGATCGATAATTTTCTTGACGGGCATAAAGTGGACTATGTGAAAAACCAGGTGGCCTTTGACCTGGAATGGAACAGTAAAGATCAGACTTTTGATCGTGATCTGTACGCTTTCCGTGCTTTTCATGAGTGCCGGATCATTGGCGCGGCGGTATTGGTGACCCGCGCAGAATCATTGAATGACGTTTTCCGACGCTTGGGCGTGATGGCCAAATACGGCGCCAGCACTACCTGGATGGGAAAATTGCTTTACCGACTGAACGCGGGACGACACGGCGGTTGCCCGGTATTGGTGTTTGGGATCACGCCGCAACTGATAAACGGAGGATAAGACAATGAGTCCACGGGAACAATTCGTGCACATGGCGGAAACCATGAAGTTCAAGACGGTTCTGGCCGATCCGCCCTGGCAATTTCAAAACCGGACCGGCAAGATGGCGCCGGAGCATAAACGATTAACGCGGTACTCCACGATGAAACTGGCGGACATTTGCAGCCTGCCGGTCGCCGATATGCTCGACGAGACGGCGCATCTGTATCTTTGGGTGCCCAACGCGTTGATGCCGGAAGGGCTCGAAGTTCTCAAGGCGTGGGGGTTTGAGTACAAAACAAACCTGATCTGGTACAAAGTCCGCAAAGATGGCGGCCCGGACGGGCGCGGCGTCGGCTTTTATTTCCGGAATGTAACCGAAATGATCTTGTTCGGCGTCAAGGGAAACAAGGCCCGAACGCTGCAACCGGGACGCAGCCAGGTCAATATCATCCGCTCCATGAAGCAAGAGCATTCGCGCAAACCGGATGAATTGTACGACCTCATCGAACGTTGCAGCCCCGGCCCGTATCTCGAAATGTTCGCCCGGGGCGTCCGGCCCGGCTGGACCTCGTGGGGCGATCAGGCGAACGAGGACTACAAACCGACGTGGCCGACCTATCAAAACAACTCGGGACGGGAGACATTCGACAAAGAAAAGGGAATGGCCCTGTTTGAACGACGAATACAGACCTGAAGGTAACGAGCGGCTCCGGCGATTTTCGCCGGAGCCGTTTTGGCAGTGTCACCAGAGCAACAAAAAGACCCCGCATAACGGAGTCTTACGATGAAATGCAATCAAAGAGAACGGACATAGCGGGGAAGATCATCGACAGAGTTGATTTTGTGGCTTTTCTTTATTTGAGCGAAGAAATCGCGAATCTCATTCTTGGGAATGATGCGATCACAGACTTCATCCTCCTTACAATTCCCTCTTGCCTTTACCCAGGGGAGTTCCTTGTGGGTTAATTCCTCTAAATATTTTCCATCATAACGGCCGTAAATATTATGAACCATGTTTAAGACCGCACTGATTTCCGGCGAAAGGGAGTCTTGGTTAATAGATTCAGCTTTGGGTATAGGCGAATAGCCGTATTGTTTGTACTCGAAGTATAATGCGGGGATAACCGGTCCATGTACCCATGCTTCAAAGTCTTCCGGGAACAGAAAGTAGTCGTGAAACGCCGACAACCACCCTTGCGCATAATAAACGAGTTTTTGCAATTTCAAAGGGGTAATAACTTCTTCCGACTCGGGGTTGAGTTTTGAAAGGAAATACTTCGCAATATCAAAGCAAGTGCGGGATGTTTGAGATTGTAAAGCTTGAACGATTTTTGCCCCGACTCTTCGTTGGGTGGGTTCGGGTAGTACTTGCTTGTTTGCTTCAAACAACTCCAGCATTTTTTGCGGGTTGCGTAATTCCATTAACTGATCGCTATAATCTTTTCGTGGCGTGAATCCTTGAAGATAACGCAGTATGGTGATTTCGCCCCAACCCAATAGCGTCGACAAGGGCTTTTTGCCGATGGCATAAATATCAATAATCTCCTGAATTTCTTCAACTTGAATCAAGTTTTTAAGTTCGCGATATTTGCGATTGGCGATACGAATATTGTTGTCGCTCAGTTCCGGAATATAAATCTCATTTCCGCATTCAGAGCAATAAGCAACTTTTGCCAAATAATTAAATTTCAGATTGTCGATCTCTTGCGTAATCGACTCTTCACGTAACGTGAATACTACGTCGGTATCACAAACCGGACAATAGCTCTTTCTATTCACGTTTAGGCCTCCTCTCATAGGTGCAATCGGGTTCGTCGGGCAGGAATTTAAAGATAGGGGTAATTCAACCGCTATTCGGCTTCGTGAAACGAGAGGCAGACAACCTTCCCGCGAACCTTAATTTTAATATAGACAATTATCAACGAGGCGACGATTGGGGGGCCCATTGTTTGCCCGCAAATATAAACGTCTCCGCCGAACGCCGGATCGTAATCATTGGCGGTGTATGAATAGTTGGTAACGTCAAGTTTCAAGAGTTCGTCACAGACTGATTGGTGGCTTAACCCAGCCTTGATCATGAAGGCGGTTGTTTTATCAAACGTCGAAGTCTTTTTTTCGATTACGAGATTATCGCTGTCAGAGCGCAGCCGCTCGTGAATGTTCTCTAATAGCTGAGTAATTGCATCTTTAGGATCAATTCGTTTGGTACTGATGCTGATCACTTCCTTTGGTTTCGAAGCCCCCTTGCCACCTAAATGATACTATTAATTTTAAAATTGGTAAATTACGCAAAATATAGTATCATTTAAAGTCGCTATTCGGACTAGAGAGGGTCGATCAGGCGAACGAGGACTGCAAGCTGGACGTGGCCGACTTATCAGAACAATTCGGGCCGGGAGACATTCGATAAAGAAAAAGCAACGGCCCTGTTTGAAAGAGGAATACAGACCTGATAATTGCTGCGAATACGTATTAAAAACTCCTTTTCTTTTCCCCGTATTTATGCTAATAATATACTTAAGCGGAGTAGAAATTTCCGCCAAAAGGAGCTGAATCGTATATGGAAAGTACGGGCTTACCAAACAATAATCCGGAAAACAAAGGGGTAGCAAAAACAATTATTTTAAGTTTTTCGCTATTGCTGGGTCTTTGTGTGTTAGGCTATTTTATTTTTCAGGGGCTAAAAACCTTTAGCGACAAAGACCGTGTGGTAACCGTCAATGGGTTGGCTGAAATGGATATGAAGGCCACTTCCGCTACGATTGCCTTATATTATTCGTTTTCGGGCGATGATTTCCAGAATATACTCCAGCAAGCGGAAAATAAGAAAGGTGCCATCATTGATTATTTGACAAAAAGCGGCTACAACAAAAATGACATTACGATCGGCAATGTAGATGTAACCGACCGACAAAAATATTACGAAACCCGCATTCAAAACGGCGAACAAGTACAGGTAAAAATAGACCGCTATACCGTTGGACAAAGCCTGAAAGTTAAATCGAAAGACGTAGAAACGATAGAGAGCAGAGCGGCGCAAATTAAACTGGATCTGGTTACCAAAGATTTAACCGCCCAAATATCGACGGACTATACTTATCCCGAATTAAATTCGATAAAGCCGCAATTAATCGCTGAAAGCACCAAAAACGCACGCATCGCCGGCCAGCAATTTGCGAATGATTCACAGGCAAAGTTAGGCAAAATAAAAACTGCTTCCCAAGGCCAAATTTCTCTTTCGGAAAAGTATCTCCATGATGAACGCGGCGGAAAACAAAAAATTCAAAAGGCCCGAGTCGTCAGCGAGATCGTTTTTTTCTTAGAATGACAACTGCCCGGCCATGATGGCAAAACCATGAAAAGATACAATTTGAGGGGGATTTATCCCGCCGTAACGCGGGTTCGCGCCTCCGGCAAAATTTTGCCGGAGGCGTTCATTTCAACAAGCAAGGGAGTATAATAAAAAAGATCGATTATTATACTTTAGAAAGGTCGTCTTACCTTGTTTCTGATTGAACTGATCCCCCTCTTTATGGATAACGTTGCCATTGATGGACCCATTTCCGAGCCATTGTACATCAACGAAAACGGGCCTTATTACGTCAGCGTTGACACCAAAACAACCCCTTGTCATGTTTACCTGTATGAGGTCCTGGAAACGTCAGCTTTTGTTTGCCATTCTGTCAAGCCGTCGAATTATATTACCACCGAGCTGTTTATCCGCAAAGCGCTGAAAACGATGAATTTGCCGGCGCGCGAAATCTTGCGCGAAGGCTATCAGGTCACGCGGCAGCGAATCGTCGCCGATGCGCCGGTTTGTCGCCGGACTCTGGAACGAATCTCCCATTCTCATCCGGAGGTTGCAGCCCAAACCTTTATCATGACCAGCAGCGGCGAACTGTTGACGGCCCAGAAACTTTCCGAACATCCCGAGTTGTTGCAATAAGCCCCCAGCGCTTCTGTGCGTGAATCTTGGAGTCCTCATCGGCGATGGTGGGGACTCTTCTTGTATTTGAAGGGAATTCGTTGCAGGAATAAGGGCAAAGACCAGAGAAGCTGATATTTGTTCCAAAATAAATCGGCGAAGTGAGGAGAGTTGTCGATGAAGAAGAAAGTAGCCGGAATCATTTTGTTGTGCCTCATGATCGTGGGGGCGAGCGGGTTTTGTGCTGATGTGGATTATTTAAAACTGGGGTTCGACATCATGAAAAATGAAGCGGTAGGGTTTTTGAAAATTGGCCTTGCGGCTTCTGAAGTACGGGCCAGGCTGGGCGAACCGGCGGATAAGTCGCCAAGCCGAATTTGGGGCGCTGATGGGCTGGAACATCAAAAATGGCGGTATCCGGCCAAGGGAATCGAATTCGATATGGTAAAGCGGGAAGGCGCATTCGTTGTGAACATGATCTCCATAACAACCCCTTGTGATTACAAAACGAAACAGGGGATAGGGATTGGCAGCCCGGCGAAAGAAGTTCAGGCCGCTTATCCGAATCAGCTCAACCCGGCGGTTAACGGTACAAAACTGGTGGCGGGCACTGTTTATGGCGGCATCATTTTCGGGCTGGATGGCGGGGTCGTTTCCTCCATTTTCATCGGCGCCGCTGCGGAGTAAAAACGGGTGGAAGAAAGCGCGAAGCGGCTCCGATTGGAAGGAATTTGCTGTTCAATCCCGAAATGTAATTGTGAGCGACGGACAAGAGGGTGCGGCAGATAAAAAAACGAAATTGAATCAGGGGGGGCAGAATGAAAAAAGCAAGTTGGTTGCTGATGGTTGTCATGCTTGCGTTGATCGTATGCCGGCCGGTCTATGCCGCAGGTATCAGCGACGCCGAAGTGGCGGCGATGTTTCCTGGGGGGAGGGTTGAAAAAAATGCGACCCTCAATGTGCCGGGACAGGGATACTTTGGCGCGGAGATTTTCGTGCGAATCCCCTATAAAGAGAAGATTTCCGGTGCGGAGCTGGAATACGACCTGGATTTCAAAATTCGCCGGCAGATTCTGGATTTCAACCGGGAACAAAGCGAGTCAATCGTAAAGGAGAACCTGGCGCTGTTTGCCAAGGGTTCTTATTTATACGGCGGAAGTCCGCTGGAGTTTGACGAAGCCGGTTCAACCAGCGGGGTGATCACCTTAACCAATATTGTGGCGACGACGACGGTCGACCCGCCGCAAAAAGCCGCGGTTGCCGGCGGAATCGTTTGGTTTCAGCGCACTACGCACGTTGCTGCCGGAAGCCGTCAAGAATATTACAATTGTCATTATGCAACGCGGGTCGGCGATTTTGTCGCCACGATGGAGGTGAACATCCCCGGCTCCAGAGAACAGGCGGATGCGTGGTTCCAAAAATTGATCGCCGCCAGCATGCGGTGAAGAAGAAGTAAACAAGCGGCTCCGGCGATTTTCGCCGGAGCCGCTTTAATGGTGATGCCTATTTATTTTCGAAGCTTTAGCGGTTCTTCCCGCCGCCGCGCCCGCCCTGGAACGCGGCCAGATGGTTGCGGGAGCCGGTCAGGAGATGCTCGAACACCGCCCGGACATCATCCGGCAGTTCGCGCGCCAGAAAGCGCTCGTACATGCCGATGTTGTCGATTTCCGCATCAACCCCTGCTTGCAACGCCTCGTCGAAGGTTGGGGGAATCTGCGCCAGTTCCGGGCCGCGATCCGGCGGCAGCGTCACCCCGTATTTCCCGAACAGCGGGACCAGCCAGGCGATGTGTTGTTCCTCCGCTTTAACGATGTTGGAAAACGGCCGGCGCTGGCCAAACTTCCCCAATACTTTTTGGTATTCGGCGCGCGCCAGATACTCATCCTGCAGCGCGAAGGTCAGCATCGCGCCCGTCGTGAGTTCGGAATCGGCGAGCGCGGCGGCGCCGGCGGCTCCGTAGTTTGGCGCAGCCAAGGCGGGAGTGGGCGCGAAAGCGCCGGTGGCAAGCAGTAAGCCCAGTAGGGCAATCAACCAGGTGTTTTTCATTTTTGTCGCCTCCTGAATGTGTAGCAAGGATTTTCCTTGGTTTTATCATACAGGATGGTTGTGACAAAATCGTGGAGAATTTGTAAAGGACTTGTGAAATCTTTGCGACGGATCATGACAAGATCAATTCATGAAAGAAGCAATCCTGCAATTGGTTTGCCACCGTATTGCAGGACTGCCCCTCATTCGTTCTTGATCCTGTCAGCTCACCGCTCGAGCGTCACGTTCACGCCGGTGAAGCTGATTTCCGCCGAGGAGCCGGGTCGGCCGCGCTTCGGCATTGCCAACAATTTTTTACAGGGGCGAAAAAGGGAAGCGGGGCCGGCGTGTGTAATACTTACACTACGGATATTCAGGGGGATATTGCAACCATGGATGCAAACTATATCTATGCCGGAGTCCTGGCCGCCGGTGTTTTGGTCCTGATTCTCGGCTGGCGGTTGTGCAGGCGCAACAGGAATCGACAGTTGGCGGAGCAGCTTCGCCAAGCGGAAACGACTTCGCGCGACAGCCGGGACTTGCTCGCGGCGGCGGCGACCATTGCCCACTTGGGACCGTGGCGTTATCATTTTGATAAAAAACTGTTCGAGTTCGACGACGTATTTTACGCGATCTATGCCACGAATGTGGCGCGGGAAGGGCCGTTTATGACGCCGGAAGAATACGCCCGGAATTTTGTGCATCCCGACGACGCGGCGGTGGTCGCTGCGGAAGTAGAGAAGGTATTGCAGAGTACTGAACTACACCCTACGAGTGCCTTTGAACATCGCATCATCCGGCGGGATGGGGAAGTCCGCACCATTTCCGTCCGGGTCGATGTGGTCAAAGATGAAGCGGGCAATATCCAAAAGTGGTACGGGGTCAATCAGGATATCACTGAATACAAAACGATGGCGGAGGCATTGCGGAATAGCCGGGAGATGCTCTCGCTGGCGGCGGAGTTGACGCATCTCGGGCCGTGGAAATATCATTTCGATAAAAAATGTTATGAATTCGGCGATGAATTTTATGCGATCTTCGGTACGAATGTGGCGCGGGAAGGGGCCTTCAAGACCCGGGAGGAATACGTCCGGGATTTTATCCATCCGGACGATGCCGGGATGTTTGATACAAGCGATATTCAAAAAAATTACGTGCACCGGATCATCCGCCGGGATGGCGAAGTGCGGCATGTCGCTGTCCAGGGGAACATCGTAAAGGATTCCGCCGGCCAGATTATCAACTGGTACGGCGCGATTCAGGACGTCACCGAGCAAGTGCAGGCCGATGCCGCCTTGCGGCAACAAACGGAAAAGATTCGCCGCCTGGCCTATGCAGATGTTTTGACCGGTTTATCCAACCGGGCGCATCTGAATGACTGGCTCGAGGCGGCGATGGAGCAGGCCCGCGCCGGGCAGTCGTCCGGCAGCATCCTGTATATTGATTTGGATGATCTCAAAACGGTGAACGACACACTTGGGCACACCTATGGCGACGCCATTATCGTCGAGGCCGGCAAGCGGATTCGTCGGGAAGCGGTGGAAAATGCCTTTGTCGGCCGGATCGGCGGCGATGAGTTCGTCGTGGTTTTGCCGGAGTGCTGTGATCGGCGGGACAGCGCCGTGATCGCCGACCGCATTATCCAGGCGCTCTGCCAGGAAACCGAAGTGTTCGGGGAAATCTTCCATCTGTCGGCCAGCGTCGGGGTGGCGATGTATCCGGAGGATGGCGATACCGTCGACGAGATTCTCAAGAATGTGGACAATGCCATGTATTTTGCGAAACAATCCGGCAAAAACTGCTGGAAGTTCTACGACACGGACATGCAGGCGGCGGCGTATGAAAAAATGATTCTCACCAAGAAGCTGCATCTTGCCGTCGCAAACAAAGAGTTTTCCCTGCATTATCAGCCGCAGGTCAATATCGCGACCGGCGCCATCGTCGGCTTCGAGGCGCTGCTGCGCTGGATTACTCCGGAAAATGGCGACATCCCGCCGGCGCGGTTCATCCCGGTGGCGGAGCAAAGCGGGCTGATCAAGATCATTGGCGTCCGGGTACTGCGGGAAGCCTGCCGGTTCGCCCGTCGCCTGGCCGACGGAGGATGGGCGAATCTCAGCGTCGCCGTCAACGTGTCGCCGCACCAACTGTGCGCGGAAGGGTTTCTCGACAGTGTGCGCGAGGCCGTGCGGGAGGCGGGGATATTGCCGCTCCAGCTTGAAATCGAAATTACCGAGAGCGCGGTGATCGCCTCGCTGCAGGAAGCGATTTCCCGGCTGGAAGCCTTGCGGGCGATGGGCGTGCGGCTGGCGCTGGACGATTTCGGCACGGGATATTCGTCGCTGACGTATCTGCAGCAACTGCCGGTGCAAACTTTGAAAATCGACAAGTCGTTCATTGGCCGGATCTTGGAGACCGGCGCCAACAAGACCATTATCAACACGATCGTGGACATGGCCCACCAGATGAATATGGTCGTGGTCGCCGAGGGCGTGGAAACGGAAGAACAATTGCAATTTTTGGCGGGCAGCCATTGCGACCTCGCCCAGGGCTATCTGTTCAGCCGGCCGTCGCCGGAGGAGGAAGCGCTGCGGCTATTATTGCCGTGATTTTTCATGAAGTTTATTGAATGGACTCCTGTGCGCAAAGACCTGACGGTTTTTGCGCTATTTTTATGAATTCCGTCATTGTCCGGGAGATGTATTTGTTTTGCTTGTTGTAGAAGTAAACATTGCGGAATGTATGAGGACTGTCGATCTTGTAATAGAGCATATTGGCGCCATGGCTCGCCTTTTGGGCCAGCGTGTCGCTGATGATGGTGATGCCCATGCCGTAAGAGGCGACATTATAGGCGGTCGCCAACTGGTCGAGCTCCAGAATGATGTTCGGCTTGATGCCGTTTTCCTGAAAAATCTGGTCCGCCCGGATTCGGGTGTCGTTGCCGGCCCGCAAAAAAACGCAGGGGTCCTGGGCGAAAAAGGCCAACGGGACTGCTTTTGTCGCGGGCTCCAGGTGCCTGCCGCGGCGAATGTCCGCCAACGACAACTGGTATTCCCGGGCCGGCTGATTGGAGGCGAATTTTTTCGGCACGGTGAGGAGCAGGCGTTCGCTGCAGAACAGGTGCTTTTCATAAATGGTCTCGCTGAGCGTGTAATTATCCACGACAAAATCCAGAGCGCCGGAAAACAGCTGCGCTTCCAGCTGGGCGGTATTGGACTCGACCAGGTCGACTCTGATGGAGGGATATTTCCGGATGAATTCCGTAATGATCGCCGGCAGGATGAAGGAGGCGAAGACGTTATTGGCGCCGATCATCAGGCGACCGACCTTCAGGCTGTTTAAGTTGTTCAGATGATTTTCGAAGCGGTTTTCGATGTCCATGATTTTTTCGACGGCTTTCACATATTCGGCGCCGCTTTCGGTGAGCTGGACCGGATTCGTGCTGCGGTCAAAAATGCAGCAGCCGATCCGCGCTTCGATTTTTTTGATGGCGGCGCTTAACGCCGGCTGGCTGATGTAGAGGTTTTGCGCCGCCCGCGAGAAACTTTTCTCCTTGTAGACTTCATATACATACTCTTTGCCGTGAAACATGGCCGCCTCCTGCCATAACCGAATGGTTATAATATTTATATAAACATATATATTTGATTCTAGTATAGCCCGATTTTATAATGGAAGCAAATAACGAGAGCTGAAATCGGGGTGGCGGCGATGGGCGTACAGGCGGCGCAAAAAAAACTTGGGGTGCTGGGCGGCATGGGTCCGGCCGCTTCCGCGGATTTCTTACGGATTTTGGCGGAACGAGCCCCGGCCACAATAGACCAGGAGCAACCGATCGTTTATGTGATTTCGGACCCGCAGATTCCGGACCGCACTTGCGCGATCTTCGGTCGGGGGAGCGATCCTTCGGATCGGATCAAGCAGGATTTGCTCGCCCTGGCGGCCATGGGCGCGGATTTATTGGCGGTTCCCTGCAATACGGCTCATCTGTTCATCGATAAGTTCCGGACGGAACTGCCGGTTCCGCTGGTGCACATTGTCGAGGAAACCGTCCTGGCGGGGATCAAACTGAATCCGGCCGGCTGCTGGATGCTGTCGACGACCGGGACGCGCCAATGCGGCCTGTATCAGCACTATGCCGAAAAATACAATTACCGCCTGTTTATACCCGAGCCGGACACCGCGCTGCGGGTGCAGGAATGCATCGAACTGGTCAAAGCCGGCCGGAAAGAGGAGGCCGGGCGGTTGCTGACTGAAATAGTCTTGCCGCTATGGCAGGAAAAAGATTTGCCGATCATGGCGGCCTGTACGGAACTGCCGCTGGCCTACGACGCTTCGGGGCTGCCGCCGGAGCGGACCGTATCGAGCCTGGCCGCTTTGGCGAACGGCTGTCTGGATCGAATCTACAACTAGGGGGCGGGAGTGCCGCCCATACCCTAAAAAAGAAAGCAGAGACAAGCGAATCTGGTAGATCGCCTGTCTCTTTTTTTTGTAGGCCAACGACTTTTTCGGCTGGCGCAAGCAATCCGTTAAAAATGATATACTGGGGGAAGATTATCCCCGATTTTCATTCCAAAGGGAGGACGCGACACAATGATTGAATTTCTGACAGGACTCGGCGACCGGATCGTGCACGGCGGGTTCAAAATCCATCTGGTGGTTTACCTCGTCAGTTCCGGGATCGGCATCCTCATCATCCAGCTGCTGTTTACCCGGCTGCTCAAAACCATCGCCGCCCGGACCAACATCTCGTATTCCCTGCTGCGGCAGACATTCGGCGGCATTCCCACGTTGATGGGCATCCTCATCGGCCTCTACGTCGCGATCGAGTTGATGTCGATCCCGCCGCGGCCGTTGCTGTTTCTCAAACGGCTGTGCAATTCCCTGGCCATTCTGGCCGTGGCCCTCGTGATCGCCCGTCTCGGCTCCGGCTATCTGAAGCAGAAGTTCCAGAAAGCCAACGGGACGTTCGCCTCCACCTCGATCCTGGCGACCATCATCGACCTGATCGTGTACACCATCGGCTTCCTGTTTTTGCTGCAGTCGTTCGGGATCTCGATCACGCCGCTGCTCACCGCCTTGGGCGTCGGCGGCTTGGCCGTCGCTTTGGCGCTGCAGGACACCCTGTCGAATCTGTTTTCCGGCATCAACATCCTGGTGTCGAAGCAGATCAAGATGGGGGATTTCGTGAAACTGTCGACCGGCGAAAATGGCCAGATCGTCGACATGAACTGGCGCAACACGACGATCAAGGACCCCCATGACAGTATGGTGGTCGTGCCGAACCAGAAGATCGCTCAGACCATCCTCACCAACTACGCGCAGCCGCATGCCGAATGTTCCATCGTTGTTCCCGTGGGCGTCAGCTATGGCAGCGATCTGGACCAGGTGGAGCAGGTCACGGTCGAGGTCGCCAAACAAGTGCTGCAGGCGACCGCCGGCGGGGTCGAGGGATTTGAGCCGCTTATTCGTTACAACAGTTTCGCCGAGTCCAGCATCAATTTCAACGTGATCCTGCGGGTCAAAACCGTAACGGACCAGCATCTGGTGCGACATGAATTCATCAAAAAAATCTACGCCCGCTACCAGCGGGAGGGCATCGTCATTCCGTTCCCGGTCCGAACCGTGCGAATGGAGCCGCTGGAGGGGCTGCGTCCCCGCGCCGCCGACGCCTCCTAAAACCAGGCCTCGTGCAGCAACCGGATCGCATCGTTCATTTCGGCGGCCGGAATCCGGGAAAAATATAGGATGATCTGCGACGGCGTCACCGGCGCCTCGCCGAGGTAGTAGTCCTGCAGCAGGGCGATCCGACAGCCTTTGGCCAGCGCCCGCTCGTAGAGCTCCTTCGGCGTCAGCTTCGATTTGACGGTCAGCACCATGTGCAGGCCGGATTCCGTCTCGTTAATTTCGACACGCCGGCCCAGCCCGGCCCGGATGCTGTCCCGGAACAAGGCGTGCTTCTCGTTGTAGAGTTTGCGCAACCGCCGGATTTGCCGTTCCAGATGACCATCGGCCATGTAGCGGGCCAGCGCCAGTTGCTCGATCGCGGACGTCGCTTGATT
This sequence comes from uncultured Veillonellaceae bacterium, assembly GCA_964601085.1. Taxonomy (GTDB): domain Bacteria; phylum Bacillota; class Negativicutes; order UBA1444; family UBA1444; genus UBA1444. The sequence goes on along the minus strand of CAZRLN010000038.1, from coordinate 3,763 downwards.
GTAAAGCGACGCCCGTTTTTTATAGATTTCCAGCAGGCGGTCCGGCAGCACCATGAAGCTGATCCGGATGGAGGGGGGGATGACCTTGGAAAAGGCGCCCATGTAAATGACCGCCCCCTCGGTGTCCAGCCCCTTCAGCGCCGGCAGCGGCCGACCGAAGTAACGGAACTCGCTGTCGTAGTCGTCCTCGATGATGGTGGCGCCCGTCTGCTTGGCCCAGTTCAGCAACCGGACCCGCTCGCCGATCGGCATGATGTAGCCGGTGGGAAACTGATGCGACGGCGTCACATACACCAGCCGCGCGCCGCTGCGGGCCAGCTCGTCGGTGTCGATACCCTCGCGCCGGAGCCGGACGGGAATGATCCGAAACTCGCGATCCTCCCAGACCCGCCGCCCGATCTTAAAGCCGGGCTCCTCAAAGGCGATGCCCGCGTGGTCACTCTTCAGAATACTCGCCAACACATGCAGCAGGCTTTGCACGCCGGGGCCGACGATGACCTGATCGGGGCGGCAATTTACGCCCCGGGAGCGGATGTGCGCGACAATCTGGCGGCGCAGCTCCACCTCGCCCTGCAGGTCGCCGTAGCGCATCAGCCGGTCCGGATCGGCGAACGCCTTGTTGACATACCGCTTCCATAGGTCGAAAGCGAACCCTTCCATGTCCATCTCGCCGCTGGCCATGTCATAGCGAACCGGCGTCTCGGCACTGCTTGCCGGTACGGCCGCTGCGGCGGGCTCGGCCGCGACCGTCGGAGCCGGTGAGGGCCAGGCGCTGTCAACGAAGCGGCTGACCGAATAACGGGTCCGGTTGCCGCTCTGGATATACCCCTCGGACAATAACTGCTGATAGGCTTTTTCGACGGTGATCTTGCTGACGGACAAGTTGTCGGCCAACCAGCGGATGGAGGGCATTTTCGCGCCTTCCTTCAGATGGTTCTGTTCGATTTCGGTGCGAAAATGCCGATACAGCTGAATATATAACGGCTCTTTGCTTGTCGAATCGAGAAGAATCAAATTTGACATTGTTCCTCCTAATCTGTACTTATTTATAATATATGTTCTGTATATTTTAATGATACCAGATTTGCTTTATAATACAACCATGCTTTTCGACAGAACCAATCCCAAGCAAAGTTTCAGCTGACAGGAGGAATATTAATCATGAAAGTACCGAAGGCGCTTACCATCGCCGGATCCGATACGAGCGGCGGGGCCGGCCTGCAGGCCGACATCAAGACTTTCCAGGAGTATGGCGTGTACGGCATGACCGCGATCACCGTGCTGGTCGCCCAGAACCCGGCCAACAACTGGGCCCATGACGTGTATCCGCTATCGCTCGAAGCCCTGGAAGCCCAGATCAACACCGTGCTCGGCGGCATCGGCGTCGACGCCATGAAGACCGGCATGCTGGGGACCGTGGAGATCATTTCGCTGGTCGCCCGCAAACTGGACGAATATCCGGTGAAAAATATCGTCATCGATCCGGTCATGGTCTGCAAGGGCACCGACGAGGTGCTGCATCCGGAATCGGCGGTCGCCATCAGCGAGCAACTGGCGCCGCGGGCCACCGTCATCACTCCCAACGTGTTCGAGGCCAGCCAGCTGAGCGGCATCCGCATCCAGTCCGTCGAAACGATGAAAGAGGCGGCCGTGAAAATTCACGCGCTCGGGCCCAAGTACGTTCTGATCAAGGGCGGCGCGAAGCTGGGCACGGACCAGGCCGTCGACCTGCTGTATGACGGCAGGGAATTCACCCTGTATGAAACACCGAAAATCAAAACCGAATATACGCATGGCGCGGGCTGCACCTACGCCGCCGCCGTGACGGCCGGACTGGCCCAGGGCTTGAGTGTGCCGGAAGCCGTCGCCCAGGCGAAAAAATTCGTGACGCAGGCGATCCAGCACGGATTCCCGATCAACTCCTACGTGGGCCCGACCTATCACGCCGCCCATCGTCTGGCGGGAGTGTGACGGATATGGAACCGAGACTGTTGCATCAAACCAAACCGCTGGTCTACGCCGCGCTGGGCATCGCGCTCGTCTTCTGCTGCACGGCGTTCGTGAACGTGCGCTTGCCGATCGCCGCCAACGGCGGGCTGATCCATCTGGGGAACGTGCCTTTGTTCATCATCGCCATCCTCTACGGGCGCTGGCTCGGCGCGTTGGCGGGCGGCCTCGGCATGGCCCTGTTCGACGTGGTGGGCGGCTGGCTGCTGTGGGCGCCGTTCACGCTGGTCATCGTCGGCCTGATGGGCTACACGGTGGGAGCCATCGCTGAAAAACACCAGAGCTTCACCGCCTATGCCCTGGCGCTGGCGGCGGCCTGCCTCATCAAGGTCGTCGGCTACTACGGCGCGGAAGGCATCATCTACGGCAACTGGATCGCGCCGCTGACCTCGATCCCCGGCAACCTCGTGCAGATCGGCGTGGCGTCGGCCGTGGTGCTGCCGGTCGTGCAGAAGCTGAAAAAGCATGTGCCGGCCCCGACCTGGGCGGGCAGCCGCCGGTAAGGCAAAGCGAACCGGACAATAAAAGAACCCCCTCTTTCCCTGGCGCATATCAGCCGAGGAAACGAGGGGGTTTTGTGTTGACCGCTGCTGATGGATCAGTCCGGAATCAGCTCGGCCAGATCGGCCTTGACGAAGAGCTTGGCGGTATTGCCGTGGTAGTCGGGGTTGTTGCGCAGATCCAGCTTCATCACCGGCGCGCCCGGCTCCAGGTTGAAATCCGCGAAATTCGCCCAGACGATGAACGGGCTGGTGGCCATGGCCAGATAGTAGCTGCCGAAGGTCGAGTCGGCGAGGGAGGTCCAGATCGTCGCCCCGGCGTAGGGGTGCTTCGGATCGCCGGACACCCGGAACGGCTGGGAAGCGGCGCGGGCGACGCTCAGGACGCCGGCCAGAGCTTCACGGTAATCATGGGGTTTGGCGGCGAGTTTCATATAGTAGGCGGCGCGGACGAACCGGTCGGTGGGCTCGGTCGAGCCAGGCAGCGGCTTCGTGCCGCCGAAGCCCTGGTATTGCCGCAGGTTTTCCTGCTGCTTGTCGAACGACGGCTGGTTGGTCATGATCGTATAGTTGCGGTTGTGGTTCACGACCGGCTTGCCGTTGATGTACTCGATGATCGCCGAGTCGCCGGATTTGTCGGTCAGGGACAGGTGCAGAACCGCCGCCGACATGGTGGTCCCGGCGCCCGGCACGGTGACCGGAATGGCCTGGGACACGACCTGGAACGACGAACCTTCGATGGCCTGCACGGCATCGGCCACGGTCTCGAAGTTATCCAGAATGTATTGACCCCACAACGCCAGCGACAAGCCGGGGATCTTTTCGTCCCGCTTGCCGTAGTCGCTGGGATCCAGCCAGAGCATGTTCGCGACCAGGCCCTGTTCGTTCATGCCGTCGGACATGGCGCTTTTGCCGCTCGGCAACCAGGCCGAAGCGGTCACGATACTGGCGTACTTCGAAGTCCAGGTCACGGAATTTTTGCCGGCCAGCCCGTCGCGCTCGAGACCGCGGGGCAACAGCCAGAGCGAAGTGCCCATATCCACGGGCCAGTCCATGTTCCGGGCGGTCAGCACCGCCTGCCCGTTATCGGCCGACAGCATCCGGCTGCAGGCAAACGCGCCGGGAACGGCGTAGAAGAGGGAAAAGCCAACGCCCAAAGCAACCAGACAGACCAAAGAGATGATTTTCGGGGAAAGCTGCATCTTGAAGCCTCCTTTGCGAATTCCATGAGTTCCCATACACTGCTATTGTAGCAC
>CAZRLN010000037.1:0-25532 GCA_964601085.1 uncultured Veillonellaceae bacterium | reverse complement strand
GAGAGTGTGGGATTTGAACCCACGAGGCGCTTATCACGCCTACACGATTTCCAGTTGTCGAAAGTCTTTTTCTTCCTGATATTTCCTTGTATCGCCTAGTACCACAGAGTCCGGAAAAACTAGGTTCTTGATCATTTTCGTTGTATCATCTTGTCCGTCTGGTACAACCTTGTTATGAAGAGTTTGTTATCAAAAATGTTATCACTAAAAGAGACCATCCCAGTGGTCCTGTCAAGATTCTATTCCCCGCCAACAATGCGGCTGATCTTTTCCTGCAATGACGGCAATTCGTTCTCGACAACTTGCCAAACAATGTCGAGATCAATGTTGAAATAATTGTGGACCAACACATTTCGCATGCCGATCATTTTAGGCCACGGCAAGTCTGGATATTCAGCTTGCTGGATGGTCGAGACCTTGGCGGCCGCTTCGCCGAGAATTTGCAAATTATGAACAATATATGTTTGGATTAGTTCGTCCGATACAAAAGCTTGCCGACCACGTGCAGCATATTTTCCAATTCGTTGAATCGCTTCCAACATATCCAGGAATCGTTCTTCAATATCTCTCATAACGGCAATGCCTCGTTCAGCACTCGTTCGCGAATCCGTTCTTTCAATCCCTTTTCAGTCACAACATCCACCTTGGTGTTGAGCAGTTGCTCCAGCTCCATCAGCAGTCCGCCCAAATCAAACAAGCTGCGACCCGGTTCCATGTCGACCAAAAAATCGATGTCACTATCCGCATCGTCCTGACGACGGGCAACCGAACCAAACACACGAACGCTGCGGGCACCGTGCAGCGCCGCCGTTTGCAGTATTCGCTCCCGATTCGGCAGGACCACTTGGTCCAGTTTCACAGCATTCACCTCCTAATCCCAGTTGTGCGGATTTGATTTCATTATATCATACTTCTCGACGCTTCAGAATTTGTGGCTCAGCGCATCATGCAAGTATGAATTCTAGCAAAGAAGCTGGACCGTCAGGTGTCCACTTCCAAATTTTTTATTCACCGCCCGTCATGACAGCACAGACCCATCTCTTCGATCCGCTGCCCGGCCAAATCTTATTCATCGGGGTATTCCGCCTAAAACCACTCCTGCCAGCGCTTCGCAACGATTTCCTTTGCCACCCCACCGACGACGCTTTCCGCAGTGGAGCGATCATTGCCTTCGATGCAATTTTGGGCAGAAAATAGGACAATGTTATCAACATTGTTATCACGGCCGTTTTTTCGTCCTGATAACACGAACAAGGGGTTTCGCCGCAAATGGCGAAACCCCTTGTGTTTACTGAATAAATGGCGGAGAGTGTGGGATTTGAACCCACGAGGCGCTTATCACGCCTACACGATTTCCAGTCGTGCTCCTTCGGCCGCTCGGACAACTCTCCGTGTCGAAACCAAACATAGTAGCCTATATCAAATTATCGTGAAGATGCAAATGGCGGAGAGGGTGGGATTCGAACCCACGGTGCCGGTTAAGGCACACTTGATTTCGAGTCAAGCACCTTCGACCTCTCGGACACCTCTCCGTGAAACTGGTTCAAACTTTATCCTGCGCCGCAGAACGGCGTCTATTGCGAAAAAAAGCCTGCATCGCTGCAGCGCACTCTTCTTGCCGAACTCCGGCCGTCACCGCCAACCGGTGATTCAGAGCCGGATGCTGAACTACGTTAAATATTGACTCCACTGCGCCGGCCCGAAAATCCGGACTGCCATACACCAAACGGTCGATCCGGCTCATCACCAAGGCTCCCGCACACATCGGACACGGTTCGATCGTAACATACAAAGTTGCGCCGGTCAGTCGCCAGCAACCCAGTTTGCGGCAAGCATCCCGAATCACGAGCATTTCAGCATGGGCAGTGGCGTCTTTGTCCGTCTCGCGACGATTATGCGCCTGGGCGATCACTTCGCCGGCAGACACCAAAACCGCGCCGATCGGCACTTCGCCTTCCGACGCCGCTTGCCCGGCTTCCGCCAGCGCCAGTCCCATAAACTCGAAATCATTCACGGCCCGGCCACCACTTCAGCGTAATTTCTGGTGCGCCCGGGAGGACTCGAACCACCGGCACGCGGTTTAGGAAACCGCTGCTCTATCCACCTGAGCTACGGGCGCGTTATGGATAAATAAATGGCCTGCCCGGCAAGATTCGAACTTGCGACCTCTTGATTCGTAGTCAAGCGCTCTATCCAGCTGAGCTACGGGCAGAGAATCCAAAAGGAATATTATCATATCCTATCGAGAAAGTCAAATGCGGCTGAAATTTTATTTATGCAGTCGGCCGGCTCCAGTCCACATAGATCCCGGTATGATGCCACAGGCGGGTCAACGCCAGCTTAAAGCTGTCCAGATCATCCGTGGGAACCAGCGATTTAGGATGGAATGTCCGCAGATCGTCGCCGTCCGCATTGGGAATCACATGCGGCTCAGTGAGATATTTCTCCACGGCCTGCCGTTTTTCCGCATCCGCCAAATTGACCCGGACCGTTTTTGTCGCTGCGTCGTATTCGACTTGTCCGTATTCCGCGGCAAAATGAATCACTACTTTAAAAATGCGATCGCTCATTGTTCAACTCACCCCGAATTCATCCAACGCACTGCGTTGGGAAACGAATTTTTTGGTTCGCGTTTCATTGTAACAAGCAGGAGAAGGGCGAGTCAAGCAGAATTGTTGTTTAGAGACAATTTTCCCCCTGATTTCATCAACCGCGGGAGGATGCATCCATGTCCGAACGAGTCGCCGTCATCGATCTCGGGTCCAACTCGGCCCGGCTGATCATTCTGCACATTTACGCCAACGGAGCCTACAACCTTGTCTACCACCAGAAAGAGAGCCTGCGGCTGGGGGAAGGCATGGGGCGGGACCAGATTCTCACGCCGGCGGCGATCGATCGGTCCCTGGCCGCTTTGCGGAATTTTGCCCAGATGTGCAATATCATGAAAGCCGACACCATCCTGGCCGTGGCGACCGCCGCGGTCCGCAACGCCCGCAATGGTCCCCAGTTTTTGGATATGGCCGCCAGGGAAACGGGCCTGCCCCTCCAGGCGATCAGCGGAGAAACCGAAGCGTTTCTCGGCTATCTGGGAACCGTCAACACTGTCGATGTCAAAGATGCGGTCCTGTTTGACCTTGGCGGCGGCAGCACGGAAATTTCCCTGGTCCGGGACCGGCGTCTGGTTGAGAGCATCAGTCTGCCGATCGGCGCTGTCAACCTCAGTGACGAATTCAAAACCCATGACAAGGTCTCCAAAGCCAATCTGTCGCATTTGTGCGGCTTCATCGACCGCCAGCTGCAAAAAGCCCCCTGGCTGGAACCGCTGTCGTTGCCGCTGGTCGGGATCGGCGGCACGGCCCGCAACATCGCCAAAATGGACCAAGCCCGCAAAAATTACCCGTTTTCGAAGATCCACAATTACCGGATGGGTCCGATCGCCCTCGAAGATCTGTTTCGTCTCGTCACCGGCGCCAATCTGGTGCAGCGCCGGCGCATGAGTGGCCTGAGCAGCGAGCGGGGCGACATCATCATCGCCGGCATCGCCGTGGTGAAGCGCCTGTTCGACCGGATCCGCGCCACGAACCTCGTCGTCAGCGGCTGCGGCGTTCGGGAAGGTTTATTTTTCCGGCATTATCTGCGACACGAATATTATCCCGATGTGATTTCGGATATTCTGGGCCACAGCTCGATGAACATGCTGCGGTTTTACAAGGTGAACGAGCAGCATGCCCTTCACGTCACCGACATCGCCCTGCAGCTGTTCGACGGCTGGACCGCCTTGCACCGCCTGGACGCCCGGGACCGGATGCTGTTGCGGTCGGCGTCCCTGCTCCACGACATCGGCATCAGCATAAACTATTACGACCATTCTCGTCACAGCGCCTACCTGGTCGAAAATGCCCGCCTGTTCGGCCTGACCCACCGCGAGCAGATTCTGACAGCCGTAGTGGCCGGCTGGCACAGCAACATCGCCGGCAAGTTCATGCGCAACCGGGTCTATAGCGAGTTTCTGGATGACACCGACTGGGCGAAAGCCCGCAAAATGGCGATCATCCTCGCGGTCGCCAACAGCCTGGATTCCACCCACCGCCAACAGATCACCAATCCGTTGGTCTCGCACGCCAAGGGGCTGGCGGTCGTGTCCGTCGGCACGGAAGGCGACTGCAGCCTGGAGATGGAAGCCGTGGGAAAACAGCGCAAAGCGTTTCAGCGGGAGATGGACGCGGAGCTCAGCATCATTTTCAAGTAGGCCGGGTCATCTTCGCCGCCTCCCGGATGATCGCCAGCGTCCATTCCGCCGTCCGGTACAAATCATCTTCGCGGATGAATTCGGCGGTGGTATGGACTTTCGCCATGCCTGTCCCCAGAATGGCCGTCGGCACTCCGTAGCGGTTGAAGAAATTGCCGTCGCTGCCGCCGCCGGTCGCTTCGATCCGGGGCGCGATCCCCGCCGCTTGCGCCGCGCGCACGGCCGTCGCGACGACCGGAGAATTCTCGTCCAAAACAAAAGGTTCATAACTTTTTCGCACGCTGATCTCTGCGCTGCCGCCGCCTGCGGCCGCAATCCGCGAAAAAGCATCAGTGATTTCCCGGGTCAACCGCGCCAACTTCTCCATGTCGCGGCTTCGCGCCTCCGCGCCAATCTCCACCCGGTCAGGCACGATGTTGGTAGCCGTGCCGCCTTTGATCAGGCCCACGTTGCAGGTGGTTTCGAAATCGATGCGGCCCTGGGGAATCGCCGCCAGGGCTTTTCCCGCCAAAACAATAGCGTTGATGCCTTCCTCCGGCGCCACCCCGGCGTGGGAGCTTTTCCCCCGCACCACGATGTCGATCGAGTTCTGCCCCGGCGCCATGTTGGTCACGCTGCCCACCTCTTCGCCGTCGAGGGCGTAGCCGAAATCGGCCCGAATTTTTTCCGGATCAATCTGAATCGCGCCATCCAGACCCGCTTCCTCCGAAATCGTGAACACGACCACAATCTCGCCATGCGGCAAGTTTTCCTCCCGCAGCCGCCGCAGCGCCTCCAGGATCGGCACGATCCCGGATTTGCAGTCGGCGCCGAGGATGGTGTCGCCGGCGGAGGTGATCATGCCATCGTTGAGTTGCGGTCGGATTCCCGCGCACGGCGGGACCGAGTCCATATGCGCGCTGAGCATGAGGACCGGCGCGCCGGTCACCGTTCCCGTCAGGCGGGCGATGAGATTGCCGGCGTTGCCGCCGACCTTTTCCCCTGACGCGTCTTCCTCGACTTGTAGGCCCGCCGCCTGCAGCTTGCCTTTCAGGACATCGGCGATTTCCCTCTCGCCGCCGCTGGGCGAGGTGATCGCCACCAGTTCCATGAATTCCTGCAATACCCGCTGTCGATTAATCATCCTTTGGTTCCTTCCCTTCTTTGCGTGGCGCCAGCCGGCCATGCATGACCACCGCCGCGCCGAATTTCCGGCGCAGCTGGTCCATGGCCGAAGAAAGCTGCCGGCCCTTTTCCTCGGGGTTGCCGAACAGCGACGGTTCCACCGGTCGCTCCGGCTCCAGCTGAGACACGGTGATGCCGAGCAGCCGCACTCCCGAACCAGCCCCCTGCTGCTCCAGCAGTTCAACGGCGGTCCGGTAGATCGTTTCATCGATCTGGGTCGGCTCCGTCAGCGTCCGCCGCCGCGTCAGCGTCTGAAATGTCCCGTAGCGCAGTTTCAGCGTGATAGTCCGCCCGGTGGTCTTTTCGCTCCGCAGGCGGTATCCCACCCGCTCCGCCAGCTCCATCAGCGCGGTCCGCATGTCGTCGCCCGCGTACAGATCCCGTTCAAAGGTTTCCTCCGCGCCGATTGATTTCGCCTCATGCCCGGAAACCACCGGCCGGTCATCGCGGCCCAGCGCCAAGGCATGGACCGTGGCGGCATTCTCGCCGAAAAAACTTTTGAGTTGCGCTTCCTGCAGCCGGGCCAGCTGGCCGATCGTGCAGATTCCTTTGGCGTGGAGTTTTTTGGCGGTTACCTCGCCGATCCCCCAGAGTTTCTCGACCGGCAGGTTTTGCAGAAAATCCTGTTCCCGGCCATGTTCCACCACGACCAACCCATCCGGTTTCTGCAGGTCGGAGGCCATCTTGGCCAAAAATTTGTTGGGCGCCACCCCCGCCGATACGGTCAGGGACAGTTCCTCCTTCACCTGGCGTTTTATTTCCCGGGCAATATCCACCGGCGACGGATACAAAAGTTCCATGCCGGTGACATCCAAAAATGCCTCGTCGACGGAAACCTGCTCCCGCAGCGGCGAATACCGGTCCAGGATCGTCATGATCCGGCCGGATACCTGGGAGTATTTCCGGTGGTCGCCGGCGAGAAAGACGCCCTGCGGACACAGACGCCGCGCCGTCGCCATGGGCAGCGCCGAATGCACGCCGAAACGCCGGGCTTCGTAGGATGCCGTCGACACCACGCCCCGGTTGCCCAGTCCGCCGACAATGACCGGCTTGCCCCGATATTCCGGATGATCCCGCTGCTCCACCGAAGCGAAGAAGGCATCCATGTCCACATGGATGATCCATCGCAGCATTTCAGCGGCCCGCTTTACTTCGTATAGACATTCAGGCCGATTTTGATTTCCTCGTGCCCCGGCACCGCCTGATTGCCCTCGGTGCTGGCGACGATCGTGGACTTGCCGCTGCTGGATTTGCCGAAGCGCTGGGACAGATCCACCCGGATCGTCAGAATGTCGCCGTCGGTGGTCATTTCAATATTTTTCATGGTTCTTCTCCTTCCAGTCCCTCGCAGGGAATATGATTATGTTCGCGTTCCGGGCGATTTTTCCCTGCCCGCGATCCTGGCAGGAACTTTCATTTCGACAGAGAACTTTTACCATTATAGGCAACGGCACAGACAACAGGAATGCTGGAGGCGTAATGGCCGGTGCAGGGTTGCGACAGACAACGGACCAAAAAATAAGCCGACTGGGTCCGGTCATGAATGTCTGGATCCTCGTGGCCGGGTTGGGCCTGGTCCTGATGACCTGGTTCCCCGCTTATCATCTGGTGCGCCAGGAGTATGCCGACGCCATGCGACGCACCCGCCAGGTCCAGGCCAACATCTGCAAAGGCATGGAAACCCATCTGGCGGATATGTTGAACGACATCGACCTTGTATTGCTGTTGATCAAAAACGATTACGAAAAAAACGGCGCCGTCTCGCCGACGACCCGGGCGATCCTGCAATCCCGCAGTTTCGTCCGTTTTTCGCGCCTGGCCATGATCGCGAACGCGCAGGGAAAAGTGCTTTTGGACTTCAGCCCGGACTCGGCAGGATTGACTTTGGATATGTCCACCCAGGATTATTTCCAGGTGCATGCCCGGCAGGAGACCGGCAAGCTGTTCATCGGCCCGTCGATCACCGGCCGGGTGTCCGGCCAGACGCTCGTGCCGCTCAGCCGACGTCTCAACCACCCCGACGGCTCGTTTGCCGGCGTAGTCGCCATGGGTATCAAAGCCCTGTACTTCGGCGAATTGTTTCAGCAAACGATGCTCGAGCCGATGGATTTTTTACTGCTGGGAACGGATGGCTGGGTCCGGGCCGCCAGTGAAGGCCGCCGCGATCTGATCGGCCAGTCCGTCGCCGGCTCGCCGCTGGCCCAATCCGTTGCGACTTCCGCCGCCGGCATGATCCTGACGGAGATGCCTCCTCGTCAAGGCCGAAGTTTTGTCTCGTTCCGGGTCATGGAAGCCTATGGCCTCGTCACCGCAGTCGCGCAGACAGACGCCGATGCCCTGGAGTATTTCCGGGAGCGCCGGCGTCTTTATTATGGGGCGGCCATTTCCATCACCGCCCTGCTGTTTCTCTTTATCTATGCGCTCATCCACGCCAGCAAACGCCAACATGAACTCAGCGACTTGGTGCAGACGGAAAAGGACCGGGCGGAATATTATCTGGACATGGCGGGATCGTTACTGGTGGCCCTCGATCTGTCCGGCCGGGTCACGATGCTGAATCACCGGGGCGCGGAAATCCTCGGCTACACCGAAGAGGATCTGATCGGCAAAGACTGGGTCGAAGCCGTCGTTCCCCCGGAGAACCGCGCCACGGCCCGGACCCGCTTTTTACAACTGGTGTCGGGGCAAATTCCGTCCCGCAGCCTGTCGGTGGAAATGGAAACTCTGACCCGCGGCGGACAGCGCCGGATGATCGCCTGGATCAGCAATGTCCTGAAAAATGTCCACGGTGAAGTCATCGGCACTCTCAGCGCCGGCGCCGATGTGACCGAACGCTACCGCATGGAGGCCGAATTGCTGCGGCTGGCCAACATCGACAACCTGACGGGCCTGAGCAACCGCCGCATCATTCTGGAGGCCGGCCAGCGGGAACTGGAGCAATACCAGCGGTATCACCACCCTCTGTCCCTCTTCGTCCTGGACATCGACCACTTCAAGCAGGTCAACGACACCTACGGGCATGCCGCCGGCGATCAGGTCCTGATCAAGCTGGCGGAAGTCAGCCGGCGACTGTTGCGCGCCACGGACATATGCGGCCGGTTGGGCGGCGAGGAATTTGTTGGTCTGCTGCCGGAAACGCCGGCGGATCAGGCCTATACCGTCGCCGAGCGGTTGCGGGAGACCCTGGCGGAAACTCCCGTGGCAACGCCGGCCGGTGAGATCCGGTTTACGGTCAGCATCGGCATCGCCACGGCCACCCCCGGCGACAGGTCCATCGACGACCTGATCCGCGTGGCGGACGAAGCCATGTACGAAGCGAAAGCGGCCGGTCGAAACAAGGTGGTCGCCCGGCTACGGCAAACCGGTTCAACCTGACAGCGTCCATCAGCAAAAGCTGATTTTGACATTTTTGTTCATTTGGCGCAGGCATTCCTCGAGCTGCCGGATCAGCGACAGCTTGACCTGAAAATCGAATTCCGTTCCCTCATGCGCTTCGTTGGCCGCCATTCCAAAGTAAATATTGACATCGGTCGCCGTCTCGATCAGCACCCGGGCCAGCACGGAAGCCGCATCCTTCTTGCGGCGCAGTTCCAGCAGGCCCAGCGGGTCCGTCAGATGTCGGCGGCAAAGTTCCAGCACTTTTTTCAGGGTGACGACGCCTTCCGTCACATAGTCGACGTTCTCCATGCGGTACATGGCCGGGATTTCAGGCGTGTCGCTCTCCTCGATGACGGTCAGCGGTTTGCCCTGAAACTTACTGACGGCCTGAGCGGTCGTGCCGCCACAGACGACTCGGAGTCCCGCCTTGGCAAAAAACAGCTTCAGGACGCGGTTGTCGTCTTCCCTGTTTTCCGGCGGTCCCGCCAGAATGTTCACCACGCTGCGCTCCCGAAACTTGACGACCAGCACCGACGCATCGTCGTCGAGGGACTCTTCGCTGAGCGTCCGGCAGCAGTCGACAATCTGGGCCGCAATGTGGGATGCCGACAACGTTGCTGTGTCCAGCCGCTCCAGAAAAGCAACCAGTTCCCCGCGCTGCCAACCATTCGGCGCCAGCTTGCCGACGCCGGCGTTGGCGACGCCGTCGGACGTCAGAATCAGGATATCGCCTGTCGCAATGGGAATGTGGCTTTCGAGGATTTCTTTCTCGCCGATGAAATGGATATCGTGGGGATAGTTCACATTCCGCCCCTGCCGCAGCAAAATCACCGGCGGGTTGCAGTATTGGACGAGATACGCCATACTGTTCTCGATCTGCAACACCGTGAAGGTCGAATATGCGAGCTTGCGTTGCCGACAAACGGGCAGAGTCGTGGCCACCGTGCTGATGCACTCGTCGAGCGGAATGCCCCGCGACAGCATGGTGCCGAGAATCGTCGCTGTGAGCGTGGAAAGGATGTTCGCTTTCACGCCGCTGCCGAGACCGTCCGACAACACGAAGACCTTTTTGCCATTGTTTTCAAAGCTCCGGAAGAAATCGCCGCACAGCTTCTCATCATGTTTGTTGAGGCTGGCCCAGCCGCTTTCCAGGAATTTCATTTCCGCCTCGAACATGGCCTCAATCCTCGTCGTCCATCATAATGGCCGCTTTCAGGTCGTGCACGGCGATCTGCGTCTCGGCCGCGGTTTCGCCGAGCAGCGAGGCGATTTCATGCACGATGCGCAACTGCTTATCGACGATCTCGTCCGCCAGGGCCGCCGCCTGGGTTTTCTTTTTCAGGGCCTGATTCTTTTTCTGCCGGTCGCGGGAAATGTTCTTCATGATGCAGACGACCATGCCGCTTTCCTTGTCATACAGGAAAACCTGCTGCAGGTAGGCGTTGTATTCGGGCAGGAATGCGGTCTTTTCGACTTTGGCCGTGCCCTGCATGATCATGTCCACAAAACTGAACTCATCGAGAATCCGGGAAACCGGCTGCTTCAGGACATCCTCCGGGGCCAGGCGAAAAATCTCGCAGGCCGCCTGGTTGATTTGTTGCACTTTCAGATCCATGTCCACCGTGACAATCGCATTGGGCGTGATGTTGATGATCTGGTTGGAAAACGATTCGGCCCGCTCGCTCATGTACGGCAGACACATGTTGATTTCGGCCTTGCCTGCCAGAATTGCGGCCGCCTTTTCCCGGCAGGAATGATAGCCGCACATGCCGCAGTTCAATTCGTCGGCCGGCGAAAGTTTGCCCATCTTGCGCAGTACGGCGGCGATCTGTTCGACGGACGGCGGCGGCGCGGCGCTCGCCGGGAGCGCGGCGAAGCGGCGGGTCAGCGAAGACTGGCAGGACAGATTGAAATCTTCCGCATAATTCGCTGCAGCCGAGTGGCGCTGGATTTCCAGCGACGCGCCCAACAACGACAGTTCCTGCCGGCGGAACGAGGGGCCGCCGATGCAGCTCCCTTCGCAGAGGCTCATTTCGACGAAGCAGTCGGCGATCCTGCCGTCCTGGATGTCCCGGATGGCCTGTACGCAGGCATTGTAGCCGCTTACGGAAACATAGCGCCGCCCGGCGGGTCGGGCCATGGTGGCAACAATACCGCCGTCGACGGGGAATTTGCGCGACAGATATTGCTGGCCATCGCCCTCGGAATCCGGCGACAAGACGATTCCTGCATCCCGAAGCATTTCTTCCATCTCTTCAAACGTGATGACATAATCAATCTGAGAGCCGATCGCGTAGCGTTCCGCTTTTTTCGACACGCAGGGCGTGATAAAGGCGATCTTCGCCGCAGGAAAGCGTTCCTTCAGCAGTTTGGCGTGCGCCTGGATCGGCGTCGCCACCGGCGCCAGATACGGCAAGGCCGCCGGGTAATATTTGCCGATCAGCAGATTGACCGAGGAGCAGCAGGAAGAAATCCAGACCTGCCCGGGCTGCTTGGCGATCAGCTTCTCGTATTCGGTTTTGACGAGATATGCGCCTTCGGCCGTTTCGAACGCGGCGGCAAATTGCAGTTTCACGAGCGCCGCCTTCAGGGCCTCGACGGAACAATGAAAATAGGCGACGGCGGAAGGCGCCAGGCTGGCGACGACGGACTCGCCGGCGGTGATGGCCTCCCGCATTGGGACGACTTCACTGATCGCCCCTTTTGTTTTCTGCGGACAAATGATCGTACATTCGCCGCACAAGATGCACTCCGCTGCGTTGATCTGGGCGCGGTGGCTTTTCACCTCGATCGCTTTCACCGGACAATGCCGGACACATTTATAACAGTTTTTGCAATGCAACTTGTCAAATTGCAAAATATCCACGCCAGCGCCTCTTTCTTTCCCGGCCGCAGCCGTTTTTCCCCGCTTCCTGCACGTATACCACATTTTTGCACCCGCTGTCAATGGCGGCGGCGCGGACAAAAAGGCCCGCAAACCGCCATCATGGCTGCTGCGGACCTTTTGTTCGCGTTGTTAATTTAGCGGGCTTATAAAATTTGCAATTGGTCGCCGCAGCGAGTTCCGGTCCGCCGCACCGTCCCGTCGGGCAACTCCACGACGCACTTCGCGCCACGGCATAGTTTAAGCCGGCCCGGCGCCAGGGATTCCACCGCCGCCAGCACAATGTTTTGACGATCCAGAAACAGCACGTCCAGGCAGTACTTCATGCCGAACATATGGACACTATTGCAGGGACGGAGCAAAAAAGCATTCCCCTCCGGCCATTCCCGCGTGCCCAATAGCCCCCGCAGGCGCTTCCAAAAGGTATCGGCGACTGTGATCCGTTCCGCCAGGACCATCCCGCGGCTTTCATTGAATAAACGCATCGTCGTCTCCGGTCCTACTTTTTGAGAAGCGTGTCGGTGATCTTGATGGCCGCCGGCCCCAGTATTATGATAAGAATGACGGGAAAGATGCAAAAGACTAACGGAATCAACATCTTGACCGGCGCCTTCATCCCCAGTTCCTGGGCCCGTTGGCGCTGTTTCTCCCGGATTGCCACCGATTTCACCCGCAACACGTTGCCGATGCTGACCCCCAGCTGATCCGCCTGGATCAGCGACGTGATGAAACCGGAAACATCGGGCAAATTACAGCGCTTTCCCATCGCCACCAATGCCTCGCGGCGGGGAACCCCGACACGCATCTCGTTAAGCGTCCGGGTGAATTCGTCCACCAACGCCCCTTCCATCTTTTCCGACAAGATCTGCAATGCCCCGTCAAAGCCCAGACCCGCTTCGACGCTGGCCGTGATCAAATCGATCGCATCCGGCAGATCGCGCTGCATACTGTGTTGTCGGGCCCGAATTTTATAGTTCAGAAACAGGAACGGCAAGCATAGTCCAAAAGCCGAAACACCTAACGCGAGCCGCAGCACTTTGCTAACCGGCATTTGGAAAGCAAACATGACGCCGGCGAGAATAATCGGCAAATAGAGCCCCATGGCAACGGTCAATAGAAGATAGCCGTTCGGTCCGATTCCGCCGACTCCGCCGGCCATCGCCAGCTTTTCAGTCATCTTCAGACGGATTGACGCCGGCACGAACTGGGTAAGTCCGGGCGCCAAGGCGGTCAATCTCTGCGTCAGACTACGCTGCAAAAGCGCAGAATGCGGTTCACCGCCAAAAGAACCCCTGCTCTCCATGGCGGAAAGCAGACCACGAAGCCGGATTTCCGCCGTTTCTTCGTTGGAAATGCACGTTTGCAGAAACAAATGGATCAAAATGAATGTGCAAACAAAGGTGGATAACGAAATAATCCACAACATGTTCAGACCCCCTCCCGCCATTACCTGGGCCAAAAGAGCTCCGCCGGCAATTTGATTCCATTCGCCAGCAATTTCTCGACAAACTTGGGCCGGATCCCGGTCGGTTTGAATCGACCGATAATTTTCCCGTTGGCATCCCGGCCGGTCTGGTCAAAAACGAAAATGTCCTGCATGGTGATGACGTCGCCTTCCATCCCCTGCACCTCGGTCAGGTGGGTGATCTTGCGACTGCCATCCCGGAGCCGGGACTGTTGGATCACCAGGTCGATCGCCGAAGAAATCTGTTCCCGGATCGCCCGAACCGGCAGGTCCATCCCCGCCATCAGCACCATGGTTTCCATCCGGCTCACCATATCGCGCGGCGAATTGGCATGACCGGTGGTCATCGAGCCTTCATGGCCGGTATTCATCGCCTGGAGCATGTCCAACGCCTCGCCGCTACGCACCTCGCCGACCACGATCCGGTCGGGACGCATGCGCAGGGAATTGCGGACAAGATCCCGGATCGTCACGGCCCCTCGGCCTTCGATATTGGCCGGGCGGGCTTCGAGGGTTACAATATGTTCCTGCCGCAACTGCAGTTCGGCGGCGTCTTCGATCGTCACGATTCGCTCATCCGCCGGAATAAACGACGACAATACGTTCAACGTGGTGGTTTTTCCGGAGCCGGTTCCCCCGGAAATTACGATATTCAGTTTCCCTTCCACGCAGGCTTTCAGCAAATCCGCCATCTCCTGCGTCAGCGTATCCATATCGACCAGATCGTTAATCTTGAAGGGATCGCGGGAAAATTTCCGGATGGTCAGCGCGGGTCCGGTCAGGGCCAGCGGTGGAATAATCGCGTTGACCCGTGAACCATCGGGCAGTCGGGCATCCACCATCGGCGAACTTTCATCGATTCGCCGACCCAATGGTGAGACGATTTTTTCGATGATGTGCATCACGTGAATGTCGTCCCGAAAATGAACATCCGTAAGAACCAACAAACCGTTCCGCTCCACATAGACCTGATTGTAGCGGTTGACCATTACTTCGGTCACCGTGTCATCTTTCAGGAGCGGTTCGATAGGCCCCAGGCCCAGAACCTCGTCGATGATTTCCGAGATGATCCGGGTGCGCTCGAAGCGGGGCACCAACACCGGTTCCGCGTCCATCGCCGCCGAGGAAATATGGGTCACCGCTTCTTCGAGTTGCCGGCGGTCCATCTCCACGGATCCCAGTTCATCCACTATTTTTTGGTGTATTTTCTGTTTTAAAGGTTGATAGGGATCGAGTTTTGTGACCGGGCCGGCTTTATGTTTGCCGATTCCTCCCGCTGGCGCTGCCTCTTCCAGTTGCTTCTTCTCTTCGAGTCGCTTCACCCAAAACATGATTTGCGCCTCCATTCGGAAAATGAGTCCTTAATTTAAGGGGCTGCTGTTTTCCTGCCGCATATTCGCGATACTGGAAACAGGAAACGGGTTGGGTCGGACAATGGCACTGATCATCGGTGTAATAATTTCGACGCTGGTGCTGACCTCCACGGAAACGTTCTGCCCATAGACCAACGGCGACGGCGTGACCCGCGTCGTGTAGGCGCCGGGGAACCGGGCCACCGCGACGGCGGCTTGCCGCCGGTCGCCGCTGATGGCTACGGCCCGCGCCCCTTCCCGCGCCGCCTCCGTGACCAATAGCTGCGCATACAACACCCGGCCGATTTCCAGAATCCCGATGGCCAGCAACAAAAACACCGGTGCAATCAGCGCAAACTCCACGATCCCTTGCCCCTGTTTTTTTTTGAGGAACTTCGCAATTTGTTGAAACATGCTCACCCTCCGCCCGACATTCTCGCCTGTTATTCCACCAATTGCACGTTTCCCACGCCATACCACTGCTGACCCGGCACCACATTCCCCGTCCCGGTCGGCAACGCCACCCGGACAAACCGTCCGGTAACAACGTAATCCAGGTAATATCTCGAACCGTTGACATAGTACAATTTTCCTTTATTGATGCTGTCGAACCAAAATCCGACGAAGCCGACGATTTTCATTCCGCTGGTGGAATAGTCCCACAACCTGGTGCTCGTCGACAGGGTTTCAACGACCGGGATGAGCATGAGCCGGGGATCGCCGGCTTTCGCCTGCAGGATGTCCTGGTTCCCGCCCGCCGTCAACCGGCTGGCGAAAGAATTCACCGCCGATTCGCTTGCTGTGGCCGGGCCGATATGATACATCACGGTATTGAGATTCACCGCCTTGGAATAGCCATCCGCCAACAAATCCAAATACGCATCATACGAAGTCGGATTTTTGAATACCCCGTTTACGTAGGTGAATTCCTGGGCTTTGGTCGGAGTTTTTTTCATGTAGTAGGGCTGGCTGTAGGAATCCCCTTGCGGGCCACCCTGCCAGATGATATCGGTTGGCGCCTTGATGACGAAAGGCGGCGCCCCGGGCGGGATACTGCTGGTCGGTGTCAGGCGGGCGGTCGCCGAAGCGCTGACCGCACTGGAATCCTTGCCCCAAATTGGTGCAAAGAACAGGTTGATGGCGCGGCTCGCAAAGACTTTCACCGATTTTTGCGTTGCCGTGTAGGTCACCGTGGCGGCCACCGTGTCCGAGGATTTCCCGGGGGACTTCTTGGCATAGGCGATCCCATTGCTGTAGGCATTCGTCGGGCTCGGATGGCCGCCGTTCAGATCATGGCATCCGGCCAGCGCTCCTTGCTCGGCGGCTGTCTGCAGTTCCGACTTGGTCAGATATAAAACGCCCAAGTCCGCTACCAATGCCCCTAATCCAACGACAATGGGCAGCAAAGCCACCGCCAGCAACAAAACCTGTCCCTTGATTTTTTTCGGGGCATTCATCCTCATTGTCATCCCACCTCGACGTTCGCGTAAATGTCCTGTCCAGTGACAATTCAATTGACGGATGTGTAGGAAATAAGGCGACTGGCGTAGAGCCCATAGTCCCCGCCGCCATCGCTGCCCGGATCGCCCGGCGCGACCATCTGGATGAATCGGCCGGTTACCTCGCCGTTATTGGTGAGGTTTGGGCTTTCGAGGAACAACGCGGCGAACCCGACCACGAGAACCGCCCCCCGGCCGCTAACATCCAGGCTTTGAATCACCGGGACGACCAAGATTCTCGATGAATCTTTGGCGACCGTTGCGAAGGTCGCGCTAGGATCCTGGTTGTAACGATAGCTGATCCCCTGTTTCGTCGGCCCGACCATATTGCCAGTTTCCGTTGTCACCCAATCCCCGAGCTGAATCGATACGTCGGCGCCATACTTGATATTGTCGCGGAAAACGCTCGCACCCGTTCCGCCCAATGCCAGGGCGCCGAAATTTCCATGATAACTGCCGCTGGCCGTGCCGGAACCGATTTTTATGGTGTATACCTGCCCATAAACCAAGGTTTGCTGAACCAAACCAAACGGCAGGGTTCCGGTCAGCCGACTGACCGGATTGATTCGGGCCGCTGCCGCCCCGCTCACATCGCAAGTGGCCAGGCCAAAGATCTGCGCAAACATCAGCGGCACGGTGCGCGTGGCTTTGACGGCGACTGTCGTCCCGCTCAGAACACGGATGTCCACCCGGTCCCCGGTCTTGCCATTCAACCGGGCATATTCGGCAGCGCTGGAATAGGCGCCGTCGCTGTTGCGGGGCAGTTCCTGAACTCCCGCCAAAGCCGCGGCATCCGCCACATTCGTCAACTGAACTCGCGTCGCATACAATAACCCCAAATCCACGACCAAGGCGGTCATGCCAACCAGCACAACCAGTATCGCCGCAGTCATGACGATCACGGAGCCGCGTTGTTGGTTTCGGAGCCGATCCAGTATTTTCATCGTCTAGCCCTCCTATTCCACCCGCATTATGGAAGTTCCCGAAATGGGAACCGGATTTTGGGGAAACATCGCGCTGAACAACGGGGTAATCAGCTCCACATGCTTCGTCACAGTTATCGTGACCTGGGCGCCTCGCACACGGCTTGCCGGCATGATGTCGGTGTCGGAAGGCGAAGCGGCCGCTGCGTTTACCGCCGCGACAATCTCCGCGTCCGAACCGCCTAGCGTCGCCACGCGGGCGCCTTCCCGCGCCGCGTGCGTAACGAGAAGAAATTCATGGAACAACAACCCGAACTGCATCATTCCTACGACAAGAAGGATCAAGACAGGCAACACCATGGCAAATTCAACCAAAGCCTGTCCCCGTTCCCGTTTTGCCCGGATTTCCCGCATCCGCTTCGCCACCTTTCTCGCTACACTTCAATCGCCACGATACGCCGGATCAGAAGTATGCCGATCAGTTGCCCGACCAAACCTCCCGCCAGGAGCATCCTGCCGACCGGATGGACGAACAGCAGGCTGATATATTCCGGATTAAGCGTATAGATTGCCAACGCCAGCGCAAACGGCAGCAAACTGATTATCAGACCCGATATCCGGCCCTGGGCGGTGAGGGTTTTGATTTCATTCCGGATTCGGACGCGCTCGCGAATCGTCCGGGCAATATTATCGAGAATCTCCGCCAAATTTCCGCCAACCTGCCGCTGAATCAATACGGAAGTGATGACCAGGTCGAAATCTTTGGAATTCACCCGTTTCGCCATGCTCACCAAGGCGTCTTCCATCGGAATGCCCAGATTGGTTTCCTTGACGGTCCGGGCAAATTCCACCGAGATGGGCGGCAGCATTTCACGGGCCACCATATCGAATGCCTGAATAAAACTGTAACCCGTCCGCAGCGAATTGGCCGCCAAGGTCAGGGCGTCGCCCAACTGCTGGGCGAAAGCTTTCACCCGGCGTTTCCGGCAAATCTGGAGTACGATGAACGGAATCCAGAACAGCAGTGCAGCCATGACCAACGCTTTCAACGAATTTGCGCGACTGCCAATGTTTCCAACCAGAAACCCTAAAAACCCCAGGCTCAGGCAAACCACCATAAATTCCGCGCCAGTAAGGGAGATCGCCGCCTGTTGCAGCCGAAAATCCAGATCACGAACCCAGCGCGGCGACCCTAGAATTCGGCTCGCCTTGCGGATGACTCCCCGGAGCCCCTTCGGATTGTTTCTGTCCATCCCCGACGACTCCCCGGACATGTTTTGCATGGCGTCGACGAGATGTTTCAAGCGTTCCACGCTTTCCTGATCTTCGGCCATCAATTTACTGAGCAGCAATAATATCACCAGCAGCGAAATAAATACCCCGACGGATATCAGCAATACCATCCGTCTCACCTCCAATCAGCCAAAAATGCCCAACACTTTTGCCGCCATGCTTTTAGGCGGCGCGCTCACTTCCTGCGGCGCCAGTTTTTGCGCGAGCTGGAACACGGTCTGCGCCACCGCGGAATGATGATTGGCCAGAACAAAGGGAATCCCGTGATTTATGGAAGGCAGAACCGTCTTCCCATCGCTGGGGATGGTGGCAAAAAACTTCAGGTTCAAAGATTTTTCAACCTGTTGCACGCTCAACCCGCCTGCCGAATTTGCCCGATTCAACACGATATGGACCTTGTCATCGCCATATTTGAGCGATTGCAGGATTTCCAGACAGAGCTTCATGTTCTTCAGCGTCGGCAGATCCGATCCTGCCAACACCACGATCGCGTCGGATTCATCCAGCACCGACAGGGTGATTTCGTTAAAATCCGTAGCCGTATCCACCACGACATACTCATATTTTTTCTTCAGTTGCGACAAAATGGCTTTCACGTTCCCGCCGGTGATGGCTTCCGCCAGTTCCGGGCGGGTGGGTGCCGCCAGCAGCGACAGCCGGTCATTGAAAGCGGTCATATAGGTTTCCAGCGCCATTTCATCGAGTAGCTCCCCTTCCGCGACGGCATCGGCGATGGATGCCCGGGGAGCGAGATTGAGGTAGGTCGCGACATCGCCGAATTGCAGGTTGGCGTCCAGAATCCCGACCCGGGCATTCGGCCGTTCCGCAAGGGCTACCGCAAGATTCACGGCGATGGTCGTCTTCCCGGCGCCGCCCTTGTTGGAAATAATGCTGATGACTTTCCCCGGTTGCGCCGATGCGGAGCTTCCCTGACGCAAAACATTCTTAAACCGCTGTTGCTGCTTGAACACCTGCCGCAACATAGTCACCAGTTCGGTATCGTCAAACGGCTTGATCAGGTAATTTTTGGCGCCGGCCAGCAACGCCCGCTGTAAATACTCCTGCTTCCCCTGCGTACTCATGACGAGAATCGCCGCTTCCGGCGCTTCCACGCTCAAGCGCTCGATCACGTCAATGGCGTTGCCGCCCCGCACATTGCCATCCAGCAAAATGATATCCAAAGTCAGTGTTCTGGCCAGGGCAATCGCTTCCTCGCCGCTCCCGGCCTGTCCCGCCACTTCAATTTCCGGGTGGGACTCCATCAGTTTTTTTAAGCTGTCCCGGGTTGTCGCCAACTCATCAACGATTAGCGTCTTGATTTTGTCGGACATTTGTTTGCCCTCCTGCCGGCTTTTGATCCATATGCTCCTTCAATTCCGGGGACACGGGCGGCACCAAGGCCATGGGATCGACGATCGTCGGCGTCACCAGAATGATCAGTTCCGTTTCTTCTTTGGTGAAGCTCGAACTCCGGAACAACTGGCCGATAATCGGCAAATCTCCCAAAAATGGCAGCTTGGTTACATCCCGGGTAATATTGTTGCCGATCAGTCCGCCGATCGCCATGCTCTGGCCGGATGGCAGCGCAATCGACGATTCCGCCACGCGAGTGCGGATCGGCGGGATGGACAATGTGGAGGAAATCGCGATTCGATGGGTAGAGTCCCACTCGACGGCGCTGACTTCCGCTTTGACTTTGCTCGTGATCAGACCTTCCCGGCTGGCTTCCGGTGTAATGATCAGCTTCACGCCATAATCCTTCCATTCGACGGTGACCGAGCCGTTCTGGTTGCTGATCGGGACCGGAATCTGCCCGCCCACCAGGATATTCGCCTTGTCGCCGCTGAGCGTGACCATGTTGGGCTGGGACAGCAATTTGGCGTCACCGTTCCGGATCAGCAAATCCAGCTGCGCATTGATCGGGGCGAAGGTGCCAAGATTCCCGAACGTATTCGGCGACCGGGGATTGACTTGGCTCTGCCCGGCATAGAATATTCCCGGCGCCGTCGTGGCGTCACCGCTGTAAAATTTCAGGCCGAGGTCCTTGGTTTTCTGGCGGTTGATTTCCACGATCTTCGCTTCGATTTTAATTTGGATCGGTTTGGTGATTTCCAGCAGATTCACCACTTTTTCTGCGTAGGCGCCGGCGATTTTCTCAGCCCGGACCCGCTGGTATTGGTCGCTGATCGTCCCTTCCAGAATGATCGTTTTATTGACTTTCGCCACCCGGATGTCTGGATAGCCGAGAATGCGCTTGATTTCATTGGCAATCCCCGGATCGGCGGCCGACACCTCAATCTGGAAATTCTGCCGGCCCTCGCCGGACCACACGATCAAGGTGGTGGACCCGGTCTGCTTGCCAACGAGGATCAGCTCCGAACTGGAGGCGACCACCACGTCCGCTACTTCCGGGTCGGCGATCGCGGCCCGCTGCAAGCCTTCAATATTGAGCGTTCGCGACTGTCCGGATCCCAGGGAAATCTGCTCGGTTGCCCCGGCCGCCAAAACCGGCATTGTTGAGACGATCAAGAAGATGAGCACTATGACGCCGGTGGCAAAAGTCTTTTTCACATTTCTCCCCCCCTATTGGATTTTGGTGCCCCGGATGATCACGATCCCCGAGGTATTGCCTTGGGAGGATCGGCCCGACGGCGCACCGGATTGTTCCGGACTGGACTGCGTAACTTGACGCACCTGACGATCGCCGACGAGGTCGGCGGCTGAAACCGGATGGGCGGTATAGGTTGCGACTTCCTGGAAATAGGGCCGCAAGGCGAATCGAACTTTGCCTTTTTCCTCCGCCAGAGTGATCCGGGCCGCGTCGTCCGGCGAAACCGCCAGCGTAATGCTCGTGAGCTTGTTCCGCGCCAAATCTTTGGCGGTTTCTTTCGCCAGGGACTCGTTGTCCGCACCCGCCAGGCTGTCCCGATTCACCGAAAGCACCGCAATGTTTTGCATCGCCATTTGAGTGAATGATCCACCACCGGTCTGGGTCTCTACTGTGACCAACACATCGACGTAATCGCCGGCTTTGAGCAATCCGGCCACACCGGTCACTTCGGTGGCGGCGACGGTAAGCGCCCGTTTTCCGGGCGGAATGACCCAACTGAATCCCGACTTCGCGCCGGGAAGCAGCAATCGCCGTTCCAGTACCTGTTCGCCGGCAACGATTTCCTCACGGGTCATCGTCCCCACCGCTTTCGGCATCTCCCGCACGGCGCCCGGTTGAATATATTCTTTCGGCACCCGTTGTTCCTGGACCATTTCCGCGGCAATCCGGGTTCGGTTGGGAATGTTCGTCTTAGCAACCAGCACGACTTCGCTTTCCGACGACACCGCCTTCGTGGCGGCCGACTGCAGAAATGTATAAATCATGGATGCCGTGACCAGACTGAGCACCAACGCAATCGCAAACAAACTTTTTTTCGGCAGTTTCTCCAACGCTCTCGCCCCCTTATATGCCAAGCATCCTTTATTTTCACATTATGGATTGGGACGCGCCGCAATTATCGATCATCAATGTCCATGTCAAACTCCGATCCCGCCCGTTGTGGGGAAGTGAGGGGGTATCCTGCTGTCGTACAGAATACCCCCCGGCGAAACCTGTTATAGGAGAGATTACTGCAGCGCTAAGGCAATGTTTCCGAAAGCAGTGGTAATTGCATTTGCAACCCCGTCCATGGAGCCGATGACAGCAATCGCAATCGCGGCAATGATCAGGGTATATTCCACCAAACCCTGTCCTTTCCGGTTCTGGAGCACAACTTTTGCCATTTCCAACATCATGAAGCCCTCCTTAAAATTTTTAATTGTCAGATTTTCATCTGCGACTATAGTGTAGCCCTTTCCATTTCCATTAACATTCGTATGCTTGTATAGTATTACCCAGTTTTATCAGGCCCGATTTTATTACGCTTATACAAATTTCGTTATACAGTGATCGGTTTTTCTTGCCTCAACTCCATCACCGAGTTAGTCATTCCAATAACCCGATGATTGATAAATCCTGTAACAAGCCGTCTTGCGAGCCACACAAGTCCTCAAAAATAAAACTGCCGATCTCATAGGAGAATCGACAGCCGCTGATTGATGTCCATTCAAATTCAACTCATGACAAAAAAAAAATAGGCGCTACCCCATTTGTTGGACAGCGCCTACATGCTTTTAAACTGGCGGAGTGGGAGGGATTTGAACCCTCGCGGGAGTTTCCCCCCCTATCGGTTTAGCAATTAGCGTTTTGGCGGCCTTTCTCCTATGCCTACTCGCCACAATGGCGTTTTATCGGTCATTGTATCGATTCACCATTTATACCCAACCCATAACTTATCTTTGTTTTTATAGGCTATTCCCACCCCGGTTCCCACCCAAAAAACCAACTATCGTTCGCCGAATTCGGTGGAAACGGATATAGGCACTCTAGTTCTAATCAACGCCATTATTGGTGTATACAGATCTACTGTTTCTGCCTCCGTACTTAGCGAAACGATTAGAGCGTATCTAATTGTATGATTCCATCGTCCAAGATGATGGCGTTCTCTCCACCATCCAATCGCAGGATAAATACCGATTAGATTACTTGTAGCCAAGTTCGCAGCCGTACCTTCCCATATATCTGAATGGATGGATCCCCTGTGTCTTATATTCTTGCCGATTAGCCACCTACCGCTACCGCTATCATTATCAAACTCAATATCCTCACGGGCAGCCGCATTGAGCCGCCGATTAAAGTTAGCCAACTCTTCATTCACACTATTAACATCAAATCGCAAACCACAAGAGGCATAACGATATCGTTCTTTCCAACCAATTTCTCCAGGACTTGGCTCAATAAAATAGGATAGAGTTACTCTCATCTTTACCGGTAAAGCTCCTAAATCTAACAAGACGTCCTTTGGCCAAGGTATTTGATGAATGTTCATATCTTTTGTTACATAGCGCCCGCTGACATTGTCACGTTCAAACGGTTGTAGTTCCTCCTGAATGACCAAGTTCACGCTGTTTTGGATACACCAACAAGCACGATCAATATCAGGCACCCCATATCCACAGGTTCTCAGCAATTGGTGGTAGTGTTCTTTATTGGGGTTGGGAGGCAAAAACTGCTCCTTCATTTTCGAAGTCCAGTTTGCAGAATGAATCAATAACCCCCGAATGGTTTCTGGCCAAGCGTTAGGATAAAGTTCCTGTAAATGTGCCGCCATCCACGCCGCCTTAGCAGTTGCTGCGCTCGTTTGACCCGAACAGGAAAATTGTCTCTCCATTGGTTTGTAATGAGTTGATAATAAAGAAAGATCGTCACAGGCAGCACATCCCAATGAATCGCGAAGCAAGTTACCCCCTTCAAGGAGAATTTCCGGCTTAATAGGCCATTTTTTTTGATCCCAACAGCATGATGTTGTACTAAATGGCGAAAGACCTCGATATGGAGCAACTGTTGTTGCCTCTCTATAATTGGGATCGGATATTGTGACTTTCTCGGTGTATGCGCCAACAGTTACTGCATTCCACGCTTGCCCAGGGTTTTCTATGCAACACGATTGATTGCTTATTGGATAGTTTAGATAATCCGCATGATCTCGAACATTCCCCGCCGAAATAAAGAAAAGCCGTTTCCCCCCATCCAAGTACCCTGACGCTATTTCGTCAATTGCACCCGACCAAGAATCCGGCCGCCCATCCTTTGAAGAAAATTTCGTGGCAGTTACAGCCATGCATAAGACACGTTTGAATTCCGGCCGCTGAATTTCAGCTTTACTGATACTTTGCGATGTTATGGCCCCATAAAGTTCTGGCGCATTGTCCCCACTATTTGGCAAAATTTTTACCGATTCCAACCGGTGGGACAGAGTAACTACGCCGGTGTCTTCAATCGCTTTCTGCAAGTCACCGTAAGCAGCGATTCCCGCCATCTCAGTACCGTGACCATCAGCATCATATCCTCCCCAGTCAGGATCGTAGGCTTGACAATCACTATCTTCCATAAGCGATTGAAGTAATGCGTGTTTATTATTGACACCAGTATCCAGCACACAGACTGAGGTTTCCGAGTCGTGTTGCACGTGCAATCGAGACAAAAGGTTATCCACCCATTCCCATTGCTCAGTATTTGAAAGTTCAATAAGAAAGCGCGCAGTTTCCGGAGCTCTCCTAAATTCCGCAATATAAGGGCTTCGCTGAATTAATTCTAAAAGATGAGTATTAGTGACAAAGGCCAAAACAACTATTCTTTCCGGAAAGCATAAGTGTTCATTTTTCAATTGAATATCGATGGATGCAGCAAGCAACCGAAATTCAGCCAGCACTTCTGTTTGTTCACTGGCTAGCCAGATTTCGCACCATGCTGGCGTTGCCCCTGGCATCCAAGAAATATCATCTTGCCAAAACGACTCAAGCACCGCCAAATGGACCGCCTCGATGCTTGCCATTAGCTTTTGATTTCTTTGGCCTGTTTCAGCGTAATTTCGAGCCTTTTCTAAGAAATGTGTTCTTTTGTTATGTGGGACATAAACTGTTGCTCGCTGTAGAACCACACCATCATCTCCATAGGTCTTAACATTAAGCAACCGAATTCCTGAACGAAGATCTTCAAGACTTTGAATTTTGAGTTCAAAGCCCGGTAAGCTTTCAAAACAAAAGTATACTCCGTCGTGTGCCGATATCGATACCGCCTGCCGCCTTTCTAGTTCTCCCTGGTGTAATTCCCAAGCTTCTTCAAGTTGTTGTTGTATTCTTCGCCCGTGTTCCATTGCATCACGTAGAGGAAATCTAAATCGGGGGCCATTTTGCTGCGGGCTTGTATAACTTACTTGGTTAGTTGTATTCTGCAAAAATATGTTCTCGAAACGCTCTGCCATCAACTATTTTCGCCTCGTTTATAAACGGATTGACGTTCAATTATCATTTTTTGCAATATGTTTTTGCTAACGGTCACTTGATCGTTAAGAATTGCTTCTTTAATTGCATCATCACAAGCTTTAGTAATATCCGCATGGCTTAAATTACTGGCATCTTTGGCAATTGAGAGCAACGCCCTCTGTGGAAGCAAACAGAAACCGGCCAATCGATTATTAATTAAATTAATTACATCTGCCTGGGTCGGAAAACTATAATACAAAATATCATCAAACCGTCTAAACAATGCCTGGTCTAAAAGTTTTATACTATTAGTCGCCGCCACAATCACGCTATCCGATTTATCTTGCTCGATGAATTGCAAAAAAGCATTGAGGACACGTCGCATCTCGCCAACATCATTGTCCATCGCCCGTTCCGATCCAATCGCATCAAATTCATCAAACAAATAGACCGCCGGCGATTCGTGGATC
>CAZRLN010000036.1:19461-28036 GCA_964601085.1 uncultured Veillonellaceae bacterium | reverse complement strand
CTTTTATATTTTGGGATGTGCAGTTTCTTATGGATTTGATTCGTCAGGGGGAGACCTTGCGCTCGTTGACCACCAGCGTGACGTAAAAATAACGGGTGCAGACGACTACGACCAAAGCGGACAGGCCAAAGACCCACCGAAACCCGAAATATTCGGCGACAATACCCAAAATAGCGGCGCCAAGGGCATTGCCAACATCGCCGGAAGCAGTGAGGATCGACAAGCCGGTTCCCTTGATGGCGGGAGAGATTCGCTGGATGACATAGATGGTGAGAGCCGGAAAAATGACGCCAAACCCTAGCCCGATCAAAACGCCGGATGCCGCGAACGTGAACGCTGACGGATATATTGCAATGATCAGGGCGCTGCCCACGTTCATCAGGCTGGCGACGGTCGCGACGGTTTCCGCCCGGAACGTTTGCGTCAGCTGTTGGACGCCGAGACGGGTGGCGATCACGGCGACGGCGAAGCAGATATAGAAAACGGAGTAGTCCTGCAGGGAAACGGAAACGGCGTAGAGCGGCACAAAGGTGAACAGCGTGCTGAAAACGAAATTGGAGGCGAACAAACAGACTGTCGGCGCCCAAACCGCCTTCAGGTGAAGAACGGAAGAAAACGGCGGAATTTCAGTGTCCCGGATGGGAGCGATGGGGCGGGCCCGCCAGATCGTGAATGATACCGCTATTCCCAGCGCCGCCAGACTTATCAAGATTAGGCGGACGAAGCCGATTTCAAGGAAAACCAATGGTCCCAGGCTCGTGGCGCTGCCTAGCCCGATCATGGTGAAAACGGTGAACATGGAGATGGCGCTGGCTGTGTTCTGCGGCGATTCAACACTGCTGGCGAATGTGACGGCCGCTGTGGAATAGAAGGACTGGGCTGCGCCCTGGATGAAACGGATCAGCAATAACGGCCAGAAAGTGGTCAACCAGAGGAAGGAAGCAAAACAGACGCCGAGCAGTCCCTGGCCGAACAGGATTACGGGGCGGCTGCCCCGCTGATCGACAGACCGGCCGGCCAAGGGACGCATCACCAACGCACCGATGGCCATAATCCCCATCACCATGCCGATTCGGGATGCGGACATGCCCTGAAGGGACAAGTAAAGGGGCAATACCGGCGCAATCAGGTTGGCCCCGAACACATTGAAAACCTGAATGCAGGCGATGCTCTGAAATTGACGGTTTTTGAAAAGCGAAGCCAGCGTGTTCATCATCGGCGGGACTCGACGATTTGCCGGGCCGTTACGGCGCCGATGATGACGAGTCCTCCCAGCAGAGCGCTCCAGGACGGCGCCTCTCCCATCAGGACGAATACCCAGATCGGATTGAGAACCGGCTCGATCAATGTGATCAATACAGCCTCCATGGCGGTGACGTGGGAAATGGCCCAGGTGTAAAATACATAGGCCATGCCGAGCTGAAAGACGCCGAGGAATATCAACCCCGCCCAACCGGCAGGGCTGGGCAGCGAATCCAGCATGAACGGCACGCCGGCGATCGCCGTGAAAATGTTGCCGAGAAATACCGAAGTCGCCGGCGACGCATCCCGTTGCTTGCGAAGCAGCACGATGAAAAGCCCGAAGGTTAAGCCGGACATCAACGCGCAAAGGTTGCCGATCAGGTTGCCGGGACTCATCTGTTCGAAGAAAAACAGAACCATGCCGGCAAGGACCGCCGCAATCGTCATCCAGTCGCGGCGGTTCGGGTGCTCGTTCAGCAGCCAGGCCGAAAGAAGCGCGACATGGACCGGCGCGGTATACTGCAGCAGGATGGTGTTCGCGGCGGTGGTCAGTTTATTGGCAATGACAAACAGAGTTACGGTGAGGGCGTAAGCCAGGGCGGCAATGATCTGGATCGGTGATCCGGTAATTTTTAATGTTTTGCGGAAGGCCACCGCGAAAACGATGGCGGAGATGGCGCTGCGCCCGCCGGCGATTGCCATGGGATGCCAATCAACCCATTTGATGAAAAAACCGCCGGTGCTCCACAAAAGTGCAGCCAGCAAAAGAAAAAGAATGGCCCGGCCATGCTCACGCCGGGCGCCTGCAAGATGCGGTTGCGACACGCTATTCCCTCCTGAGATTTCCCTGGTCATCAAACTGCAGATCAAACGGATCGGATAAGATGGTGATATTTTCAAAGGTCCGGGCTTCCGCCAGCAGCGACTCGGAGATCATGATTTCACTAAGCTGCAAGGTGTTTTTGATCCGTACCAGGCGAACCTGGCCGAGATCCAGCGCATTGGACGTTTTAACCGCGGCCCGGATGGCGTCGAGGTCGCAGTCCAGCGTCAAAGGGATCGCTGTTGGGCCGACGACGGTCGAGGTCAGGCCGTTGGCGTACATCGACTTGAAGTCGGTTTTGTTGACCAATCGGCGGGTCGTAAAATCGGCGGTGCCAATGCCGTTGGCATTGCCATTGGTCTTTTCCGTCAGGTCAAGCACAACCATTTTTGACACTTCCGGGCCTCCTGTCGGGTAGGGAGTGGGATAACGACCGGTAATATTGGGATCCATGCCATCGCCGGAGATGTCTTTGCCGATTTCATCAATCACCAGCGCATCAATCGGCGAAAAAGCGATTCGCGGCATGGCTGCTTTGGCTTCTATCAGTAGATTTTTATCGGTTTCAATCAACTCTTCGGCGGCGGTGACGACGATCTTGGCGATATGATCGTAGGCGTTTTCTACGGTGCCAATGCCAAAGAGAATCGGCGCCTTGGCGATGGTTTCCCGGGCCATGGCCGGCACATGATCGGCCATGTGCTTGAATCCGTAGGCGTGACAGGATTCAGCTCCCTTTTGTTTTCCCAATCCGATCGCGATCATTTTTGCCAGGCCGCTTTCGTTGGGGCCGCGAAAAGCGGTGTGCGGCTTAACCCGGTTAATCAATACGATCCCGTCAGCCTCATAGGCGTGTTTGTCGATATAAACCGGCAAGCCATTGGCAAGACGGGAAATTTCCACCACTTCCATCGAAGATACAATGGGGCAGCCGACTGTTTGTTCCGTGATGCCGAGGTGGGCCAGAACTTCAGCCTGGCCGGCGGCCGTGGCTCCGCCATGACTGCCCATGGCAGGAATAACAAAAGGCACGGCGCCTCGTTTCTTCAGTTCAGCGACTGTGACGCCAACCAAATCCGGGATATGGTCGACGCCGCGACTGCCGGCGGCGATAGCGATACGCATGCCGGGCCGGATTCGATCCAACTGACCGGATTGGGACAGAGCGTCGAGCAGAGTAGCCGGTACATCGGTAATTTCCGGCGCGGGGAAGGTCTGGCGGATTTTGATCATCCGCGGTAAAGGCACACCTTGCAGCAAGTCTTTCACAATATCCATGGAAAATCCCCTCTTTTATTGATATCAGTGAATTCGCGGTCAACTCTGCTATTGCTTATAAACAGTGTAATACATCTCGGATTAATATTCCACCCATAGTGGATAGTTCTTGTCAGCAGAATGCAGGACTTTTTCCGTCTGGCGTCAAAACAAACTGGTAAATCAATGCAGCGGTTGACTGACGCATGGGGTGAGATTACTGAAACGCATGACATCGCCGTATCGGGGCAAAAAAGGGTTTCCGCCGGGAACTTTGACACATGTGGGAAAAGTTTATTCGAATACGCTCCGGATCCGTCGGACGGAGTATGATACGTCAGACGCCGAAAGCCGGGAATTGTCGGACTGGAAAGAATTGTTGCCTTTCCGGCCGTCCCGCGCCGTAACTTGGCTGGAGATCAACGGCATCCACGATGTGAAGGCCATTGAAGAAATCGGCCGGCATTTTTCAATCCATCCATTGGTTCTTGAAGATATCCTTAATACGACCCAACGCCCAAAATTTGAGGAGCACGACAACTTTCTGTTTTTGGTGGCACGGGTTCCTTTTGTGCATTATGAGGAAGCAATCCCGGAAAATCATCAGAAAGCATCGCTGCGAACAAACCATAGGGTGGAAATCGCGTACGAGCAAGTGAGCCTTCTCTTCGGTGAAGATTGGGTCATCTCGTTTTCGGAAAGCGACCGGTCTCTGTTCGATCCCGTCAGGGAACGGATCCTGAGCGGCAAGGGGCGACTGCGTAGCCAAGGCCCCGACTATCTGGCCTATGCTTTGTTGGATGTGATTGTGGATCAGTTTTTTATCGTTTTGGAAGACTTGGGGGAAGCGATCGAATTTATCGATGAAGAACTCGTCCGGCGACCGGGCCCGGCGTTGCTGCGACAAATTCATGCGTTCAAACGGCAGATGATGTATTTGCATAAGGCGGTGTGGCCGGTCCGGGAGATCGTCGGGGGCTTCGAGCGTTGCGGATCGCGGTTCTGCTCACCGGCGACTGCTCCGTACCTGCGAGATGCCTACGACCACATCATCCAGGTCATCGATACCGTGGAAACATACCGGGACCTGATTTCCGGCATGCTGGACATCTATCTGTCGAGTATCAGTTACCGCCTGAATGAGGTCATGAAGGTTTTGACGATTATTTCAACTTTGTTCATTCCCCTGACCTTCATTGTTGGAGTTTACGGCATGAACTTCGACTATATACCGGAACTCAGATGGCATTATGGGTATTATGGCGTCTGGAGTATCATGATTTTGGTCATCTTGGGCATGATGCGGTATTTCCGGAGCAAGAAATGGATATAGCTCTGGAAATAAGAGGGGACGCAGGTCCTATGAAAAATGAGACCAGGGTAGCACGCTTCGAACGCTGATTCTATTGAGGTTTCATCGACTGTCCTGTACAATGAAAGACAAAACAACAGAGGAGGAGTGCGGAGTTGAAATTGTCGAGCAAAGGACTGGTGGGCATTGCATTGATGCTTAGTCTGGTAACGGCGGTTCTGGTGTACAAGTTTCTCCATGAAAGCGCTCAACCGCCAGCGCCGTCCAATATGGCGACCGTCGTGGTGGCTAAAGCCGACATTCCTCCCAAAACTCGCATTACCCCGGATATGATTCAGGAAACCCAGATGCCGATTGAATATATCCAGCCCGGCGCCATGCGGGACATGGGCAAGGTCACGGGAGTTGTCACACGGGAAGCGATCGTGGGCGGGGAACAGATCCTGGAACGTCGCTTGCTCTTGGCTGGCAAACAAGCCGGGTTTACCGGCGTGATCCCTGCCGGAAAACGGGCGCTTACCATTGCCGTAACGGATGTGACCGGTGTAGCCGGATTGTTGAAAGCCGGCGATACTGTGGATGCGATTGTCACCTTTGATCAACAGGTTGCCGGTGGACATGTGAGCCGCCTGATGTTGCAAAATGTTCTGGTACTCGCGGTCAACCGGGAAAGTGAAGCGCCGGGGGAACGGGATGCCAAGAAGGATGCGGCCAAGGACGCCGGCGTAGTAAAATTGGCGACCGTAACCCTGGCGGTATCGCCGGAAGAGGCGGCAAAAATTACCCTGGCGGAAGAAAAAGGGAAAATGAGGCTGGCTTTGCGGCCCTTCCTGCCGGAAACGGGAGCGGCGATGCAGCAGCCGGTTACGCCGACTGACATAGTGGGCGCGCAAAAGCCGGCTATCCAGTCCAAAGCGCCGGTGCCCGCCGCATCGGCGTCTGCAGCGACCGGCAAACCGTCCGCCGAATCCAAAGCGGTACCCGGTGTCATGGTGGTTCGGGGAACAAAAATTGAATAAGGGGCGATAAGACTATGAAAAAAGCATTCGTTGCGGGAGTACTCCTGATTCTTTTCATCGTCGCGTCGCCGGTGCAAATCCTGGCTGCGGAAGCGGCGACCCGAATGGCGATCGGCGCCGGACAGTCAAGGACGGTAACGATGTACGGGTTGCAGCGGGCGGCGATCGCCAATCCGGATGTGGCCGATGTCGTAGTCGTTTCCAGCTCGGAACTGATTCTGGTAGGGAAGCAGACCGGGTCCACCACCCTGATCATCTGGTCCGGCTCCGGCCGTCAGAACTATCTGGTGGAGGTATCGGCCGCCGACCCGGCGATTGCCGGCGAGATCAAACGCATTCTCGGCTATCCCGACATTCGGGTGGCCAAAGTCAACAAGACCGTCATCCTTGAAGGGACGGTCAACGATCAGTACCAGCGGGCCCGGGCCGAAAAAATCGCCGGGGCCTACGGCGAAAAAGTGGTGAATCTGCTGGAAATCGCCAAACCGGTCCAGATCCGGATCGAAGCGAAAATCGTCGAGATCAACCGCATGAAGACGCAGGAACTGGGGCTGAAATACTACAGCGGTTCTAGCACGACGGCGCCGGGGATCTTTTATGCCGGCCAGAGCCAGGATAATTGGCGATCACCGAACACCTTCGGTAATTTGGGCACCTTTGCCCCGGTCAACGCCCAGCTGAATCTGTTGATCCAGAATGGTTATGCCAAGCTGCTGTCCCAGCCGAACCTGGTCACTTTGAGCGGCGACAAGGCGAATATTCTGGTGGGCGGTCAGATTCCCGTCCCGGTTAGCAATCAAAATGGCCAGATCAGCATTGAATGGAAAGACTACGGCATTAAGCTGGATATTTTGCCAGAGGCAAGCCTGGATGGGGTTATCACGAGCAAACTGAAAGCGGAAGTCAGTTCCATGGAATGGAACTCTGTCAATAAAATCGAGCTGGGAACTAACATGAAAATTCCGCCGATCCGGATGCGTAAGGCCGAGAGCTCCATCGCGCTTGCCTCCGGACAGACCATGGCGATCGGCGGTCTGATCGCCAACGACATCACCCGTGATGTAACCAAGATTCCGCTGCTGGGCGATTTGCCGGTGATCGGACAATTGTTTCGCAGCACGAGTTTTGTGAAAGGTGAAACCGAATTGTTGATTCTGGTGACGCCGACGATCGTCGACTCCCAGGCGCTGGTGCCGCCCATGTCACAAGAACTTAAAGATCATATAAACCAAAACCCGGCCAACCCGGCAGGAGGTCAGACCGATGCCCGAAAAAATCAGGGTGCTAATCGTTGATGATGTAGCGACCACCCGTGAAAACATTAAAAAATTAATGGAATTCCATCCGGAAGTCGTAGCGGTGGGACAGGCCGGGACCGGCGAAGAAGCCATTGCCCAGGCGAAAACGCTCCGTCCGGATGTGGTCCTGATGGATATCAATATGCCGGGGATGGACGGGATCGAGGCGACGGAACGCCTGAGCCTGGAAGTGCCGGAAGCGTCGATCATCATCATGAGCGTACAGGGGGAACAGGAGTATCTGCGGCGGGCCATGATGGCCGGCGCTAAGAATTACCTCACCAAACCTTTTACTGGCGATGAGTTGATCCATGCCGCCAAAGACGCCTTCAACCGAGACCGGAAGGTGCGTGATGTCCTGCGTGGCAAGGCCGGTGAAAAGAAACAGGGGAAAGTCATCAGCATATTTTCCGGCAAAGGCGGTGTCGGCAAAACGACGTTGGCGGTAAATCTGGCGGTTGCGTTGGCTTCGCGGCCTTCCACCAAAGTGGCGATCGTGGATGCGGATATTCAGTTTGGGGATGTGGCGTTGACCCTGAACGTGCTACCTCGCAGCACAATGGCCGATGTTGTGGCTGAAAAGGATCATCTGGATGACAATACCCTGGCCGCCTACATGACGGCATACAGCGACCAGTTGCATGTCCTGGCGGCGCCGCTGCGGCCGGAACAGGCCGAAAGCGTTTCCGGAAAACTGGTGGGGGCCGTATTGAAGCAGCTTCGCCAATCTTATGATCTGATCTTGGTGGATACGGCTTCGGCGTTCAACGAAGCAACGATCGCGGCCCTGGATGCCGCCGATGCTGTTGTGGTCCTGGCGGCGCTGGACCTGTTGACTGTGAAAAACACCAAGCTGGCGCTCGAAATCATGCAGTCGTTGGGCTATGCTGAAGAAAAAATAATGCTGGTCTTGAACCGAGCGACGCCGGAAGGCGGCATTGAAGCCAAGGAAGTCGAAACCACGTTGAAACGAACCTTCGCCACGGCGATTCCCACGGATGGCAAGACGGTGGTCGGCGCACTCAACAAAGGAATTCCGTTTGTTCTTTCCCATCCGGCGGCCGCCGTTTCGCAACAGATTACGTCCATTGCCGCCATGGTGGCGCCGCCGCGGGAGGAGATTTCCGCCGGCGACGTCAAAAACTCCCGCCGTTTCAAATTTTTTGGCCGATAGGAGCGTGTGTGATGATTATTCTCATATCCATCGGCGTTTTTCTGACTTTGAGCACCTTGGTTTTGTTGGCCTACCAGCTGGCCAACGCCGAAAAGCGTGTTGTCGCCGGCCGGCTGGAACTGGCTGTGCAAGACGTTCCCGCGCCGGATGAACGGAACGAACGTGGCGGGCAGGAAAAACCGACTTCCGGGGTGCGGAGAGTTCTGCGGTTGGTCGGCAAATATCTGGAATCTCCCCGGTGGAATTTGTCGTTGGAACATCGCCTGCTGCGGGCGGGAATTACCTTGCGAAGCGGCGAATTTCTTGCTCTATGCGGTGGTCAGGCCGTGCTGGTCGGGTTGTTGCTGATGTTCGTGGGTGGAGGACATCTGCTGCCCGGATTCATTGGCGCCGTGACCGGCTTCTTTTTTCCGTTTCTTCTGGTGAGAATCAAAACGCTGAAACGAATGC
>CAZRLN010000036.1:0-19361 GCA_964601085.1 uncultured Veillonellaceae bacterium | reverse complement strand
ACCGGCTTCTTTTTTCCGTTTCTTCTGGTGAGAATCAAAACGCTGAAACGAATGCAGGCTTTCAATAGTCAGCTGGGCGATGCGTTGATTTTGGTCGCTAACTCCCTGCGTACCGGCTATAGCTTTATGCAGGCCATTGACATGGTGGCGCAAGAAATGCGTCCGCCGATTTCCACGGAATTCGCCCGGACGGTAAAAGAAATGAATCTGGGGGTCACCGTGGAGAATGCCTTGGGCAATCTGGCAAAGCGGGTCGACTCCGACGATCTGGATCTGGTGTTGACATCGGTGTTGATACAGCGCCAGGTCGGCGGCAATCTGTCGGAAGTGCTTGACAATATCGCCCGAACGATTCGGGAACGTGTCCGCATTCGCGGTGAAATCCGGACACTGACTGCGCAAGGCCGTATTTCCGGCATTATTGTCAGTTTGATTCCATTCGCGATGAGCGTATTTATTTATCTGATTAATCCGGAGTACATCTCGGTTTTGTTCACGCATACCCTGGGGAAATTGATGCTGGGAACCGCGCTCGCCGGTCAGATCATCGGTGCGATGGTCATCCGCCGGATCGTGGATATTGAAGTATGATAAAAAATGTCGATATCGGCACACTCGACAAAATTGTAAAAAAGACCATCTCCAGCATCCGCGACAGCCGTGGACAGATTTATGACGTCTACGAAATGGCCCGTGACGAACTGGAGACCGTCAAACGCGACGTCGAACGGATCAAGGAGGAAACGGCGGCCGTCATCAAAAAGGTCGACGAGCTGGAACGAAATGAACGCAAGGCTCGAATCCACCTGATGGAGGTCAGTCGCGATTTCAAGAACCGGACCGAGGAAGAAGTGCGGGAAGCGTACGAAGAGGCCCGAAAAATTCAAATTGATGTGGCGGTGACCCGGGAACAGGAACAGAATCTCCGTCGTCAGCGGGATGATATGGAAGTGCGGCTGCGAAACTTGGGCGGTACGGTGGCCAAAGCCGAGCAACTGGTATCGCAGGTCGGTGTTGTGCTGGATTATTTGGGAAACCAGATGAGCGAGGCGTTTTCACAAATTGAATCCCTGCAAAATGCACACGAGCTTGGCGCTCAGGTCATTCGCAGTCAGGAAGAAGAGCGGCGGCGGGTTGCCCGCGACATCCACGACGGTCCGGCCCAGGCGATTGCGAATATCGTGTTTCGGGCTGAGGTCTGCGAGCGCCTGATCGACACGGACAAGGAACGGGCAAAATCCGAGCTGAAGGCGTTGCGGGAGCATATTCGTAATACGTTGGCGGAAATCCGCAAGATTATTTTCGATTTGCGCCCCATGGCGTTGGACGATCTGGGACTGGCGCCGACGATTCGGGGTGTGTTGGATGTCTTTCGGGAAGAATACGGCCTGTTTACTGAAGTCGCCGTGATTGGAAAAGAACGTCGACTGGAGTCGCATGTTGAGATCGGCATCTTCCGGGTGGTTCAGGAAGCCTTGAATAATATTGTGAAACATGCCCAGGCTTCCAGCGCTAAGGTTCGAATCGAGTTTGCGGCGGCTGGCGTGACGGTTTTGGTGGAAGATGACGGCAAAGGGTTTGAGATGACGGAAGGGGAATTGCCTTCGGGTCATTACGGGATTATGGGAATGCGGGAACGGATGCAGTTGCTGAATGGGAAGCTGAGTATCAAATCGGCGCCGCGTCGCGGGACGCGGGTGATGATCAGCGTTCCTCTGGAGTGACCGACAGGGTAGAATCCCGGCTAAAGATAGGACCAGATACCTATGGGGAATAAGACTTGCGTACGATGGAACCCTCCGATCCGCTTGCTAAAATAAGATCAGAAAACAAAACAAGCAAGCCGGAACCATAAAAATCAGGGAGGGTATAAAAAATGTTCGCAATGATTAATTCGGTTCTCCAAAACAAAAAAGGTCAAGGCATGGTTGAGTACGGTTTGATCCTGGCCCTGGTTTCCATCGCCGCCATTGCTCTGCTCGGGTCGATGGGCACCAGTCTGCAGAATCAGTTCCAAGCAGTTATCAACGCTCTGTAATCCTCAACGTAAACTGCCGGATGCCCTCGGCCGGGATGGCCGGGGGCATTTGTTTAACGGAGGAAGGATGAAGTTGTGAGGAAGGGTCAGGATATGACGGTTAGGGAAAAAAACGAACAGAACTTGCGGTATTTCATCAGCGGCGCGGTCACTTTATATTTAGTCTGCACCATTTTTTTGTCGCTGACCAAAGTATCGGCTTCACTTTATCATCTGCTATGGGGATTGCCGGTGATTGCGATCGGTTTGTTGGATGTTTATTTTTTGACGCGCAGTTTGCTGCAGCAACCAAAGAAGATTGACGTTCGCTGGTCGTCCGTGTTGATTGGCCTGGGAACCACTTTCGGATTTAGCGTCGCGGTGATGTTCCTTTCCACGCCGAATGCCGCTACATTTGCTTTCCCGATGTTACGGCAGTTTGGGATTCTGTTGTCGCTCATTCCTTATCCATTTGTCATTTGGGCGTTGTTTTGCCTGGGCGACTGTCTGACGGTCGTGCCGGAAGCCCATTCGGTCGTGGCCCATGGTCCGTACAAATACTCCCGACACCCTTTATATGTGTGCTACATGGTGTGGGCAGCCGCCAATGCGTTGATGTTTCCCGGCTGGGCGATGTTTTTGGCGGCGCTGTCGCAAATCGTTTGCCTGCATATCCGTCTGCGGCGGGAAGAAACGCTATTGTTGGAAACATTTCCTGAATATCGGTATTATTATGAACGGACAGGTTTATTAGGGAAGAAAAAAGTGCAAAGTGCACAGGGTTTATCAAACGAGGCGGAGGTCTCTCTTGCGCAGCGATGAACAAATTGCATAAAGATGTGCAATGGATTTTTGAAGGTCGACGATGGATATGCGTCGGCTCTTTTTTTATTAGGGAGGTCTGGCGGCGGCAGGCGTCGAATTTTAAAAAAACAACGTTAATTTTGTTAACCGGATTTACCGGCAAAAGGAGCAGGCAGATTGGCAACAGGAACTCGCCTGTTGGTCATGGGCGATATTCATGGGCAATATGAAAAAATGCAAAAAGTGTTGGAGTTGGCGGCGTACGATCCGGCGAAAGACCGACTCGTTTTGTTGGGGGACTATGTTGACCGCGGACCGGATTCAAAGCGGGTGGTGGATGCGGTGATCCGTTTGGTTGCGTCGGGCGCGGTTGCTCTATATGGAAATCATGAAGACATGATGGCAAAGGCGTTGGGCAATCGTCATCGGAGCCGACCGGCTGCTATGGATATGGAACAATGGTATGCCAATGGCGGCGAAAAAACGATTGCCGGGTATCGTGATAATTCCGCCCTTCTGGATCGGCATCTGGAATTTTTTCATTCTCTGCCCCGCTGGGTTGAAACACAGGGAATATTATTCGTTCATGCCGGAATCCGACCAGGGGTTCCGGTACCACAACAGGCGCCCCAGGATTTGATATGGATTCGGGAACCCTATATTTTGGGATACCAGGGGCCGCAAGACATCGTAGCCGGGCATACTCCGATCCAATATCTTCGGAACTACGAGTTGTTGCCGGGAATTGAAGACGCTTCCAAACCGATCGTGAATGCGCATAAGATATTTGTGGATACGGGGGCGGCTTGGGGAGGGCCGCTGACCGTGATGGAGTTGCCGTCACTCGTTTTTTGGCAGGCATAATCGGTTGATTTTGACAATTCTAATGAAAATAGGACTATAGTCCCGAGGAAATGCATCCTGGATGTCAAATAGATATATTGTTTATCGTAACCGTCAAAGGAGTTGAGGCTGCCGTGTCCACTCAAGATGCTGGCCAACTGATTCGTCAATTTTATGCGCTGACTTCGAAGTTGGACCGGTTATACCCCAAGCGGAGCTTTACTCCGGATGGGCATGTAGTGGAAAGCTTTTGTGAGGTACTGGCGGCCCAGGCGTTCAATTTGGAATTGTTGCCTGCCTCCAGCAAGGTGCATAACGCGCGAACGGCGGATCATTCGGTGATGGTCCAGATTAAATCGGCGCAGGGGGATACGGTGGTGCTGCGTAATGACCAGGCGCCGCAGCATTTGCTTGTACTGAAGCTGTCGGCGGCGGGAGAGCCGGAATTGATTTATAATGGACCAGGCAGCATCGCCTATTCTATATCCGGCAAGCAGCCGTCGAACGGTCAAAGGACGGTGCGACTGACCACCCTGCGAAAACTACAGGTGCCGCCGCAGGATCAGCTGCCCGGCGGCGAGTTCAAATAATGTGACCGAAACGGAACGGCAACAACGTTCCGTTTTTTTTACTGGCAGTGGTAAAATATTCATGAGAGAATAGAAAACTTAGTGTTTGGGAGGCGGCTACAGACTTGTTCAGACGATGGGGACAGGCATTGAACAGAATCGTTCACGCCGTTGATAGCCTGCCGGCAAAGCGGCCGGCTGCAAAGCCACCGGTGCAAGAGGTGGCGGCAGTACGCGCACGGGAGATGCTGGAACGGATCCGGCGCGGCGAATATGAATTTTCCGGTTCGGAGATCTGTGAAATATTACAGCGGAACAACTGGCTGGGTACGCATGAGGGATGGTTTGAGTCATTGAACATTCCCGGGGAGAATTTGGTGGAACTGCACCTGTGCGTTCCGGTGCTGGGACGATTGGCTGTCGTGGCGATGATTTCGGATCTTTGGCACGATTGCCGGGTCTCATCGCTTGACTTTCAAATCCACAGTATCCGCAACGAAAGCTGGCAGGGGAAATTATATCAAGGACTGTTGCAATGGCTC
Organism: uncultured Veillonellaceae bacterium; assembly: GCA_964601085.1. GTDB lineage: Bacteria > Bacillota > Negativicutes > UBA1444 > UBA1444 > UBA1444. Next base: position 14,586 of record CAZRLN010000036.1, on the reverse strand, counting down.
ATCCTTCGGCTCGCATATTTTCTGTTGCGATGGAATGGCGCTTGGCGACATGAGTCGCTACGGTTCGTGCTTCGGACGAAGCGTACAATTCGGCTCTATGTCGAATGGCCGGAAAAAAGGTCGCCATTGTTTGGAAACATTAGTGTAATTGGCGCTCGAATCCGAAAAAATTCCATCGTTTTTTATACCTTTCGGCGATTCAGCGATGAGAAACGTGAATTGGGCATGCCCCTGACGGATGAATCGGCAACGGCAAAGTCGACGGCATTCGCCCGGGTCACAGTGGTTTTTTCCTGGTTGTTATTAGGAACGTATGCGTTTGTTTTGGTCCATGTTACCCTGCCGGTCCTAGGCGGCGCGTTCCGACTCATGCCGCAGGATGCAACTGCTTGGCACATTTGGGTGTTGACGCAGGTTTATAATTTGTGCGTTATTTTACTGTCCTACTTCTTTTTGCGCATAACCATGCTGCCGCTGTACATCAAGTGGAACAAGTCCAAGGAAGATCTGGCAACACTGATGTCGCTGGAAGAACGCGATCACCAGTATCTGCGGCCGTTGATGGAACTGGTGAAAAAGATGCAGCAAGCTGGGCAAAGCATTCCGGTGCGGAGCACGAAACACTCCGCGGGCAATGTCACTTCTGTCGCGATTGCCCATATGATTGAATTGATGAGTACGATTCGTGAACAATCCCGCCAACGTCTCCTGGGCATGACGCGGATGCGGCGGGGGTGGGTTCAGGACTTGTTGATTGGCTACCTGTTTATTTTTTCCCTGGAGTGGATGTATTACAAAGGGTTGTTGACCCCTTTGTCGGTGAGTATCAAATGGGTCAACCGGATTATGGTGGGATTGTTTTTGCCGGACTGATGAATCGGCAAAGTGTTGTTCGATTTCGCTGATTCCGGAGGAATTTTTGCTGAGGAATACCTACTTGCATCGGACTGCGTTTGAATATATTATGATATGCATGAATTCGGATGTTGTTTTGGGAACACAGTCGATACGGCAGGAAAAAACTGTCTGGTGGCGAAAATAATATGAAGAATATGGACAGAATCCGTCGCGTGGTCCGGGAGTGGACAGAACGGCATCGTCTGTTGCCGCCGGGCGTCAAAATCGTGGCGGCCTGCTCGGGTGGACCGGACTCGTTGGCGTTGGTGGACTTGTTGGCCGATCTGCGCAGTGATGCGGGGTTTCAGCTTTTTGTAGCCCATGTCGATCATGGACTGCGGGGCCAAGATTCGGAGAGGGATGCCGAGTTTGTCCGTGACTTTTGCACGGCCCTTGCTTTACCGTTTTTTTGTGAACGTATTGATGTGAAAGGGGAAATCCGGCGATGTGGCGGATCGCTGGAGGAGGTCGCCCGGAAGCTGCGGTACGAGCAGTTGCGCCGGATTGCCGCCGAAGTTGGCGGCGCATGGATTGCGACCGGCCATCATCGGGATGATCAGGCGGAAACCTTGCTGCTGAATTTGCTGCGGGGCAGCGGCAGCCGTGGTCTTGGCGCCATGCGCCCCCGACGCGGCGATGTGATTCGCCCCCTGCTTTGCCTGAACCGGACGGAAATTTTGCAGTATTGTTATGACGCTCAACTGCAACCGCGATACGATGCTTCCAACGATGTTCCGGAGTTTTTTCGCAATCGCTTGCGCCATGAATTGATCCCATTGATGCAACGCGAGTTTAACCCGGCTTTGACGGATGTCTTGTGCCGTACCGCCGATGTTCTGGCGGATGAGCAGCAATTTGTGAGTGATTACGTGGAACAAAATGTTGCGGTCTGGTCGGCCCGAACAGATCGGGGTTATCGGTTGGACGGGTTGACTTTTTCGGGCCTGGCGATCGCACTGCAAAGAGAATTGTTACGAAACCTGCTGGAAAAGATTCGCGGCGATACCCAGCGCATCGGGTTTGCCCATGTGGAACAAATCAGAACTCTGTTTTTGCAGGAACACGGGAGTCGTCGTCTGGATTTGCCGGGGTACTGCCAAGCCCGAAAAAGCTACCGGGAACTTTTTCTCGAGACTATTGCGGCTAGAGGTGCGGCATCTACGGAACAGGCGGTGGATCACGACGGGACCCAGCCTTTGGATTGCCCTGGAGAAACGGCATTTCCGGAATGGGGAATCGTGTTGCGCTGCACACTACATACCGGCAATTGGCCGGAAACTGTGAAATTGGGCCCGACCCAGGCCGCATTTGACCGGGAGTCGGTGCGAGGAACGCTGCTGGTGAGGGGCCGACGCCCCGGTGATCTGTTTCGGCCGTTGGGGGCGCCGGGCGCCCGTAAACTAAAGAAGATCATGATTGATCAAAAAATACCGCTTGAACAAAGGGATTCCGTACCCATACTCTGCGATGCTGAAGGAATTTTATGGGTGGTGGGGCGCCAGCGGTCCGAACGGGGTCGCTTGTCGGCGAATACGCGAGAATATATTATGGTCGAGACCATCCCTTACGATAGTAAACATTGACGGGAGGCAACAATAAGTGCTAAAAGATGTGGAACGCATTCTGATTACTTCGGAAGAAATTGGGGCTCGCGTGCGTGAGCTCGGACAACAAATCACCAACGATTATGCCGGCCAAGATATTTTGATGATCGGAGTTCTCCGGGGAGCGGTCATTTTTATGTCGGATTTGGCCCGGGCAATCAAACGGCCGATTGATATTGATTTCATGGCGATCAGCAGTTACGGATTGTCAACAAATTCCAGCGGCGTGGTCCGCATTCTGAAGGATTTGGACGAAGTGGTGCAGGGTCGGCACCTGTTGATCGTGGAAGACATCATCGATTCCGGTCTGACGTTGAATTACCTGGTGGAGAATCTGAAATCCCGCAAACCGGCGAGCGTCCGAATCTGCACGTTGCTCAGCAAACCCGACCGTCGCAAGGTCGATGTGCAGGTCGATTATAACGGGTTCATCATCCCGGATTACTTTGTCGTGGGATACGGACTGGATTACGCTGGCAAATACCGGAATCTGCCTTTTATCGGGATTCTGAAACCGGAGATCTATTCCAAGGACTGAAAAATGGGTAGCCGAAGGACAACTCTTTTCCGTTAGAAAAATTTGTGATACAATTGTTACCTACGAATCATATCATTGTCGGCTGTTTATTGGCTGACCATAGGAGGCCCTTTTGAACAAGTTTTTTCGCAATGTAGGTTTTTACCTATTGATCATCATTATTGCCATATCGATTATCGACTATTATTCTTCCAAGACGACGACCAAGACGGAAGTGTCCTATACTGCTTTTCTGAAGCAGGTGGAGGATCAGAAGGTCGATCGGGTAACGATAGTCGACAATACAATCCGCGGCAAATTGAAAGATGGTCAGGAATTTACGCTGGTTGCGCCCAACGATCCTACGCTGATCAATACCCTGCGCGAGAAGAAGATTGACATCAAAGCGGAACAACCGCCGCAACCACCCTGGTGGACGACGTTGTTCTCCTCTTTGCTGCCCATGCTGCTGCTCATCGGGGTGTGGTTCTTTATCATGCAGCAAACCCAGGGCGGGGGCAGCAAGGTGATGTCGTTCGGCAAAAGCCGCGCCAAGCTGCACAATGAGGAAAAAATCAAGGTGACTTTCGCTGAAGTGGCCGGAGCCGAAGAAGCGAAGGAAGAATTGCAGGAAGTCGTCGAATTTTTGAAACACCCGAAGAAGTTCAACGATTTGGGAGCCCGGATTCCCAAGGGCGTCTTGCTCTTTGGACCTCCCGGAACCGGCAAGACGTTGCTGGCCAGAGCGGTGGCCGGCGAGGCGGGCGTGCCGTTTTTCTCCATCAGCGGTTCGGATTTCGTGGAAATGTTCGTGGGCGTAGGGGCTTCCCGCGTGCGCGATTTGTTTGAGCAGGCCAAAAAAAATGCACCCTGCATCGTGTTCATAGATGAAATCGATGCGGTTGGCCGACAACGGGGCGCCGGTCTTGGCGGCGGCCATGACGAGCGGGAACAAACTTTGAACCAGTTGCTTGTAGAGATGGATGGATTCGGCGTCAATGAAGGCATTATCATCATTGCCGCGACCAACCGGCCGGATATCCTGGACCCGGCGTTGTTGCGCCCGGGACGCTTTGACCGACATATTGTCGTTGACAAACCGGACGTCAAAGGCCGTCAGGAGATCCTGAAGGTCCATACCAAGGGAAAACCGGTGGAAAAGGAAGCCAATCTGGAAGTGCTGGCGCGTCGTACCCCCGGTTTTACCGGCGCCGATCTGAGCAACCTGGTTAATGAAGCGGCCCTGTTATCCGCCCGACGCAACAAGAAGCGCATCGGGATGGAGGAACTCGAAGAATCGATCGAGCGGGTCGTGGCTGGTCCGGAACGCAAGAGCAAAGTGATCAGCGACCGCGATAAAAAGCTTACGGCTTACCATGAAGCCGGGCATGCCTTGATCGGGATGCTGCTGCCGAATGCGGATCCCGTGCACAAGGTTTCCATTATTCCCCGCGGCCGGGCCGGCGGCTATACGTTGATGCTGCCGAAAGAAGAACGCAACTATGCGACCCGTTCCGAACTCCGGGAACAATTACGGACGTTGCTTGGTGGCCGGGTGGCCGAGGCCTTGATCTTGGAAGAAATTTCGACCGGCGCGCAGAATGATCTGGAAAGAGCGACGGAGTTGGCCCGCAAGATGATCTGCGAATTCGGCATGAGCGAAGTCTTGGGTCCGATCACGTTTGGCCGCCGCCAGGACGCCCAGGTGTTCTTGGGCCGGGATATCGCTCGTGACCGGAACTATAGCGAAGAAGTCGCCTACTCGATTGACAAGGAAGTCCGGCGCCTGATCGAGGATGCGTATGAAAAAACCGAAACCATGCTTAAGGACAATTTGGATAAGCTTCATCTGATCGCCAACGCGCTGATTGAAAAAGAAACACTTGAGGCATCGGAATTGGAGCAACTCATGAAAGACGGACGGATCACCGAAAAGCCGACGGATGAAGAGGTCCAGCAAAACATTTCGACCCCGCCCGATGTCATGCCGACACCGGATTTGGAAGCCGGCCCAAAGGTTGTTTATAACTATCCGGAAGCGAGTGGCGGCAATGCTTGAAGGATTAATTCCCGGATTGACCGGTAAGGCTTCGGTATTGGTTTCTGATGCCAATACCGCGGAAATGTTCGGCAATGCCGGCGCAAAAGTATATGCAACGCCAATGCTGGTTGCCCTGATGGAGCAGGCGGCCATCGCGGCAATCCGACCGCTGTTGTCGCCGACCGAGGGTAGTGTCGGCACAAAGATTGAAATGAGTCATTTGGCGGCGACTCCCGTTGGCATGCAAGTCACGGCGTGCGCCAATCTGGTCGAAGTGACTGGAAAACGTCTGGTTTTTGATGTTGTTGCCTCGGACGACAAGGAAGTCGTTGGGAAATGCCGGCATGAACGTTATATTGTCAGTGATATGGCCTCTTTTCTGGCAAAGACGATGGCGAAACAAACCCGAAACGCATAATTTTAGATTTCCTTATTGACGTGATCTTTGCAACATGCTAGTATTATGGCGAAATATGGCGGCATCCTTCCGGGAGCTGCACAAACCGGCCATGGCAAAAAGCAATTGAACATTTCCGGAACCGCTTGGATCCTGAGTGACCGAGACGGGAGGACGCGATGTTTTGATGGTAGATAAGCGCCTTTCCCGCTTGCGGGAAAGGCGCTTTGGTTTTTGTTTTTGGCTGAAAGAAGAGGTGTATGCATGCAAGTAATCACCCATATTGAAGAGCTGAAACGGAAAATTCACGATGCCCGGGCCCTTGGCAAGAGCATTGGCGTCGTTCCCACGATGGGATATCTGCATGAAGGACATCTGACGCTGATGCGGCAGGCGAAAAACGAGCAAGGGTTTGTGATTGCCACTTTGTTCGTGAACCCGCTGCAGTTTGGACCGACCGAGGATTACGGCGTCTATCCGCGTGATCTCCAACGGGACAGTAAAATGGCGGCTACAACCGGGATTGACGTTCTGTTTGCTCCCGCGGTCGATGAAATGTACCCGGCTGGCAATGGCAAAACGTTGACTTTCGTGGATGTCGCGCAAATAACCGAACCCTTGTGCGGTGCGTCGCGTCCCGGTCATTTTCGCGGCGTTGCTACAGTCGTGACGAAGTTGTTCAACATTACGGAAGCGGATGTCGCGTATTTTGGCCAGAAGGATGCCCAACAGGTTGCCGTGATCCGGCAAATGGTCGCTGATCTGAATATGAATGTGAAAATCGTGGCGGTACCGATTGTTCGGGAAGCGGACGGACTGGCCCTTTCGTCGCGAAATCAATTTTTGAACCCGACAGAGCGCCAGGCGGCGTTGGTTTTGTCCCGTTCACTGCGACTGGCGGAAAGCATGCTGCAGGCCGGAGAACGGGACGCTGCTACCCTGCTGGCGGCGATGAAGGGTTGTCTGTCGCAGGAACCCCTGGCAGTGATTGATTATGTCGAGATCGTTGATACGAAAACCCTGCAGGCGTTGCCGCGCATCGAAGGATCGGCGCTGATCGCCATGGCGGTCCGGTTTGGCAAGACCCGTCTGATTGACAATCTACTTTGGGAGGAAAACTAAGATGTTTCGTACCGTATTTAAATCAAAATTGCACCGGGCTACGGTAACGCAGGCTTGCCTGGATTATGTCGGAAGCATAACGATTGACGAAGACTTGATGGATGCGGCGGATATTTTCATCAATGAAAAAGTTCAGGTTGTCGACATCAATAATGGAGAACGGTTGGAAACCTATGCGATTCCCGGTCCCAGGGGTTCCGGAGTGATTTGTCTGAACGGCGCCGCCGCGCGATTGGTGCAACCCGGTGACAAGGTGATCATCATTACCTATGCCGTGGTGGACGAAAAGGAAGCGAAGAATTGGAAACCAACCGTAGCGTTCCTGAACGATGCCAATCAGATTTCTGAATTGAAAAACGAGGAAAAGCACGGGGAAATCAAGAAGTAATCAGAATATCGGGTAACAATGAATCAGGGAGAATCAATGATGAATCGCAGCGCTATTCTTGATATGCTCCGCAGCCGCACCGGACAGTTCGTGTCCGGGGAGGAACTGGGCCGGCAACTAAACATTTCTCGTACGGCCGTCAGCAAACAGATTCAAAAACTACGGCAGAGCGGCTATGACATCGAATCAACGGTAAGCCAGGGGCATCGATTGCGGCAGCTGCCGGATCTATTGCGTCCGGAAGAAGTCTGTTCCCGCTTGACAACCCGCATTCTGGGCAGTGAAATCCATTATTACTCCGAAATTGACTCAACCAACAACGCAGCTAAAAAATGTGCGGTTGCCGGCTGTCCGGAAGGGACGTTGGTGATCACGGAAACACAGCAAGGAGGCCGCGGCAGGCTTTCCCGCGGTTGGTTTTCACCGACCGCCAAAGGAATCTGGCTGTCAGTCGTTTTGCGACCGCCGTTTCCGCCCCAGGAAGCTCCCAAGTGCACATTGATGGCGGCTGTGGCTTTGAATCGCGCCATTCGGGAGGTCGCCGGAATTCCCTGCGGCATTAAATGGCCGAATGATATTCTGTGCAACGGGCGGAAACTCGTGGGAATCCTGACGGAGATGAGCGCCGAGATGGATGCGATCAACCATATTGTGATTGGCACGGGAATCAATGTGAATATTGCCGCCGACGAAATTCCACCGGAGCTCAAAGGAATCGCTACTTCGATCCTGGTGGAAAAGGGCGCGCCGGTATCCCGGCTGGACTTGCTGATCCGGGTTCTGGAATGTTTGGAAGAATTGTATCTGGCAGTGAAAGAGTCCGGTTTTGAGGCGGTTCTGGCGGCCTGGCGACGGGAATCGATCACGCTGGGGCGCATGGTCAATGTAATCGCCCCGGATAAATCGTATCAGGGCAAGGCGGTAAATATCGACAGCGACGGCGCGTTGCTGGTCGAGACCGAGGGGGGCATGGAGCGGGTTTTGGCCGGTGATGTTTCGATCCGGCCAGCGTGAGGCTGCGAACGAAAAATGTGGGAGGCGTAAGGATTGCTGCTGGTTGTGGATGTAGGCAATACCAATATTGTTCTGGGAATATACAGGGAAAAAGAATTGATCTGCCATTGGCGGATTTCGACGGATCGACAAAGAACCTCCGATGAATATGGCATTTTGATTTATAATCTGTTTCAGCACATGAAAGTGGACATGAAGCAGATTGACGCCGTGATTATTTCGTCCGTTGTTCCGCCCCTGATCGTGCCGCTGCAGAGGATGTGTACCCGATACTTTGGCGGAGAACCGTTGATTGTCGGTCCCGGCACCAAAACCGGCGTCCGCATTCACTATGAGAATCCCCGCGAAGTCGGCGCCGACCGGATTGTCAATGCGGTTGGCGCGTATGATAAATATGGCGGCCCGCTGATTCTCGTGGACTTCGGGACGGCCACCACCTTCTGCGCCGTGGCGGAAAATGGCGATTACCTGGGCGGAGCCATCGCACCGGGGATCGGGATATCGACAGAGGCCCTGTTCCAGCGGGCGGCCAAGCTGCCGCGCATTGAACTGGTACGGCCCAAGTCTGCGATTTGCCGCAATACGGTTGCCAGCATGCAAGCCGGTATCATTTTTGGTTTTGTCGGACAAGTGGACGAAGTCGTCCGACGGATGAAAGAGGAGCTGGGCGCCGACGCCAAAGTCGTGGCGACAGGCGGGTTGGCCAATCTTATTGCGCAAGAATCGAAAATGATCGACGTCGTGGAACCGTTCATCACACTGGAGGGTCTCCGAATCATTCATGAACGCAATCGGTAAAGTCAAAATCGAGAGCCCGTCGGTGCTGGCCCCGATGGCTGGTGTGACGGACCTGGCGTTCCGGCTGTTGGCGAAGGAAATGGGTTGCGGTCTGGTTGTTTCGGAAATGGTAAGCGCCAAGGGACTGTTATATGAAAATTGTCGCACCAAAGAATTGATTCGAATCGACCCTCGCGAACGGCCTACGGCCATACAGCTGTTTGGCTCGGTTCCGGACGAATTGGCGGAGGCGGCCCGCCGGGTTGCGGCGAACGGTGCGGATATCATTGATTTTAATATGGGCTGTCCTACCCATAAAATTGTCCGGAATGGGGAAGGATCAGCCCTGTTGCGTTTCCCGGAACTGGCGGAAAGAATTCTCCAAGCAATGGTCGCGGCGGTCGATGTTCCCGTTACCGTGAAAATTCGGGCCGGCTGGGACGGACACTCCATTAACGCCGTCGAAATCGCCAAACGGGCGGAACAGGCTGGGGTCAGCGCAATTGCCGTTCATGGACGGACCCGCGAACAATTTTATGGCGGAAACGCGGATTGGGAGATTATCCGGCAGGTCAAGAGAGCCGTCAACATACCTGTAATTGGTAATGGCGATGTCCGGACGGTGCACGATGCGGAACGGTTGTTGACCGAAACCGGGTGCGATGGTGTCATGGTCGGTCGGGCGGCTTGCGGGAACGTCTGGATTTTCCGGCAGATCGCCAGCTACCTGAAGGAGAAAAAAATTCCGCCCCCGCCATCGTTTTCGGAACGGGAAACAACGATGCTGCGGCACTTGGATATGTTGATGGAACTGAAGGGTGAACATATTGCGATTCGGGAAATGCGCCGTCATGCGGTATGTTATGTGAAGGGGTTTCCCAGGTCGGCCGAATTGCGCACTCGCTTTAATCAGGCGTTGAAAAGGGATGATTTCCGACAGATTCTCGACGAGTATGGGAAGGAAGATTCTTTATGTCCATATTCCTGATTCCGGTCATGAACGGAATATTGCCCCGCCCTGGCGGCGGCCGCGCGCTGGGAGGTTTTCTTGCCGGAGCGGCGGAGCAGGCACTGCCGGCCGAAATGGGGGAACAGGTGTTTGTTTGCCCGTTCATTCCCGTTTCGGGCTCGTTGTACCGGATCGGTGTTTTGGCAAAAATAGTGGATATGCGCCGACAACTGATCGAGATGCCGGGAAATGATCCGATTTCTTTTCTGACGATCGTTCTCGAAGGCAATACGCATGCAAGATGGGATGCCATGCGTGCGGCGCAGGGGGCGGTAATGGTGGATGGATTGGAAAGGATGGATTTTCGGCAGCGGCGAGGTGAATATCCGGTTGTGTCTGGCGCCGGTTGGATTCCGCAAGGCGGATTCACGGAATTCCGAAGCCTGGATGATATTCCGGTCACGCTATACGGCCATGATGTTGAAGACAATTCCGCCGTTAGCATGACGGCGAACTTGAGAGGGTTGGTCGGCATGGAGGCCGCTCATACCGTTGAACACGCGATGCTTCGTTCCCTGCGGACCTATGGCCTCTGCACCGCCCGAACCCTGCAGGAAGCCATGCGGGATGAAACGCAGGAGTTGACCTGGTCGGTGGAAAAGAGTATGCAGTATGCGTTGCCGGAAATTTTGGGAAATACGCAAGCCGGCGCCTGTGGAAATCCGATGACAAATATGGCGCACTTTTATATGTTTCAGGAAATGACGGAACAAAGCAGAGGGGAACGAAACTGGCAAGATGCATGGAATCAGGCCCGCCGAACGGTTATGTCACGACTGACGTCTGATTTGGGCCTGACGACAGAGCCGGGAGTGCGGGCGTTGCAGGGACTTAAAAAAGGCATGCGACATGATGATTCGCCGCTGAGTATGGATTTGTGCAAAAGAATTTTGGCGCGGTTTCCTTTGGAGCCTTGGCGGTGAAAGCTGTCACCTTAATTTTTGTGACTGGTTCCACTTGGCTCGATTCCATGGTAACCACAGTTACCCGGTCCCGCTGGTCGCACGTCGCTCTGCGCTTTGAAAAGGAAAATCTTCTGGTAGAGGCATTGGTCAGGCGAGGCCTAATCCTTCAACCAGGGCATAAGTATGATTCCTGGCCGATACGAATGGAAATATCCCGGACCATTCCGTCGGCGGCGTATGACGAAATGTTGGCGTTATCGCGCCGATGGGCTGAAGAGACTATAGCGTACGGTTACCGGACCTGCGCGGCGATCGGACTAAAAGAATTCTTTGGCTGGAAAGTCGGCGATTGGGCCTTGGCTCAGCTTCCGGCGAAAACGGAAGAAACCATGGTTTGTTCCGAATTGATCGTGAAGTTATGGCGTATTGCGGCGCCGGATTTTTTTGCGGGTCGGGAACCGCGCCTTGTCAGCCCGGATGAACTCTACAGGTTTTTCCAGGATGGATCGGCGGAATGAGCAAATTGACAAACCGTTAGAATGTGCCTATAATTGTGGGGAAAAGTACTGAAAAGTACTGTCAAGTGTAATACTTGACATTTTTTCTTTACCTGAGCGCCGAAAAGGCCAGGTGGCATCCAGCCGGAAGAATTCAGACATATGCGTAAAGGAGACTACACGATGGCTGAAAAAGAAACGATCCTGACAACAGACGGGTTAAAGAAGCTCGAACAGAAATTGGAACATTTGAAGTCTGTTCGCCGCCAGGAGGTTGCCGAAAGAATCAAACAGGCCATTGAGTTCGGGGACATCAGCGAAAACGCCGAATATGAAGACGCAAAAAATGAGCAGGCTTTTATTGAAGGCGAGTTGCAAACCTTGGAGAAGATGCTGAGGAGCGCCAAGCTGATTGAAAGCTGCGAAACCAACACGGAAACGGTGGGCTTGGGTTGCACGGTTACGCTCAAAGAGGTTAAGGAAGGCAGAGGAAAGGCAGCCCATAACGGGCGCGAAATGGTTTACACCATCGTCGGTTCGGCGGAGGCGGATCCGAGCGAAGCGAGAATTTCCAACGAATCGCCTGTTGGCAGCGCCGTTTTGGGACAAAAAGTCGGCCAGATCGTGGAAGTTGTGGCGCCGGCGGGCCGAATGAAATTTAAAGTTGTCAATATTGAAATGAACTGAAGTAAGAGGGGTCGGTCATGACTGAAATCATAAATTCGGCGGCGGGACAGACGGACGAAGAACTGAATGAACTGATGCAAGCTCGCCGCGATAAATTGACGGCGATCGTCGACAAGGGAATCGAGCCGTTTGGCCGTCATTATGAAGCTTCGCACCATGCTCAAGAGATCTTGGATAATTTCGAACAGTTTGAAGGAAAAAAAGTTCGCGTGGCAGGTCGGTTGATGGCGATTCGAGGCCACGGCAAAGCCGGCTTCGCCAATCTGCGTGATATAACCGGGCAGATTCAATTGTATCTGCGTCAGGATGTATTGGGTGATGAAACCTATGACGTCGTTCATCAATTCGACTTGGGCGATATTGTGGGCGTTGAAGGGGAAGTTTTCCGTACCCGTACCGGTGAAATCAGCGTTAAAGCCACAGCGGTGGAGTTCTTGACGAAAGCTTTACGTCCCATGCCGGAAAAGTGGCATGGTCTGAAAGACGTTGAAATCCGTTACCGGCAACGTTATCTGGATCTCATTGTTAATCCGGAAGTGAAACGGGCATTCCTGGTTCGGAGCCGGATGATTCAGGCGCTGCGCCGGACCTTGGATTCCCGCGGCTTTCTCGAAGTGGAAACGCCAATGATGCATCCCATTCCGGGCGGTGCGGCGGCGCGCCCGTTTATCACGCATCACAACGCCCTGGACATGAAGCTGTATATGCGAATTGCGCCGGAGTTGTATTTGAAACGCCTGATTGTCGGTGGATTTGAAAAGATATATGAGCTGAACCGTGTCTTCCGCAATGAAGGCATTGACATCAAGCATAATCCTGAATTTACTCTGTTGGAACTATATCAGGCTTTCGGCGATTACAATACGGTCATGACCTTGACGGAAGAGGTCATTGCCGCAGTTGCCGAGGAAGTTTTGGGTACGACCAAGATCATCTATCAGGGGAAGGAAATCGACCTCACACCGCCATGGCCGCGCATTACCATGGTGGAGGCGGTGAAACAATATTCCGGCGTCGACTTTTCCGCCATTCGCACTGTCGAGGAAGCTCGCAAGGCGGCGGATTCCCTTGGGGTTCACTATGAGCCGGCCCACGGTGTCGGCGGCATTTTGAATGACGTTTTTGAAGAAAAAGTCGAAGAACATTTGGTGCAACCAACGTTTATTGTCCGCTATCCCACGGAAATCTCGCCGTTGGCCAAACGCTGCCAGAATGATCCGGAATACACCGATCGGTTTGAAGCCTTTATCTTCAGTCGGGAGATTGCCAACGGTTTTTCCGAGCTGAACGATCCGATGGATCAAAAGCAACGGTTCCTGGAGCAGGTGGCGCAGCGGGAATCCGGTGATTCCGAAGCCCATATGATGGATGAGGACTTTGTGACGGCACTCGAATACGGAATGCCGCCCACCGGCGGACTGGGAATCGGGATTGACCGTCTGGCCATGTTCCTGACGGACAGCTATTCGATCCGGGATGTCATCCTTTTCCCGCACATGCGCCAGAAAGAGGCGTCTGAAGTCTGAATTTCTGGTGTTGCATTGAACTCATAAGGCGGGGTCGGTATACTTTGGGGATCAGGCTTGGCCTGGTCCTTTTCTTATCGCGACATCTTTGCGCATACAAATTTGGTGAGTACGGACAGATTGTAACCTAAATTTTTTTGCCGGTAAGTGAGCAATCCGAGGCGGAAATATCGTGAAAAAGCCCGAATTTATTGGGCTAGTACAAATACTAAGATGTTTTTTTGGGCGGCTTGACAAGGCCAAATGGGCATGTTAAGATATACAAGCCGTCGAGAGACGGGGTTCCTTGAAAACTGAACAAAGAGAAGCCAAGCAAAGCGTGGAGCCTGCGAGAGCAGGCAAAAAAAGTAAGCCAAGTTTGAATGAGCAATCAGCTCTTTCATAAATTATTTATGGAGAGTTTGATCCTGGCTCAGGACGAACGCTGGCGGCGCGCCTAACACATGCAAGTCGAACGGGGAAGTTAGCAATAACTTTCTAGTGGCGAACGGGTGAGTAACGCGTGGACAACCAACCTTATAGTGGGGGACAACACTTCGAAAGGAGTGCTAATACCGCATACGCTCTTCGGATCGCATGGTTTGAAGAGGAAAGGGGCAATTGCTCCGCTATAAGACGGGTCCGCGTCTGATTAGCTAGTTGGAGGGGTAACGGCCCACCAAGGCGACGATCAGTAGCCGGTCTGAGAGGATGAACGGCCACACTGGGACTGAGACACGGCCCAGACTCCTACGGGAGGCAGCAGTGGGGAATCTTCCGCAATGGACGAAAGTCTGACGGAGCAACGCCGCGTGAGTGAAGAAGGCCTTCGGGTCGTAAAGCTCTGTTATCGAGGAAGAACACTTCGTATGTAAATAATGTACGGAGTTGACGGTACTCGAGGAGGAAGCCACGGCTAACTACGTGCCAGCAGCCGCGGTAATACGTAGGTGGCAAGCGTTGTCCGGAATTATTGGGCGTAAAGCGCGCGCAGGCGGGATATCAAGTCTGTCTTAAAAGTGCGAGGCTCAACCTCGTGAGGGGACAGAAACTGGTATTCTTGAGTGTCGGAGAGGAAAGTGGAATTCCAAGTGTAGCGGTGAAATGCGTAGAGATTTGGAAGAACACCAGTGGCGAAGGCGACTTTCTGGACGATGTCTGACGCTGAGGCGCGAAAGCTAGGGGAGCGAACGGGATTAGATACCCCGGTAGTCCTAGCCGTAAAC
>CAZRLN010000035.1:0-28124 GCA_964601085.1 uncultured Veillonellaceae bacterium | reverse complement strand
ATGCGCCGAGGGTACTTGGTTGGAAACGGCCTGGGAGAGTAGGTCGCCGCCGGTTAAATCCGATAAAACCCTTCCGAAGGTTCGGAAGGGTTTTATCATAAGCAGGATTTTCACAACTTTTCGCCGAACAGTATCCTATAAACATAGACAAGTTGGCCCCGTAGCTCAGCTGGATAGAGTACCGGACTTCGAATCCGTTGGTCGCGTGTTCGAATCACGCCGGGGTCGCCAAAGAAAACAAAGGGATTATGCTGATTAATTTTGCTGCAGCATAATCTCTTTTTGTTGCGTTGACAGCGAACCTGCTTCGGCGGGATAATATACTGTAACTGCTGTGACAATGACCGGATGGTCAGGTAGGGAAAGGGGACAACCAGATTGAAACACCGGATTGTTGCGTTTGAAGATCTTATTGCACCGCTCTCCAATGGGAAAATCTTATTGCTGGTGGAGTGTCTGAACATTGAGGGGTGTGAGCAACCGGGCATTATGGCCGAATTGTCGGAGTTGCTGAATCTCGGTTATGGTGAGGATTATGATGACTGGGAAGATTTCCTGAATTTCGGCTTCGTGGTGATAGAATGGGAAAACAAACCTGAGCAGGAGACCGAAGCAAATTTGATGATTGACTATTTGCGGAACGATAAATATCAGGAACTGGTTCAGGCCGACCTTTTTATTGACGGGACGTATATGGATAGTTCCTGGTCGGGAGATCCCGAAGTTTGGGATATTGGCCAACCTGAGAAAAAACTCGATAAATCGGTGGTAATCCGATTTCCGGTTGAAAAAGTCAATCGCCGCAAAGAACCAAAGTGAAATTTGTATGCAGCGGATGGCAATGAGTGCGACGTCGTCAAAATATAAACAGAGGGTGGCTGATTTGCCACCCTCTGTTTGAATGAACTGGAAAGAAAATCAGCCCACTTTTTTGTAAGCGACGGCTTTCGCGCCACAGATCGGACACTGGTCCGGCGCTCCGCCTTCGGCGATATGGCCGCAAACCGAGCAGAGATAATAATCTACATCAACCGGATTGGCCAATGTATCCAATGCTTTTTGATACAGGGAAGCATGTACTATTTCTGCATCATTGGCAAGTTGCATTCCCTTTACGATGGCGGCGGATTGATTTTCTGTCTTAGCTTCGGTGATGAATCCGGGATACATTTCGGTAAATTCATAAGTTTCGCCGGCAATGGCTTCTTTGAGATTTTCGGCGGTTGACTTAATCATACCCAGATTGCGCAGATGGGTATGAGCGTGGATGGTTTCAGCTTCGGCGGCGGCCCGGAATAATTTGGCGACTTGAGGCAACTTTTCCGTTTCCGCCTGTTTGGCGAAAGCAAGATATTTTCGGTTTGCCTGTGATTCGCCAGCAAAGGCGGCTGCAAGATTTTTTTCTGTGTTGTTCAAAATAAACCCTCCTTCATTTCATTAACATATTTTCTATGGATTATTATTATCCATTATGCTAAAATTGTCAAGCAGGGTTGTTTGAAAATTTATTTGTTGGATAAAAACTTCAGGACTTTCGTGCCCGTGTCGCGGACCTTGCGGATGGGGCCGGAATGGGTCTTTGTTCTGGGTTTCATATCCCGTTCAGAGCCGAAATCGCCGCGCTTGATGAGCGTGTTCTTGGTTTTTTCCGGCACCAGGGTGCACTTGATGGCGGTCAATGCTTTTTCTGGCATGCTGTGACTGTCGCAGGTAAAAATATCGATGGCGGCGAACCCAACTTCCGGATAGGTGTGTATGGCCAGATGACCATCCGTCAATAGTGCGACGACCGTGATTCCCTCCGGGGAGAACTGGTAGCTTTGAATACTTAGCATTTTCAAGTCGGCGGCATGGATGGCCGTCGATAACATGTCTTGCAATAAATCCATATTGTTGAGCGCTTCCCGGCGGCAGCCGTAGAAGTCAGCGGTCGTGTGTCGACCAATGGCAGCCAAATATGTCACCTCTCTTATTGATTTTCATTGCGTCAAAATCGCGAAATGATGCTTGTATATTATCTCATTATACTTTACTGACAGCGCTCACGCAATTGTTGGGAACATATATGGAATCAATGCGCTTGCAGGAAAGCAATGGGGAGTGGTAGAAATAAAAAGAATAAAGTTTCGCAATCCCTGTCTGCAATAGGGATTGTATCGACCAGTTCAGCCAATTATTGAAGATAAAAGGAGGAAAAACTGATGTCTATGGTTAACGCAGAGCTTGCCAAAGGAATATATCAGGTGGGGGCGGTGGACTGGACCAACCGCGATTTTCATGGCTATAAGACGCCGCGCGGGGTTACCTATAACTCATATCTCATCGTGGATGAAAAGATTTGCCTGATTGATACGGTGAAAGCGCCGTTCGCGAAAGAGCTGCTGGAGCGGGTCCGGGAAATTGTCGACCCGAAAAAAATCGACTATGTCATTGTCAATCACGTCGAACCCGATCATAGCAGCGGATTGCCGTTCGTTATGGAAGCGGCGCCGCAGGCCAAAGTGATCATTACGGAGCAGGGACGTGGCGAAACCGTCAAGTATTTCGGCCGCGAATTTGATTTTCAGGTTGTGAAAAACGGCGACACCTTGTCCTTGGGAGCGCATACGTTGCGCTTTGTACCGTTGCCGATGCTGCACTGGCCGGATTCCATGGCGACTTATCTCGAAGACGAGCAGATTCTTTTTTCCAACGACGCATTTGGCCAGCATTATTCCAGCAATTATAAGTTTGATGACGAAAATGATCTGTCCGAAGTGTTGTATGAAGCGAAAAAATATTACGCCAACATTTTGATGCCGTTCAGCAAATTGGTGCTGCGGGCGCTGGATAACTTGGCGACGTTGCCAATCCGGATGATTGCGCCGAGCCATGGTGTAATCTGGCGGGCGCACGTTCCCGAGATCGTCGCATTGTATAAAAAATGGGGCGCCGGGGAAACCGAACCGATGGCGCTGGTGGTCTATGATACGATGTGGGGCAGTACCGAAGCCATGGCCCGTAAGGTGTTGGAAGGGCTTACGGCAGGCGGGATAAAGGTGAAATTGTATCGCATGGCGGAAGCTGACAAGAGTGAGATGGTGGCGGAACTGCTGACGGCGCGCGGAATCCTTATTGGGGCGTCGACGTTGAATAACGGAATGCTACCGGGCATGGCCGGGTTCTTGTATTATCTGAAAGGATTGAAGCCTCTCAACAAGATGGGAGCCGCATTCGGCGCCTATGGTTGGGCCGGCGGCGCCCAGGCGGACATTGAAATGGCCCTTAAGGCGGCCGGGATCCCGGTGGGTCTGCCAGGTCCAACATTGAAGTGGGCGCCGACTTCGGCAGAATTACAGCAATGCTTTGAGTTCGGCAGGGAATTCGCCCGACAGATGCTGGACCAATAAGATAACGGTTGGAAAGAGGGCCGACAGGGCCCTCTTTCTGTCCCTGTCCCCAATACGGAATGATGGAGGAGTTCACGATGCAAACAATTCCGAAAGTTCAACTGAAACGGCATGGACGCCACGGCTGTGAAACCGGGCATCCCTGGATCTATCAGAGTGAGATCGACTATGTGAAGGGAAAATATTCGCCGGGCGATATCGTGGATGTTTATAACAGCCGCCAGCAATTCATGGGGCGTGGATATATCAATCCCCGTTCGCAAATCGCCGTTCGATTGCTGTCGCGTCAGGAAGAACCCATTGACAGAGCCTTTTTTGAACGCCGGATCGCCCACGCCTGGCAATACCGGCAACGGTTTTTGGCTGAGCCGGAATACTGCCGGCTGATTTTTACTGAGGCTGATTTTTTGCCCGGACTGGTCGTCGATAAATTCGGCTCCTGCCTGGTGATTCAAACGCTGGCGCTCGGCATGGACTTGTACAAAGACTGGATCGTGGATATTCTGAATGAGCTGCTGAAGCCTGAAATGATTTATGAGCGCAACGACGCTTCGGTCCGCACCATTGAAGGGTTGCCGCTGCAGAAAGGCTTTTTGAAAGGCGACGGCGATACTGTGCTGACAGTTCGGGAGAACGGCCTGTTGTTTCAGGCGGACATCGAGAACGGACAAAAAACGGGGTTTTTTTATGATCAACGGGAGAACCGCCGATTGCTTGCAAACTTTGTGTCTGGCGCGGAAGTCTTGGATTGTTTTTGTTTTACCGGTTCATTCGCCGTTCATGCCGCCGCGTACGGCGCCAGGCAGGTGACAGGCGTCGACATATCAACGGCGGCGATTGATATCGCAGCACGCAATGCCGCTCTCAACCAGGTATCCGATCGGTGTCAATTTATCGAGGCCAATGCTTTTGACTTGTTGCGGGAGTATTCGGATGAAGGCAGAAGTTATGATACGGTGATTCTCGACCCGCCCGCGTTTACCAAAAGCCGGTCTTCGGTGGAGAGCGCTGCCCGCGGCTACAAGGAAATCAATTTGCGCGGCCTGAAAATGATCCGTCCTGGCGGCTTTTTGGTGACTTGCTCCTGTTCGTTCCATATGAATCGGGATCTGTTTCATTCGATCGTTGCGGAAGCCGCCGCCGACGCCCGTCGGACCGTCCGGGAAGTCGCGTATCTTTCCCAGGCCAAAGACCATCCGTCCTTGCCGGCGGCGCCGGAAACAAATTATCTGAAATTCCTGGTGCTCGAGGTTCAATAAAGGGGACTTGCCAAAAGTCGAAAAGTCAAATAAAATAGAACCAGAGTAGAGATACTATTATTGAACTGGAGAGATCAATATGGGAAACCTGGCGGACTATATCGAAAAATTCATCTTGCTCCGATTGTCCGGCCAGCAGGATAACTCCATCGTGGTCAATCGCAACGATTTGGCGCAGGAACTGGATTGCGCCCCATCACAGATAAGTTATGTCGTTAATACCCGATTTACAGGAACGCGGGGATTTATCGTGGAAAGCCGGCGAGGGTCCGGCGGTTTTATCCGAATCGCCCGGACCCCCTTGGCGAATTCCCTGCTTGAGACGGTGGTAAACCGGATCGTCGCGGACCAGACGGAGTCGGAAGTGGAATTGTTGGTGGAGGAACTTTGCGGCAGCGGTCTGATGACGCAACGGGAGGCTGCCATGATGCTGCAATTCGTGCAGTTAATGCGGGAGCGACTGGAACCGGAAGAACGCGTGCAGAGTTTGCGGGCTATTTTTTCGACGTTGTCGAATTTTTCTTAGGGGGATAACGGGTATGTTGTGCGACGAGTGTGGCGCCAATGCCGCATGTGTTCACATGATTAAGGTGGTCAATGGCGTAAAAACTGAAAAACATCTATGTGAAACGTGCGCATCATCTGCCGGGGAGGCCTGTTTCTCCACCGGCATTCATTTTTCAGTCAATGATTTGGTCAAGGCCATGTTCAGTCAGGAACTGGATTCATCCTCTTCCAGCGACTTGACCTGTCCCAATTGCGGCATGGATTTCGCTGATTTCAGCCGTTCCGGAAAAATTGGCTGCAGTGTATGTTACGGAGTTTTTCATGAACAGTTGGATCCCATTTTGCGGCGGGTTCACGGCACCAGTTGCCACACTGGCAAGGTGCCGGTCAAAGCCGGGAATGCGGTTCGCCTCCGAATGAAGGTCAAGGGGCTGCGCCAGGAGCTGGACCGGAGCGTGCAATGTGAAGACTATGAGAACGCGGCAAAAATCCGGGACAGCATCCGGTCGTTGGAGAAGGAACTGCAAATCGAGGGAGCCGGGTCTGATGGACAATAACGAAAAGACGCTATTTGATTCATGCGTGCCGCAGTGGATGGAACAATCGGGTCCAGAAGGGGATATCGTGTTGTCGAGCCGCATCCGTCTGGCCCGGAACCTCAACGGTGCGCCGTTTCCAGGGCAGGCTGACGACGTGCAATTACGGCGGATCGACAATCGAATCTCCGGCTCGGTCGAGGATTTGAGCCGGGCGGATGGCAATCACCGGTATCAACGCCTTGACATGGACAAACTTACGGAGCAGGAACGGCGAATTTTGGTTGAAAAGCACCTGACCAGCCTGAAGCATGTTCAGGAACCGGTCAGTCGCTCGCTAATTATCCGTGACGATACCGCCGTCAGTATCATGGTGAATGAGGAAGACCATTTCCGGATTCAAAGCCTGACTGCGGGCCTTAACCTCAAATCGGCTTGGCAAATGGCCGATGAAACGGATGATTTATTGGAATCGCGCCTGGGATTCGCGTTTACGGAAGACCTGGGATATCTTACGTCTTGTCCAACCAATTTGGGTACGGGGTTACGGGCATCCGTCATGATGCATTTGCCGGGATTGGTCTTGCTCGGACAAATGCATCGCATCATTGAGGTTTCAACCCAATTGGGCATGGCGGTGCGCGGTTTTTACGGTGAAGGAACCGAGGCGTATGGAAATGTATTTCAGGTTTCCAACCAACAGACCATGGGCTTCAACGAAGCCGAAATCGTAAACAATGTCCTGGGGCTGGCGAAACAGATCGTTGAACAGGAACGGTCGGCCCGGCGGATGCTGATGAGCGATTCGGGAGAGGAACTGGCCGATCGGGTATGGCGTGCATACGGGATTCTGCGGTATGCCCGGAGTGTTTCGGGTCAGGAGGCGCTGGGATTGTTATCCGCGGTTCGACTCGGTATTGATATGGGGATTATCGGGGATCTTTCGCCCGGGATTTTTACGGATCTGATCTTGGCGACAAGGTCTTGCGTTGTCGACAGAATGGTTCATACGGAAAAAATGGAAAGAGCGGAACGAAATCGATTGCGGGCGCAATTGATCCGTGAGCGTCTGAAAAGGAGGAAACAGTGATGTTTAACCGGTTTACGGAGAGAGCCCGGCGGGTTCTGGTTTTGGCGCAGCAGGAAGCTTTGAAGTTGGGAAGCCATTACATTGGCACGGAACATTTGCTGTTAGGACTGGTCGGTGATGTCGACAGTGTGTCCTCCAAAGCTTTGGCGTCGTTGAACGTCAATCTCAGCGCCATCCGGTCCCAGGTGGTGGAGAAAATCAGCCGCGATTTGGAAGAAAAAGCTGAACTCAACTATACGCCGCGGGCAAAAAAAGCACTGGAGCTGGCGGTGGATGAGGCGCAGCAACTGGGGCACAATTATGTCGGCACGGAACACATCCTGTTGGGTCTGTTGCGTGAAGGCGAAGGGATTGCCGCGCAGGTGCTGAATAGTTTGGGGATCGACAATATTGATTTGATTCGTCAGCGGATTATCGAATTACTGGGCGGTGTAGCCGCCGCCGGGCAGGCGGCGCCGGGAAAATCGGCGACGCACCCGCATGTCAGTCGGGAGACGGCATCGATGTTGAATGAGTTTGGTCGGGATCTCAACAAAATGGCGGAGGAAGGGCAGAGCGACCCGGTTATCGGCCGTGACAAGGAGATTGAGCGGATCATCCAGATTCTGAGCCGACGTACCAAAAACAACCCGGTGCTGATTGGCGAACCGGGGGTTGGCAAGACTGCCGTGGCCGAAGGCTTGGCGCAGCGGATCGTGGCCGGCAGAGTACCGGAAACGTTGCGGGGAAAACGGATTTTTTCCCTGGATTTGGCTTCCGTTGTCGCCGGAACCAAGTATCGCGGCGAATTTGAAGAGCGCCTGAAAAAGGTTTTGCAGGAAATCCGGCAAACGCGAAACACCATTTTGTTTATTGACGAGATGCACACCTTGGTTGGGGCCGGCGCCGCCGAGGGGGCGATCGATGCCGCGAATATCCTAAAACCCGCTTTGGCGCGCGGCGAGCTGCAGGCCATCGGCGCCACTACCTTAAACGAGTTCAAGAAACACATTGAAAAGGATGCCGCTCTAGAGCGGCGTTTCCAGCCAGTCATGGTCGGCGAGCCGTCGGAAGAAGACGCTGTAAATATTTTGCTGGGTCTGCGCGACCGTTATGAAGCCTTTCATCGGGTCAAAATTACCGACGAATCGATCCAGACGGCTGTAAAGCTTTCTAAACGCTACATTTCCGATCGGTTTCTGCCGGATAAAGCGATCGATGTGATGGATGAAGCGGCTTCCCGGGTCCGGCTGCAAACCTTTTCCCCGCCGCCGGATGTCAAGGATATCGAACGCAGGCTGGAACTGACCCGAACCGAGAAGGAAGCGGCTATTTCCGCCCAAGAGTTCGAACGGGCCGCCCATTTGCGCGACGAAGAACAACAACTTCGCGAAGAGTTGGACAACAAGCAGCGGGAATGGAAACGGGCCGGCAGTGATACCATCCTGGTAACACCGGAGGATATTGCCCATATTGTTGCGAACTGGACCGGCGTACCAGTGAAAAAGCTGGCGACGGAAGAGTCGGAACGTCTGTTGAAGCTGGAAAGTATTCTGCACGAAAGGGTTGTCGGCCAAAATGAAGCGGTTACCGCCGTCGCCAAAGCGGTTCGCCGGGCCCGCGCCGGCTTGAAGGATCCTAAACGGCCGATCGGATCGTTTATTTTTCTGGGACCGACCGGAGTCGGCAAGACCGAATTGGCCAGGGCGCTGGCGGAAGCTTTGTTTGACGATGAAAGCGCCATGGTTCGGCTGGATATGTCCGAATACATGGAAAAGCATGCGGTATCCAGATTGGTCGGCGCTCCACCCGGATATGTAGGGTATGAGGAAGGTGGCCAACTGACGGATATCGTCCGGCGCAAGCCGTATGCCGTCATTTTATTGGATGAGATCGAGAAGGCTCACTACGATGTGTTCAACATTTTGCTTCAAGTGCTTGAAGACGGTCGCCTGACAGATAGTCAGGGGCGAACGGTGGATTTTCGCAATACGGTGATCATCATGACATCCAACGTCGGTTCTCGCCACTTCCGGCAAGAAAATGCCCCGCTGGGCTTTTTGATGGACAATTCTCGGGATCAATCCGCCAATACTGCCGCCCGAGGGCGAGTCTTGGAGGAGGCAAAAAAAACCTTTCGTCCGGAATTTCTCAACCGAATTGATGAAGTGATCGTATTTTCCAGCCTGAGTGACGCCGAGTTGAAGCAGATCGTCAATATTATGCTGTCCCAGGTTGCCCGTCGTTTGAAAGAGGCTCAAATTGGCCTGGATGTGACTGATGCCGCCAAATCGGCGATCTTAGCCAAAGGACTAGATCCGGCCTATGGCGCCCGTCCCCTGCGTCGGGCCATTCAGCACATGGTCGAGGATGCGGTGACAGACATGGTTCTGAGAAATGACGTTGGCGTCGGCGATGTTGTTTTTGTGGATGTTGATCCGGAAAAAGAGCTGGTATTGACCCGAAGAGAATAATCGGCAGGAAATCCGGTCTGAAATGGCGAAAACACTCGATATCATATC
The DNA here is from genome assembly GCA_964601085.1 of uncultured Veillonellaceae bacterium. Lineage (GTDB taxonomy): Bacteria > Bacillota > Negativicutes > UBA1444 > UBA1444 > UBA1444. Next base: position 18,842 of record CAZRLN010000035.1, on the reverse strand, counting down.
GAGTGTTTTTTCTTTTCGCTGTTTGGTCCGTCAGTTTGGGCCGCCGGCGGAGATCCCGGGAGAGGAGTTCTTGCGTGGCAAAGGCAAAAATAGTGTTTGTGTGCCGCGAATGCGGCTTTGATTCGCCCAAATGGCTGGGACGTTGTCCGAATTGCAATCAGTGGAATACTATGGCCGAGGAACGGATACAGGAAACCCCGATGGTTTCCGCGCCGACGGGTTCCAATGCCAAGCCACAGCGGATCAGTGAATTGCCCGATGCCGGCGATTTGCGGCAACCGACCGGAATCGGCGAGCTGGACCGGGTGTTGGGCGGTGGAGTTGTCGCCGGATCCCTGACACTGATTGGCGGCGATCCGGGGATTGGCAAATCAACATTGCTGTTGTCGGCGGCTTCCCATTTTTCGCAGCACCATGGCGCCGTGTTGTATGTTTCCGGTGAGGAATCGGCGGCGCAAACGGGTATGCGAGCCCGACGGACCGGGGCGACGGAAAACAAAATGTGGGTGTTGGCGGAAACCAACCTGGATGCGATTTTGACAGCGGCGACAGATATGCGGCCGGGGTTGCTGGTTGTTGATTCCATCCAGACGATGTTTTGTCCCGGCATTCCCGGCGCGACCGGAAGTGTAAGCCAAGTGAGGGAGTCAACCGGGCGATTGCTGCGATTCGCCAAGGAAAGCGGTATTCCGGTATTCATTGTTGGTCACGTGACCAAGGATGGTAGTATCGCCGGCCCCCGATTACTGGAGCACATGGTGGATACGGTGCTTTACTTCGAGGGGGAGCGAAATTATGCGTTTCGCGTGTTGCGGCCGATAAAAAACCGCTTCGGATCGATTGCGGAAAGCGGCATTTTTTCTATGGAACGCCAGGGGCTGGTCGAGGTGAAGAATCCTTCCCAATTTTTGTTGGCGGAACGGAGCGAGTCGACTTCCGGTTCGGCGATTACCGCCTGCCTGGAGGGGATTCGGCCGGTGTTGATCGAAATACAGGCATTGGTTTCTACAACTTGCTTTGGGTTGCCGCGACGGACGACCACCGGGCTGGACGCCAATCGGTTGGCGTTGTTGTTGGCGGTGCTGGAGAAACGCCAGGGGATGATGCTGGGCAACCAGGACGTCTATGTCAATGCCGTGGGTGGTTTTCGCCTGAATGAACCGGCTGCCGATCTGGCGATTGTTCTTGCCGTGGCGTCCAGTTTCAAAAACTGTGCGGTCGATGCTTCTCTTGTTGCCTTGGGAGAAGTCGGCCTGACCGGAGAAGTCAGGATGGTTCCCCGGGTGGTGCAACGAGCTCGGGAAGCGTCGAATCTTGGATTCCGCAAAATTCTCGTTCCCGCGGGAAATTTGGCGGAGCTAAAAAAGGAACCGGTTTCCCTCGAAGTAATCGGCGTGAAAAATTTGTCGCAGGCGATGGAGGTGGGATTGCAATGCCGTTGACAATAACGGAGGGAAAGTTATGGGATGCCCGATTTGTAAAAATGCTGAAAAAGCTGGCGCCTGGCACTGCCTTACGCGATGGCCTTGAAAATATATTGCGGGCGAAGATGGGCGCTTTGGTGCTGATGGACGACTCGCCTGCATCTCTCCGCATCGTGGATTGCGGGTTTGCGCTGAATGCCGACTACAGTCCAGCCAATTTTTATGAATTGGCGAAGATGGATGGGGCTTTGATTTTATCCAATGACGGAAAAAAGATTTTGTTTGCGAATGCCCAACTGATTCCGGATCCCGGCATTCCCACGGCTGAGACGGGCACGCGCCACCGCACCGCTGAACGTGCGGCAAAACAGACGGACTCGTTGGTTGTAGCGATTTCCCATCGGCGGAATATAATTACCATGTATTTAGGGAATCTTCGTTATACACTCAAGGATATCACTTTCATTCTGGCGCGTGCCAATCAGGCGTTGCACACTTTGGAACGATACCAGACAGCCCTGACGAAAAGCCTGGAAACTTTGAATGTGCTGGAACTTGACGAACTGGTGACACTGAACGACGTGGCCGATGTGCTGATCAAGGCGGAACGGGTCGCCCGAATCGCCGACGAGATCGGGCAGAACATCATTGAACTTGGCAGTGAAGGACGTCTGGTAAGTATGCAGATGGAAGAAATCATGCCAGACAATATCGGCATCCGCGATTTGATTCAGGACTACTGCGTGGATGCCACGGCAAAAACCCATGAAGCGGTTATGGAGCAACTTCGGGTGATGCCGGAGGAAGGCCTGGAAGGATACATGGTCGGACGGTTACTGGGATATGGGGTTACCCCCAATACTTTGGATATTCCGGTAATTCCCAGGGGATATCGAATTTTGCGCCAGATTCCTCGCCTGCCTAATCTGGTGGTGGATAATATTGTGGCCCATTTTAAGACCATCAATCGAATATACCGGGCCACTCCGGCGGAACTGGACGAAGTCGAAGGAGTCGGCGGAATACGGGCTCGGGCGATCCGGGAAGGAATCAAACGCTTGCGGGAGCAGACGATTTTTGAAACGTAGGAATGATACGCCGGCGGCAAGGCAAAACAAAAAGGACGCTGTCAGGCGACAGCGTCCTTAGGACGGTAAGATGTCAGGACAAGTTGAAAATTCCCAACGTGCGAACGCTTTTGGTCTCGTGTTGGAGAACAGCTTGCAGATCCAGCCCGGTCAAATTGCATAAAGCAGTCAAATAAAACAGGGAATGTCCCAGTTCATTGATCAATACGTCCCGGCAATTTTCACATAGTTCACCGGAAAGATGCGAAGACATAAACGCCTTTAAATTGTTGAACTCGGCATCCGCCGGGATTTTTTGACGTTCCGCGACGATAGAAATGCACCCGCATTCGGTCACGGCTTTCGCAACGGCGCGATTGACGCGGGCCGCCGCTTCCTGATGCTTGGTCAGCACGTCAAGGATGCTCCGATGGCGGATCAAATAGTCGTCTACCGCTAATTGAAAGTCAGTACATGATTTTTCCTGCAATGCATCGCACCTCACTCTGGATTAATTATATAAATGGGGCCAAAGCATTGTCAAGCATGCTGAGAAACTTGCCGGACGAAAGAAGGACCTTTAGTGAAATGTTTATTGACAGATAGGCGGGATGCGTGTTACAATACCGATTTTGACAAAAAACAGCATCGTATGTTATAATATTTTTACGTGCAAAGAGCAAAATGGATGATGTTCCAAAGAGTTTGTTGTGCCGTTCGGAGGTGTAATATGCTTGCCGTTGGTGACAAGGTGGTTTATCCCATGCATGGCGCGGGTATCATTGAAGCTGTGGAAGAACACGAGGTCATGGGGGAACGGCGGGAGTATTATATCCTGACCATGCCTTGCGGTGGTATGCGGGTGATGATTCCGCTGGATAACGTCGAACATGTCGGACTGCGGGAAGTGATCTGCGAAACGGAAGTCGACCAGGTATTTTGCACGCTGCGAACCGCATCTCCCCAGCCGTGCATTAACTGGAATCGCCGTTTCAATATCAATCTGGCCAAAATCAAGAGCGGCAATATCCATGAAGTCGCGGAAGTGGTTCGCAACCTGACGATCCAGGATCGAGTAAAAAAGCTGTCGACGGGCGAAAGGCGATTGCTGGATACGGCGCGACAGATTTTGGTCAGCGAACTTGTGCTGGTTTGCCGAAAAGATGCTGAAATTATTGCCAAAAAGCTGGATTCGGTTTTCGATGAGTGTCCGACGGGCGGGTGACGCCCTTTTTTTTTGCATGGACGAAGTTTTCACCGGAGAAAACTTGTAGGATTTTGCCAGCTCTTATATAATATATAAATCATAGAATATGTGAAAGGAGGTGGGATCATGATTGAAAAGACATTGCGGATTCTTATTTGTATTCTGGCCGGCATAGCCGGGCTGCTGACGGCGGATCGTATTTTTATGCTGCTGCCATCAGGGCTTTTGCCGGAAATGCTGCAAGTGGGAATTTTTGGCGTTACCGTCGGAACCATTATTTTCTTTCTGTTTGGCGGATTGGCCGGGGGATTGCTGGGGTACATCATTGCGCCCTGGGTGATCGGTTTTATCTGGCGCTATTCGGTCTGGATGGAGACAAAACTGCTCAAAATGCCTTTGAATGATGTATTGGCAGGATTGTTGGGTTTGGGCATCGGTCTTATTATAGCTAATTTATTAGGTTCGGCGTTTGTGCCGGTTCCTTTGGTCGGACATTATATCCCGATTCTTCTCAGTATTGTACTCGGCTACACGGGCATCAATGTTGCGATTCACAAACGGGAAGAACTGGCGGCGCTAACATTTCCAGCATTTTTGGGAGGCAAGGAAAAACACAAAGAGAAGGCTGTTGCCCAACCGGGCCATTACAAGATTTTGGATACCAGCGTCATTATTGACGGACGGATCGCCGATATCTGCAAGAGCGGTTTTATTGAAGGGACGTTGCTGATTCCTGGGTTTGTTCTGGAAGAATTGCAACACATCGCGGATTCATCGGACTTACTCAAGCGGAACCGGGGGCGACGAGGCCTGGATATTTTGAACCGCATTCAAAAAGAGATGGGCGTTTTTGTTCAAATTGATAATCGCAATTTCGAGGATGTGGCGGAAGTTGATGCTAAGTTGGTGCGGTTGGGGCAGTTGATCAAGGGGAAAATCCTCACCAACGATTATAACCTCAACAAAGTGGCGGAGTTGCAAGGTGTCACTGTCATGAATATCAATGAATTGGCAAATGCCGTAAAACCAGTGGTTTTGCCCGGTGAAGAGATGGTGGTGCATGTCGTCAAAGACGGGAAGGAATCCGGCCAGGGCGTGGCCTATCTGGATGACGGAACGATGATCGTGGTGGACAACGGCAGAAAGCATCTGGGCGATACGGTGGAAGTATTGGTGACTTCGGTTTTGCAGACTGCGGCAGGCCGAATGATTTTCGCCAAGCTCAAATAATCGGTTTGGAGGTTCGGTCTCATGGATTCAGCGGCAAATACCCAATCGACGAATTTTATTCAGAATATCATCAATGAGGACGCCAAAACCGGCCGGCACGGTCAGCGCGTGCACACGCGATTTCCGCCGGAACCGAATGGCTATTTGCATATCGGCCATGCGAAGTCCATTTGCCTGAACTTCGGAATTGCCGCAGAAAACGGCGGACTATGCAATTTGCGTTTCGATGATACGAACCCCAGCAAAGAAGATGTCGAATACGTCGACTCCATTCAGGAAGACGTCAAGTGGCTAGGTTTTGACTGGGGCGACCGCATGTTCTATGCGTCGGATTATTTTTCCCAGCTTTATGAATACGCCGAACAGTTAATTCGGATGGGAAAGGCCTATGTCTGTGACTTGAGCGCCCAGGAAATGCGGGAATACAGGGGCACTTTGACCGAACCGGGACGTAATAGCCCGTATCGCGACCGACCGGTGGAGGAGAATCTCGACTTGTTCCGGCGGATGAAGGCTGGAGAGTATCCGGACGGATCCCGCACTTTGCGGGCCAAGATCGACATGGCGTCGCCCAACATCACCATGCGGGACCCGGTCCTGTACCGGATTTTGCGGGCGACACACCATCGCACCGGCGATTCCTGGTGCATTTATCCGATGTACGATTATGCGCATCCCTTGTCGGATGCGATCGAGCGGATTACCCATTCCATCTGCACGCTGGAGTTCGAAGACCATCGGCCATTGTATGACTGGTGTGTGGAGACGCTGGGTACCTATCGGCCGCAACAGATCGAATTTGCCCGACTGAATCTGACGCATACGGTCATGAGCAAGAGAAAGCTGCGAGAGTTGGTCGAACAGAATCTGGTGAGCGGTTGGGACGATCCCCGGATGCCGACGATCTCCGGACTGCGGCGTCGCGGCTACACTCCGGAAGCCATTCGCGATTTCTGCGAACGGATCGGCGTGGCGAAAAGCAACAGCATGGTCGATCTGGAGTTGCTGGAGCATTGCATCCGCGAGGATTTGAACGCGCGGGCGGCCCGGGCCATGGTTGTCTTGCGGCCGCTGAAAGTAGTCATTGATAATTTCCCGGGAAATATCGTGGAAGAACTGACGGCGGAGAACAATCCGGAGAATCCGGACATGGGATCGCGAACCGTTCCATTTTCCCGCGAATTGTACATTGAGCAGGAAGATTTCATGGAGCAGCCGCCGGGAAAATTTTTCCGCCTGGCGCCAGGACGGGAAGTTCGCCTAAAATACGCGTATATCATCAAGTGCGAGAAAGTTGTCAAAGATCCGCAGAGCGGCGAGATCCTCGAAGTCCGCTGCACATACGATCCGGAGTCCAAGAGCGGCGGCGCCACGAGCGGCCGGAAAGTGAAAGGGACGCTGCACTGGGTTTCGGCCGCGCAGGCAGTACCGGTGGAGGTTCGACTGTACGACCATCTGTTCAAGGATGAGACTGCCGGCGATATCAATGAGGAAGATGGGCAAAGCGTAATGAACCCCCATTCTCTCGTTGCCTTAAAGCAGGCGATGATGGAGCCGTCTTTGGCAAACGCCGAAACCGGGATCCGCTACCAGTTCCTACGGCAGGGATATTTCTGCGTCGATCCGGACTCGCGTCCGGGAGCGATTGTGTTCAACCGGATTGTGTCCCTGCGTGATTCCTGGGCGAAAGCGCAGAACGCCTGAATTTCGTCGAAGCACATAAGAGAGATACTGCGTCGCCGTTTTTTGATGAGTCGGTCCCGGGTCGTCGAAAGCGGCGAATTTTCCGTGAAAGCAGCGAAGAATCCGCAGGCTCGACAAGGAAGGGGTTCATTCCATGGCAACAGTCGCCCCGACAATCGCGGTGATCATCGCTGCGGCCGGAACTTCCTCCCGTATGGGGACGGGAATCGACAAACAGTTTGCGCCGGTCGGCGGGAAACCGCTACTGTGGCATTCGCTGCGGCAATTCAGCACCATGCCGGAGGTCCGACAGATTCTGGTGACCGTCTCGCCAACAAATGAGGAACGAGTTGCGGTTTTGGTAAACGATACGGTCGGCGAGGTTCCCTGGCAAGTTGTGCCGGGTGGCGCGGAACGGCAATATTCCGTGCTGAATGCGATTCGACTGGTGGATTCGGCGATTGATATTGTATTGGTTCATGACGGCGCCCGTCCGTTCGTCGATCCGGAGACGATCCGGAAAACGGTGGCGGCTGCGGAAGAATTCGGCGCCGCCGTTGTCGCCGTGCCGGTGAAAGACACCATTAAAACAGTGAATGCGGAGCTGGTGGTAACGCAAACATTGGACCGCAGCACCTTGTGGCAAATTCAGACGCCCCAGGCCTTTCGCCGGGAACTGCTGCGGCAGGCGCACGAACAGGCCGCCCAAGCGGGGGTGCTGGCTACGGATGACGCCGCTCTGGTCGAGTGGGCTGGCGGTAGTGTCCGGCTGGTCCGTGGCACCTACTATAATTTCAAAGTGACTACGCCGGAAGACCTGGTGTTGGCGGAAGCTGTCGCGACGGAAGGAAGGAAGCGGGTTATGCCCAGAGCGGGAATCGGCTATGATGTGCATCGATTTGTAACGGGACGGCCCCTGATGCTGGGCGGAGTGGCCGTTCCCCATGAATTCGGGCTGGAAGGACACTCTGACGCGGATGTGTTGTTGCACGCCATTTCGGACGCCTTACTGGGTGCGGCGGGATTGGGCGATATCGGCCGCCATTTTCCCGATACCGATCCGAAGTATAAGGGAATATCGAGTTTGCTTCTGCTGGCTGAAGTGCGGGACAAACTGCGGGACGCCGGATTGACGGTCTATAATGTGGATGCGGTGGTTGAGGCGCAAGAACCCAAGCTGGCTCCGTTTATCAGCCGGATGAATGAAAAAATCGCTGAAACACTCGGCGTTGAAACTTCACAAGTCAATGTGAAGGCTACGACGACGGAACGGTTGGGATTTGTCGGCCGCAAGGAAGGGATTGCCGCCCAGGCGGTCGCCATGATCGGTTGATCGGCACAAACAGAAAGAACCAAGAAGGTTGGGTGATCGAAATGTCAGAGAAAAAATTTCGGGTTCGGTTTGCGCCGAGCCCTACCGGTCCATTCCACATCGGCGGCGCCCGTTCGGCGCTGTTCAACTGGCTGTTGGCCCGGCGCTACGGCGGCCAGCTGATTCTGAGGATCGAAGACACCGATCTGGAACGCTCGAGTCGCGAATCGGAGGAAAATATCAAGGCGGCGCTCCGCTGGCTCGGGATCGAATGGGATGAAGGAATCGATATCGGCGGCGACCATGGCCCCTACCGGCAGACCGAACGCCTGCCCATCTATGCGGAGTATACGGAGCGGCTGTTGGCGAGCGGCAAAGCCTATCGTTGCTATTGCACCGACGAGGAGCTTGAAGCCGAGCGACAGGCATTGATGGCGAAGGGTGAGACGCCCCGGTACATGGGAAAATGCCGGAATCTCAGTGCGGTGGAGGAACAGAAACTGATCGCTGCCGGCCGCAAACCAACGGTTCGCTTCCGGGTGCCGGAGAATCAGAACATTACCTTCCATGACGCCGTTCGCGGGACGGTCAGTTTTGATTCCAACGGAATCGGCGATTATGTGATCGTCAAGTCCGATGGTTTGCCGGTATACAATTACGCCGTAGTGTTGGACGATGCCCTGATGGAAGTCACCCATGTCATTCGGGCCGAAGAACATCTGTCGAATACGCCCCGCCAGATCCTGATCTACCAGGCGCTGGGCTTGCCCCTGCCGACATTCGGCCACATTTCGTTGATTTTGGGTAAAGATCGCAGCAAAATGAGCAAGCGCCACGGCGCGACATCGGTCGATCAGTACAAGGCGCTGGGATATCTGCCGGCAGCCGTGGTAAACTTTCTGGCGCTGCTTGGCTGGGCGCCGCCCGGCGAGCAGGAGATTTTCTCCAGCGAGGAACTGATCGCGCTGTTTTCCCTGGACCATGTGGCAAAGAATCCGGCAGTGTTTGATATCGACAAACTGAACTGGATCAACTCCCAGTATTTGAAGAAATTGAGCCTGGAAGAGATCACCGACATGGCCCTGCCGCATCTGCGAAAGGCGGGGATGATCGGCGAAGAGCTTTCGGTGGAGCAACTGGACTGGGTCCGGCAGGTCGTAGCCGCAGTCAGGGAATATGTCAGTTTCACGGCCCAGATTCCGGAACATGCCGCGGTATTCTTTTATGACGATATTGTCATGGAAAATGAAGAGTCGGCTACAATTTTGAAAGATCCGGACGTCGAGCGGGTCATGGACGAATTTCTGGCAAAGCTATCACAGCTGGATGCGATTACCGGTGAGCAGGTCCAGGCCACGCTGAAAGCGATCGGCAAAGAACTGAAATTGGGCGGAAAAAAAGTGTTCATGCCGGTACGGGTGGCGTTGACGGGCAAGATGCATGGGCCGGAACTGGTGGCGCTGATTCCGTTGCTGGGCGTAAAACGGACCATCGCCCGCATTCGTCATTCCATGGCGCTGGTAAAATGAACGGAGCGCCGGCGATAATTATTCGGGAGGTCGGGCCATGAATCTGAAGGTGTATAATACGCTAACCAAGGAAAAAGAACTGTTTACGCCGGCGGAACCGGGGAAGGTCAAGATTTACGTCTGCGGCGTGACGCCCTATAATCATCCGCATATCGGCAATGCCCGCCCGTTTATCATCTGGGACGTCATTCACCGCTATTTTGAACGGCAGGGCCTGTCGGTGACTCATATCCAGAACTTTACGGATGTGGATGACAAGATTATCGACGCTGCGGCGAAAGCGGGAATTGCCTGGAATGAATTGGCCGACCGGTATATCAAGGCGTATTTCGAAGTGATGGATAGCCTGAATGTTCGCCGGGTGGACCTCTATCCGCGAGTTTCGGGCCACATGCAGGAAATTATCGATATGGTCCGGACGCTGGTCGAGAAAGGTCACGCTTATGTGGTGGACGACGATGTATATTTCAGCGTTCAGGATTTTGCAACATACGGACATTTGAGCGGCCGAAGCCTGGATGATATGAAGGCCGGCGCTCGCGTCGAAGTCGATGACCGGAAGCGTCATCCGATGGATTTCGCCCTCTGGAAGAGCGCCAAACCAGGCGAACCGTTCTGGGACAGCCCCTGGGGCCCCGGCCGGCCGGGTTGGCACATAGAATGCAGCGCCATGTCCCATAAATATCTTGGTTGCGGGTTTGATTTCCATGGCGGCGGCAGCGATCTGATTTTTCCGCACCACGAAAACGAAGTGGCCCAGTCGGAAGCGTTTACCGGCTGCGCGCCATTCGTACGCTACTGGGTGCATAATGGTTTTGTTACCGTGAATTCGGAGAAAATGAGCAAATCTTTGGGCAATTTCTTTTTGGTCAAGGACATCTTGGATCATTTCCGGCCGATGGTTTTGCGGTTCTTCATTTTATCGACCCATTACCGCAGTCCGCTGGATTTTAGCGACGAGAGGCTTACGGAAGCGGAGAAGGCCTGGTCGCGACTGACCTCCGCGGTCCAGGGCGCCCGGGAGTTGCTGACGAAATCCGCCGGAAAATCAGCCGGACCGGCGTCGGCCGAATTGGCGGAAGCGGTGGCCGCAGCCCGGACGGAATACGAGGCGGCCATGGCCGATGACTTTAACACGGCGCTGGCGATCAGCAGCCTGTTTGCCCTCGCGAAAAGTCTGAATGGGGCCTGCCAGACTTCAAAAGGCGAAGCGGGGATCGATCGCCAGGGAATCGAAATGGCGGTTGGGGCCCTAGAAGACATGCTGGAGGCATTGGGACTGACGCCGGAGGAACAGCCGGCGGGCACGGGGCAGGATGAGGAACTGGTCGGCAAGCTGATGGAGATTCTGCTGGAACTGCGTCGTTCCGCCCGGGAACGGAAAGACTGGGCAACGGCGGATGCAGTCCGGAATAAATTGCAGGAGGCCGGGATCGTGGTCGAGGATTCGCCGCAAGGCGCCCGGTGGAAACGCGCTTGAAGTTCTTGGATTTTCAGGCCAAATTGAAGCGGGATCTTCAGGAAAGCCATTGCCGGTTATCCGCCGGTCCCGAGTATGAGGATCCGGGACAGCTGCCGGCCTTGATTCTGGCTTATATCGGCGATGCTGTCTTTTCCCTCCATGTCCGAACCGCAATGCTGGCGGTCGAGTCCAATAAAGTGCATATTTTGCATACGCTGCTGGCCCGGATGGCATCGGCGGGATTGCAGGCGCAAGCCTTGCACATGTTGGAGGATAAGGGGCTCGAAGAGCAGGAGCTGGCAGTGGTCCGGCGCGGGCGCAACGCCAAGGGGCGGGTTCCCCGCAGCGCCACTGTTGCGGATTACCGGGCCAGCACGGCGTTGGAAGCGTTGCTGGGCTATCTGTATCTAAGCGGCCAACAGGTGCGGCTGCAGCAAATTTTGGGACAGCTGGTGGAGTATATGTGCAACGCCATGACGTCCGAAATGGAAGGAAGTCTGCGGAAATGAACGTAAAACTGATCTCCTATACGCCGGAAGCGGAACGAAAGGTGGCGATGGCGGCGCGCCTGTGTTACTCGCCGATCGGCGCCGTCGAATTGGAAGAACGGATGTCGGATGCCCAGGTGAAAAACCTGGTGGAAAAAATATTGGCGATGGGCCATTACTCCACGTTGGAACATGCTAGCTTCACTTTCGCGATCGAGGGTGTTTCCCGCGTGCTGACGCATCAGTTGGTCCGGCACCGCATCGCGTCCTATTCGCAGCAATCACAGCGATATGTGAAAGAACATGATTTTGAGTTCATCGTGCCGCCATCGGTGGCCGCCAATCCTGTCGCCAGGGAGCGGTTCGAAAAACTGATGGAAGAAATCCGGACGGTCTATGCGGAGTTGACGACGCTGGGCGTGCATCAGGAAGATGCCCGGTACTGTCTGGCCAATGCCACGGAAACCAAAATATTGGTGACGATGAACGCCCGGTCTCTGTTCAACTTTTTTGAACTGCGATGTTGTAGCCGGGCGCAGTGGGAAATACGAAAAATGGCGGAAATGATGCTTCAGGAAGTGAAAAAAGTCGCGCCCGTTTTATTTGCCAAAGCGGGACCCACGTGTATCAGCGGAGGATTTTGTAGAGAGGGGGATTTAAGTTGCGGACGACTCGAAGCAATCAAGGCTCAGGCGACTCGAAAAACCGGCCAATAGGAAAACGCCCGGCAGCGGGTCCTGGAACGGGAAGTGGAACACGCGGCGCAATCGGCCCTTCAAGGTCCGGAAAACCCCGGACGGAAACGGCCCGCCCCTTTGCCGACCGCGCGGACAAGGCTCCGGCGGGAAAACCAGTGAGACGTAAAGTCGGGAACGACCGACCGGTTGCGGGAAAAGCGCCGGCGGCCGCCAAGAAATCCTCTTACCAAAGCGGCGCCAAATCGCTGCGACCGGTGGAGGCGCCGAAAGAAATGGACTTTTTGTCCGGACGGAATCCGGTGATGGAAGCGCTGCGGAGCGGTCGACCCATCAGCAAGATCTTTATTGCCGCCGGCGAGCACCAGGGCTCGATTCGGGAAATCATTGCCCTGGCCAAGGATAAGGGAATTCCGGTCCAGACGGCGGAACCGCAGAAAATGGAAGCCATGAGTCTAGGCGTCCGCAACCAGGGAGTTGTCGCCATGGTTTCGCCAGTGGCCTATTCCTCCGTGGACGAGATGGTCGCGCTGGCGGAGTCCCGGGATGAAAAACCCTGTCTGATTTTGCTGGACCAACTGAAAGATCCGCAGAATCTTGGCGCAGTGCTCCGGACTGTCGATGCGGCCGGCGCGCATGGCGTGCTGATTCCTCAACGACGCAGCTGCCAGCTGTCGGCGTCGGTGGCCAAGGCTTCGGCCGGTGCCATTGAATATGTGAAGGTCGCCCAGATCGGCAATGTGGCCCAAACGTTGGAAGAACTGAAAAAACAGGGATTCTGGGTGGTGGGAACCGATCCGGAAAAAGGAACGTCCTACTATGACGTGGATCTGACCGGACCGGTGGTGATCGTGATCGGAGATGAAGGCGAAGGAATGGCCCGACTGACCCGGGAACGCTGTGATTCCCTAGTGCAAATTCCAATGCGCGGCAAGGTGCAATCCCTCAATGCTTCAGTCGCCAGCGCGATCATTCTGTACGAAATGATCCGCCAGCGCGGAAATGGCGGTTTGCCGGCGTAACGGGCGGCACGCCTTGACGAACCGTATGCGGCAATATATAATAATTCTCGGAAGTGGCGGGTTCCGCCATGGATGTGGGCCAGGTTTGCAGCATCTCATGATGGAGGCGATTCAATGCGGTACTGTAATTTTGAGGCCCTGACGGACGAAGAGATTGTCTTGGATGCCAAAGACAATGACAATGAAGAAGCTTTGGTATTTTTGATCAACAAGTATCGCAATTTTGTCAGAGCCAAGGCGCGGTCGTATTTTCTGATTGGCGCGGAGCGCGAAGACATCATACAGGAAGGCATGATTGGCCTTTACAAGGCAATCCGGGATTTCCGAAACGATAAACTTTCTTCTTTCAGGGCCTTTGCCGAATTGTGCGTAACTCGCCAAATTATTACGGCGATCAAAACAGCGACACGGCAAAAACACATTCCCTTAAACTCGTATGTTTCGCTGAACAAGCCTATTTATGACGAGGATTCGGACCGAACCCTCCTGGATGTATTGTCTGGTTCCAAGATTTCCGATCCTGAAGAACTGGTGATCAGTCGGGAAGAATTCATTGATATCGAGGAAAAGATGGGTGAGATCCTCAGTGACCTTGAGTGGAAAGTTCTGATGTCCTATCTGGACGGTAAGTCTTATCAGGAAATCGCTGTGGAATTGACTCGCCATGTGAAATCGATCGACAATGCGTTGCAACGGGTAAAGCGGAAATTGGAACGGTATCTGGACAATCGGTCGGATGATTTGGATATCCGGGGCGTGTACAAAAGCTTGGCCGGATTGAACAAGGAACTGCAGAATGAGTTGCAGACCTATGATGACTTGCATGATTAAGAGAGAATGAGACTATAATTTGGAACGATATCCATCCTGGATGTCGTTCTTTTTTTCCCCGCTCACGGGAGGGGTTTTCCCTTCGGCGGCGAAAATTAGAAGTGAGGGTTGTTCGAACCCAAATAAAACGAGGGGGCCGTAGGCGATGATCATTCAAAGAATCGTCGAGACCGTCCGTGAAGGGCAAAAATCAGCCGAACATTTGGTCCTGTTGGTAGGGAAACCGGGGAGCGGGAAAAGCAAATTGTTGCGGGAGCTTTCGACTATTCGGGGCTGGCAGTATGTGAACTGCCGGGCTTTTTTGACGGAAGAACTGTTGGAGATGGTTCCGAAAGTTAGGGCCATGGAAGCGCCGGGGCTGATCATGAAGACTCTTGATGCGCTGAAAGCGGATGTGATTGTGCTGGATGACATGCAGGCGTTATTTGCGCCGGTGTTGCAGGTGGATCCATTGCAACTCCTGAAGCAGCTGGGTCGCAAATTTTCGTTGGTAGCCGCCTGGCCGGGCGAATTTGACGGGGACAGTCTAAAAATTGCCTCGGTTGGACAGGCTGAGCAGCGGGTTTATGACGCAAAGGGGCTGACGATCATTCAGATTGAATGACCGGGGATCCGCTGCCACAAGTTGCGAGAAACGTAAGGGGGAAGGATCTGTGCCGGATATTCATACGATTGGCGTTTTAACCGGCGGCGGCGATTGTCCGGGCCTCAACGCCGTGATTCGCGGAGTTGTGCGAACCGCCCTGGGCAAGGGAATGACCGTAAAGGGCATCCAAAACGGCTTTCAGGGACTTGTGGAAGATATGGTCGTAACCATGCGGGACAAGGATGTCGCCGGTATTTTGCCGCGCGGCGGGACGATCCTGGGGACGACGAACCGGGATAATCCATTTCACTACCGGGTCGAAGAAAACGGGAAACATGTTTTTCGAAACATGTCGGACCGGATCCTGGAGAACCTGCGGAACAATGGAATTCAGGCTCTGGTTTTGATTGGCGGCGACGGAACCCACGCGGTGGCCCTGGAGCTGGAGAAACTGGGCATCAAGGTGGTTGGCGTACCTAAAACGATTGATAATGATATTCCGTTGACGGAAAGGACGTTCGGTTTTGATTCCGCGGTCGGCGTCGCCAGCTGGGCGCTCGACAGACTTCATACCACTGCGGAGTCGCATCACCGGGTCATGATTCTGGAGGTGATGGGTCGCTACGCCGGCTGGATTTCGTTGCATGCCGGAATGGCCGGCGGCGCGGATGTCATCCTGATTCCGGAGATTCCCTATGATATTGACGTGATTGTCCGCAAGGTGAGGGATCGCGTGGAACGGGGCAAACGCTTCAGCATCATCATCGTATCGGAAGGAGCCGCGCCGATTGGCGGCGGGATGACTGTCAAACGAATTGTCGAGGACAGCCCGGAAAAGATCAGACTGGGCGGCATCGGCGAAAAGTTGGCCAATGAAATTGAACAGAGGACGGAGATCGAATCCCGCTGCACAGTGTTGGGACACTTGCAACGTGGCGGCACGCCGACGGCATATGACCGCATTCTGGCAACCCGTTACGGCGTGGCGGCGGTCGAGTGCATTTGTCGTGGCGAATTCGGCCGGATGGTCGCATTGCAGAAAAACGAGATCACCTCTGTGCCGATTGCGGATGTGGTGGGAAAGCCGCACAATGTTCCGCCGGATGATCAGTTGGTTCAGGCGGGACGCGCCATGGGAATCTGCTTTGGTGACGAGGATTAGGACGGGATCGCGAGAATGAGCCGCAGTCGGACAATCAGAAAACAAAACGAATAATAAGTACGTTGATTCTGAACTGTTTCCGGCTGCTTTCCACTTGTCGTGGCGGCAGCCGGTTGTTTTATGGAGCGGTTTGCATCAAACTGATCGTAATTAAGAGGAGGGAACGAGAGTGTTTCAATCGTTCACTGAAATTATCGCGGCGGCTCGACGGAGTGAACGGGTAAAATTAGCCGTGGCAGCTGCGGCGGACACCGATGTTTTGACGGCGGTGAATGAGGTGAAGAAGGCCGGTATCGCTGACGCCATTCTTGTGGGTGACGCCGACGCCATGGAGCGGATTTGCCGGCAACAGGGAATAGATTGCGGAGTCTTTGAAATCGAGCATGAGCCAGATGTTCGACTGGCGGCCAAGCGGGCCGCGGCGCTGGTTCGCAGCGGCAATGCCCAGGTGATGATGAAAGGGCTGGTGGGCACTGCCGACTTTATGCGGGCCGTGCTGAATAAAACCGAGGGACTGGGAACCGGCCGCCTCCTCTCCCATATTGTTGTTTTTGAAGCGCCAGGCTACCAACGCCTGATGACGTTGACGGATGCGGCGATCAACATTGCTCCCGACTTGCCGCAGAAGTTGCAGATTATTGAGAATGCCCTGACGGTGACAAGCGCAATCGGGATCCGGGAACCACGAATTGCCATGTTGGCGGCTGTGGAAACGGTAAGTTCTGCGATGAAGGCGACGGAAGATGCGGCATTGATCGCCAAAATGGCGGAACGGGGCCAAATCAAAGGTTGCCGGGTTGATGGGCCGTTGGCACTGGATAATGCAGTGTCTGCCGCGGCGGCGAAACACAAGGGAATTGGCGGGGAAGTCGCCGGCATGGCGGATGTTTTGGTCGTTCCTTACATCGAAGTCGGCAATGTTTTGTACAAGGCCCTGGTATACTTTGCGGAAGCACCGCTGGGCGGAATTGTGATCGGCGCTGCGGCGCCTGTTGTTCTGACTTCCCGCGCCGACAGCCCACAAAATAAAGTGAATTCGATAGCGCTGGCCGTTATGGCGTCAGGAACGAAGAGATGAGCGGCAATAACCGCCGGTTTTCTTTTTGTCCCAAATGCGGCGGCGTATTGGAACTAAAACCGGTCCGGCAGCGCGAACGGCTTGTGTGCCGGGAATGCCGCTATATCCTGTATGAAAATCCCATCGTTGGCGTGGCCGTGATTCTGCAGACTGAAGAAGGAAGGATTCTGCTCGGACGGCGGGCGAAGAATTCGACTTATCCGGGATTGTGGTGCATTCCCTGCGGTTATGTGGAATACGACGAAGATGTCCGGGATGCCGCCCGACGTGAGTTCCAGGAAGAAACAGGATTGAAAGTGGAACTGGGGCCGGTGTATACGGTTCTCTCCAATTTTCACAACCCGGAAACGCATACCGTGGGGATTTGGTTTCTGGCGGAAATTATCGGCGGCTGTTTGCAGGCCGGCGATGACCTCGATGCAGTGGGATGGCATGAATTGGACAATCCGCCGCAATTGGCATTCCCGTCGGACTATATGGTGCTGGAATTATTGAAAAAATCTTGCCGCGGCGCGAGTTCGGGTGTATAATGGCGACTATTGACGAAGCAATAACCGAAGGAGAAGCCAAATCGTGCAGGATGTTTTTGTAGCAGTCGTTGTCGGGATTGTGGAAGGGTTGACCGAGTTTTTGCCGGTATCTTCAACAGGACATATGATTCTGGTGGAAGATTGGCTGGGTTTCCATGGCGAAGCCGCTTCCGTATTCGCCGTATTCATCCAACTGGGGGCAATTCTGTCCGTCTTTTTTTTGTACCGGGAAAAATATCGGCGATTAATGAATCTGGGCACATGGTTCTGCAAACCTTCCGGACTGTCTGTCTGGCATATTGCGGCGGGAATCGTTCCGGTGGGATTGGTTGGTTTTTTGGCTCACGGTTTCATTAAACGCCATTTATTTTCTTCCTTCACCGTGATCATTGGCTTGGTTTTGGGTGCAATCCTGATGCTGGCGGCTGAGAAATGCGGCAAAAAACCGGAGACAACCGATGTTGAACAAATGACAATCAAGCAGGCGCTGATAGTCGGCTTGTTCCAGATATTATCGCTTTGGCCGGGTTTTTCACGATCCGGGTCTACGATCTCCGGCGGCTTGCTTTTTGGGCTGGACCGCAAAACAGCGGCGGACTTTTCTTTCATCATTGCTTTGCCACTTATGACTATGGCCTGTTTTTATGACTTGGCGAAAAGCTGGGCTCGTTTGTCCGTCGCGGATTTCCAAATGATTGTCATCGGTTTTGTGGTTTCCTTTATCGTGGCGTATTTATCCGTAATCTGGTTTTTGCGATTTCTGAACAAATCAACGTTGGCCTCTTTTGCTTACTACCGGATTATTTTGGCGCTATTTTCCTATTTCTACTTCTTTGGGCATTGACATAACGATAGGCCTGCTGTATAATTCTCTTTGTCACTAAAGAAGTATCATGTGTTTGCTGGCGTAGCTCAACGGCAGAGCAGCGGTTTTGTAAACCGCAGGTTGCGGGTTCGAATCCCATCGCCAGCTCCAAAGACACTCATATGGAGGGGTTCCCGAGTGGCTAAAGGGAGCAGACTGTAAATCTGCCGGCTTCGCCTTCGTTGGTTCGAATCCAACCCCCTCCACCATTTTCCTTAAAGCCCTATGGGGCGGATATCGCGGGGTGGAGCAGCTGGTAGCTCGTCGGGCTCATAACCCGAAGGTCGCAGGTTCAAATCCTGCCCCCGCAACCAAGTTTATCACGCTGATGTAGCTCAGTCGGTAGAGCGTATCCTTGGTAAGGATAAGGTCACCGGTTCAATCCCGGTCATCAGCTCCAGTTTCCATACATGGCGGCGTAGCTCAGTTGGCTAGAGCAATCGGTTCATACCCGATGTGTCCGCGGTTCAAATCCGTGCGCCGCCACCATATATTTTTTCAGGGACTCCTTTGATGGAGTTTTTTTTTTTGGCAGAAACGAATGTTTATGATAGAATACGGTTGGGTAGTGTTTTTTTGACCGAATTTCAACAGTTTCAAAGGAGGAAATGTTTACATGGCCAAGAAGAAGTTTGAGAGGACGAAGCCGCACGTAAATATCGGGACGATCG
>CAZRLN010000034.1:0-29722 GCA_964601085.1 uncultured Veillonellaceae bacterium | reverse complement strand
CTACAACAACTACCGGGCCAAAATCGACAAAGCCATGGGCGTTCCCGTCAAGTAGCGCTCCGTTTCTTGACGCTGAAGCCGTGACCGAGGACCTCCGCCGCATCCTGAACAATCATGAATGCGTGGGGGTCCGTTTTTTCAACGATAAACTTGATTTTGGCAATCTGCGTCAGCGTGACGACGACAAACAGGACATCCTTGTCCTGGCCGGTGTAAGCGCCTCGGCCTTCCAGAAACGTCGCGCCCCGCCCCACTTCGTCCAGGATGGCGTCGGCGATGGCGTTGTTTTGCTCGGAAATGATCATGACGGTTTTTTTGCGGTTGAGACCGCCGATGACGGCGTCGGTTACCTGGGAGCCGACGAAAAACGACAGTAGTGTGTACATGGCCGGTTTGACGCCGAACAGGAGCGCTGCAACCAGCATCAGGAACACGTTGATCGAAAAGCCGACCAACCCGACATTCAGCGAGTAGTACTTTTTGATGATCGTGGCAATGGCGTCGGTGCCGCCCGATGAGCCGCCCGCCCGGAAGATCAGGCCGCTGCCGATGCCGCTGATGACACCGCCGTAGATGGCCGCAAGCATCGTATCGTCGATCATGTGGACATCGGCCAAAAACCGGGTGGCATCGGTGGCGAGCGAAAAAATCAGCATGCCGAACACGCCGCAGATGACATAGTCCTTGTCCAGCAGACGGTAGGCCGCGTAAAAGATCGGGATGTTCAGAACGATGATCTGCACGCCGATTGGCCATTCGAACAGAAAATACAGGATCATGGCCACGCCGCTGACACCGCCGCTGAACAGCTGGTGCGGAATCAAAAAGGTGTTGATGGCCATGCCGGAAATCAGGCTGCCGATGGCGACCATGGAATAGCGCCGCAGATGTTTCTTCCACTGCATGAAGTTTTCCCTCCGTTTGGGACGGCCATATTTTTGGCTGTCTGCTTCCTATTATAAAGCAATGGCGGAGGAGTGGGAACCTCTCTTTGTTTCCCGCACGCCGATCCGCGATTTTCCTGAACATTGCAGGCCGTTTGGAAAGAAAATGTTCGAAAAAGGTTGCAGGCGGGATAAGTTCTGCGTAGAATATAATACGAGTAAAATGTTCGATTCCATGTCCGGATTCGGACAGCGGGAGGCTCCATGACCGACGATGAATCACGGTTGATCCTCAAAGCGCACGCCAAGATTAACCTGGGGCTTGAGGTGTTGGGAAAACGCCCGGATGGCTACCATGAAGTGGCGATGATCATGCAATCGGTGAGTCTGCATGACACGGTAATCTTGTCATTGCAGGAAGCCGATATTACCCTGATTTGCGATCGACCTGAGCTGCCCTGCGACAACGGCAATTTGGCCTTTCGGGCCGCTGATCTGCTTCGGCGGGAATTTGGCATCGCCCGGGGCGTGCGGATCGAGCTGACGAAACGAATCCCGCTTGCGGCCGGCCTGGCTGGCGGCAGCACGGATGCAGCCGCGGTGCTGAAGGGACTGAGCCGGCTTTGGCGCTTGGCGCTTTCCCCGGCGGAACTGGAGCAACTGGCGGCCCGACTGGGATCGGATGTGCCGTTTTGCCTGTGGGGAGGGACCAGCCTGGCGACAGGCCGGGGAGAAGTTTTGACTCCTTTGCCGGACTTCGACGGTCACGGCGTGGTGCTCGCGAATCCGCCGTTGCAAGTGTCGACGGCTTGGGTTTACGGCAACTATCGTCGTCCGACTGGCGATCGGCGCCGGGATATTCACGTATTGCGTCGTTCGATCGAACAACAGGATTTTTTAGCCGTCGCGGACACTCTGTTCAATGACCTCGAAACGGTCACCGTTCCGGCGTATCCACAAGTCGCCGATATCAAGGCGCAACTATTGCAGGCGGGAGCGGCTGGCGTTCTGATGTCCGGCAGCGGTCCCACTGTTTTTGCGTTGACGCCGGACTCTGGGGCCGCCGCCGAACTGGCCGGCCGGACCGCATTGGGAGCGGACGTAGCCGTTTTCATTGCCGAAACCGTTGCAAGGGAGGAAATGTAAATGTCCCGACTGTTACCGGTAAAACTTGACAGCTACAAGCCACTGCGCGAGGTGGTCTATGAAACGTTGCGGGAAGCGATCCGCAACGGCGCGCTGGCGCCAGGCGAACGTCTGATGGAGATCCAGTTGGCGGAAGAACTCGGTGTCAGCCGGACGCCGGTCCGGGAAGCAATCCGCAAGCTGGAACTGGAAAGCTTTGTTGTCATGTTGCCGCGCCGCGGCACCTATGTCGCCAATCTTTCGCTCAAGGACATCAACGAAGTGTTCGAGATCCGGGCGGCTCTTGATGGTCTGGCGGCAGGGTTGGCTGCGGAGCGGATCACCGAGGAGGAACTGGAACAAATGGAACGATTGATGGTCGAAATCGCCGACCACATCGAACAACATAATAATCAGAAAATCGTGGAAGTGGATGAGGCGTTCCATGACATTCTTTACCGGGCCAGCCGTAACGAGCGACTGGTCGGGATTATCTACAACTTGCGGGAACAGTTTACGAGGTTCCGGTCGGTTTCCATCAATTATCCCGGCCGGTTGACTAATACACTGGAAGAACACAAACAACTGGTCGAGGCCATTGCGCAGCGCAATGCGGAATTGGCGCAGCAACGGGCCCGCGAGCATATTGAAAACGCCGAGCAGACATTGTTGTTGGAGATGGAGCAGCTTCGCCAGTCCACCTGAGCGAAGGACTCGGTTGGGCGCCATTTGATGTTGTAAGTATTTGAAGGGGAGGGAATGCGATTTGGAAAAAAACCGCCGGTTGGAACGTCTCGTGATTCTGGCGAAACAATTGACGAACAATCCGTCACACCTTTTCTCGCTGGGCGGATTTGCGGATGCGTTTGGTTGCGCCAAATCCACCCTCAGCGAAGATATGGCCATGATCAGGGATACCCTGGAAGCGCAAGGCCAGGGAACCCTCGAAACGATTGCCGGGGCAGCGGGAGGGGTCCGCTATCTGCCCTGCCGGCCGGCGGCGGCGGTTCACTCCAGCTTGCTTCGCCTGTCGGAATTGTTGTCCAGCCCGGACCGAATCATTCCCGGCGGTTTTTTGTACATGTCCGACATTTTGTTTTCCCCGGAACTGATGGTGGAAGCCGGGGAATTTTTCTTTCAGCGGTTCGCTCCGTTGGCGCCCGATTACATTCTGACGATTGAAACCAAGGGGATTCCCCTGGCGCTAATGACGGCCCGGGCCTTTAACGTGCCGTTGGTGATCGCCCGTCAGGGCAGCAAAGTCACTGAAGGCTCGGCGGTCAGCATCAATTATCTGACCGGTTCGGCGAAACGTATTCAGACGATGTCGGTATCACGACGGGCGTTGCCATCCGGTTCGCGTATTTTGGTCATCGATGATTTCATGAAGGCTGGCGGCACTGCCCGTGGTCTCGTGGATCTGGCCACTGAAGTGGGATCGACCGTCGTGGGAACCGGCGTGCTGATTGCCACGGCCGAACCCGAAAAGAAATTGGTGGACGAGTATACTTCGTTGCTGATGCTGCACAAAATCGATGCCACGATGAAAGAGATCGAGATCCGTCCCGCCATTTGAAGCGGAAAAGAAGACGTTCAGGAGGAAACAATGCAGGAAATAATTGCGGTCATACTGGCGGCAGGCAAGGGAACCCGCATGAAATCGAATCTGCCCAAAGTATTGCATGAAGTCGGCGGCAAACCGATGCTGCGGCATGTCACGACAGCAGCGCAGGCGGCGGGAGCCGTTCGACTGGTCGTGGTGGTCGGGTTTGGCGGCGAGCAGGTGGCGACCATCATGGGCGGCGATGGGCTGGAATATGTCACCCAGGCGCAGCAACTCGGAACCGGCCACGCCGTCATGCAAACCCAAACGGTGCTGAAAGAGGTTCGGGGAACCATTTTATTGTTGTGCGGCGATACGCCGCTTCTACAGGCATCCACGCTGCAATCCCTGTGCCGGGAGCACCAGGAAAGCGGCGCCGCGGCGACCGTACTGACGGCGAAACCGGCCGACCCGCAGGGGTATGGCCGGATTCTGCGCAACGCGGCGGGCAATGTCTGCGGGATTGTTGAACAAAAAGACGCCACTCCGGAGCAGATCCGGATCAACGAAATCAATACCGGCATATACTGTTTCGAAGCCGAACCCCTGTTTGCGGCGCTGGACGGCCTGACCTGCAACAACGCCCAACAGGAGTATTACCTGACGGATGTGCTGGCGATTCTGGCGCAGTCGGGACAAAAAGTCGGCGCGGTAACGGTCGATGATTTCGAGGAAACTCTGGGGATCAATTCCCGGGGCCAGCTGGCCGAGGCGGAAGCCATCCTGCGACGGCGCAAACTGTCGGAACTGATGGAAAATGGCGTGACCGTGATGGACCCGGCCAGCACATTCGTTGATTCCGACGTGGTGATCGGCCGGGATACGGTGATCTATCCGTTTACCTGGATTGAGGGGACGACCGTGATCGGCGAAGACTGCCGGATCGGTCCGAATACGCGGATCGCCGACAGTGTGATCGGCAACGGGGTTACGCTGCACTTTGTTTATGGCCATGAATGCATCGTGGAAGACGCCGCGACGGTGGGGCCCTATGTGCATCTGCGCCCGGCGGCCAAGCTGGCGGCCGGCGTCAAGGTCGGCAACTTTGTGGAGATCAAAAATTCGCAGGTGGGGCGTGGCAGCAAAGTGCCGCACCTCAGCTACATCGGCGATACGGACATGGGGTCTGGCGTGAATATCGGTTGCGGCGCGATCACGGTCAACTATGACGGCCAGAAAAAGCACCGCACGACGATCGGCGACGATGCTTTCATCGGCTGCAACACCAATCTGGTGGCGCCGGTTTCGGTGGGCGACGGCGCCTATACCGCCGCCGGGTCGACCATTACCAAGGATGTTCCGTCACGGGCGCTCGGCGTGGGTAGGGCCAGGCAAACGAATATTGCCGGCTGGGTGGACAAAAAATAATTTTCTGGGGGTTAGATGATGATTCTGGAAGATGAGAAAAAATTGCTGATTTTTTCCGGCAATGCCAATCAGGCGCTGGCTTCGGAAATCGCGGCGTACCTTGGCACAACGGTGGGGAATGCCTTTGTGGGAAGGTTTAACAATGGCGAGATACAGGTGATGCTGGAAGAAAGCGTGCGGGGGGCGCATGCGTTTCTCATCCAGCCGACCTGCCAGCCGGTCAATGACAACATCATGGAACTGCTCATCATGGCGGACGCCTGCCGCCGGGCTTCGGCCCGCAACATCACGGCGGTGCTCCCCTATTACGGCTATGCGCGACAGGACCGCAAGACGCGCGGCCGCGAACCCATCACTGCCAAACTGATCGCCAATCTGCTGACAACCGCCGGGATCTCCCGGCTGGTAACGATGGATCTTCATGCCGGCCAGATCCAGGGATTCTTCGACATTCCGGTCGATCACCTGCCGGGCGTGCCGATTCTGGCCGAGTATTTCGCCGCCAAGCACCTGGAGGACCTGGTTGTGGTTTCGCCGGACCTAGGTGGCGTCACCCGGGCGCGGCAACTGGCCGACCGACTTCACGCCGATATCGCGATTCTCGACAAACGCCGGCCGATGCCGGGCGTCGCCGAAATCATGAACCTGATCGGTTGTGTGGAAGGCCGCAACGCCGTGATTATTGACGATATCGTCGACACCGCCGGCTCCCTGGTGGAAGGCGCCAAAGCTCTGGAACGGCATGGAGCCAAAGCGGTGTACGCCTGTTGCACCCACCCGGTACTGTCGGCGCCGGCCTGCCAGCGCCTGAAGGATTCCATCATCAAGGAACTGGTCGTGACCAACACAATTCCGTTGCCGGAAGAGAAATGCTTCGATAAGCTCAAGGTCCTGTCGGTGGCGCCGTTGCTGGGGGAAGCAATCATCCGCATCTATGACGACCTGTCGGTGAGCCGTCTGTTCGATACCTGATCCGGAGGAATGTTGCGTTGAAAATTGTCGTGGGGCTGGGCAATCCCGGCAGCCAGTATAAAGAAACCCGTCACAATATAGGTTTTCAGGTTGTGGACGAATTGGTCCGCCGCTGGAACGCCGGCGCCTGGAAAAAGAAGTTCGAAGCGGAAGTGTCGGAGCACCGGGCCATCGGCCCGGTGCTGCTCGTCAAGCCGCAAACCTATATGAATCTGAGCGGGACTACCGTCCGGGAGGCCGCCAAGTTTTACAAGACGCCGCCGACCGAAATCGTGGTTGTCCATGACGATCTCGACTTGCCGGCCGGGCGCCTCAGGATCCGCGAACGGGGCGGTTCCGGCGGACATCGGGGGATCGAGTCGATCCTGAGCCAGCTGGGCAGCGACGAATTCGTCCGGGTGCGGTTTGGCGTGGGTCGACCGCCGGCGGGCTGGGACTCCGCCGACTATGTTTTGGGCCGGTTCGCGCCGGAAGAGCAGGATTTGATCCGGGAGGCCGTGGCCAAAGCGGCGGACGCGATTGAAATGATTCTCAAGGAGGGAGCGGCGCCGGCCATGAACCGGTATAACCGCTGAAACACGCGCGATGCTGAACAGCCTGTTCGCCGACAAGCGCGGCGAGATTTTTGACGCGCCCGGCTGGGGCGCGGCCGGACAGAGCGGTGATCGGTTGGTCGTCTGCCATAAGGAGGACATGATCCCGTTGCCGCCGGGAAGTGAATTGATGTTTCTGCCGGGACGGACCGCCATGGGTCTGCAAGGCCGTTCCATTCTGCCGTTGCCGCAGGGGCGGCAGGCTGTGGCGGCGATTCTGCCGGTCGGCTACACCCGGTTGCTGTTGCCGGCTTATGAAACACTGCCGGGAGCACCGGCCCTGCCATTGTTCGGCTATACGGCGGTGGCCTGGGAGCGCGGCCGGATCTGGGCCGCGGCGGTCCGCAGCGATGAAAATGCAAAATGGGACCCGGCGAAATACAATGGCAAGGATCTCAAACGCCGGATCGACAAAGTCCGCAAAGATTTGCCGGACAATCGCCTGGTCGAGCATTTGGCGCATTGTTCGCTGGAATGGCATTGCTGTACGGCGCAGAATCTGTTTTACCGGCGTTGGGAAGCGGGCATCCCGACCTCGCCGGTCTGCAACGCCAACTGTCTGGGCTGCATTTCCCTGCAGCCGGCGGAATGCTGTCCGTCGCCGCAGAGCCGCATTCAGTTTTCCCCGACTGTGCGGGAAGTGACGGAAATTGCCGTTTATCATCTGAGTACGGCGCCGGAGGCGATCATCAGTTTCGGTCAGGGTTGCGAAGGCGAGCCGGCCCTGGCGGCCGCCACCATCGCGGCGGCGATCCGGGAAGTGCGCGGCAAAACAGACCGGGGTGTCCTGAACATCAACACGAATGCGGGTTACACCGAAGGCATCCGCCAGATTGCCGACGCCGGGATCGACAGCCTGCGGGTCAGTCTGATCAGCGCTCGGGAGGAGACCCATCAGGCCTACTATCGTTCTTCCTATTCGTTGGCGGATGTTCGGGCGTCGATCCACTATGCCAAGCAGAAGGGCTGCCATGTGTCCGTCAACTTTTTGCTGTTTCCCGGCTTGAACGACCAGCCGGCCGAAATCGCTGCCTGGCGGGATTTTTTAGCGGAGACCGGCGTGGACATGATTCAGTTGCGGAACTTAAACATTGATCCGGAGCGTCTGCGGGAGGCTGTGCCATTTTTCACGGCAGCAGGCCTGGGCATTCCGGCGATGGTCCGGACGCTGCAGGAAGCGTTGCCCCGTCTGAAATTCGGCAGCTTTAGCCATTTCCGGAAGTAGAAGATACAGAAACGAAAACGCCGCAGCACTGGCCGTGCTGCGGCGTTTTCACCGGAAATCAGACGTTTTTCGCTTTTACGACCAGGATAGGAATCGTCGACAGGCTGACCAGTTTTCGCGATACACTGCCCATGAGCATTTCTTCCAAGGCGCCTTGGCCGCGGGTCCCGGCGATGATTAAATCAACGCCGTTGTTTTTTGCATAGTCCAGAATGGTCGTAGTGATACTGCCGTAAAGCATCTCGGTTTTTATGGAAACTCCCGACTTTTTGCCGATTTCCACCACTTCGTTCAACTGCTTCTCATCCAGTTGGCGCATTTCGACAAACCGCTCGTAAAGAGTGACGCCATACCCTTCCTTGAACATCGCCGCCGAACGCCGCGTCAGATCCGGTTCCGCCACTTTGATGGCGACCAGCGGAGCGCAAGACAGCAGGCTGAGCTCAATGGCCCACTGCAACGCTTCCTTGCTATCGGGGGAACCATCATAGGCCAACAGTATTTTCTTGGGCCGGGTCATTTCAATACACCTCTCTTTCTTCCTGGTTTTGTCTATATTTTAACGGATATTTCTGAAAAATCATAGGTGAAGTAGCCGCTCGCTGGGAAAAAATAGCGGGGCTAATTTTGACATTGTGAGTGTTGCGCCGGACCACACCCTGTGTTATAATAACCTACGCATGACGAAACGGAAGCGTCCATCAAAAGTGAGGTGCAAACGATAATGAGGGAAAAAATCCATCCTAAATACGAAGAGGTCAAAGTGACCTGTGCTTGCGGGAATACATTCCTGACAGGCTCGGTGAAAAAAGAACTGCGCGTCGATGTCTGCTCGAAGTGCCATCCTTTCTACACTGGCCAGCAACGGCAGGCAGCCGCCAAAGGCCGGGTCGAAACCTTCAATAAACGGTACGGAAAACAGAGCTGACGAGACTGCAGAGCAGAGATGCTCTGCAGTATTCATATCCGGGAGGACTTGATTTGAAGAAAAAGCCGATGATCGGCGGCCAGGCGGTCATTGAGGGCGTTATGATGAAAGGCCCGGAAAAGATCGCGACCGCGGTCCGTGAACCTTCCGGCGAGATCACAGTGCGGGTGGAATCGGTGCATTCCATCAGCGAACGCTACCCCATCTTCAAGAAACCCTTGCTCCGCGGCGTGATCGCGCTGGGCGAGGCGCTGATCTATGGTCTGAAGGCGTTGTCGTTTTCGGCGCAGGCGGCTGGGGAGGAAGGGGAAGAACTTTCCACGAAGGAGATCGCGCTGACCATGGCCGCTGCCTTTGGACTGGCGGTGCTGCTATTTGTCATCGTGCCCACGTATGCGGCTAAGTTTATCCATAGCGCCGTTACCGACCCGCGTCTGTTGAACCTGTTCGAGGGAGTGCTGCGTCTGGGCATCTTTTTTGCCTATGTGGCGGCGATTTCCTCCATGGCCGATATCCGCCGGGTTTTTCAGTATCATGGCGCCGAGCACAAGACCATTTTCGCCTACGAAGCGGGAATCCCGTTGACAGTCGAGAATGTCCGGCCGTTCGGGCGGCTGCATCCGCGCTGCGGCACTAACTTTCTGCTGATCGTGATGTTAGTCAGCATTTTCATGTTCGCTTTTTTGGGCTGGCCGGCCTTATGGTTGCGCATTTTGTCCCGCGTGGTCATGATGCCGCTGGTGGCGGGAATCGCCTATGAAATCATCCGATTTGCGGGAAACCACTGCGATACCCCCTGGGTTGCATTTGTCATGAAACCGGGGCTGTGGCTGCAATATATGACGACGCGCGAACCGAGCGACGATCAGATCGAAGTCGCCATCCGCGCCCTGGAATCCGTCCGACCGGAGTCGGAAACGCCGCCGGTTGAATCCATAGTATTACCCCCAGCCGATGGGGAAGTGAGGGAAGAAGTTGCTCGAGAAGCTGCAAGCGCTTGAAGAACGATACATTCATCTGGAGGGATTGATCAGCAATCCCGAGGCCGTGAACGACATGGCCACCTGGCAGAAGAACACCAAAACGCATGCCAAATTGATGGAGATCGTTGCCAAATATCGGGAATACAAGGCGTGTCTGAAAACGATCGACGAGACGCTGGATTTGCTGCGGGAAAAATTGGACGACGAGATGCATGAGCTGGCCCAGGCCGAACTGGACGCCGCAAAGGCGGACAAGGAACGGTTGGAGGCGGAGCTGCGTATTTTGCTGCTACCCAAAGACCCTAACGACGACAAGGACGTCATCATGGAAATCCGTGGCGGCGCCGGCGGCGAGGAAGCGGCGTTGTTCGCCGGGGACCTGTTCCGGATGTATTCGCGCTACGCCGAGTCGCAAGGCTGGCGGGTCGAAATGATGGATTCCAATCCCACGGACCTTGGCGGTTTCAAGGAAGTGGTTTTTAGCATTGCCGGCGCGGGAGCCTATTCCCGTCTGAAGTTCGAAAGCGGCGTGCACCGGGTGCAGCGGGTGCCGGATACCGAGTCGTCCGGCCGCATCCATACTTCCACGGTTACGGTGGCGGTATTGCCGGAAGTCGAGGATGTCGACGTGCAGATCAACCAAAATGATTTGCGTATTGATACCTATTGCGCCAGCGGCGCCGGTGGCCAGCACGTCAACAAGACCGAATCGGCGGTTCGGATCACTCATCTGCCGACCGGCGTGGTGGTGCAGTGCCAGGATGAAAAATCCCAGCTGAAGAACAAGGAACAGGCGATGCGGGTTCTGCGGGCCAAGGTGCTGGAAATCGCCCAGGAATCCCAGCGTGCGGAAACGGCCCAGAACCGCAAGAGCCAGGTGGGAACCGGCGACCGCAGCGAACGGATCCGGACCTATAACTTTCCGCAGGGCCGTATGACCGACCATCGGATCGGCCTGACCCTGCATAAACTCGACTTTATCATGAACGGCGATCTTACCGAGACGATCGACGCCCTGACGGCGGCGGACCAGGCGGAACGTCTGAAACAAGCGGAGTAATCATGACACAGGCATGGACGATCGGATCGTTACTTCAATGGACGAAGCAGTATTTCCGTGACAAGGGCGTGGAGAACCCGCGTCTGGACGCGGATGTACTGCTTTCCTCTTTGCTGGGCAAAGATCGGGTGTATCTGTATGTTCATTTCGACCAACCCATGGAGCAGGAAGAACTGGTGAAATTCCGGGAGATGGTTCGGCGGCGGGCCGCCCGCGAGCCGGTGGCGTATATCGTCGGTCATCGGGAATTCATGGGACTGGAGTTTCGGGTATCGCCGGCCGTGTTGATTCCCCGGCCGGATACGGAAGTGTTGGTGGAAGCGGCGATCGAGCGGTTGGCGGCTGTGCGCGACGGAATGATTCTGGATGTGGGAACCGGCAGTGGCGCGATCCTGATCGGTACTTTGTCAAGGGTTGCGGGATGCTGCGGCCTGGGTGTGGACGTTTCGCCGGCGGCGCTGGCGGTGGCGCGGGAGAATGCGGCGCGGCTGCTTGCACCGGGCCGGGCGGATTTTACGCAGGCGGACCTGTTCCCGGCCGAAACGCTGTTATTTGACGCGATTTTGTCGAACCCGCCATATGTGACTTCGGCCGAAATGGCCGAACTGGCGCCGGAGGTCCGGCGGGAGCCCGACCTGGCGCTGCATGGCGGCGCGGACGGGCTGGATTTCTACCGGCGGCTGACGCAAGGCGGCGGGCGCCATCTGAAACCAGGCGGGTTTATGGCGCTGGAAGTGGGCGCCGGACAGGCTGCGGCATTGTCGGAACTGGGGCGGGCCGCCGGCTGGCGGACCGAAAAGATCATTCCAGATTATGCGGGGATCGAGCGGGTGGTCGTGCTGCGCCGCGAATTATAAAAAAAGAGGTCAAGCTGTTGAAAACGTTGTTTTATGAAATCGATCGCGACCGGCCGGATCCGCGGATTATGGAGGCAGCGGCCGACATCATCCGACGGGGCGGGTTGGTCGCTTTTCCGACGGAAACCGTGTATGGCCTCGGGGCGAACGGTTTGGATGCGGCGGCGGTGGCCCGGATCTTCGCGGCCAAGGGCCGGCCGGCGGACAATCCGCTGATTCTCCATATCGCCGATCGCGAGGAACTCGAGGAATGGGTCGCAGCGGTTCCGGATTGGCTGGAGCCTTTGCTGGAACAATTTTGGCCGGGGCCGTTTACCGTGGTTTTGCCGCGGTCCGATACGGTGCCGGATATTGTGACGGCCGGCCTGGACACGGTAGCGGTCCGCCTGCCGTCACTGGGAGCGGCACGGGAGCTGATCCGGGCGGCCGGGGTGCCGATCGCGGCGCCGAGCGCGAATTTGTCCGGCCGGCCCAGCCCGACGACGGCAGCAGCGGTAATGGCCGACATGGAAGGCAGAATTGACATGGTGCTGGACGCCGGGCCGTGCGAGGTTGGCCTGGAGTCCACCGTGCTCGATTGCGTATCCCAGCCGCCGACGATTTTGCGTCCGGGCGGCGTGACACAGGAGATGCTGGAAGCGAAGCTGTCGCAGGTGAGGACGGCGGGTCGGCATAGTGTCGACGACACGACAACGCCGCGGGCGCCGGGCATGAAATATCGCCATTATGCGCCGGCGGCGCCGCTGGTATTGTTTCCTGCCGGCAACTCCGCGGAATGGGGAATCCTGGTCCAGCGGATGAACCAGGCGGTAATGGCTGCGTTGCGGCAAGGCAAAACGGTGGGCGCCATGGTTTCCAGCGAGTTGGCTGCGCTGTTGCCGCCGGGAGTGACGTTGGCCGTATACGGTTCAAGAGAGCGGCCGGCGGAAAATGCGGCGGGTTTGTATGAAGCGCTTCGCTTTTTTGACAACCATCCGGTGGATGTGATTTTTGCCGAGGGGGTCCGGGAGAAAGGAATCGGCCGGGCCTTGATGAACCGCCTGTACAAGGCGGCCAGCTCAGTCGGGGAGGGAAATTGATTTTGGTTCGGGTATTGTTTGTCTGTACCGGGAATACCTGCCGCAGTCCGATGGCCGAAGCCCTGTTGCGGAAAAAATTGCATAAGGTGGCGGCCGCCGACAAAGTCAGTGTGAGTTCGGCGGGGATTTCGGTCTGGGAAGGGCAGCCGGCATCGCCGGAGGCTGTCAGTGTGATGAGCCGGCGGGGGATTTCCACGATTTCATCGCATCGTTCGCGTCAGGTGACGGCGACGCAAATCGCCGAAGCCGACCTGATTCTGGTCATGACCCGATCGCATCAGGAAAAATTGCAGAAGTGCTTTACCGACCATGCGGACAGGATCTTTCTGCTCAGCGAATACGGCGGCGGAATGGAAGACGTGGTGGACCCGGTTGGCGGACCGGTTTCCGAATACCAGATGTGCGCCGAGGAACTGGATCATCTGGTGGAAGCCGCCTTGCGAAAAATTTTGCCGCTGGCAGGAAATGAATGAAGAGATGACGAAACATAGCCTGATACGCTAGGAGGTGAGTCAATTGACGATTGCATTGGGAAGTGATCACGGCGGGTTTGCGTTGAAACAGGCAATGATCGCCCATTTACAGGAATGCGGCGTGGATTTCAGGGATTTCGGCGTTTATTGCAACGAATCCGCCGATTATCCGGATATTGCGGTGCAGGTGGCCGAAGCCGTGGTTCGCGGCGAATATGAAAAAGGCGTTCTGTTCTGCGGCACCGGGATCGGCGTTTCCATCGCCGCCAACAAAGTCCCCGGAATCCGGGCGGCGAACTGCCATGACGTATTCTCCGCCCAGATGGCGCGGGAACACAATGACGCCAATATCCTGACCATGGGGGAACGGGTGATCGGTCCCGGTCTCGCCGCCCTGATCCTGGACACTTGGCTGAAGACGGAGTTTGCCGGCGGACGCCACGCCCGCCGTGTCGACAAGATGATGGCGTACGAACAGGGGAGGCAATCATAGTGCGGGCGGAAATGGAACTCATCCGAGCGGAAACGCAGGCCGTTTTGCGGGAATATTGCAAAGCGGTGCAACCGCAGCCAGGACAGATTCTGGTGGTGGGTTGCAGCACGAGCGAGGTGGACGGGGCGAACATCGGCTCCGCCGGCTCACTGGAGGTTGCGGAGACCATTCTCCATGCGCTGAGGGATGAAACCTTTCACTGGGAAGGGTTTCTGGCGATCCAGTGCTGCGAACATCTGAACCGGGCGCTTGTCGTGGAACGGGAAGTGTTGGACGCTTTTAATCTTGAGGAAGTTTCGGTCGTTCCGGTGGCGCATGCCGGCGGCTCCTTGGCGGCGCAGGCCATGAAGGATTTTATTGATCCGGTCGTAGTTGAATCCATCGCGGCCCACGGCGGCATCGACATCGGGTCCACACTGATCGGGATGCATTTGCGGAAAGTGGCGGTGCCGCTGCGGTTGCAGCAACGGACGATCGGCAAGGCACAGGTGACGGCGGCCTGGACCCGCCCAAAACTGATTGGCGGCCCCCGCGCGGTCTATAAATAAACATAAGATTATTTGGAGGAGACGAAATGAGCATTCTTTCCCGGCAGGATCCGGAAATCGCCCAGGCCATCGCGAGCGAAGCGGCGCGCCAGCACGACAAGGTCGAACTGATCGCGTCGGAAAACTTCGTGAGTCCGGCGGTGCTTGAGGCGCAGGGTTCGGTATTGACCAACAAATATGCGGAAGGATATCCTGGCGCCCGTTATTATGGCGGTTGCGAATGCGTCGATGTGGTCGAGCGCCTGGCGATCGAGCGTGCCAAAGCGTTGTTCGGCGCCGAGCATGCCAACGTTCAGCCGCATTCCGGTGCTCAGGCCAATACTGGCGCCTATTTCGCCTTTCTGAACCCCGGCGACACGATCCTGGGCATGAATCTGGCCCATGGCGGCCATCTGACACACGGCAGTCCGGTGAATATTTCCGGGAAATATTTCAAGGTTATTCCCTATGGCGTGGATGACGTTCACCACCGGATCGATTATGACAAACTTGAGAAGCTGGCACGGGAACACCGGCCCAATATCATCGTCGCCGGCGCCAGCGCCTATCCCCGGATCATCGATTTCGAGCGGATCGGCCGGATTGCCCGTGAACTCGGCATCCTGTTTATGGTGGACATGGCCCATATCGCCGGCCTGGTGGCGGCGGGACTCCATCCCAGTCCGATACCGCATGCCGACATCGTGACGACGACGACTCACAAGACTCTGCGGGGACCGCGCGGCGGCATGATCCTGTGCCGCGCCCAGTATGCCAAGGCGATCGACAAGGCGATTTTCCCCGGAATCCAGGGCGGGCCGCTGATGCACGTCATTGCGGCGAAGGCCGTGGCGCTCAAAGAAGCGATGAGCCCGGAGTTCAAAACCTATCAGGCGCAGATCGTGAAAAATGCGGCGGCGCTGGCGGATGCGCTGAAGCAACACAATTTTTCCCTGGTGTCCGGCGGTACCGACAACCATCTGATGCTGGTGGACGTGCGTAATCGCAATCTGACCGGCAAGGCGGCGGAACGCCTGCTCGACGATATTGGCGTGACCGTGAACAAAAACTCCATTCCCAACGACCCGGCCGGCCCGATGGTGACCAGCGGCATCCGGATCGGCACGGCGGCGGTCACCACCCGCGGCTTCGTCGAAATGGACATGTCGGAAATCGCGGCCATCGTCACCAGCGTACTGGACAATCCCACGGACGAATCCATCCAGACGCAGGCCAGGGCACGGGTGAAGGCTCTCTGTGACCGGTACCCGCTGTACGCGGATAAGGAATAGCAATAACCAAACAAGGAGATGAATGGCATGCAGGTGAAAGTGATCAACCACCCTCTCATCCAGCACAAACTGACGTTGATTCGTGACATTCGGACCGGAACAAAGGATTTCCGCGAATTGCTGGAAGAAATCGCGATGCTGATGGCGTACGAACTGACCCGCGATCTGCCGATGGAAGAAATCGAAATCGAGACGCCGGTGGCCCGGTGCACGGGAAAAGTGATTTCCGGCAAGAAAATCAGCGTGGTGCCGATTCTGCGGGCGGGCCTCGGCATGGTGAACGGGGTGCTTCAACTCATCCCTGCGGCCAAAGTTGGTCATATCGGCGTTTACCGCGATCCCCAGACTCTCAAGCCGGTCGAGTATTACTGCAAACTACCGCCGGATGTACTGGACCGCGAAGTCATCATCATTGATCCAATGCTGGCGACAGGGGGCTCTTCTGTTGCGGCCATCGATATGCTCAAACGGGGCGGCGCCAAACAGATCAAACTGATGTGCCTGGTTGCGGCGCCAGAAGGAATCAACGTCGTGAACGCCGCGCATCCCGATGTCGAGATTTACGCGGCCGCGGTCGATGAGCGGTTGAACGACCACGGGTATATCGTACCGGGTCTCGGCGACGCCGGCGACCGGATTTTTGGTACCAAGTAGGATGTCCAAAGATTCTCGCCCGTCTTGGGATGAATATTTCATGGACATCACCCGCGTGGTCGCAACCCGCTCCACCTGTCTTCGCCGGCAAGTCGGCGCGGTGGTCGTCAAAGACAAACGGCTGCTGACCAGTGGCTACAACGGCGCACCGCAAGGGTTGGCGCATTGCCTCGAAGTCGGCTGCCTCCGGGAGAAGCTGGGTGTGTCGTCCGGCGAGCGGCACGAACTGTGCCGGGGTCTTCATGCGGAACAAAACGCCATCGTCCAGGCCGCCCTCCACGGCGTGAGCATCGCCGGGGCGACTTTGTATTGCACGCACCAGCCTTGCTCGGCCTGTACCAAGATGATCATCAACGCCGGTATCCGCCGCATCGTCTATGAGTTTCCGTATCCGGACGAACTGTCCCGGGAACTTTTGACCGAGGCGGGCATCGAGTGCTGTTGCTATCTTGGAACAGAATGAAGCGTAAAGGTTAATTTTTCCCATTGCTCTATTCCAGGCGACTGATAATGGCCCAGATGCAGGAATCGACGCGGTTTGCGTCGATTCCTGCATCTGGGCCTTGTTTCATTGCCGTGAAAGAAGGAGTTTCTTTCTCAGTGTGTAATATATTGCCACATGGAACGTTTATATTTGCCAAAGTTGAATCGTCTGCATCCGACGTTGGAGTCCACCGTTTTGAAAGTCGTCGAGGAATCGGGCGAATTGGCGCGGGCGGTCCTGCAGCATCTGGCGGATCCGGCGGCGAAAACTCCCGATTCTATGGACGAAGTGGCCGCCGAGCTGTTGGATGTCGCCCAGACCTGCGTCACCATGATCTTTGTGCTGGAAGACGAATACGGCCTGCGTTGCGAAGAGATGATCGATTCCCATCTGTCCAAACTGCGACGAAAAAACTACTTGTTTCCGGAAACGCCCGAGTATAGGATCGAAGACTCCGGTTCTTTCAAAGTCCTGTACTTGCCGCGACTGCAAATTCCCGGGATCGATTTGCTGAAGACCGTCTGCAAGATCCAGGAGGAGATTGGTGAGTTGACGCAGTTTTTGGGCAAGGGCGCCGCTGCTTCCGGCGAGGCGACCTCGCTCGACCGGCATACTGTATTCGCCGGCGCCGCGCTGGAACTGCTGGATATCGCCCAGTGCTGCTTTACCATGATGTATATACTGGCCGATTCGTACCAACTGGATTTGCAGCCGTATCTGGAAAAGCACGAGGCGAAACTTCGCCGAAAAGGGTACTTTGATTGACAGAAATCAGGTGATGGAGTAAACTAATAGGTGGCTTGAAACGAGGTGCCGTTAAGAATGAATGTTTACTTTATTGCGTTTATTGTTGCCCTGGGAGTGACATATATGGTCACTCCGTCTGTCAAACGGTTGGCGATCCGATGGGGCGCCGTGGACAAACCGGATGCCAGAAGAGTTCACAAAGGAATTATTCCCAGACTGGGCGGGCTGGCTATTTATGCCGGCTTTCTTGCGTCTGTCCTGGCTAGCGTTCATCTGACCTGGGAACTGGTTGGCTTATTGACCGGCGGAACCGCCATTCTGCTGTTGGGCGTTGTGGACGACATTTTCCAGCTGCCGGCCAAGGTCAAACTGGTCGGACAGATTGTGGCCGCTTCGGTATTATTAGTTTTCGATATCCGGATCGACTGGCTCACCAACCCCTTCGGCAGCATGATTTATCTGGATATGTGGGCGATTCCGTTCACGTTGCTGTGGGTGGTAAGTTTGACCAACATGCTGAACCTGATTGACGGATTGGACGGTCTCGCGGCCGGCGTATCGACGATCGCCGCTGTTACTGTTTTCCTGATGGCGGTGCAGCAGAACCTTTGGCTGGTTGCTGTGCTAACCGCCGCACTGGCCGGTAGTGCGCTCGGGTTTCTTCATTTCAATTTCAACCCGGCGAAGATCTTCATGGGGGATACCGGCAGCATGTTCCTGGGTTATATGTTGGCGGCGGTTTCAGTCGTGGGCACTGTCAAGAGCGCGGCGACCATCGCGCTCATCGTACCCATGGTGGCGTTGGGATTGCCGATTATGGATACGGCCTGCGCGATTATCCGGCGATTCACGAATGGCCAACCGATTTTTAAGCCGGATCGGGGGCATCTGCATCATCGGCTGTTGGACATGGGAATGTCGCAGAAGCAGGTCGTGCTGGTCTTGTACATGGTCACCATTTTGCTGGGCGTGAGCGCGATCGTCCTGACCGAAGTGAAGGT
This sequence comes from uncultured Veillonellaceae bacterium, assembly GCA_964601085.1. Lineage (GTDB taxonomy): Bacteria > Bacillota > Negativicutes > UBA1444 > UBA1444 > UBA1444. The sequence continues at coordinate 11,374 of CAZRLN010000034.1, read as the reverse complement.
GGGACAGGCTGCCCTCATCGTGGTGGCGTTGCTTGCCGTTGCTTTCTTTGCGGCCCGCAAGACCGGGGTGCTGAAAGATGCGAGTTCGTTGAAGGGAAGATAGTTTTTTCGTTCAACGGCATTGGCGCCGTCAACTGAATTGAAAATAGAGCAAAAAAAAAGCGAGGTTGAGGAAAACATCGAAACATTCCGATCCCCGCTCTTTTTATAGTTGCCCGTCGGGTTTGGCCGGCTGCGGGAATGGTGCATAGGAGGATAAAATTGAAACGTTTGAAAGTCATGACGATTTTCGGCACCCGGCCGGAAGCGATCAAAATGGCGCCGGTGGTGCTCGAATTACAAAAATATTCGGACCGGATTCAGCCGATCGTTACCGTCACAGCGCAGCATCGGGAAATGTTGGATCAGGTTTTGCAACTGTTTCGGATTCAACCGGATTATGATCTGGACATCATGAGCCCCTCACAAACGCTGTTCGATATCACCAACCGGGCCCTGACCGGACTGGATGGGGTGTTGGCCCAAGCCAAGCCCGACCTGGTCCTGGTGCACGGCGACACGACCACGACGTTTGTCGGGGCGCTGGCCGCTTTTTACCACCAGATTCCAGTGGGACATGTCGAAGCGGGCTTGCGAACCGGCGATAAGTATTCTCCCTATCCCGAAGAAATGAACCGTAAGCTGGCGGGAGTTCTGACCGACCTGCATTTCGCGCCGACAGCTACGGCCCGGCAGAACCTGCTCAAGGAGAATGTGGCGACCGGATCGGTTTTCGTAACCGGCAATACGGTCATCGATGCGCTGCTGGCTACGGTGAAACCGGAGTTTCGGTTTGCGGACGAACTGCCGACTGCCCTGGATTTTTCCGGGCGGCGGGTGATTCTGGTGACGACGCACCGCCGCGAAAACCTTGGCGAACCGATGCGGCATGTGTATCAGGCGTTAAAACGGATCGTCACGGAATTTTCGGACGTGGAAGTCGTATTTCCGGTCCATCGCAATCCCAAGGTCCGGGAAGTCGTCGAGTCGGTGCTTGGGCATCTGCCGCGGGTTCATTTGACTGATCCGCTCGATTATGAACCGTTTGTGAATCTGATGGCCCGTTCCACGTTGATCCTCACGGATTCCGGCGGCATTCAGGAAGAGGCTCCGTCGCTGGGCAAGCCGGTGCTGGTGCTGCGAGACACAACGGAACGGCCGGAAGCGATCGGCGCCGGTACGGTGCGACTGATCGGCACGGCGGAAGAGACGGTCTATGTCCAAACCAAAGCCCTGCTATCGGATCCGGAGCAATACCGGGCGATGTCGGAAGCGACCAATCCCTATGGCGACGGAAAAGCCTCCCACCGCATCGTGCAGACCATTTTATGGCGCTATGGAAGGAACCCCGCGCCGCCGGAGCCTTTTTAAGCAAAGTTTTTCCCGGTGCTACCGCCAATAGAGTATACTAATTCTGTTTTTGTATTTACAAAATAATTTTGATATTTTAAAATAAACCAGCAGGATTTTTTGCTAAGCCGGCGAATTTTTGTTTCTTGGACAGTGTAGTTGATATGGACGGTTAAGCATGAGGCTTTTCTGGAAGTATATAACCACGGTTCTTGCCCTCGCTACTTGTCGTAGTCGATGAACGTAAGAACGCCAAGGCTGGTTTTGTTATCGCTGCAAAACGGGCCGCGGTGTTTTTTTGTTAGATGGCGCTTGGCATGCGAAAACTTGGGACTTGAATTGCACGGATTTTTTTCGTAGTATCCGAATTGTAGGTGAGAGCGGATGAACAACGGGAGGCGGCAATTGCTCGAAGCTCTTTCCCTGGCCAGTAATTTGGGCTTTATCATGCTGGTGAACGCTGCCGTCGGTTTGTTGCTTGGCAAAGGATTTGACAAATGGTTGGATTCCTCCCCCTGGGGCGTGGCGATTGGCACGATGTTCGGCCTGATTGCCGGCTTGCGCGCGGTAATGCGAAAAGCAGCCGAACTGGGCGGAAACGATGGCAAGGACAAGAATGATCAACGCCATCCGTGACCGGATCGGGGAAATTCCCTTCCTGTTTTTATGTATGGCGGCTTGGGTGATTTTTGTCAGTCTGCTTCTTGCTGCCACCGGTTTTCACTCGCTGCTTCCCGGCTTTTGGTTGGGCGCCCTTGGCAGTGCTGTCTACGGTGTTTTACTGTACCGCCGGATCCCGGCATTGCTATCCCGGCCATTTTCTCCGGCGATCACCTGGACGGGAGCTACGGAGCAAGATTTTTCACGGCGACGGCGTTTCCAGGACAGACTGCGGGAGTTGTGGCGGGCCTGGGCGAAAACTCTGCAGCCGATTATGGCGATTGCCCTGGTGATTCTCGCCGTTTCCCGTATTTTTGCGAACCTGTCCTTGCCGGCCGCCTTGTTTGGCTTTCTTTCCTTTCAGATCAGCTTGTTTCTTTACGCGATTTTGATATCGATCGATTCATAGCCTTTGGATTTCAAAAATCAACGGAACGCCGCATCGGAAAGAGGTGAGTAAGAAAGATGCACGCACATAAAATCGTAGAGTTTCTCGGGATGCATTTTCATCTGGACACCATTTACATGGCGATTATTTCCAGCGTTGTCACGCTGGCGGTCGCAATTGCCGCGACCCGAAGCCTAAAGCTGGTTCCAACAGGCAAAATGCAGAACATGATCGAGATTGTTGTGGAAGGGTTGCTGGAGCAGGTTGACAACAATATTGGTCCCAAAGGCCGCAAAGTGGCTCCGTTAGTCATCACCCTATTCGTTTTTCTGTTGATTGCCAACTGGGTGGGACTGGTTCCGGGACTCGCCTCGCCGACGAGCGATATCAACTGCAACCTGGGCCTGGCGGTGATGATCGTAGTGGTGGTCAATGTGCTGGGGGTCAAGGAAAAAGGATTCGCGGGCCACTTCAGCCATTTTTTGAAGCCGCACTTCCTGTTTCTGCCAATCAATCTGATCGAAGAGATCGCCAAGCCGGTTACGCTGTCCGCCCGTCTATTCGGCAATATTCTGGCGGGCGAAATTCTGATCGTTGTTCTGACCAAACTGGTTCCCTATTTTATCCCCAGTATCTGGTTGGCGTTCAGCGTATTTGTTGGAATCATCCAGGCCGGTATTTTCACCATGATGTCCATGACGTACCTGGCCAATGCCCTGCAAGACAATCATTAATCACGCCGGGGGGCGTTTCGGCGCAGTCCTGGACAGACTTTGTTTTGAATGAAAACCCAGTGGAGAATTGAGAGGAGGATTTATTTCTATGGAGAACGCAATTATTATCGGGTGCTCTGTGCTGGCCGCCGCGCTCGTTGCCGGTCTGGCTTCCCTGGCTGCCGCGAAAGGTGACGCGGAGGTCGCGTCCAAAGCGATCGAGTCGATTGCCCGTCAACCCGAAGCGAAACAATCGGTCATGGTCACGATGTTTATCGCGATCGGCCTGATCGAGGCTATTCCGATCATTGCCGCCGTTATCGCCATCGTTCTTGTATTTGCGAATCCGTTTGTGAAATAATTGCGCGCGACCCGTCAATGGAGGAGAAACGGGTTTCCCATTCATCCTCCAGTATGCGTGAGAAAGGGGATGCTATCGGTTGGTTGATTTGAATGCAACAATGTTGGCGATGATTCTCAACTTTGCCATTACGCTGTTGTTGCTGACGAAATTTGCGTGGAACCCTCTGCTGAAAATTCTTGCCGAGCGCCAGGCCCGGATTGCGGGCCAGATCGATGCGGCCGACCAGGAACGGGCGGCAGCCGAAAAACTGCGGTCGGAATACCAGCAGCAGATGCAAAACGCAAAGAGCGACGCACAGGCGATCATGGATAAAGCGCTGAAACAGGCGGATAATACGAAAGAAGAAATCATTGCCAGCGCTCGGGAAGAACATGCCCGGCTGCTGGAAGCCGCGGAGGAAAAAATCGCCCGCGAACGCCAGCAGGCGCTGGAAGATATTCGCAGCGAAGTGGTGGCGATTTCGGTCGCGGCCGCCTCGAAAATCATCGGTCAGAGCGTCGATGAAAAAATCAACGCCAAATTGGTCGATGACTTCATTACCCGGTTGGATACCGGGAAACAGGGTGGGACGCCGCCATGCTAAGCAAACCGATGGCGACAAAACTCGCCCATGACTTGTATGAACTGGCTGGCGACAAGAACTTTCTTGCCGAAGCCAAGTTCCTGCTGGAATTGGCCGAAAAACACCGGGAAGGGGCTTTGCCCGCCATCCTGCGTGAATATGTCGAATTGGCCAAGGAAGACAAACGCAACCTGCTGATGGCGGATGTGACAACCGCGTTGCCGCTGACCGCCAGCCAAGAGCAGGCGCTGGCGGAGAAACTGGCCGCCATGACCGGCAAGACGATAAAAATCAGACAGCATGTTGACAGTGAAATTCTTGGCGGCATTGTGGTGCGGGTCGGCGATAAACTGCTGGATGGCAGTTTGTCGCATCAGCTCTCGGTGCTCCAGGCGGATCTACTGAAAACTCCGCTGAAGAAGGTTGGGGTGACAGGCTGAGTGAGTATGAATTTTAAGCCAGAATCGATAACCGAACTTCTAAAACAACAAATCGCGGATTATCAGGCCGATATCAATGTGGATGATATTGGCACCGTCATTTCCCTCGGCGACGGCATTGCCCACATCAGCGGACTCCAGAAGGCGATGGCCGGCGAACTGCTGGAATTTCCCCATGGAATTTATGGCTTGGTGCTGAACTTGGCGGATACCGTCGGCGCGGTGTTGCTTGGCGGCGAAACGCTGATCAAGGAAGGCGACATCGTCCGCTGCACTGGCCGGATCATGCAGGTTCCGGCGGGCGAAGCCCTGGTCGGCCGGGTGGTCAATGCGCTCGGACAGCCGATCGACGGCAAGGGGCCGATCCAGACCACGGAATTTCGGCCGGTTGAATTTCAGGCGCCTGGCATCGCCGACCGCCAATCCGTCAAAGAACCGCTGCAAACCGGGATCAAGGCGATTGACACGATGATTCCGATCGGCCGCGGCCAGCGCGAACTGATCATTGGCGACCGTGGCACAGGCAAGACGGCGATTGCCGTGGATACCATCCTGAACCAAAAGGGACAGGGCGTTATCTGCATTTATGTCGTCATCGGCCAGAAAGCTTCCACTGTGGCCCGGCTGGTACACATTCTCGAAGAAGCCGGCGCCATGGAATATACGATCGTTGTGGCGGCGACCGCTTCCGACAATGCGGCGCTGCAATATCTTGCCCCTTATTCCGGCGTGGCCATGGGCGAGCATTTCATGTATAACAGCGGCCATGTCCTTTGCGTTTACGACGATTTGTCCAAACACGCCCAGGCCTATCGCGCCATGTCCTTGTTGCTCCGCCGTCCGCCGGGACGCGAAGCGTATCCGGGCGATGTTTTTTACTTGCATTCCCGCCTCCTGGAACGGGCGGCCAAACTTTCCGATGAGAAAGGCGCCGGGTCCCTGACTGCCCTGCCGATCATCGAGACGTTGGCTGGCGACGTGTCTGCCTATATCCCGACCAATGTCATCTCGATCACCGACGGGCAGATCTTCCTGGAAAGCGAACTGTTCTATTCCGGCATTCGACCGGCGATCAACGCCGGCATTTCGGTGTCGCGCGTCGGCGGTTCGGCCCAGATCAAAGCCATGAAACAGGTCGCCGGCCGCTTGCGTCTGGATTTGGCGCAATACCGGGAATTAGCGGCGTTCGCCCAGTTCGGATCGGAATTGGACAAGGCCACCAAGGCCTTGCTCGATCGCGGCCAACGCCTCACGGAACTGTTGAAACAGCCGCAATATCACCCGATGGCGGTTGAAGACCAAGTCATCAGCATTTTCGCCGGCGTCAACGGCTTCTTCGATCATGTCGCTCCCCATGACGTACCCCAATGCGACATCGATCTGCAGAAATTTATGCGGGCCAATTATCCGGAGATCGGCAAAACCATCGCCGAAAAGAAAATGATCGACAGTCAGACGGAAACGGTGCTGAAAAAAGCGCTGGCCGAGTTTCAAGAAACGTTTACAACTGAAGCGATGAGGTGATGACGGATGTCCAGCACGAGTGACATACGCCGCCGCATCAAAAGCGTTAAAAGTATTCAGCAGATTACCAAGGCGATGAAGATGGTCGCGGCGGCCCGTCTGCGAAAGGCCCAGGACAAAGCGCTGGCCTCCAAGCCGTATACGGATAAGATCATTGCGATGCTTACGAACGTGGCGCAGGGGGCCGGCGAAGTTAGCCACCCGCTGCTCTCCGTCCGGGAAGTCAAACAGGTTGCGTATCTGATCCTGACTTCCGACAAGGGACTGGCGGGCGCCTATTCCTCCAATGTCATTAAAGAGGCGCTTCCCTTTGTGCAGGGCCGGGAAAATGTCAGCATCTGCGCCCTGGGACGCAAAGGCCGCGATTATTTCAAACGGCGGGGCTATGTGATCGACCGCGAATATATCGGCATTTCGGAACGTCCGACCTACCAGGACGCCGTTCAGGTGGCCCGGGATATGGCGCAGGATTATTTGACGGCGAAATACGACGAAATCCATATTGTGTATACACGATTCTTCTCTCCCGGTCATTTCAAGCCGGAATCCCTGAAGCTGCTGCCGCTTGACCCACCCAAACAGGACGAGAGCGCGGTTTCGGTTGCCCAGCCGATTATCTTCGAACCTTCGGCGACGGTCGTTTTGAAAGCGTTGCTGCCGAAGTATCTGGAAACCGTAATTTACGGCGCATTAACCCAATCCGCAGCCAGTGAACTCGGCTCCAGGATGCTGGCGATGAGTTCGGCCACGGACAATGCCCAGGAACTGATTACTTCCTTGATCTTAAATTATAACAAGGTTCGTCAGGCAAACATTACCCGGGAAATTTCCGAAATCGTCGGCGGCGCCGAAGCTTTGCGGTAATTTCAGGCGAGACGGCGATAAAATCTCTCGACCGTGTCAGGTGATGAACGGTCCCGAAGTAGGAGGTTGTTTGTGAATAATACTGGTCGAGTTTTACAAGTTATTGGACCGGTCATTGACGTTGAATTTCTGCCGGAGCATCTTCCCGCGATCTACAACGCGGTTTCCATCGAAACCGAAGCCGATGGCGTAAAGAGAACGATTATTGCGGAAGTGATGCAGCATCTGGGCGACAGCACCGTCCGTTGCGTGGCCATGTCCTCCACCGATGGTCTGATGCGCGGTATGCAGGCGTTGGACACCGGTTCTCCAATTAAAGTACCCGTGGGACAGGGCACACTGGGCCGCATATTTAATGTGCTTGGCGAAACCGTCGACAACGATGCGAAAGAGGTTGTAGCCGACGACCGCTGGCCGATTCACCGTCCAGCGCCGAAGCTGGAGGATCAGACGACCAGTACGGAAATTCTGGAAACCGGCATTAAGGTCGTCGATCTGATCGCTCCGTATTCCCGCGGCGGCAAAATCGGCCTGTTCGGCGGCGCCGGCGTCGGCAAGACCGTTATCATCATGGAACTGATTCGCAACATCGCTACCGAGCACGGCGGCGTGTCGGTCTTCGGCGGCGTGGGCGAGCGCACCCGCGAAGGCAACGATCTCTGGACGGAAATGAAGGAGTCCGGAGTTATTGAAAAAACCGCCCTGGTATACGGACAAATGAACGAACCGCCAGGAGCGCGTATGCGCGTCGGCTTGTCCGCTTTGACCATGGCCGAATATTTCCGTGACGTACAGGGGCAGGATGTGTTATTATTTATTGATAACATTTTCCGGTTTATCCAGGCCGGCTCCGAAGTGTCGGCATTGCTTGGCCGTATGCCGTCCGCTGTTGGCTATCAGCCGACTTTGGGTACGGACGTGGGCGCCTTGCAGGAACGGATCACTTCCACGCAGAAAGGCTCCATTACCTCAGTCCAGGCTGTGTATGTTCCGGCCGACGACCTGACCGACCCGGCGCCGGCGGCGACGTTCGCCCATTTGGACGCGACGACGGTTCTGTCCCGGCAAATCGCCGAACTCGGCATTTATCCCGCTGTGGACCCTCTGGATTCAACCTCCCGGATCATGGATCCGAACATCATCAGCCAGGAACACTACGAAACCGCTCGTAACGTACAGGAAGTGCTGCAGCGTTACAAGGAACTTCAGGATATCATTGCCATTCTCGGCATGGAGGAACTGTCGGACGACGATAAGCTGGTCGTGGCCCGCGCCCGCAAAATCCAGCGTTTCCTCAGCCAGCCGTTCTTCGTGGCGGAACAGTTCACCGGCATGCCCGGCAAATATGTTCCCATCAAGGAAACGATCCGGGGCTTCCAGGAAATCGTGGCCGGCAAGCATGACGATCTGCCCGAAGCCGCCTTCTTCATGGTCGGGACGATTGACGAAGCGGTGGAGAAAGCACGCACGCTGAAAGGGGAATAGGAAGATGTCCGCGACAATGACTCTGGATATCCTGACTCCCGAACGAAGCGTGTGCTGTGTGGAAACGGAAATCGTCATCGCCCGGGCACTGGACGGCGAACTCGGTATCCTGCCGAATCATGCGCCGCTCGTTGTCGCTCTGGACATCGCTCCGCTCCGTTACCGCAAGGACGGCGTCGAGCATTTCGTGGCCGTGGCCAGCGGATTCATGGAAGTGAAGGACAATCGGGTGTCCATTCTTACTCCCTCGGCGGAAACCGAGTCGGAGATCGACTTTGTCCGGGCGGAATCAGCGAAGGAACGGGCGGAACGGCGGCTGGCCGAACATGCCCCCGAAACCGATGTCCGCCGGGCTGAACTGGCTCTGCGACGGGCACTGATGCGTTTGAAAATCGCTGACTATGTCCGCCGATAACAGCACAAAATAAGGAGCAACGGTTCAATTGGAAAAACTATTCATTCAGGGGGGACGCCGACTCTCCGGAACGGTGAAGGTCAGTGGCGCGAAAAATGCCGTGCTGCCGGTCATCGCCGCTTCGCTGTTGGCGTCTACCCCTTCTGTCATTGAAGAAATTCCCGACCTGGACGACGTCCGAACCATAACGGAAGTTTTGCAGTATCTGGGCCTTACCACACGCTGGCAGGAACCGGGAAGACTGTTTATCGACAGCACGGGGGTCAAGAGTTGTGAGGCGTCTTACGAACTGGTCCGAAAGATGCGGGCCTCTTTTTTGGTTATGGGCCCATTGCTTTCCCGTTTTCAGGAAGCACGGATCTCGTTGCCCGGTGGCTGCGCCATCGGTTCGCGGCCGATCGACTTGCACCTGAAAGGATTTGAGGCGCTGGGCGCCCAGATTATTTTCGGCCACGGCTTTATCGAAGCCCGGGCGCCAAAAGGTCTGCAGGGCGCCAGAATCTACCTGGATTTTCCCAGCGTGGGCGCCACCGAAAATATTATGATGGCTGCCAGTCTGGCCCATGGGCAGACGATCATCGAAAATGCCGCCCAGGAGCCGGAGATTGTTGATCTGGCCAACTATCTCAACGCGATGGGGGCCAACGTTCGTGGCGCCGGCACCAATGCGGTCCGGATCGAAGGCGTTCAAAAACTGACCGGCACCACCTATGCGGTGATCCCGGACCGGATCGAAGCCGGCACTTACATGGTGGCGGCGGCGATCACCGGTGGCGACGTGACGCTGGACAACGTCCTGTTTGAACACATGAAACCACTCGTGGCCAAACTTAAGGAAGCCGGGGTCGCCATCGAAGAATCGGTGGACCAGATCCGGGTGAAAGCTGGCGACAACTTGAAAATTCGGGCGGTGGACGTCAAAACGTTGCCCTATCCGGGTTTTCCGACCGACATGCAGGCGCAGTTTATGGCGCTGATGGCAGTGGCCAACGGTTCGAGCGTGATTACGGAAACGGTGTTCGAGAATCGGTTTATGCATGTGGATGAATTAAAGCGCATGGGCGCCAACATAAAAATTGACGGGCGGATCGCGATGGTCGACGGAGTTTCCTGTTTGACCGGTTGTCCGGTGACGGCCACCGATTTGCGGGCCGGAGCGGCCCTGATCATTGCTGGACTCGTTGCCAAAGGCCGCACCGAGATTGGCGCCATTCATCACATTGACCGGGGATATGACCGGATTGTGGACAAGCTGAAGGCTCTCGGCGCCGACATATCCAGGCACGAAGCGGAATAAAGAGCCGGACGGAGGGAATCGCATGAAATTTGGTTTGACACAGGATATTGGCATTGACTTGGGGACGGCGACGATCCTTGTATATATCAAAGGCCAGGGAATCGTTCTGAACGAGCCCTCGGTCGTCGCCAAGGATCTCGATTCCGGACGAATTCTGGCGATCGGCGAGGAAGCCCGCCGGATGATCGGTCGGACACCCGGCAATATCGTGGCGGTGCGTCCGCTGCGCGACGGGGTCATCGCTGATTACGAAAATACGGAACAGATGCTCCGCTACTTTATCGAGAAAGTGGCGGGAAAGGCGCTGTTCTTCAAGCCCCGCATCATGGTCTGCGTTCCTTCGGGAGTGACGACGGTCGAAAAACGGGCGGTGTTGGAAGCGGCGATTCAGGCGGGCGCCAAGGAGACGTATCTGATCGAGGAACCTCTGGCGGCGGCGCTCGGCGCCGGGCTGGACATCGCCGAACCCTGCGGCGCCATGGTCGTCGATATCGGCGGCGGGACGACGGATGTGGCCGTGCTTAGTCTCGGCGGCATCGTTGTCAGTTCCTCCATTCGGATTGCCGGGGATATGTTTGATGATTCCATCATCCGTTACATGCGCAAAGAACAGAAATTGATGATCGGCGAACGAACCGCGGAAGACATCAAGATTAAAATTGGCACGGCCTATCCTGAACTTCGTAAAGAATCCATGGAGGTTCGCGGCCGTGATCTGGTTTCCGGCATGCCGAAGACGGTGGTCGTGACCTCGGCGGAAATCCGGACGGCGCTGGCCGAGCCCATCGGCTTGATCGTCGACTGTGTCAAGAATGTGTTGGAACGGACTCCGCCGGAACTGGCTTCCGATATCATCGACCGCGGAATCGTAATGACCGGCGGGGGCGCCATGTTGCACGGGCTGGATATTCTGCTGACCAAACAGACCAGCATTCCTTGCCACCTGGCGGAAGATCCGACTTCCTGCGTGGCCCGCGGCACAGGCATCGCCCTGGATTCGCTGGAAGTGCTGGGCAGCCATTTGGCGAGCGTGCGCAAGACCGGTTTCAAATAAAATAATTTGTATTTCCATGGGGACAGGACCTGAAATCGCTGGGGCGGTTTTGGGTTTCCTGTCTTTTTTTGTTGCGCCACTGACGGAAAACGCTGGTACGGTGAAATCAGCTGGGGACTGCATGGTTAGCGATGTTGTGGTTGTAAATGAAGGTTCGTTTGTGCAGGTTTCGCGCGATACTGCAATTGGCGATACATGGGCGAATCAGCCTCTGAATTT
>CAZRLN010000033.1:0-29883 GCA_964601085.1 uncultured Veillonellaceae bacterium | reverse complement strand
AGAGGTCCGGGGTTCGAATCCCATAGTCTCCCACACGTATTTTCAAGGCTTTCGACGATTTCGTCGAAGGTCTTTTTTTGTCATTTCGAAAATTTTTCTAAAAATAGATTTTTGCATTTTGCTTCATCATGGATCAAAGCGACAAAGTGCACAAAACGCTCAGAATTAGGCGATCTAGGCTGGGAAAATATAAAATCATGAGCAAGGCAGAGATCGTGGCTAAAGTGGAGCGAGACAGGGATGAAGAGGCTAAAGGGAGAATAAGTAGTTCAACGGATAATTGCCCGAAAGGTTCCGGGTAGTTCGTTCGGAATATAGGAATGAATTGTTGGAGATTCATTATCATACGACAGCGCTGTGCAATGTCCCTTCCGCCGGGTGTGGCGGAAAACTGAATCATCGGCGCCGCAGTAAAGAATCAATCGTTTTTGCGGCAAGGAGGGTTGGGGGATGGGCCTGGGGAAAAAAGTCGGAAGCGTGGTGGGCAAGCCAAGACTATTGGACGGAGGAATGCTCATTGTTTTTCTGCTGCTGGCAACCGGGGTGATTTGGGGATTGTTGTTTGGGTCGTCGCAGGTCGCGCAACCCTTGCCGCTTCCGGCGCTCCAACAAGCGAATCATGGGGCTTTGGCGCAATATGCTTCGGAATTGATACTGGATGAGATGAACCGCAACAATATTGTTGGTCTCAGCGCCGCGATCATCGTTGGTGACCGCATTGTGTGGGCGCAAGGATATGGGTATGCCGATCGGGAAACGAAAAAACTTGCAACTCCGGAGACCGTGTATCGTGTTGGCTCCATCGCCAAGATTCCCAACGCGATTGCGGTTCTGAATTTCAAAGCGGCGGGAAAGGTGGATCTGGATGCCCCAATCAAGCGTTATATTCCCGAACTGAAGGTGAAGTCGCGATTTGCGACGGAGCCGGCATTTACACCGCGTCAACTGCTGACCCATCATTCCGGATTACCGAGTGATATCGTGAAAGGGATGTGGGGAGAGCGGCCCGCACCTTTTCAGAGTGTGGTTTCTTTGTTGGCGGAAGAATATCTTGCCTATCCACCGGGGACGATTCATTCGTATTCCAATCTAGGAGCGGGATTGTTGGGGGTGATGCTGGAACGGGTCAGCGGAGCGGATTATGAGACTGTTATGCAAGAAACGGTATTACAACCATTGGGGATGGCGGATTCATCGTATTGTCTTCAGCCGCATATTGCGCAAAAGTTATCCCAGGGCTATGACCGCAAAGGACAGCCGGGAAAGGATGTCGCGATGCGGGATGTACCCGCCGGAAATCTTTATACCAGTGTGAATGATCTTGGCAAGATGCTGATTATGCTCTTAAATGACGGCGTTTATGATGGGACGGCGGTATTGCCGTCGGCTTTGGTTCGGGAAATGCTTACGGCGCAAAATGACGCGGTGCTTTTAGATGGAAATTCTAAGATCGGTTACGAGTTTTTCCTTCAAAATCCTTCCTTGGCGTATGTGGGCGGCGATTTTAGTCACGGTGGGCATTTGTCTTTATTTCATGGGCAGGTTATGGGGGTTAAAAAGGAAAAAATTGCGGTTGTGGTTTTGGCCAATTCGGCGGGGGCAGCGGAACGGGTGAAACTGATTGCCGAACAATTGCTCAAAGGGGCGATAGCGGTCAATGCCGGTCGCTTGCCGCCAACGGCAAAATCAGAACATGAACTTGCCGAGTTGCGGTCGGGTTTGCCGGAACCGGCGAGTTACGCCGGCAACTATGGAACGATGATCGGACTGCTGGAAGTGCAAGAACGTCGGAAGGGATCGTATGTGGCCAAGCTGCAGGGGAAAAAGGTGCAACTTCTGCCGGATAAAAGAGGATGGCTTCGACCGGAGTATCGGCTTTGGGGGATATTGCCGCTGCCTTTTCCAAAGTTGCAGGAGCTGCGTATTGCATTTCGTACCGTGAACGGGGAGGATGTTGTATTTATCCAGTTGGGCAAAGAAATAGCCGCAGTTGGCAAACGGATTATCGATTATCAGTTGCCGGAGGCTTGGCGGAAACGGCAAGGGGTCTATCGCACCCATGATGAGGTAAACAAGTTGTTGGAAATCGATTCTTTGGAATTGAAGGTAAACAAACAAGGCTTTCTGACGATGAGTCTGACCGCCGATGCGAAGGACGCTAAGTTGGGTGAACTGGTGTTATATCCGGTTTCGGATCGGGAGGCCGTGATTTATGCGTTAGGTCGACGGATGATGGAAACGATCCGGGTTCAGCAGGAGGCTGACGGTGAAAAACTGATTTTTTCGGGGGTGAGCTTTACGAAACAGTCGCGTCCATAGAAAAAAGAACCCATCCCCATGAAATGGCGAGAGGTTCGCTTTGAAATCCGTAAATGTGGTAATGACTCCTATCGGCTGTTGCTGGTAGGAGTTTTTCTATTTTGTGGCGATGGGCTTTGTGATGGCAGTATATGCAAAAAAATTCACCGTCATTGTCCATATTAGGATTAATACTTTTCTTTATCATTTCGTCCGGGTTTATCCGCTGCAGGTTCTATTTATAACGATTCTGGTATTGATGATGCTGTGGTTTTTTATCCTTCAGTGACAATAAACCTATTGCTGCATACTGAACTTTTTGGGTAATAATGCAAATAGCGCTCAGTTCGGCTGTTCAATATAATAATATCAACTTCAACTCCAGATCCCAATATTCGCAAGCTGCAATGGAAATCGGAAGGATGATTGGGCTGGCTGGGCGATTGAACAATTATAAAAGGAGCTGAATAAAAAGAAATAGTAACTATATTGCTGGATTCAAATTTATAGGGACTGCTGATAAAAAAGAAGGAGCGATGAAATAATGGCGCAAAACACGAACCAAAAAGGCTCGAATGATCTGAGCAATATCAAATTAACCGATGTAATCGATTTGAATTTTTTACAACGTTTTCAGGACGATTTTGCCACAGGTGTGGGGTTGGCCAGCGTTACCGTGGATATTGACGGAAATCCCGTGACCAATCCAAGCCGATATACCCGCTTTTGCCAGAACTATACCCACTCTACCGAATGCGGCGATAAACGCTGCGCCGAATCTCATCGCAAAGGCGGCGAAGAAGCCGCTCGGCTTGGCAAACCGGTGGTCTACGAATGTCACGCGGGCCTGATCGACTTTGCCGCCCCGATTTTGCTCGAAGGCCGACAAATCGGCACGATTCTGGGCGGACAAGTTTTGACGGATTTGCCCGACGAGGCTAAATATCGCCGAATTGCCCGCGAAATCGGCGTCGATGAAGAGGGTTACGTCGAAGCTGTGCAAGAAGTTCGCAAGCTTTCCAAAGAAAGCATCGAGGCGGCTGCGAACGTTCTGTTTATTGTGGCCAACAACATGTCGAAATCCGCCTATCAGCATCGACAACTGAAGGCGATCGCCGATGTCCTGAATGACGGGATCTCGCAAATCTCGGCCACCATGGAGGAGCTTGCCGCGTCAGCCACTACCGTGAGCCAGAACCAGAACAGTCTCAATCAGGAAATCAAAAACGTAAATGCGGTTACGGGCGAAATCAATCAAGTGACCACATTGATCAAAGATATTGCCGACGAAACCCGGCTATTGGGACTCAACGCCGCAATCGAAGCCGCCCGGGCTGGCGAAGCCGGGCTTGGGTTCGGCGTCGTGGCGCAGGAAATCCGCAAGTTGTCGGCTGACTCGAAACAAACGGTGGGAACGATTCAGGAATTCACCAAAACAATAAAGGAATCTGTTGAAAAAACAGTTCACATGGGCAACGAAACGGCGATGACCGTCGAGCAACAGGCCGCCGCCATCGAGGAAGTCACGGCCAGCATTCAGGAAATTCATAGCCTGACGGTGCAACTCACCGACTTGGCGAATCACAATTAATCCCGCCTACAATATGTCGAAGAGGAGGAGACTATGGCAAATCTTCAACTAGTCGTTTTTGATTTGAATGGAGAAGAGTACGGCATTGATGCTTTAGCGGTCAACGGGATTT
This sequence comes from uncultured Veillonellaceae bacterium, assembly GCA_964601085.1. GTDB lineage: Bacteria > Bacillota > Negativicutes > UBA1444 > UBA1444 > UBA1444. The sequence goes on along the minus strand of CAZRLN010000033.1, from coordinate 25,882 downwards.
TGCGGCATCAAAAGTTCTCGATTCATCGTGTCCCGGGCATGCCGGACGTCATCGAAGGCATGATTGATTTACGGGGAAAAATCAACTACATTTTTAATCTTGGCGTTAAATTCGGCTGCGGGAAAACAACGTTATCGGAAGAGAGCAAGTTGGTTATGCTCAACGTGCGCGACTCCATCGCCGGATTTATCGTGGACGAAGTGACCGACATTGTAAGTGTGGACGAAAAAGACATTCAGACGACACCGGTGTTTCTCGACAATGTGAAAACAAAATATCTCAAAGGCATCGTCAAAATCGACGATCGAATGATCATTATTCTGATTCCGGAGCTCATCCTGTCCACTGAGGAATATGAGGCCATCCTGTCCGGGAAGTAAATAGGCGCGGACAGAAAAGAAAGACCCGGTGAAAGGTTTCAAACCCTTCACCGGGTCTTTCTTTTCTGATTCAATTAATACTCGGCGAACATCCGCTGAATTTCTTCCAGGTTCGTCGTTTTTGTCAGCGCCAGTTGCAAAAGAATCCGAGCTTTTTGCGGATTCAAGTTATCCCCGTTTAAAAACTTTTGGTCCGTGTAGCGTTTAATCCCGGCAACGACCAGTCCATTGCCGACACGGGAGCTGCGCACAATGACCACTCCTTGTTTTTGTGCGTCCACTATCCCTTTCTCGGTCATCTCGTGGATACTGCCCATGCCGCTGCCTGCACTGATAATGCCTTTGGCGCCGGCCGCAACCGCTGCATCCACCATGACCCGGTCATCATTAACATGGGCATATACGATATCGACCCGGGGCAGTTCGGTCAAATTGCTGACGTCAAATTCGCTTGCCACCGTATGCTTGCGGAGCGACTCGTGATAAAAATAGGGTTTGCCGCCGGTGAAATAGCCCATGTAGCCCAGTTCGGGAGATTTAAACGTCGCCACGTTGGAAGTATTTGTTTTGGTTACATCACGAGCGCCGCTAATTTGATCGTTCATGACAACCATGACGCCTTTGCCGGCCGCTTCCGGGCTTGCCGCCAAACGAACTGCGTTCAGCAGGTTGACCGGACCATCGGCGCTAATCGCGGTTGCGGGGCGCATGGCGCCGACTAAAATAACCGGTTTGTGGCTTTTCACAACTAGATTCAAAAAGTAAGCGGTTTCCTCCATAGTGTCCGTGCCGTGCGTGATGACAATCCCGTTAACATTCGGGTCGGCTAATAGTTCATTGCATCTCTTGGCCAATTTCAGCCAAACTTCCGTCGTCATGTTATTGCTGCTGATTTTTACAATCTGTTCCCCGCTGACGTCGGCATACTCTTTCATTGCGGGTACGGCATCGATCAAGATCTGAATGCCGATGGCCCCGGCGGTATAGCCAGTCATTTGCGTGGAGGTGCTTGCGCTGCCGGCGATTGTTCCACCAGTTGCCAAGATTTTGACGACCGGTTTTTCGGCTGCAAATGCAGTAGAAAAACTGGTCAGTAAAATCAAGGCGAGCACCAAAAATACGGAGATTCTTTTTCTAAACATAAAATCATCCTCCCCATCTAATTTGCGAGGCTGTTTTCCCAAGCAGAAACAAGCCTCAATATTAATTTTTACTCTATCATACGGATTTCCAAATTTCAACAAGCTCTGCCACTGATCCCTCATTACGTCTTTTAAGTTGCCAATAGATCACTGCGATGTCTAGGTGTATGCTGAATCCGTTGCCAACGATCAGCGGTTTTGTTAGAATTCTTATATTATGGTTTAATTGGAGTTTGTTTCCTGTGGACGTTACCGGATTAAATTCTGTGACAAAACTTGAGGAGGGTAGATAAACGGACAAAGCAGATTGTCTTATTAGTTCAACCGTCACTATTAACCGCGTATCAGGAAAAATATAAATGACGCAGAGGAGATTGACCAATGGACGGTATTATGCTTTATCTATTTGTGCTTGTGATAAACCCCGCAATACATGTTGCTCTCCTGGGTGCAGCCATTATGCTTTTGAAACAAGCCATAACAATGCGGAAAATCCCGCCCCATGCCCAGACATTCCTGATTGCTCTGCTGGCGGTTGTCATCATCGATTTGAACCTGTTTGGAACGAGTTGGTTGCGAAGTAAGTTTGACAGCAATTATTACACTGTGGAAAAGCCGATTGCTATCAGCCATGCCAACCAGGTCGTTCCCGGAACACCAGACTTTGCCATGCGCGAAATCACCCGGGCCGTCCAGGAGCAAAACGGCGAGCTGTTCCTGCAGTATGTCGACGTCGACGGCATTTTGGCCGACGTTGCGAAAAATATTCCGGGAATGCAGACGGCAAAGATGAAAAAGCAGATCCTGGATGAAATCGTGTCGGGAAAGGCAAAACTTCCTACTCAAAACGGCAGCCCGGTGATGTTTTTATTTGACAACTGGATTGTTGGCGGGTTGCCTTCCGCCGTTATTCAGAGAACAGGAACGGCGAAGCAATCGCCGTTGCTTTCGCTGGGAACGTTGGATGAACATAAACCTGGTGAACCAGCTTATTTGCAAGTAAGCGTCGACAGCTCGCGCACCCCCGTCGGCTGGTATAGCGGCAATCGAGTGAAGTTTAAATTGATCAAAGCAGGCAGTGAATATAGAGTGGTTGCCGATGACCAAACAACGGCCGGTCTGATCCAGCGTTATAATCGTTATGTCAAGGAACCCCCAAAACCATTGGAACGTAATTATGAATTAATTAAAGAAGAGTGGCAACGCATTATTCAATACGAAATCAAGGCGGTCCGGTCTGAATTCGAAGAAAGGTACCGCAACGCGGACTTGAAAACCCTGATTGTGGAGTGTTGGCCCTACGAGACGCTGGACAAAGGAGAATATGGAAGACGAAGTTATGCAAGGCCGCAAGTTACCGTGCGGCTAAAAAATGTCCATGCCAAACCCATCGATTACGTTGGATTTATGGTGAGGTTTCGTGAAAGTGGCGGGGAAAGAAGATACTGGGCGAACTCTTCCTTGTCCAAAAGATTGTCCAAAGAGAAAGGTCCACTCGAACCGGGCGAAAGTCGCGAGATCACATTTGAAATGGAAAAATTGACATATACCAAACACTATTATTTGTCAACCGGAGCCTATCAGGTGGAAATATTTCCGAGCGGCATAGAATTTGTCGACGGACAGCGGATTCGTGACAATGGGCAACCTTCTCTCGAATACCGTCAAAAATAACAAGGTCTGGGGTAAAGGGAACTTGGGCGATGAAATAGTTGCCGGTGCAATCTGTGGATTGACGCCGGTTCGTCTTTGCCATTATAATGGCAGCAGATGACAACTGCATGAAATGGCGATGGAGTTCGCCTTGAAATCCGTAAACGCGGTAATGACTCCTACCAGGTCCATGCTGGTAGGAGTTTTTCATTTTGCACGGGCGAAATAAAACGCGGAAGACAGGGAGGGAAAAACGATGCCGAAAATTGCGAGTCAGGCCAAACGACTGCGGATTTACATTGGCGAGGCCGATCATTGGAAGCAGCATTCGATGTACCACGCGATCGTGACGAAGGCAAAGGAACTGGACATGGCGGGGGCGACCGTGTTTCGGGGGCTGATGGGCTACGGCGCCAACAGTCGCATTCATACGGCGTCGATCGTCGATTTGTCCAGCGATTTGCCTGTGCTGGTCGAAATCATCGACAGTGAGGAATATATCAACAAATTGCTGCCGTATCTGGATGAAATGCTCGAAGAAGGAATGATCACCATCGACGACATCGAGGTGATAAAGTACGGCAAAAAACCGCCCCGGAGCTGAGAACCGGGGGAAATGACGCATGAGGTGATGAGTTTGCTGATGAATTTATTGGTGGTGGCGATCGGCGGCGCCATCGGTGCGTGTACGCGCTATCTGGTTTCCACATGGGCCGCCGGGCGCTTTGGCGCCGAGTTCCCGATGGGAACGCTGATCGTGAACATTGTCGGGTGCTTTATCATCGGCGCATTTTTGACGATAACGACGGAACGGTTGATTGTCAGTCCCTATTGGCGGCTGATTATCGCCGTGGGCTTTTTGGGCGGGCTCACAACCTTTTCGTCTTTCGGCTATGAAACGTTGCGATTGATTGAGGCGTCCGATTTGACACAGGCGTTCTGGAACGTCGCGTTGAATTTGGGAGTCGGCCTGGGGGCGACGTGGCTGGGGATCGTTGGCGCCCGGTTGATCTGAGACGGAACGGGATATGGCATCCAGCCGTATTGAAGCTAAAAAACCCTGACTCGCCGTCACAGCAGTCAGGGTTTTCGTCAGGTTTTGGCGGGGATGGCGATGGTCCGGCGGTGATAAAAAACTGTGTCGACCTGCATCACCGGAAAAGCCGCCGGTAAATCCTCTTGGGCGATCCGCACAAAGCCGTTCTTTTCATAGAACCGGTGCGCGGCCAGAAATTTGTCGGTAGTGCCCAAAAAAATATCCGTGATGCCTTTTTGTTCGGCCCAGGCTGTCGTGGTTTGCAGCAGGCGCTGGGCGGTTCCGTGCTCGCCGCCGCGAAAACCGGCTTTTACGAACATTTTGCGCAAGGCGACCTGTTGGTCGCCGATATCCAGCAATCCCACCGAGCCAACGATCTGGTCATCGCATTCCGCGACCCAGAAGTTGCCGTTTCCCTGTTGGTAGAACCGGGGAATCGCGGCTAAATCCGGCTGATCTTCCCGCGTAATGGGGATCTGGAATTCCTTCCGTTGAATTTCCAAAATCATTTCGATCAGGGCTTCCTGCAGATCATCGCTATATTTGCGAACGAAAATATCAGCCATAGTCTTTCCCTCCGATGCTGGATTTCGGGCGATTACTTCGCCAGCTTGACCCACATCAGAGCGGCGCCGGAAAGCACGCCTAAAACATAATATAACGCAAATTTCAGCCGGCTCGGCTGCGGCTCGGGTTCGGCGCTTTCGATGGGGCGAATCGCGAACTCGGCGGGCTGTCTTTGTCTCACGGCCAGCCGTTTTGCTTCTTTTTCTTCAAAATAGGCGTAGGCGGCCGCCGTAACCTGGATGAAATCCGGAACGCCTTTGGTTTTGAGGGCCGATGCTTTGATGAATCCCTTTTCCTCAAGCCGGTCGAGTATTTTGACGACTTTGGCCGGAGTCAACCGGGGATAATGTTTGGCGAGGACGGGAGGGAGACTGAAAAAGATTTTCTGTTCTTTATCCTCCGCCATGAAGGTGGCGAGGATCTGATCGACTTGTTCCATGATTTGTTTCTCTTGCTCCGTTTCAGGCATGCCGCTGATTTTTCACGCCGACGTTCAGGCCGGCGATGATGAGTATAAGTGTAAGATATGCTTTGGCTTTTTACAAGGGGCTTTGGCCCTATTTGTTGCCGACGTGAAGGGGAAAGATTCCCCGGGAAATGAAAACGCGGCGGCTGTAAAGAGGGAGAAACAGCCCGGATGGAGAATAAAATCTATTACGGGATTATTAAGGTTGTTTCTCGATGACCGGCAGTTCCGGCGGCAGTTCCGCCCGGACCAGTTTTTCGACCAGAATGTCGATTCGGTCCACGCGGCAGCCGGTCAGGTTTTCCACTTCGCTTTTGACGGCGCTGCGGACTTTTTCGACCACTTCGGGAATACGCACGCCGTAGATGAGCGTCAGTTTGATTTCAAAAGCGACCGTGAGTGTCAGATCTTCCGCTTCCAGACGTTTCACGACGATCTGCGGCGCAATCCGCTCGGAAAATAGCTGGGTGAGTTCGGCCAGGGCGCCTTTCCGTTCCTGTCGGGCCACTTCGTTGACGTTTTGCATGGCCGAGCGGGCGATTTCCAAGAAGACTTCGTCGGTAATCTGGGTCCGGTCCATTTCTTCCATGGTTGTTTCCTCCCGTATTCGCTTTTCCGCGACTTGCTCCGGGTTTACTTCGACACAAGTTTTCAAACTCCTCGTAAAGGTGATAAGATGGTAGTGTGAAGTGGAGGTGTGGCATCTTGCCAAAGTGGAGACAACCAATCCGGGTGTTCTTTTTGTTGCTGGGCTTGCTGCTCTTTTCGAATATTGTCGCGCCCCCGGCGGCGGAAGCCCTGCTCATCGGCACGAAACAGGAAATCGAGATCGGCAAGGGCGTCGCCAACGATCTGGAGAAAAAATACGGCCTGGTCAACGATCCGGCGCTTCAGGCGCGGGTGGCCCGGCTGGGCGCCAGCATTGTCGCGGTGTCGGATCGCAAAGACCTGCCCTATACATTTAAGGTTCTGAATTCCAAGGAGGTCAACGCCCTGGCGGTTCCCGGCGGGTATATCTACCTGTTCAAGGGCTTGATCGACTACATGCCTTCGGATAACGAACTGGCGGGAATCATCGGTCATGAAGTGGGCCATATCGTCAAAAAACACACGGTGGTGCAGATCGAACGAAGTCTGGCCGTCGGCGTCCTGTTTGCCATTTTGTTCGGCAACAGCAATAGCGCGATCATCGGCGATCTGATCGCCAACGCCCTGATGTCCGGCTACAGCCGGGAGGCGGAGCGGGAGGCTGATAAGCTGGGCGTGGTTCACACGATGCGGGCGGGTTACAATCCCTACAGCATGTTGATCGGCATGGAAAAGCTGGAGGCGATGAGCGGCAAGTCGGATTACGGATTGTTTTCCTCCCACCCGGACACGGTCAGCCGGGTCAAGGCGGTGCGGGAGCAGATTATCAATGAGTTCCAGGTGAGGCCGACCGTCAAGGAGATGGAAAAATCGTCGCAGGTTGTCGACGGCAATTGGACTTTGCCGGCGTTTCACGTCAAATACGCCGGATACAGTCCACGCATGCGGGCCTATCTGACTGCCGGCCGCATTTACCGGATGACGTCTCTGCCGGATTATTCGAGCGACAAACTGTATATCAACGATATGGAAAACGCCACCGGCGTCTACTATGACGACGTCCGGGAACCGGTCGCCGTGGTGACGGCGCAGGACGCGACCGCCAATGGGCTGGCCGGCATGAATGAGATGGCGCAGTTGATCATTACCCGCATCCGGGAACGGGCGGGACGTTGACCGTTGGAATGAAAGGAGCCGAAGATGCTGAAACGGGCGATTCTTCTGGGAATGATGGCTTCGCTGCTGTTGACGTCTTTTACCGCGGCGGCGCCGAAAGAAATGACACTGAAGGTGACGGAGCCGGGCGAGTCCACGGAATGGACGCTGGGCGCCGTGAATACCGTTAAGTGGTCGTTTCGGGGCGAACTGGGCAAACTGGTTTCGATTCGCTTGCAGCGGCAGGGCTGGGTTTTGGCCCGGCAAACGCTGACCGAGGGGACGGCTCTGGGGAATGAGCGTTCCGGAACCTTCAAATGGACTACGCCTGCGGAGCTGCCGCCTGGGGGTCGCTATACCGTGTCGGTTACCGCGGAAAACGGGATTGGCGATATGTCCGGCGAGTTCCGGCTTGTGGCGGGGAAGGCCCCGGTGACGCAGCTGTCGCTGGCGGCGCCGCCCAAGGGCGAAGAGCGCTGGATCGTCGGCTCTCTGTCGGTGATCCGCTGGACTTTTACGGGCAAGCCCGGGACAACCGTGAAACTGGCCTTGATTCAAAAGCAGACGGGCGATGTGATTCCGATTACCGCGTCCACTTCGATCGGCGTGGACGGCAAAGGCGCCTATGAATGGAAAGTGCCGGCGCTGAAACCGGGCAATGATTATTTTGTCGGCATTGCCAGCAATTCGAATGCGTTTTATCAAGATATGGGCGCAGCGCCTGTGAGTATTTCTGCGACTCGCTAAGTCCGGCTTCTGTCGGACTTTTTTTGTCAAACGGGGGAGGAGTAAATTTGTGCGCGGAGCCGGTTACTGAATCCAATCTCTATTTGTTCCACGAAGGAACCCAAACTCGCGCCTACGCCGTTTTCGGCGCTCATCCGGCGGAACAGGCCGGTCGGCGGGGTACGCGGTTTTCCGTTTGGGCCCCGCACGCTGAAAATATCTGGATCGAGGGGGATTTCAACGACTGGTGCGGCAACGGGTATCGCATGGAACGCGTTGGCGACTCGGGGGTATGGACATTGTTCGCGCCGGGGGTGGCGGCGGGATCCCTCTACAAGTACGCGATTCAACATCCCTCGGGAGAAATCCGGGTCAAGGCCGATCCCTTCGCGTTTGCGGCGGAATTACGACCGAACACCGCTTCCCGGATTGTTGATCTGGAACATTTCGAATGGACCGATGCGGCGTGGCGCGAACGGCAGCTGTCCCGGCCGATTTATGAGCGGCCGCTGAACATTTATGAAGTGCATCTCGGTTCCTGGCGGCGGAAAGCGGACGGTTCATTTCTGACCTACCGTGATCTGGCCTATGAACTGGTCGATTATGCGGCCGACATGGGTTATACGCATCTGGAACTGCTGCCGGTGGCGGAGCATCCGCTGGACGGGTCCTGGGGCTACCAACAGACCGGCTATTACGCCGTAACCAGCCGGTATGGCAGCCCGGCGGATTTTCAGTTTCTGGTGAACCGGGCCCATGAAAAAGGGATCGGCGTGATCCTGGACTGGGTGCCGGGTCATTTCTGCAAAGACGACCACGGTCTGGCCCGCTTTGACGGGGAATCGCTGTTCGAGCCGCGGGACCGGCTGCAGGCGGAAAATGTGGAATGGGGAACGCTCAATTTCGACCTGGGGAGTCCGGAGGTTCGCAGCTTTCTGATTTCCAACGCGATGTTCTGGTTTGATGTGTACCATCTCGATGGGTTGCGGGTCGACGCCGTGGCCAACCTTCTGTATCTGGATTTTGCCCGGGGGCCGGGGCAGTGGCGGCCGAACCGGCATGGCGGCCGGGAAAATCTCGACGCCGTCGCTTTCCTGCGCCAGCTGAACAAAGCGATTTTCGCCGGATTCCCCGCCGCATTGATGATCGCCGAGGAATCGACGACCTGGACCGGCGTGACCCGTCCCGCCCATGAAGGCGGTCTGGGATTCAACTACAAGTGGAACATGGGCTGGATGAACGACATGCTCCGCTACGCCAAGAAGGACCCGCTGTTCCGGGCGGGGTGCCACAATCTGGTGACGTTTGCGATGATGTACATATACTCGGAAAATTTCATCCTGCCGCTGTCGCATGACGAAGTGGTCCACGGCAAACAGTCGCTGCTGGACAAGATGCCGGGCGATTACTGGCAGAAGTTCGCCGGGCTGCGGGGATTCCTGGGGTTCACCGCGACCCATCCGGGCAAGAAACTGTTGTTCATGGGCGGCGAGTTCGGCCAGTTTATCGAGTGGAATGAGAACCAGAGCCTGGACTGGCATCTGCTGGGCTATGAGTTACACGCCAAGCTGCACCGGTATGTCCGGGATCTGAACCATTTGTACCTTTCCTCGCCCTGCCTGTGGCAGGCGGACCACAAGCGATCCGGATTCCGCTGGATCAATCCCGACGACCGGAACGCCAGCATTGTCAGTTTCATCCGCTATGCGGCGGATTCATCGGATTATCTGATCGTCGTGTGCAACTTCACGCCGGTCGGCAGGGAAGGGTATGTGATCGGGGCGCCGGAAGCCGGGGAATTCGAGGAAGTGTTCAACAGCGACCGTCTCGAATACGGCGGGTCCGGGGCGACGCACGCGGCTCCCCTGATCGCCGGCAAGCGCTGGAGCGGCTGGCCGTTTTCGCTGAAAGTGGGAGTGCCGCCGCTGGGATTCGTCTGTTTCCGGAAAAAGGCCACGAACAGCCCCTGATTCGGAAAGGAGGAACGACATGCCGAAAAAGAAAGCCATTGCGATGATCCTGGCCGGCGGGCAGGGAACCCGGCTGGGGGCTCTGACGAAGACGATCGCCAAGCCGGCGGTGCCGTTTGGCGGCAAATACCGGATCATTGATTTTCCGCTGTCGAACTGCAGCAACTCCGGGATCGACACCGTGGGCATCCTGACCCAGTATCAGCCGTTCTTCCTCCACAGCTACGTGGGGATCGGCAGTCCCTGGGATCTGGACCGCAAGGATGGCGGCGTCTTTGTGCTGCCGCCCTACACGCACGATACCGGCGGGGAATGGTACAAGGGGACGGCGGACGCCATTTACCAGAATATCGCCTTTGTCGACCAGTATGATCCGATATGGATCGTCATCTTGTCCGGGGATCACATTTATAAGATGGACTATAATCTGATGCTGGAATACCATGAGGCGCGGGATGCCGACGCGACGCTGGCGGTGATCGAGGTTCCGTGGGAGGATACCCGCCGGTTCGGGATCATGAACACAGACGCAAACGACCGGATCATCGAGTTCGATGAAAAGCCGGTCAAGGCCAAGAACAACTTGGCGTCGATGGGCGTCTACGTGTTCCGCTGGCAGTACTTGCGGTATTATCTGGAGAAAGACGCCAAGAACAGTGAATCGGCGCATGATTTTGGCCGCAATATCATCCCCATGATGCTGGAGAAGGGGCAGAGCGTTTATGCGTACCGCTTCAAGGGTTACTGGAGGGATGTCGGTACGGTGGAAAGCCTGTGGGCCGCCAATATGGACCTACTGGCGGACCGGCCGCAACTGGACCTGCATGACCCCGCCTGGCGCATCTATTCCGTGAATCCGGTCCGGCCGCCGCACTACGCGGGGCGGCAATCGCAGATCAGCGAGTCGATCATTAGCGAGGGCTGCCAGATTTTCGGCCAGGTCAAGCGCTGTGTGCTGTTTCCCAACGTCATGGTGGAGCGGGGCGCGCAGGTGACGGATTCGGTCCTGATGCCGGGGGTGACGGTGGCGCCGAACGCTACGGTGCGGCGGGCGATCGTCGGGCCCAACGCGATGGTGCCGGAGAACGCGCAGATCGGGGGCAACGAACCGATCGCCCTGTTCATGGAGAAGGCGCGCACGGCCCGGAAAGGAGCACGGACATGAAAGGCTTGCTGGGGCTGGTCAATCTTTATGAAGACGAAACCGGCATGGAACCGTTGACGCGCCGGCGTCCGCTGGCGGCTGTGCCTTTCGCCGGACGGTACCGCCTGATTGACTTTGCGCTTTCCAATCTGGTCAATGCCGGCTGCCGGACCGTCGGCGTGCTGGTGCGGGACAAATACCGCTCCCTCATCGACCACCTGCGTTCCGGCAAAGAGTGGGATTTGGCCCGAAAACGCGACGGCCTGTATATCCTGCCGCCGGGTTTCCTCCAGAACGGGCAGTGCCAAAGCGATGTGGAAAATTTTAATTTCAACCTGGACTATATTTACGCGGCGTCGGAAGATTTTGTAGTGATCTGCGGCAGCCGGACGGTTTGTAATCTGCCGCTGGAGCAGGCGTTTCAGTACCATCTGGCGGTGGGCGCGGATGTGACGCTGATTTGCCGCGACCGGCCCGACGACGACTGCCGGCGGTGCCTGACCACCGATGATTCCGGCCGGGTGACCGGGATTTGCGATCCCGCGGACCCGGCGCCCGACGATGTGCAGCCGCTCGGCTTCACCATCCTGTCGAAAAGCCTGATGGCCGAGCTGGTCCGGGATTGCGCGGCGCGCGGCCAGTGCGATTTTTTCGCCGACGGGGTGCTGCATCATCTGGACAGGCTGAAGATCCAGGTGTTCCGGCATAGCGGCTATGCCGCCCGGATCGACTCCGTCGCCGGCTACTTTCAGTCGCAGCTGGAACTATTGCATCCGCCGGTGTGGCAGGAACTGTTTTTCCGCTATGGAACCATTTTTACGAAGGTCAAGGATGAAGCTCCCGCCAAATACCGGGAGCAGGCCTGCGTGAGGAACGCGCTGGTCGCCAATGGCTGCATCGTTGAAGGTACGGTGGAGAATAGTATTCTGTTTCGGTCGGTCGTCGTGGAGAAGGGGGCCGTGGTCCAGAACTCCATATTGATCCAAAACACGCGGATCGGCGCGAACGCCCGACTGACGAATGTGTTGTGCGATAAAGACTCGCAGATTGCGGCAGGCCGTTGTCTGAGCGGCTCGGCGGCGTCCCCATATATCGTGGAGAAAGGAACCGTGATTTGAGATGATAAAAGTATTGTTTGCGGCGTCGGAAGCGACGCCATTCGCGAAGACCGGCGGCTTGGCCGACGTGGTGGGAACATTGCCCCGGGCTCTTCAGAAGGCCAAAGTCGATGCGCGAATCATCGTTCCTTTATACGGCGATATTCCCGAGGAGTATCGCGTCCAGATGCGGCAGATTGCCGCCGAAACGGTTCAACTGGGCTGGCGGCGCCAGTATTGCGGACTATTTGAGCTGCAATACGAAGGAGTTACTTTCTATTTTGTCGACAACGAATACTACTTCCGCCGCAAAGGCCTGTACAATTTCTACGACGAAGCGGAGCGGTTCGGATTCTTCAGCAAGGCCGTGCTGGACATCATTCCCCGCCTGGACTGGACGCCGGATATCATTCACTGCCACGACTGGCATGTCGGGATGATCCCCGTCCTGCTGCGGTCGCATTATTGCCGGGCGCCTTGGTGCGCCGCCATGAAAACGGTTTGCACGATTCACAACCTGGAGTATCAGGGCGTGTTTCCGTCGACGATATTGGGCGATATGTTCAACCTGGAGTACGACGAGGCGGCGACCACGGCGCTGGAATTTTACGGGATGGTCAATTTTCTCAAGGGCGGCCTCGAGTTCGCCGATTACATCACGACCGTCAGTCCGACCTACGCGCAGGAAATCCAGACCCGCTACTGGGGCGAAAAACTCGACGGCGTTCTCAACCGGCGCAGCGAACGGCTGGTCGGGATCGTCAACGGCATTGACCCGGATGTTTACAACCCGCTGACGGATCCGGCTCTGTTCGCCAACTATTCGCTCCGGAGTCTCAAGGGCAAGGCCGAGAACAAAGCCCGCCTGCAGGAAATGCTGGGCCTGGAGAAAAATCCGGCGGCGCCGTTGTTCGGCGTCGTATCCCGCCTGGTCAAGGCCAAGGGCTTTGATCTCGTCCAGCGCGTTCTGGATGAGATGGTGGCGGAAGGGATGCAACTGGCGGTGCTGGGAACCGGCGATCCCCAGTATGAGGCGATGTTCCGCGAAGCGGCCCGGCGCTACCCGGGAAGGATCGCCGTACAGATCGGCTATGACGATGTTTTGGCCCGGCGGATTTACTCCGGCGCCGATTTGCTGCTCATGCCATCGCAGAAGGAACCTTGCGGGATCAGCCAGCTCATCGCCATGCGGTACGGATGCATTCCCCTGGTGCGGGAAGTGGGCGGCCTGAAGGACACCGTGGAAAGCTTCAATCCGGACACCAACGAAGGCACGGGCTTTACCTTCGCCAACTTCAACGCCCATGACATGCTGCATGTGATGCGGTTGGCCTGTAACGTGCACCGGGACCAAAAACGCTGGAACATTTTGATGAAAATGGCGATGAAAACGGATTGCTCCTGGAAGAAATCGGCACGGGAATACAGCGCCCTATATCGACAAGTGAGGGAGGTGGATTTCCATGTTTCAAAATAAAGCGGAATTCATCAACGAGTATCTGGAAAAGTTCCAGAGCATTCACGGGAAAGGGGTCGAACTGGGGACCAACCGGGAACGCTATGAGGCGCTGGCCGGCCTGGTCCGCGATCTGATCGCCCAGCGCTGGGCGCGGACAAACCGTGAATATATGGAACGGGACTGCAAGCAGGTGTACTATTTTTCGATCGAATATCTGCAGGGCCGCATACTGCTCACCAACCTGCTCAACCTGAATATTTTGGCGGAGTGCGAGCAGGGATTGAGCGACCTGGGAATCAGCCTGGACGACCTGACCGAAGAAGAGCCCGAGGCCGGACTCGGCAGCGGCGGACTCGGCCGGCTGGCTTCCTGTTTCCTGGATTCGATGGCTTCCCTGCACATTCCGGGAAACGGCTGCGGCATCCGCTACCGCTATGGCATGTTCCGGCAAAAGATCGTCGACGGCTACCAGGCGGAATTGCCGGACCCGTGGCTGAAGAACGGCAATGTCTGGGAATTCCGCCGACCGGACAAGGCGGTGACCGTCAAGTTCGGCGGCCAGATCCGGGAGGAGGACGTCGAAGACAAGCGCGTCTTCCGCCACGAAGGATACCAGGAAGTGCTGGCTGTTCCTTACGACATGCCGGTGGCCGGCTATCACAACAACACGGTGAACACGCTGCGGCTCTGGAGCGCGGAAGTGCTGCCGATGGAAACCGATGAGGGGCCGTATTCGACCAACGACTATGTCAAGGCGATGGAGTATCGCCGGGCCGTGGAGTCGATCTCCGAAATACTGTATCCGGATGACTCCCGCTACGAGGGACGGGTGCTTCGCCTGAAACAACAGTACTTCATGGTTTCGGCGGGATTGCAGAGCATCGTCCGGCGTTACAAGAAGTTCCACAAGTCCATGATCGATTTTCACGAAAAGATCGCCATTCATATCAACGATACGCATCCGGTGGTCGTCATTCCCGAACTGATGCGGATTCTGATCGACGAGGAAGGGATGACTTGGGACAATGCCTGGTGTGTGACCACCAACGCCGTTTCCTACACCAATCATACGGTGATGCCGGAAGCGTTTGAAAAATGGCCGGTCGACGTGTTCAAAGAATTGCTGCCGCGCATCCACATGATCGTTTACGAGATCAACGAACGCTGGTGCCATGAACTGTGGAACCGCTATCCGGGCGAGTGGGACCGCATCCGGGAAATGGCGGTCATCGCCGACGGGTTCGTTCATATGGCCAATCTTGCGGTGGTCGGCAGTTACAGCGTCAACGGCGTGGCGAAAATCCACACGGAAATCCTGAAAAAATCGGTCCTGAAACGATTTTACGAATATTCGCCGAGCAAGTTCAGCAACAAGACCAACGGCATTACCCACCGGCGCTGGCTGATGAAGGCGAACCCGGAATTGTCCGGCGTCATCAGCGAGGCGATCGGCGAGAGCTGGATGGCGCATGCCACCGATTTGCTGCGGCTGACGCAGTGGGAGGACGATCCGGTCTTCGCTGAAAAGGTTGCGCTGGTGAAACTGGCCAACAAAGAACGGCTTGCCGCCTATGTCCAGCGGACGATGGGCCAGAAGCTCAACCCGCATTCCATTTTTGACTGTCAGGTCAAGCGCATTCACAGTTATAAGCGACAAACGCTGAATATCCTGCATATCATGGATCTGGCCAACCGACTGCGGGAAAATCCGAGCCTGGATATTACGCCGCGGACCTTCATCTTCGCCGGCAAGGCGGCGCCCAGCTTTTATCAGGCGAAGCGGACTATCAAGCTGATCAATACGGTGGCGGCGATGATTGACGCCGATCCGGTCCTGAACAAGAAGCTCAAGGTCGTGTTTTTGGAGAACTATCGGGTCTCGCTCGCCGAAATCATCATTCCTGCAGCGGACGTCAGCGAACAGATTTCGACGGCATCCAAAGAAGCGTCGGGAACCGGCAACATGAAATTCATGATGAACGGAGCCGTCACGATTGGTACGCACGACGGCGCCAACATCGAAATCCGCGACGAGGTCGGGACGGAAAATTTCGTCGCCTTCGGACTGACGGCGGACGAAGTGATGGATTACCACAAACGCGGCGGGTATAGCGCCCGGGCGGTCTATGACGCCAATCCCCGGATCAAAAGGGTGGTGGACCAGCTGGTGAGCGGCGAGCTGCCGGCGGGCCGCGAGGAGTTCGCGGACCTCTACGATTGCCTGCTGCTGCATAATGACGAGTTCTTCGTGTTGGAGGATTTCGAGACGTACGCCGCCGCGCAGGAACAGATCGATCTTCTCTACAAGGACGTATCGCGCTGGCGTCGGATGTGCATCCAGAACATCGCCCACGCCGGCGAGTTTTCCAGCGACAACACGATCTGGGAATACGCGGTGGGGATCTGGCAAGTCAAGCCGGTGATCTTTTAACGGACGTGGAATTACTTGATTAATTTTCAACGAGGTGCGCAATGGGGAACGGATTTTGCCACGACTCCCGCAACATTAAGTACCGACGTCCGTTGGGGGCCGTTCCCTGTGGCACGACGGTCACGCTCTATTTTGACGCGAACACTCTGTCGCTGCCGGAATCGGTTCGGCTGCGGATCTGGTCCAAGGCCGGCGGCGAGCAACTGCTGGACCCGGCGACGATCGACGAAAAGCCGTGTTGTTACCACTACCGCTTTGTTTTCACCGTGCCGGCCAAACCCGGTCTGGTTTGGTACCGTTTTCTGATTCGGCATGAAAACCGTTCCATCGGTTACGGTGCGCCAGCGGACGGCTTGGGCGGGGAAGGCGTCGAATACGGGGCCGTGCCGGAAGACGACTGGCAAATCACCGTGTTTGAACCGACCGCCAAAGTTCCAGCCTGGTATACGCACGGAGTCATGTACCAGATTTTTCCTGACCGGTTTTATCGCGGCGATCATCCCGCTGCGACACCGGAGTTGCCGCCGGGCGGCGTGTATCATCCGCATTGGACGGACCGACCGTTTTACGCCAAGGATCCCCAGACCGGCGACATTGCCGCGTATGATTTTTTTGGCGGAACAATCGACGGGATCGTGGACAAAATCCCGTATTTAAAAAGCCTCGGAATTACGATACTCTATTTGAATCCTATTTTTACTTCGGTGTCCAACCATAAATACGACACGGGGAATTACCTGGAAGTCGACGCCCAGTTCGGCGGCAACGCGGCGTTTGATCGCCTGCAGCGGGCGGCGGCGACGGCCGGCATTCGCCTGATTCTGGACGGGGTGTTCAGCCATACCGGCTCGGAAAGCCTTTATTTTCAGGATGCCCTGCGTTCGCAGGATTCGCCCTATTTCCCCTGGTATCGCTTTTTGGAGTATCCGCACCGGTATGACTGCTGGTGGGGCGTGACCACCCTGCCGAATGTCAACGAACTGGAGCCATCCTACCGGCGGTTCATCATCAACGGCCCGGACAGCGTGATCAAGCACTGGCTGCGCAAGGGGGCTTCCGGTTGGCGTTTGGATGTGGCGGATGAGTTGCCGGGAGAATTCGTGCAGGAAATGTACCGCGAACTGAAGCGGACGGACCCGGACGCCGTGCTGATCGGCGAGGTATGGGAAGACGCCTCGCGCAAGGAAAGCTACGGCGTGATGCGGGAGTACCTGCTGGGCAGGGAACTCGACTCGGTCATCAATTATCCGTTTCGGTCGGCGGTGCTCGATTTTTTGACGGGGCGGTGCGAGGCGGAGCTTGCCTTGCGCCGGCTGGCGAGTCTCAGCGAGAATTACCCGCCCCCGTATTATTTTTCGACCATGAATGTGCTGGGAACGCATGATGTTCCCCGCGCCTTGACCTTGCTCGGCGACGCCGCACCGGAAGAGCGATTAACGAAACTGAAACAGGCCCGGTATCAACTGCCGCCCGAGGCGCGTCGTCTCGCCGCGGCGCGGCTGAAACTGGCGGCGCTGATCCAGTTCGCTTCGCCCGGTGTTCCCTGCGTGTATTATGGTGATGAAGCCGGCGCGGAGGGGCACAGCGATCCCCAGAACCGCCGTTCTTTTCCCTGGGGAAGCGAAGATGCGGAGTTGACAGCCTGGTATCGGGAGCTGGCCGAACTGCGGCGTCAGGAACCGGTGCTGCAAACGGGCCGCTGGATTCCGCTGCCGGCCGGTCCTGATATTTTCGCCTTTGGCCGCCGCACCGACGCCGGACGAGACGGGTTGGCCGATCTGCTCACGGATGCCGCCGTGCTGGTGTTTGTGAACCGCAGCGAGGCTGTCGTAGAATGGCTGGTGGATGTTTCGCCGGTATGCGCCGGGCCGCTCCGCGAAATATTCGGCCCGGATACCACGGTGCATTTTCCGGATGAAAAAGGCTTGCTGCCCATCACGTTGCCGCCGCTTTCCGCGCGGGTGCTGAAGGCGACGGTCCATCCGCTGTTCGCCGCGCGTCAGTCCGGAATCCTGCTTCATCCGACGTCGTTGCCCGGGCCCTTCGGCATCGGCGATCTCGGTCCGGCGGCGCATTCCTTTGTCGACTGGCTGACGGAGGCGGGGCAGACGCTTTGGCAGATTCTGCCGCTGACGCCGGTCGATTCCACAGGCTCTCCCTATCAAAGCGCCTCGGCGTTCGCCGGGAATCCGTTGCTGATTTCGCCGGAAGGACTGGTGGAGTGCGGGCTGTTGGACAATTGCGTTCCTCCGGCAGGACTTTGCGCCGGAAAAGTGGAATATGAAAAAATAACGGCCTGGAAGACGGCGTTGCTGCGAACCGCCTATGGGAACTTCCGGCGGCGGCCGCTCCCGGAGTCATATCACGAATTCTGCGACGACGCCGAAGGTTGGCTTGATGAATATGCCCTGTTCATGGCCCTGAAAGAGCATCATGCGGGGGCGGCATGGACAGAGTGGGAGCCGGGGGCCACGCAGCGCGACCCGGAAACGCTGCGGCGGGCGCGAGTGGAGCTGGCGGCGGAAATCGGGTTTCACCGGTTCGTGCAGTATGTGTTTTTCGAGCAATGGCAAAGCCTGCATCGACATGCCGCCGCGAAGGGAATCCGGATCGTCGGCGACCTGCCGATTTTTGTCGCGCATGACAGCGCAGATGTCTGGGCGTTTCCCCATTTATTCGCCCTGGACAAACATGGCCGCCCCCGAACCCGCGCCGGAGTGCCACCGGACTACTTCAGCCGCACAGGGCAGCTGTGGGGAAATCCCCACTACGATTGGGATCGGCACCGGGCCGACGATTACGCCTGGTGGGTGCAGCGCCTCCGCTGGCTGTTCCGGTTGGCGGATGTGGTGCGAATCGACCATTTTCGGGGATTCGAGGCGTTCTGGGAAATTCCGCCCCGGGTCAAGACCGCTGTTAATGGTCAGTGGGTGAAAGGACCGGGCCGGCACTTTTTCGATGCGCTGGTTCGCCAACTGGGCGAAAGTCCGATTTTGGCGGAAGATCTGGGCGTAATCACCGACGAAGTGGTGAAACTGAAAGAGGCTTACTTTTTTCCCGGCATGATGATCATGCCGTTCGAAATTTGGCCGGAATCGGCGGGCAACGGGGAATTCCACCTGCCCGAGCCGCAGCCCAACACTTTTTTCTATACCGGCACGCATGATAATGACACATTGCTGGGATGGCTGCAGTTTGTCCAGACCTGGCAGCCGGTGCTATATGCGGGCGCATTGGCCTACGCGAACGCGGCCCCCGATGTCTCCCCCGAACAATTGGCCAGAATGTTGGTGGTCCGGGTTCTGGACAGCGAAGCCCGGGTCGCCGTGATCCCCGTCCAGGACTGGTTGGGGCTCGATACCCGCGCCCGAATGAATCTGCCGTCCACGGCCAGGGGCAACTGGGCCTGGCGTCTCGCCGGCGACGAGTTGACCATGGCGCTGGCGGCGGAAATCCGGGTGCTGACGCAATCCGCCCGGCGCGTATGACAAGGAGGAATACTGATGGCTGACCCTTTATACCAGGTTGAAAAAACCTGCCCGATCTGTGAACAAAATTTTAAACTGACGAAAACTCGCGGGCAGGCGATCTCTGTTTCCACGGATACGGATTTTTGCACGCACTTCAAGGACCTGAACCCTTCCTATTATACAATCTGGGTATGCCCGAACTGCGGGTTCGCAGCCCATGAGGAACGGTTCTTTACTTTGTTGGAGAGCGCCCGCCTGAAATTGAAGAAATTTCTGGAAGGCCGCAAGGTCAATCTCGATCTCAGCGGCGTCCGCAGCTGGGAGCAGGCGGTCACATCCTATAAATTGGCGATTTACTACGCCACGATGGTGCACCTGCCGGCCAGTCACATTGCCAGCCTGGAACTGCGCCTGGCCTGGCTCTATCGGGAAAAGGAAATGGCCGGCGAAGAAATGGCGATGTTGAAGCGGGCCGTGGATGGGTACAAGGAAGCGTATATGCGCGAACAGACCCCAATCGGCAACCTGACGGAAGTTACGCTGACGTATCTGATCGGCGAATTGCTGCGGCGAACCGGACAATATGACGAAGCGCTGTCGTATCTTTCCCGGGTCGTCAGTAATCCGCAGGCCAAGAACGAGAAACGGATCCTGGAAATGGCCCGGGATGCCTGGCAAGAGGTGCGGGATCTCAAAAAAGCGACGGATTCGTCGGCTGCGGAGGCGGAATAAATTGCCGGAGGGCTGGACATGCGAATGATCCATACATCGGATTGGCACCTGGGACGCCTGTTTTTCGGTGAGTCGCTGACCGAAGAGCAGGCGGCTCTTTTGAACGAATTTGTCGCCGTGGCGAAAGACACGAAACCGGATGTCATTCTGATCGCCGGCGACGTGTACGATCGCAGCGTGCCGGCCGCCGATGCGGTGGCGCTGTTGGATGAGACGTTGACTCGGCTGGTGCTGGAGCACCGGATTCCGGTGCTGATGATTTCGGGAAACCACGACAGCGGCCAGCGCCTGGCTTTCGGCAGCCGTTTCTTTGATCGCAGTCGACTGCATGTCTATTCCGGCGTGACTCCCGGTTCGGTCCGGCTGACGGATGCCTGGGGGCCGGTGGACTTCATGTTGCTTCCCTATGCCGATACGGAGGCGGTTCGCCTGGAGTTGGGATCGGAAAAGGCGACGGACGCCGACGCGGCGATCCGTTGCCGGCGGGATTGCTGGGATGCAGCCGCTGTCGGGGCGGGCCGGCGGGTTGCGCTGGCGCATGCCTTTGTCGCCGGCGGCCAGCCTTCGGAATCGGAACGGCCCTTAAGCGTGGGCGGGACCGGCGCCGTCGCGGCGGGGCATTTTGATGGGTTTCAATACGTGGCGCTAGGGCATCTGCACCGGCCGCAGCAGCTGGCTGGCGGGCGGTTGGCCTACAGCGGCTCGCTGATGAAATATTCCTTTGATGAAGCCACGCAACAAAAAGGAGCTTATTGCGTCGAACTGGACGGTGACGGAACAGTGCGCCAGGAGTTTTTGCCGCTGCCTTCCCGCCGCGATGTCCGGACCGTTGCCGGGCAGTTCCAGGACTTGATGCGGGGACCGGCGAACGGCGAGAATCCGGAGGACTACCTGAGCATTACGCTGCTGGATGAAGCGCCGGTGATTCAGGCGATTCAGCGTTTGCGGACCGTGTATCCGAAGACGATGGAGATCAACTACCGCTACCAACAGGAAGCCATCAAATTTTCCCCGGACCGGCGCTCCGACCGGCCGGCGCTGTCGGGTCTGGAATTGTTCGAAGCGTTCGCCGGCTGGTCGACCCAAAAACCTTTGACCGAGCAGCAGCGAACGACGATCGCGGGAATCATGGACGAAGTTGTCGGGGCGGGGAGTGAAGAGCGATGAAGCCGCTTCATCTGGAGATCCGGGCGTTTGGCCCCTATGCCGACGTTCAGGCCATCGATTTTGCCCAACTGCGCGATTACCGCTTTTTTCTGATCCATGGTCCGACCGGTTCCGGCAAGACTTCGCTGATGGATGCAATGTGTTATGCCCTGTACGGCGATACCAGCGGCAAGGTGCGTAGCGGCGAGAATATGCGCAGCGATTATGCGGCGGATACGGAAGCCACCGAAGTGACCTTCGATTTCGCGGTGGGAGCGGAATGCTACCGTGTACGGCGGTCGCCCCGCCAATGGCTGGCCCGGAAACGCGGCGCCGGCGGGCTGGTGGAAGTGGGCGAATCCGCCTGTATCTGGCGGATCGACGAATCGCGGCGGGAGCTGGCCGTGTTGGCGGAAAAATCGCAGCGGGTGACGGCGGAGGTGCAACGAGTCCTCGGCTTTCGCAGCGATCAGTTCCGGCAGGTGGTCCTGCTGCCGCAGGGCGATTTCCGGCGGCTGCTGTTGGCGGATTCCAGCGAGCGGCAGGACATCATGCAGACGCTGTTCCGGACGGAATTTTACGGCGTCGTGGAACAGCGCCTGAAGGAAGCCGTGAAAACCTGGGCGGACCGGTATGCCGAACTGACGGCGAAGTTGCAGGAACTGCAGACGATTGCCGGCGTTGCGACCCTGGGAGAATTGCAGGAGCGTACGGCTGCGGACGAACAGGCCCTGACCGGGCTGCAACAGCAGCTTGGAGAGGCCGCCGCCGCCGTGGCGAAGGCTCGGCAGGTTCTGGAGGCGGCGCAGTTGGCCCGACGGATTCTGGAAGAGAGGGATCAGGCGCAAACGGCGCTGCAGTTGCTGCAGGTCGATGCTGCGGCCATCGACGCGAAACGGGCCGAGCTGCAGCAGGCCCTGCGGGCGGCGGAAGCGGACGGCGCGGTGGCCGTTGCCCAGGAACGCCTTCAGGATCGGGAAACGGCGACGACACGTTGGCAAAGCACGGTCAAGGAATGGAAGGAAGCGGTCGTCCGCAGTGAAACCGCCGCTCGGGAATGGGAAGCCGTTCAGGGGCGTGAGGTCGAACTGACAGGGATGTTGCAGGAAAAAAATCGACTGGAGGAAATGGCGAATCGCAGCAAGGCCCTGTCGCAGGCTGTGATGGAATCCCGAAGTTGCCGCAGCCGGGCGGCGGTAGCCGCAGAAGCCCTGAAAACGGCGACGGCCGCCGTGACGGTGTTGCAGGAGAAACTCGACAAACTGCAGGGCCGGGAAGCGGAGCTGCTGGCGCTGGTCGCCGAAGTCGGCGGCCGCGAGGCGACGCTGAATCAGTGGAAAGCAGTGGCGGAAAATCGGCATAAGTTTGAGCAATGGCAGGGGGAGCTTGGCGCGAAGGAAGCTGGGCTGCAAGCGGCCACGGGCCGGGCGGCGGCCGCCCGAACCCGATGGGAAGAGGAACGGGAGCGGCTCGCCCGGTTGCAGGAATGCTGGGAACAGGAGCAGGCCGCGTTACTGGCGGCGGGGCTGGCAGACGGGAAACCCTGCCCGGTCTGCGGTTCGCTCCAGCATCCGACGCCGGCGGCGGCCGGCGGTGAACTGCCCGATCCGGCGGAATTGCGGCGACAAAAATTGCAGACCGAAGAACTGGCGAAACTGGCCGATCAGGCCCGTCAGCAGGAATACGAGGCCAAGTCGGCGCGGGACTCGCTGCAAGAGCGGCTGCAATTGTTGGGCGCTGAACTCGGCGAATTTCAGCAATGGTCTTCGTCCCGGATCGAACAGGCGGTGCGGGAATCCCGCCAAGCCTGTCAGGACGCGGTGCAGGCCCGGGAGGAGTCGGCCCGGCTGAAAAGGCAGCGGGAACAATGGCAGCAGGAGCTAGGATTGGCGAAAGCCGGCCGCGAACAGCGGGAGCTGGTCCGGACCGCAGCCGAATCGAAGGCGCAGGCGGCGGAAGCGGTGGTAGCGGAGCGTCAGGCGGCGGTCCCCGAAGAGTATCGGGACGCCGACTTGTTGGCCAGGGCGGTCGCCGACGCGGACTCGCGCATCGCGGTGCTGCGCGGACTGATCGAAAAGGGCCGGCGGCAGGCGTCGGAAGCGGCGGAAGTCCTCGCCAGGGCGACGGCGCAACAGGACGAACGGCGACAAGCCCGGGAACGGGCGGAGAAGGCCTGGGAACAGGCCGAGACCGAAAAACAGCGGCGGATCGGCCAGGCCGGATTCGCCAGTGAGGAAGAATATCGGCGCGCCCGACGACCGGGCGATATGCGCCGGCTGCTCGACGCGTCCATCCGTGAATTCGACAGCCGCCTGGCGGCGGCCGGCGAACGCCTGGAACGGGCCAAGCTGGCGGCGGCCGGAATCGGCGACGCGCCGGAACTCGTCGCCCGGGAAGCGGACTATGCGGCGGCGAAGGAACGGGAACAGGAACTGCATGTCGCCGCCGGCCGGCTTCAGGACCGGTTGGGGCAGCAGCGGGAACTGGCGGTCCGCTTCGCGGAACTGCAGGGAAGCCGGGATGAAGCGGAAGCGCAGCATTCTCTGTACGCCGGTCTGATGGAAATCGCCGCCGGCCGGTTCACAGGGGTCAGTTTTGAACGGTATGTCTTGGGCTTTTTGCTGGATGAGGTCAATCTGTACGCCAACCTGCGACTGAAGGGGATGACGCGGGGCCGATACCGGCTGCGGCGGCGGGAGGACCGGGAAGACCGGCGTCGGGGCGCGGGGCTCGATCTGGAAGTGTTGGACGCCTACACCGGCGAAGCGCGGCCGGTTCAGACGCTGTCAGGCGGTGAAACCTTTCTGGCCTCGCTGTCGTTGGCGCTCGGCCTGGCCGACGTGGTGCAGGCTCGCGCCGGCGGGATTTATCTCGAAACCTTGTTCGTGGATGAAGGGTTTGGAACCCTGGATGCGGAAACCTTGGACTTGGCGGTCAAGGCGCTGCTTGATCTGCAACAGGGCGGCCGTCTGGTCGGAATCATTTCCCATGTGCCGGAACTGCGGGAACGAATCAATGCCCGGCTGGAGATCATTCCCGTCGGGCGCGGCAGTCGCGCGGAATTTCATATCGGTTAGGAACGGGTGCTTTTGAGCAATGGAGATTCGATCCAGGATGGAGGCGATGAACCGGTGCGGCTGCGAACGGTGCAGAATCTGCAGGAAGTGATTCACAACATCATCCATTTCAACGGCGAATTTGGCCGGGATCACCGGGTGGCGCCGAGGCTGGCGCTGTTCCGGCATTGGTATTATGTCCCGCTGTTCGATCTTTTCGGGGCGGAAAAGTATATTGGTCATGTCGGGGCACAGGGAGAGAAAATCGCCCCACTGTCCGTCGCCGACTATCTGGAGCATGCCGACGCGCTGGACAACCTGGACCCGCAACCGACTCTGCGGGAATGGTTCCGGCCGGCGACGGAAGAGGAAACTTTCCGGCTGCGCCTGGAGCTGGCCTATATTCTCGGCCGGCAGGGCCGGGAACCAAACGATGTGATTCACATGTACGTTATGAAAGAATCAGGTTAGGAGAGTCCGCCGAGCGATGGATTTTTTTCAGTGGCAACTGATTTTGGACATCGCCCGCAACGTCGGCCTGATTGGCGTGGGCGCTTATGTGAGCACCCGCTTGCCGGCGATTCGTCGGGCTCTGACCTATTCGCACTATCGGCTTCATGACAAAATTATCCTCGCGCTGGTGTTCGGCGCATTCTCGGCGATGGGCAACTATATCGGCATTCCGGTGGTCGGGGCCCTGGCCAATACCCGGATTGTCGGGCCGATTGCCGGCGGTCTGCTGGGCGGGCCGCTGGTTGGCGTCGGCGCCGGAATCATTGGCGCGATTCCCCGTTACCTGATTGGCGGCTATACCGTTGCCGCCTCGGTGCTGGCCAATATCCTGGCTGGCCTGATCAGCGGCTATGTTTACAAAAAATACGGCCCGGGCCGGCTCAATCTGAAAATTGCCCTGACGACCGCGTTTGTCTGTGAACTGAATTTGAAAATTTTGATCCTGCTCTTGTCAAAACCCTTCGAAAAAGCCTGGGAGCTGGAAAAAATCATCGGAATTCCCACCATGGTCGCCAATTCTCTGGCGGTAGGGCTGTTCTTTTACATTGTCCGCGACGTGTTTCAGGAACAGCAAAAGGTTCAGGCGCAGTCGGCGCAGCAGGCGATCCGGTTGATTCAGCAGACTACCGAATTGCTGCATGAAGGCCTGAACGCGAAGACCGCCCTGAAGATCGCCAATATTTTGCGGACGGAAACCAAGGCCGCCGCGGTGGCGATTACCGATAACGAAAAAGTGCTGGGATTTGTGGGGGCCGGGGCCGACCATCATACCGCCAACTCGCCGATCCTTACCCAGGCGACGAAGCAGGCGATCCATTCCCGCAATACCCTGATTTTCAACAGCAAGGCCGAAATTGGCTGTCCTGATCCCTTGTGCCCACTGACCTCGGTGATCGAAGCTCCGTTAATCGTCGACGGGCAAGTGCAGGGAATTCTGATACTGTATAAGGCAAATAACGAGGTCATTACAAGCTATGAGGCGGAAATCATCCAGGGAGTTGCCGATTTCCTGGGGTTGCTGCTGGATCGACACTCCCTCGGCGAGCAGAAGATGATGCGGGCTCAGGCGGAATACAATATGCTGAAAGCGCAGGTGAACCCGCATTTCCTGTTCAACACGCTGGGCACGATCCGGGCGTTGGTTCGTACCT
>CAZRLN010000032.1:24583-30221 GCA_964601085.1 uncultured Veillonellaceae bacterium | reverse complement strand
TTTTAAGCTGTCTTTGTGAATCAGCAGTAAGTGGCGACGTATTCTTCCGTCATGGTTTCCAGCGCGGCGTTGATCTCGTTGATCGCCTGCTCGGAAAGAGCAAACCGATTGAGGTCTTCGCTGTGCGCCAAAGCGGCCAGCTTGCTGATGCGGGCTAACAGTTGATTTTTTTCCATCGTAAATACACCTCGTAAATATTAATAAGAGAATAACAAAACTCATCTTAACAGTCATTCCGAAAAAATACCATAGGAAAAATAATAGACGCAATAGAAAGTGTGTTTGGTGTTTTTTGACAATGTGACGATTGGCGGGAAAAGTGAGGAAAAGAAACGAAATATCGGCGAAAAGTTACAGACGCAACGAGCAGGGGCAAGACAATCCGTTTGTGAATTGTAGGTCTGACGGCGGCGCGGAAGTTTTGCGGTGAGACGCGGAGACTGGAAAATCAAGCGTTGCTGAAAATGACTGCGCAGCAAACCTTAATATATATAGCCGA
This sequence comes from uncultured Veillonellaceae bacterium, assembly GCA_964601085.1. GTDB lineage: Bacteria > Bacillota > Negativicutes > UBA1444 > UBA1444 > UBA1444. The sequence goes on along the minus strand of CAZRLN010000032.1, from coordinate 29,722 downwards.
GGAAAAAGTATACATTTGCAAATGGCGTATACAGTAGTAGACAGAAAGAACTTCATGCAATAGAATAATGTACGATAAGTGTATCGTTTTGCTGTTGTTGTGTGCCGGAAACAAAAAAATGCAGGAGGTTTGGTCATGAAGAACTCGAAACAGTCCAAAATCATTGCTCTCGGCGTCGCCATCATCTTCGTTCTTGCCCTGCTTGCCGCTGGCTGCGGCGGTGGCGGCAGCAAACCCGCCGAACCAGGAAAAGCAGCCGCTCCGGTAAAATGGGTCGCCAACTCGGTCTGGCCACCCGCCAATCACCACAGTGTCGGACTGAACGATTTCGCCAAACGGGCGAAAGAAGCAACGAAAGGGAAAGTCGAGATCACGGTTCAGACTGGCGGCGCCTTGGGTTACAAGGGCCCCGAACTGCTCAAAGCGGTCCGCGACGGACTGGTTCCGGTGTCGGACATGCTGACCAGCGGTGTGGCCGGGGACGAACCACTGTTCGATATTGTGACATTGCCGTTTTTGATTCAAAGTTTTGATGAAGGCAAGATCCTCAGCGACATTGCCCGGCCGCATTTCGACAAAGTGGCCGAACAAAAATGGGGCCAAAAAATTCTCTATATTGCGCCCTGGCCGGCGGCCGGACTATGGACCAAAAAGGAAGTCAAAACCCTGGCGGACATGAAGGGCCTTAAAACGCGGACATACGACAAAAATGGCGCCCTGGTGATGCAGGCCGTTGGCGGCACGCCCTATCCGCTGCCGTTCAGTGAAGTCTATTCTTCGCTTGCCACCAATTTGATCGATTCTGTACTGACATCCACCCCGACCGCTGTGGATGCGAAGTTCTGGGAAGTCCTGAAGTTCTATGCGCCGATCAATATTACCATGGCAACGGACTTGGTGACGGTCAACCTGAAAGAGTTCAACAAACTGGATAAGGACACTCAGGCGGCTCTGATCAAACTGGGCAAGGACATGGAAACCGAGATGTGGAAGAAAGTCGCCCAGTTGGACAAAGATCAGGAAGCGATCAGCAACAAGGGCGGTATCAAGACGATCGCCCCGAGCAAAGAGTATCTGACCGAATTGTCCACGATTACGAAAGGCATCCGGGAAGAGTGGCTGAAAAAGGCGCCGCCCGAGGCTAAAGTAATCGTTGACGAATTCAATAAAAAAGTCGGACGGAAGTAGCGATAAGAATGAGAGGAGTCCGATGGGAAAATCTCGTCGGCTCCTCTTTTTTTCAGGCGGGAGGAAATACAATGAAGCTGTATGTCCGTTTTTGCGACGGCCTGGCGGACGCCTGCGGCGTAGCGTCGGGTTTTTTGATGATTGTATCAACCCTGTTGGTATTGGCGGAAATATTTGTGAGAACGACTTTTTCCAAAACCCTTTACGTCACAGAGGAGTATTCAGGTTACATGATGGCGGCCATGACGTTTTTGGCGCTTGCTTACACACTGAAGGAAAAAAGCCACATCCGCATGACTTTTTTGCATACAATCGCCAAAGGCCGGGCCAAAATTATGGTCGATGTTTTTGCCATGTGCGTCGGGGCGGCGTTTTGCGCCGTTCTGACTTATACAACCATGGATTTCTTCTGGGACGCCGTGGTCACCAAAAGTCGGTCCATGTCGATCTCACAGACCTACATGGCAATCCCCCAGTTTTTTATGCCGTTTGGAACATTGGTCATGACCCTGCAATTCGTGGCGGAGATTATTCGTTCCGTGTTGTTGCTGCAGTCCGGCAACGTGGATGATGCGGAAGCGGAATCCAATTTGTTGGGACGATAGGGAGGCGAATTCATGGACTTATTTGTGGTTTCCTTTTCTTTGCTGGCCTGCCTGGCCGCTTTTTTGCTCAGTACGGTCTGGGTCGGCATTTCGCTGTTCCTGGTAGGATTGGTTGGCTTTGTCCTATTTACCGGCAGCCCGCCCCTGGCGATTTTATCCAACATTACCTGGAACAGTACCAGCGGCTCGACCATGCTGGCTTTGCCGTTATTCGTCCTCATGGGGGAGATCCTTTTTCGCAGTAAAATTTCCGAGAATCTGTTCAATGGCCTGTCGCCCTGGATGGATCACCTGCCGGGACGGCTTGTTCACGTGAATATCGTAGCCTGTACGTTGTTTGCCGCGGTCAGCGGTTCCTCCGCCGCCACGACGGCGACAGTGGGGAAAATTACCTTGCCGGAACTGTTGAAGCGAAAGTATGACCGTTCTTTGGTTTTTGGCTCCCTGGCAGGGGCCGGAACACTGGGCTTCCTCATCCCTCCCAGCATGATGATGCTTGTGTATGGAATTTTGGCGGATGTCAGCATTGGCAAACTGTTTATTGCCGGTGTCGTTCCCGGCTTGGTTCTGGCGGCCGGCTTCAGCGGGTTTGTTTTTTTTCGCTGCCTATTAAACCCGAATCTGGCGCCGGCAAGTGACTTGGCCTATACTTGGAGCGACCGCTGGAAAACGATCCCGCAGCTATTGCCTGTCATATCGCTTATTGTGATGGTTCTGGGCAGTATTTATCTGGGCTGGGCGACGCCGACGGAGGCAGCCGCCGTAGGAGTCCTGGGCTCCGTATTCTTTGCCTGGATCACCCGAAGTTTGGACAAAAAGGTGCTGAAAGAAGCGTTGATGGGTTCGGTGAAGACCAGCTGCATGATCATGTGGATCATCTGCGGGGCGTCGTTTCTTTCGGTAGCCGTGGGGTATCTTGGGATTCCGACCACGCTGACGGCCTTTATCAGCACCCTGAGTTTATCCAAGTACATGTTGATCGTCATTTTGTCGATTATGTACATCATTCTCGGCTGCCTGATTGACGGGTTTTCCATGATTGTCATGAGCCTGCCGATTGCTTTACCGCTGATTAAAGCGGCCGGGTTCGACCCCATCTGGTTTGGCATCTATCTGGTGGTCATGATTGAAGTGGCTCAGATCACTCCGCCGGTGGGCTTCAATCTGTTTGTCATCAACGGGTTGGTGCATGACGATCTGTTCACCATTGCGAAGTACGCATTTCCGTCGTTTGTCATTATGATGCTCTTTACTGCGTTGATTACCGTTTACCCGGACATCGTCCTGTTAGCGCCGCGACTGATGATCAAGTAACCGGAGCATCGATGGATTCGTTGGCAATATTGTCTGTGACAAAAAGCCTGCTGTCCCCAAATGGAGACAGCAGGCTTTTGCTGAATTGTGTATAATTATATTATTGTTGGTATTCGTGCAATGGTGAGGAAAGGGACAAATGAACATTCAAATAATCGGTACGAAAAAATGCCGGGATACGCAGAAAACGGAACGCTACTTTAAAGAAAGGCGGATTCCCTACCATTTTGTTGATCTTAACGAACGGGGATTATCCACTGGAGAACTGGACAAAATAAAGGCGGCCGTGGGCCTGGAAACTTTGCTCAACCGGGACAGCAAGGAATATGTTCGTCTCAATATGCAATATATCGTTCATAACAGGGAGGAAATGCTACTGAAACATCCCTTGCTGATCCGGACGCCGATTGTTCGGAATGGCGCTAAAGCTAGCGTGGGATATTGTCCCGAGATCTGGCGGGGATGGGAATGAGCGAAGCCTTTGTGTACATGGTGGAATGCTGCGACGGCACCTATTATACGGGCTGGACAAACGACGTGGCGGCGAGGGTGGCCGCTCATAATGCCGGCATCGGCGCTCGCTACACTCGCGGACGCGGCCCTGTCCGCCTTGTTTACAGGGAGAGTTGCCCAGACAAACCGGCAGCCCAACGCCGCGAATGGGAAATCAAACAAATGAACCGGGCCCAAAAACAGCGACTGATTGGTCGCATTACTCCAGTAATGGTCAGTACGGCAACAGATAACGCAAAGAAGGGAGTGACTCCATGCACGGCGGTTCAACCAAACCAGGAAGTATAACCTATGGAGTTCATGACATTCCGCCTGTCGGGACAATTATTCCGTTGGTCATGCAACATGTGGCTATGCTGTCGGTGGAATTGGTTTTTCCCGTCGTCGTAGTCACCTTGGCCGGCGGGACCGTGGACATGGCCCGCGATGCGGTCAGTTTGATGATGATCGCTATGGGAGTCGGCACGATTTTTCAGGCCTGGGGGAAAGGTCCGGTCGGATCGGGCTATTTTTGCGCGCACGAAACCGGGACGGCTTATTTTCCCGCAGTGATCGCTACGATCCAAAGCGGCGGGATAGGTCTGATGAGCGGATTGGTTCTTGTGTCCGGCCTGATCCAGATGCTCATCAGCCGGGTGATTCATCGGTTGCGCGTGTTGTTCCCATCGGAAATCATCGGTTTGATCATTGTGATGATGGCGTTTTCCTATATTTCCTACAGCATGTCCGCGCTCTGGGGCGTCAGCGGAAGCGGCCACGGCGACGTTACGACCACGCCGGAGGCCCTATTCGTCGGTTTTTTCACCTTGCTGGTCATCGTATCGCTTTATATCTGGGGCGGACAAAAGTTGCGAGAATATGCGATCCTGGCGGGAATCGTCGTGGGTTACGCCAGCGCCTACGCAACAGGCGTGATGGACCCGGATAAACTGGCAAGGGTCGCGGCGGCGCCGGTGGTGACGTTTCCCAACATCCACGGCGGCTGGAGTTTCGACATCAAGTTCCTGCCGGCGTTTATCGTGGCGGCGCTTTGTTCCAGCATCATTACGATCGGCAACATGTCGACCTGCCAAAAGGTCAATGAAGTGGACTGGCGGCGGCTGAATTTGCGGGCGGCTGGCAACGGACTGTTTGCGGAAGGGCTGGCGACGGTTTTTAGCGGCGTTGTCGGCGCTCTCCCCCAGACGACGAGTCCCGGCAGCGTCGGCCTGTCGGTGGCGACCGGTGTGACTAGCCGTTATGTCGGATTTGCGGTAGGCGCCTTGCTGATTGTGCTGTCCTTTTTCTCGCAAATCGCCACGTTTCTGGCCGTCATGCCCAGACCGGTGATTGGCGTCATTCTGTTGGTGGAGATCGCATTCATCTTTCCGGCGGGAATGCAGGTATGCACCTCGCGGATGCTGGATTTTCGCAAAATGTTTGTGCTCGGTCTGTCGATCGCTTTCGGAATGGCCGTCGATGTCGTTCCGGACATGAGCAGCACCTGGCCGGCCTGGTTGGCCCAGTTGTTCAATTCCCC
>CAZRLN010000032.1:23204-24483 GCA_964601085.1 uncultured Veillonellaceae bacterium | reverse complement strand
AAAAAAGCCGGGCAACCGGCTTTTTTGTTTGGAATGCGCGAACAGCCGCAATTATTTTTCAGTCTCTGGTTTAAGATACGTGTGGCTGAAAAATGGCTGAAAGGCTACACGGTTGCGACCCTCAAGCTTTGCCTGGTATAAGGCGTTGTCCGCAGTCTGAAGGGCGGTCGTGGCATCGGTCTCCAAAATGGGAACCGTACAGGTGAATCCGGCGCTGATCGTAATCATCGCCGCCGTCGCGGAGAACCCATGACGGATATCCAAATCGATGACTGCATGGCGCATATTTTCCAGCACCTTTGTGGCGCCATCCAAATCCGTGTTGGGCAAGACCACAGCGAACTCTTCACCGCCATAGCGGGCGCAAAAATCAGCCGGCCGATGCAATGCACCCTTCAGCACCTTGGCGATTGCCTGCAGGCAGCAGTCACCGGCCATGTGGCCGTAGTGGTCGTTATAGGGCTTGAAAAAATCAAGATCCAGCATGGCCACGGCGACTAATGTGTTGTCGCGCTGGGCCCGTTTCCATTCCAACGCCAGGGTTTCATCAAATGCCCGACGATTGGGGATTTGCGTCAAATAATCAATGGCCGCCAACCGGGTCAGCTCTTCGGTGATGATATTCTGCTGGAGATGCGAGAACGCATGGCACAGGCGGCTTATGGAAGCGGGGGTCGCGCTGCGGGGAGGACTGACAAGTACTTGGACGTCGGCCGGCAGATAGGAACCAAAAAACTCATACAGGTCCTTGCCAGGACCGACATACGAACTGCCGCCGGTGATATATTTGGCGGCGGCTATTTTTTGGGCGACCGCCGTGTACTCCATTTCGTCATAGGCGATAATTTCATAGCTGAGATGCATCAAGTCATACTTATGTAGATGGTCCATCAGGACCCGCGTACCCGCCCGGCTGTTGTTGAAGATCAGCACGGGGGTTCCGGCGGGAATCCGGCTGAGCGCCAAAAAATACTCCACCGGCGGCACAAATTCCATCGCAATGACTTTATCGGCGCCAAAGACTTCTTCCATTTGCTGCTGCCGGTTCACCAGGCAGACATAAAGATCCGCGCCGCTAAGGTGGCGGTAGCGGTCAACGGTGGCCGTTTCGATCTCGATAATCCCGCCGAGACTCTCTACGACGACCGTCCTGATTTCTTCCACATTAGCGGGGTTGGCGCCAATAACGGCTATTTTTATGGGCACGCCGCCATCTCCTTCGGAGAATATTTTACCGGAAGACTGGAATAATATTTAAATGATTACATAGTTTGACGTA
>CAZRLN010000032.1:21048-23104 GCA_964601085.1 uncultured Veillonellaceae bacterium | reverse complement strand
CCGATCGCAGCGGACAGGCCGGCGTACACTCCGCCGAAAACGATGGCGACCGTGAACAGGAAGGCGGTTCCCAGATGCACCATAGCGCCGACGCCCAAGGGGATCTTGATGGCGGTGGCAATGGCGCACATGCTGGATAGGGCGCCGATGGCGACAATGTCCTGCAGCGTAAGGCGGCGCCGTTCACTCATGATCGGGCTCCTCCGGTGCATACATATTTGGCGCGGCAAGGCTGCGGCAAAGCCGAGGCAGACAGGCTTCCAGCAGGATTCCTTCGCGGCGGGGAGCGCCGGATGCGACGGAAAGGCGGACGGCGGCCGCCACGAAATCGCCGGCGTCGCGAATGGCGGCAGGCAGGGAGAATCCGGCCAGCAGACGCCCCAGCAGCACACTGGCGAAGACATCGCCGGTTCCGGGATATCGGGCCGGGATATAATCGTTGACAAATTGCCAGCTTTGCCCTGTCGTGCGATCAAACCCCAGGTTGGCGATTTTATGATCGGGCAGGGGGATTCCGGTGACGACGACTTGCGCCGGCCCCAGATCGCTGAGGCGACACAACCAGGGTTCCATGTCCGCGAGACAGGTAATCGTCGGCTGCCAGGGTTCGTTGAGCAAAAAACAGGCTTCCGTGTAATTGGGGGTGATGATGCCGGCTTTTTGCACCAGAGACAGAATCTGTTCCTTCATGGCCGCCGTGCAAATGGAATAAAGTTGGCCATCGTCTCCCATCACCGGATCCACCAGAACGAGAGGGTGATTGGCTGAAAAATCATCAATGAATCGGGCGACCAAGCCGACCTGTTGTTCAGAAGCCAAAAAACCGCTGTAAATCGCGTCGAATTCGATGGATTCATGGCGCCAATGGGCGGCGAATGGCGCGATTTGCGGCGTGCAGTCATGGAAGACGACGTCGGAGAATCCGCCGGGGTGAGTGCTGAGAACGGCGGTTGGCAGAGGACAGGCCTGAATTTCCAAACAGGAAAGAATCGGCAGGATGACCGTCAGGGAACAGCGGCCGATGCAGGATAAATCATGGATGGCCGCCACTTTTTTGATGGGGGATGAAGTCATGGGGTTACCTCCTTGTTGCCGGTGCTGAATATTATTATGCGCTATCCGGTTCGTTCCTGCAAATCCCGGCAACGGCGAATTTTTCCGCCCCAAAGGAAAGCTGCGTAGGATTTTTCAGGTCCGACTGCGAATGATATGATTTATGAATCAAAATTGAAGAAAGCAGGGATGAAATGTTTGTTAAGAATCAGGAAAAACCGTTGATGACGATTGTACCCGGCATTCAAAGAAAAACTCTCGCCGTCGGCGCCCACACCTTGATGACGGAGTTCGTTCTGGAGGCTGGCGCGGAATTGCCGGCGCACAAGCATCCGCATGAACAGATCGGCTTTCTGGTGTCCGGACGCCTCATCCTGACGATTGGCGGTGAATCCTGTGAAATGGCGCCGGGCGACAGCTGGGCCGTGCCGGGGGATGTCGAACACAGCGCGAAAGTCGTCGAACGGGCCGAAGCGATCGAAGTGTTCTATCCGGTTCGGCAGGATTATCTATAAGAAGGTTTTGACGCCGACTCGATCCTTGCGATAAAATAATGCATACTGTGCTTTTGCTATTTTATTTCGGGGAGAGAAAAATCCGTAATGAGTGTATTAACTGTTGAAAATGTCAGTCACGGCTTTGGCGCGCGCCAAATTTTGGAGGACGCATCGTTTCGGCTCCTCAAGGGGGAGCATGTTGGCTTGATCGGCGCCAATGGCGAAGGAAAGTCTACCTTTCTGAGCATCATCACCGGGCAGTTGCAACCGGACGCCGGCAAGGTGGAGTGGTCCAACCGCGTCACGGTCGGTTATCTGGATCAACACGCGGTGCTGACCAAGGGGAAAACCATTCGCGATATTTTGCGCACGGCCTTTCAGGTGATGTTCGACTGGGAAGCGGAGATGCTGGGCATTTACGACCGGATGGGCGAGGCGGATCCGGACGAGTTGGACAAGATGATGGCGGATGTCGGTGAGTTGCAGGATTTGCTCGATCACAGCGG
>CAZRLN010000032.1:0-20948 GCA_964601085.1 uncultured Veillonellaceae bacterium | reverse complement strand
GTCGAAAATACGGTGTTGACCCGCTATACCGGCAACTATGAACAGTTCCAGCAGTTGTACGCGATCAAGAAGAATCAGGAAAATCGTGCGTATGAGCGGCAGCAGCAGGAAGTCGAGCGACTGGAGGACTTCATCGCTCGCAATAAAGCCCGTGTCGCCACGCGCGGAATGGCTAACAGCCGCCAAAAGTGGCTGGATAAAATGGAAGTGGCGGAAAAGCCGCGGGAAAAACCCAAACCCACCTTTCAGTTCCGGGAAGCACGGACTCCGGGACGGATCATTGTCGAAGCGGAGAATCTGGTGCTGGGCTACGGCGAGCCCTTGACCCGACCAGTGGCGTTGACGCTGGAACGGGGCAAAAAGGTGGCGATCCGTGGCGTCAACGGTCTCGGTAAAACCACGCTGCTGAAAACACTGTTGGGGCAAATTCCGGCGTTCGCCGGGCAGGTCCAGCTGGGTGAATTTTTGTTTCCCGGCTATTTCGAGCAGGAGTCCAGCCGCGACAACACCAATACCGCACTGGAAGAAGTATGGCGGGAATATCCGGGCCTCAGCAACGCCGAAGTCCGGGCGGCGCTGGCGCGCTGCGGCCTGACCAACGAGCACATTACGAGTCAGATGCAAGTGCTGAGCGGCGGCGAAAACGCCAAAGTCCGCTTATGCAAGTTGATGCTGCGGGAAGTGAACTGGCTGGTTCTGGACGAACCGACCAACCATCTCGACCAGGATGCCAAGGCCGAACTGAAGCGGGCGTTGATCGAATTTAAGGGGACCGTTCTGCTGGTTTCCCACGAACCGGATTTTTATGAGGATTGGGTCAGTGACATCTGGAATGTTGAAGACTGGACGACAAAAGTAGTTTAGTTGGCTTGAAACAAAAAGCGAGGAGAGGATAATATGGCAAGAAAATCGTTCACCGCCGCCGGTGCGACAGCGGTCGGCCCCTATTCCCATGCCGTGGAAGCCGGCGATCTGGTTTATCTTTCCGGTCAGACGCCGTTGGATTCGGCGACCGGCAAACTGGTCGAGGGAGATATCGCCGCCCAGACCGAGCAATGCTTCAAAAATCTGTTTGCGGTGCTGGCTTCGGCGGGTCTGTCGGAGGCCGATGTGGTGAAAGCCAATGTGTTTCTGACGGATATGGGCAATTTTGCCGCCATGAATCAAGTTTACGCCACCAAGTTTTCCGCTCCCTATCCTGCCCGCTCGACAGTAGCGGTCGCCGGTTTACCCCTCGGCGCTCAGGTAGAAATTGAACTGGTTGCCCGCCGATCCGCAAAGTAGTGTTTTCTCTGGAGAAAGCCTCGGACGCGTTGCAAGGGGTGGCCCGAAAAGTTGGGGCAATGCAGCGCGAGAATCTGGGCCGGCGCGATCTGCAAATGGATCGCAAATCCACGTCGATCGATCTGGTCACGGAAATCGACCGCAAGTCGGATGAATGGATTGTTGATTATTTACGTCAGGAATATCCCGACCATGCCATTTTGGCCGAAGAATCCGGCGAGTCGGGCGAAAAATCCGAGTATCGCTGGGTGATCGATCCCGTGGACGGGACCACCAATTACGCCCAGGGTCTGCCGATTTTTGCGGTGTCGATCGCCCTGGAATACCGGCGGGAAGCGGTACTGGGCATTGTGTACGAACCGGTGACCGACGAAATGTTTACAGCGGTCAAGGGCCAAGGGGCGTACCTGAACGGGAAACGGCTGCAAGTCGGAACCAAGACCGAGCTGCTCGACTGTGTGGTGGCAACCGGGTTTCCGTATGATGCGGCAACCCATCCCCTGAACAACCTTGACTATTTTACGGCGATGTTGCCCAAGGCGCGGGCGATCCGCCGTATGGGTTCGGCCGCCTACGATCTGGCCTGTGTATCTTCCGGCGCGTTCGACGGGTTTTGGGAGATGAACTTGTCGCTGTGGGACGCGGCGGCGGCCATGCTGGTGGTGCAGGAAGCAGGCGGTGTGGTCTGGCCGTTCCGGCGCGACCGTAAAATATCTATCGTGGCCGGCAATGAAATAATCGCCCGGCAAATCCTGCAAGTGCTGCGCGGTGTGGATCAGCTTGCCGAACCAACCCCGAAGTGATAATATAATTCGTAATAAAAGAAGTGAAGCTAGGGGAGCCGGAACGGCCGGCTGAGAGTCAGACCCGAGTCTGTTACCCTTGACCTGATCTGGATAATACCAGCGTAGGAACAGCGAAACAGTATGGCGACTGCGGTTGGCGCATTCCTGCGTAGGGATGCGCTTCTTTTATTTCGTTCAGGGAAATGGAGGAAACCCAGTGGAAACAAAAAAGTTGACCTTTACCGCCTTGTTTATGGCAATCGGCGTGTTGTCGGCGCATCTGGTGTACATTCCCGTGGGGGTGTCCAAGTGCTTTCCGGTGCAGCATGCCATCAATGTGCTGCTGGCAGTCCTGGTCGGCGCCCGGTACTCTACCGGAGCGGCGTTTGGCGTCGCAACCCTGCGCAATATTTTGGGCACGGGCTCGTTGCTGGCATTCCCCGGCAGCGTCATCGGCGCAGCCCTGTCCGGGTTTCTGTATTCCCGGACCCATAGCATCTGGGGCGCGCTGGCCGGAGAAATCTTCGGCACGGGCATCATCGGCGGCATGTTGGCGTATCCGGTCGCGAAATATTTCCTGGGTTCGGGGGCAGGGGCCCTGTTTTTTGTGGTACCCTTCCTGATCAGCACCGCTGGCGGCAGTTTGCTGGCCTATGTCTTGTATCGCACCCCGGTGGTCGCTTTTTTGCAGGAACGCCTGGGACAGCGGGAGCAATAACCTTGGAACAAGAAATAGAAAGGGGTCCGGGCGTGAATCACAGCGAAAAAATTAAAACATTGGCCCTGGAATTGACACAAATCCGAAGCGTAGTCGGCACCGCCGGCGAAAAAGACGTGGCCGGCAAAGTTTACGATACATTGGCAGCGCTGGACTATTTTCGAACCCATCCGGATAACCTGCGGTTGTTGCCGGTCCGGGACGATTCGCTGGGACGAAACAGCGTATTCGCCCTGATCGAGGGAACCTTGCTTCCGGAAGCGAAAAAAACACTGCTCTGCCTCGGCCACATCGACACGGTTGGGGTCGCCGATTATGGCGGATTACAGGATCTGGCGACCGATCCCGCCGCTTTGAAGGAGAAACTGGCGCAGGCGACGAAATTCAGCGAACCGGCGCTGTCGGAGATCCTGTCGCCGGACTGGCTGTTGGGCCGGGGTATATTGGACATGAAAACCGGCGTGGCCTCCTTGATGGTGATGGTGGAACATTTTTCCCGACAGCCGGAAAAAATGGCCGGCAATCTGGTGTTTTTCGCCGTGCCGGATGAAGAGGGGAATTCGGCGGGAATGTTGTCCGCCGTGCAGGATCTGGCGGAACTGCAAGCGGCGCGGGGCTGGGAATTTACTGCCGCCATCGACACGGATTTTATGACGTTCCGCTATCCGGGCGATGAAAACCGCTATGTTTATGTCGGCACGACCGGGAAACTGCTGCCCTGTTTCTTTCTTTACGGCGAAGAGACCCATGTCGGCGAACCGTTCAACGGTCTCGACGCCAATCTGTTGGCTTCCGAAGTGATGCGCCGGATCGATCTGGCCACGGATTTGTGCGATATTGCCGACGGCGAGGTTGCCCTGCCGCCGATCAGTCTGCATCAGCGCGACAACAAGACGGAGTATTCCGTGCAGACGGCGAACACGGTGAACCTGTATTTCAACTGGCCCACTCATGACAGCGAACCGGCCGCCGTGTTGGCGAAGTGCCGGGCCAAGGCCCTGGAAGCCTTCGAGGCGGCGATCGCTCATCTCAATGGCGAATACACGAAATTTTGCCAGTTGAGCCATATCCCGTTCCAGCCTTTGCCCTGGCAGCCGAATGTACTGACCTATGACGAGCTGTACCGGCAGGTGCGCAGCGAAATGGGGGAAGAACTCGACCGGATTCTCGACATCCTGATTCGCCAGTTGCGCGAACGCGGCGCGGATGATCGCGAGGTGTCGATGGCCATTGTCGATGAAGTCCACAAACACTGTTCCGACAAGAATTCCAAAATTGTCGTCTATTTTGCCCCGCCGTATTATCCGCACAACTTTGTCCGCGACGGCGATGCCCGCAGCGATATCCTGCTGTCCGCAGTGGAACAGGCGGTGGCGGCCGCCAGACAACGTTACGATTATCCGATCGTGACCCGGAAATTTTACCCGTATATCTCCGATTTGAGCTATTGCGGGATTGCCGCGGCCGAGCACATGGACAAGCTCACCGGCAATATGCCGGCCTGGCAGCTGACCTATCATTTGCCGGTGCAGGCGATTCAGTCCATCAGCATGCCGGTGGTCAATATCGGCCCGTACGGCAAGGATGCCCACAAACTCTCCGAACGCGTTTGCCTGAATTATTCCTTCGATGCGATGCCGCTGATTTTGCGGCGGACCATGGAGAACTTGCTCGGTGTCGACAATCAGGAGGAGCCATTATGAAATTCAAGATGCCTGTCTTTGCGGAGCCGAACTTCGCCGCACCGGAACTGATTGCCTGCCCGGATGCGCAGACCAAACCGGTCGTTAAAGCCGGCGTCGCGCCGCAAAACTATCACGCGACCACTATTTTCCCCGAATACTACAAAATCAATGGCCGGTGGACGTTGTTGACCCAGAGTCGCATGGACGGGGTCGTGGTCCGGCACGCGGACGGGCGGCTGGAAGTCAAGGAGTTCCGGCGGCTGGCCGTCGGCGACGAGGTGTTTGTCGGACGCACGGAAGATGGCAGTGAAGGAATTCTGGTCCATCCTGACGGGTTTGGCCCCGGCGCGACCGATTGCGATACTTTCGCCTTCCGCACCGGACGGTCCCGCGAGACGGCGTACTCCCGCGATTATGACCGCCTGTATGAACTGTTGCGCTATGAAAAGGAACATGGCTATATTGTCTGGGTGCTCGGGCCGGCGGTTGTCTTTGATTCCGATTCCAAACAGGCGATGGTTACGTTGATCGAAAACGGGTACGTCGATGCGATCCTGGCCGGCAATGCCCTGGCGACGCATGATCTGGAGGGAGCGCTGTTTCAGACGGCCCTCGGACAGGATATCTATACCCAGGAAAGCAAAGCCAACGGCCACTACCATCATCTGGACGTGTTGAACCGGGCGCGCGAACACGGATCGCTGGCCGAGTTTGTGGCGGCGAACGCGATTCAGGACAGTGTGGTGGCGGCTTGCGTCCGGACTGGCGTGCCGATGGTGCTGGCCGGTTCGATCCGGGATGATGGGCCATTGCCGGAAGTGTTCGCCGACGTTTACGCGGCCCAGAATGCCATGCGGCAACATGCGAAGCAGGCGACAACCGTAATTTGTCTGGCGACCCAGCTCCACTCGATCGCAACTGGCAACATGACGCCGGCTTATCAGGTAGTGGAAGGCGTCGTGCGGCCTGTTTTCATCTACAGTGTGGATGTGTCGGAATTTGCCGTCAATAAACTGAAGGACCGGGGATCCTTGTCCGTGACCTCGATCGTGACCAATATTCAGGATTTCCTGGTGCACATTCAACGACAGTTGGTGTAATGGAGGAAGTGCGATGCTGCAGCGACTGAGACGTGGTGAAATCTGGCCTTTGCCGGGCGGCGGGACCGCTGAGGAAGTGGTGGCGGTTGCCCGGGAGCTGCGCATGGACTTTTGTTTCTTCGATCATTGGCCGGGGGCGCCCGCAAAGGCCAAGGCGCTGGGGATGGCGGCCGGAGCGGTGGTTCGGGGACCGTGGCAGCGCTGGATGATCGAGGTCGGCTGGCAGGAAGCCATGCTTCAGATGGGCCGCGGGACCGCGATGATGAGGATCGGCCTGGAACGGGCGGCGGAGCAGGGATTGCGGGAAATCGGCCAATGGGCGGCGGCCGGGGTCGATTTGCTTCTCTTGGCGGATGATGTCGCTTATGCCAATGGGCCTTATATGTCGCCGCAACAGCTGGAAAAGAGTCTGCTGCCGTTATATCGCTCACTGCGGGAACAGGCGGGAGCGGCGGGGCTGACCATAGGCTTTCATACCGACGGCTGCGTGGATGCGATTCTGCCGATTCTGCACCAGGCGGACTTTCAGTTCTACTCGCTGGAACCGGAAGGGACCGATCCTCTTCGGGCCTGGGAAGTTTTGGGACAGCCGGTTCCCCTGTTTTCGGGCGTTCCGGCGGACTGGCTCATACCGGGCGGATTTTTGCCGACGCGGGAAGGGAAGATCCTGCAAAACTGGCTGACGGCGGGGCCGCTCACGGTAGCAACGGCTTGCGGCTTGTATCATCCGGAAGCCCGGAATACCCTGCGGGAAATTTATCAGTGGCTGGACTGCGAAAATTTTTCGGGCTGAAATAAAAAAAATAGCAGGAATTTTCCTGCGTGTGGTAAAATAATAATGTAACGGATAAAAATTATCCATAATAGAATGGAGGGATCATCATGAAAAGAATTGATGTAGGCGATATGGCGCCGGATTTCACGCTGAAGGACAACCGGGTGCAGGATGTGAGCCTGTCCGAATACCGCGGCAAAAAAGTGCTGCTGTCCTGGCATCCTCTGGCCTGGACTGCTGTCTGCGCCCAACAGATGAAGTCGCTGGAAGACAATCTGGCCGAGTTTGAAAAATATAACACCGTGCCCCTGGGCATGAGCATTGACTCCTATCCGAGCAAAAACGCCTGGGCTAAGGAACTGGGGGTCGCCAATGTGAAACTGTTGGCCGATTTCTGGCCGCATGGCAAAGTGGCGCAGGATTACGGATTGTTCCTTGACGACAAGGGCTTTTCCGCCCGGGCCAACGTCCTCATTGACGAAGCGGGGAAGGTAGTCTGGGTGAAAGTATATGACATCCCGGAACTGCCGGACATTGAAGAGGTTTTGAAGGTAGTTCGCGGCGGGAAATAGACCAAAGAACTGCAGAAACCGGAATGATTCAATCGGAGGTCGCCAGTCCAACCTGGCGGCCTTTTTGCATATAGAGGACCTGATCGCCCAGGAAACGGGCTTCGTCCGGATCGTGCGTCACCAGAATGAAGGGGATGTTCCAGATCCTCTGCATTTCCCGCAGCTCGTTTCGCACTTCAAGACGCGTCTCGGTATCCAGGGAAGACAGCGGTTCGTCAAGCAGCAGAATTTTTGGCTGGGCCATCAAAGCCCGCGCCAGCGCGACCCGTTGTTTCTCCCCCCCGGATAACTGCCCCGGCGAACGCTCAGCCAGATGGCCGATTTTTAGCAGACTCGTCAATTTTTCGTACATTTGCCGCGCTTCCCGGTCATGGTCGCGGACGCCGTACCAGATGTTCCGATAGACGCTCATGTGCGGAAACAAGGCAAAATCCTGAAACATATAGCCGATCCTACGCTGGCGGGGCGGAATGAATATTTTACCGGCCGCATCGAAGAACACTTCGCCGTCGTTGACGATCCGGCCGCCATCCGGTTGCAGCAGGCCGGCGATCGAGCGCAGGGTGGTGGTTTTCCCACAACCGGACGGCCCGAACAGAACCAGAATGTCCCGCTCGATGCTGAACCGGATGGACAGGGAAAAATCAGGCAGGTTTTTTGTGATATCGACGGACAGCATCAGGAAACCTCTTTGGACGAAATTTGAAGGTGTTTCTTTTTGCCCCACAGGTTGACCCACAGGATCATTGAAAAAGTGAGCAGGCTGATGACCAAAACGTACAAGCCGGCTAGTGTCATGTCGTTGGACTCCGCCGCGAAATAGATGGCAAGCGGGAGAGTCTGGGTTTTGCCCGGAATATTTCCGGCGACCATGATGGTCGCGCCGAACTCGCCCAGCGCGCGCGCGAAGGACAATACGACGCCGGCGACCACCCCCGGCCAGGCCAGGGGCAGGGTAACGGTCAGAAACACCCGCATTTCGTTGGCGCCGAGAGTCCGGGCGGCGTCCTCCAGTTTAGGATCAATGCTTTGAAACGCGGCTTTGACGCTTTGGTACATCAGGGGAAAGGCAACAACGGTTCCGGCCAGTACGGCGGCAAAGGGCGTAAAAATGAGCTGGATTTGAAACCAGTTCTCCAGCAAGCGTCCCACGGGCCCCTGCCTGCCGATCAATACCAGCAGGATAAAACCGGTCACCACCGGCGGTAGGACCAGAGGAAGGGAAAATATGGCCTCTAACGCCGCTTTGCCGCCAAATTGCCATCGCCGCATGCCATAGGCGCAAGCCACGCCCAGGATCAGCACAATGGACAAGGAGGCAAAGGCGACTTTGATCGATAATATTACGGGTTGCCAGTCGATCAGGCTGAAACCGGCTTCGTTCATTGCTTGGACATCACAAAGCCATGTTTTTCGAAAATCGCTTTTCCGTCCGGACTGGCCAGAAAGGCCAAGAAATCTTCGGCCGTCTTGACATTCTTGCTGCCGACCAGGATCGCCGCCGGATAAAGGACCGGTTGGTGACTGCCTTCAGGCGCGGTTGCGGCGATTTTCACCTTGCTGCTGGAGACCGCATCCGTTTTATAGACGATGCCGGCGTCAACATTGCCGGTTTCCACATAGGCCAGCACGGTGCGCACATCTTTGGCGAATACGATTCGGTCGACAACCGAATCCCAGATTCCAAGCTTTTTCAATGCCTGCTGCGCGTATTGGCCGGCGGGGACGACATTCGGTTCGCCGATTCCAAGCTTTTTCACGTCGCTGTTTGCCAACTCTTCAAATTTGGCAATCTTCAGCGGTGAGTTTTGCGGCACGATCAGGACCAGCTTGTTTTCAACCAAGTTGCGGCGGGTTGGCTTCTGAATCAGGTTTTTGGTTTCCAGCTCGTTCATTTGTTTTGGCGCCGCCGAAATAAAGATGTCCGCCGGCGCGCCCTGCTCGATTTGTTTCTGAAGGGAGCCGGACGCCCCCAGGTTGAAGACGAGTTTTACTTGCGGCGATTTCTTCAGATAGGCGGTCTGGGCATCCTTTAAGGCGTCCTTCAAGCTTACCGCAGCCGAAATTGTCAGTTCCACCGGCGTAGCCGCTGGCGTAGCCGCCGGTTTGGCAGGGGCTGAACCGCTACCGCAGCCGGTGAACAAAACAGTAAGCGACAACAGCCCGAGCATCAGGGGAAACAAGTACTTGCGCATAAGATTGCCTCCTTGCCTGTGTATTGATTATAAATAACAGTTCAAGCAACGCAGGCGCTGCCATGCGCAGGTCGGCGTTCGCCTTTGCTGGCGTTCGGGGAATACACAGTTTGACGTGAAAAACGCAATATAACACAACATAACATAACAAAAACTCTATGGCGTTATTATATAGTTTACTGTAAGATAATTGCAAGAGCTGAAAGCAGAAGCAAAATCAAAAACGGGGAGGCTTTCCGCAATGGAAACACTGTCCTACACACCGGAAGAAGTGGCTAAGTTGTTAAAAGTGACCCGGTTTACGGTCTATGAAATGATCAAACGCGGCGATTTTCCCGCGTATCGGATCGGTCGGAAAATGCGGATCGAAGCGGTCGACATGGAAGCGTACATCAAAAAATCCAAAGGAAGCGTCCGACCGGCATCCAGCATTCTGCTCTCAGAACAGCCGGCGGCATCGGCAACGCCGGAGGAAATGATTATTTGCGGCCAGGACCCCGTTTTGGATAGTTTGACCCGCCACCTGGAAAAACAGTTGCCGCGGGTTCGGATATTACGCAACTATGTTGGCAGTATCGACGGTTTGTCGGCCCTTTATCACGGCCAAGCCAATGTGGCTACAACGCATCTCTGGGACAGCGACACCGACTCCTATAACATTCCCTATGTCCGCCGTCTGTTGCCGGGACATGCGGCGGTGATCATCAATCTGGTGTACCGGACAGCCGGTTTTTTCGTGGCCCGGGGCAATCCGCTCGCGATTCACGACTGGCCGGACTTGCTAAAACCGGGAATTCGACTGGTCAATCGGGAACGCGGGTCCGGCGCCCGAGTATTGTTGGATGAAAAGTTACGGGCCGCCCGCCTGGACCGGAATCTGATCGAGGGGTATGATCGGGAGGAGACGAGCCATCTGGCCGTCGCTAGTTGCGTGGCCCGGGGCGAGGCGGATGTTGGGCTCGGGACGGAGAAGGCGGCCCTTCAGGTGGCGAATATCGACTTCGTGCCGATGCAGGAAGAACGCTACGATTTGGTGATCCGCCGCGAAGATGTCGGAAAGCCCGCTTTTCAGACCATGCTGTCGATTCTCCGATCCCCGGCGTTCCGGAATGAACTCGCAGGAATGGGTGGCTACGGTTTGTCGCAGCTCGGGCAAATCATCGCTGAAATTTAACTTCCGGACTGGTCAACGATTTTTCGGGCATGACTTGGGAAAGCAGAGGATGATGATCAATGGAAAGATCGATGCCGCCGAAAACCAAACAGGAACTGCGGAGTGAATTTTTGAGGATTCGCCGCGCCGCCGCTCCGGCGCAAAGGGAAATCTGGAACCGCCGAATCGCGGAACTGTTTGCGGGCTGGCCGATTTATCAGCAATGCCGGTCGGTAATGTTCTATGTCGCCACGACCGATGAAACGGCGACGGCAAGATTGATCAAAGAGGCCTTGAATCGGGGCAAACAGGTTTACGCGCCGCTGCTCGGTAGGCAATATGGCGAAATGTCCGCCGCCGCCATTAAAAGACCGCAGGATCTTGTCGCCGGGAAATACGGCCTGAAGATGCCGGCGCCCGATTCGGCAACGCTTGCCGCCGGGGAGTCGATCGATCTGATTGTCGTTCCCGGTGTGGCATTCGACCGAACCGGCAATCGCCTGGGAATGGGAGCCGGCTATTATGATCGCTTCTTTTCGCGGACGCTTCATGCGGTTCGGCTCGGCCTGGCCTGGGAGTGTCAAGTCGTGGCAGAGGTGCCATGTGAACCGCATGATATCCGGATGCACTATTTGCTGACGGATGCGGGATTGATCACTTGCGGCTGAAGAGCAAAGGATAAAATGAAAGAAACCCGCCGGCGTTTTGCGTTGGCGGGTTTCTTGTTCAGGGGTTGTTCGTTCTGTTCAGAAAGTCTACTTGTTGCCGCGACCCGGATTATTGCCGGGCTTGTTGTGATTTCCCGGTTTGTCATGATGCGGGTCGGCGTTGTCCGTCTTTTTGTCCGGATTTTTTTCCGGGCCGTGATCCTTGTCCTTATCCTTGTCATGGTCTTCCTGGCCGATTTCGATGCGGATCCGGACCGCTTCGCCCGACAGGCCGATCCGGTCCAACACCGAAGACGAACGATGAACCGCGTCGGACACCTTGACTCCCAGTTCTTTGGCGATTTTTCCCCACCCCATCTTTTCATCGTGGCGGAGATGCAGGATATGGGAGAGGGAGCGACCGCTGATGGAGGAGAGCCCTTGGGCGATCGCCATTTCACCGTAGCCAAGATTTTTTTCACGATGAGCGACAACATCGCATATAGACAAGCTAATGCGACCAAATTCAACGGATAACATTTTGGTGAAATCGAGATCCAATGGCGAAAATTTGCAATCGGCGGTCGGTTTTGCCTCTGCGGCCGACATCGTTAGCGTGGTGACAAACAGGATGGTGATAAGAAATAGGGCTGAACTTTTCCGCATAAGAAATCCCTCCTTTGATGCAAAGATTGGAGTTCCTGATAGGAAAAATTCGCGACGCCGGAGCAAAATCCTCTTCGGCAAGATCCTCTAGATGGCGTCGAGAAAATTGGCCAACAATTTTCCGCCATCGGGCGTGAGAATCGATTCGGGATGGAACTGGAGCCCCTGCACATTGAAATCTTTATGACGCATGCCCATAATCAACCCTTCCTCGTTGGTTGCCGTGATTTCCAGGCAGTCCGGCAGAGTCGAGCGCTCGACGATCAGCGAGTGGTAGCGACCGGCGGTCAGCGGCTGGGGCAGGTTGACGTAGAGGCCTTGGCCGTCATGCTGGATTTTTGCGGTTTTTCCGTGTACCGGCAATGGCGCCCGGATGACTTTCGCCCCAAAAGCTTCGCCGATGACCTGATGACCGAGGCAGATCCCCAGAATCGGCAGTTTTCCGGCAAACTGCCGAACGGCCTCTTTGCTGATCCCAGCATCGTCCGGTGTACCCGGACCGGGGGAGATGATGAGCGCTTCGTAATTTCCGGAGGCTATTTCGGCGAGAGTGACGCAGTCATTGCGCACGACCCGCAGAGATCGGCCCAGATTGGCGATGGCCTGGTACACGTTGTAGGTGAAGGAATCGTAATTGTCGATCAGCAGAATCATGGCTCAATTTCCTCCCAGCACTTGAAACAGAACGTTGGCCTTGTGGCGGATTTCCTGGTATTCCGTCTCCGGAACCGAGTCGGCGACAATGCCGCCTCCGGTCTGGATCGTGACGCGGTCGTCCTCGATCCGGAACGTGCGGATGGTGATGCAGGTGTCCATGTTTCCCCGGAAGTCGAAATAGCCGACAGCGCCGGCATACGGCCCCCGACGTTCGGATTCGAGTTCGTTGATGATTTCGATGGCCCGGATCTTGGGGGCGCCGCTGACGGTTCCGGCGGGAAAGCAGGCCTTTAGAACTTCGGTGGCCGTATATTTCGGGTCGAGAGTACCGTTGACTTCCGAAACGATATGCATGACGTGCGAAAAGTTTTCGACTTCCATCAGTTTGGTGACGTTGACGGTTCCCGGCAGGCTGATCCGGCCGATGTCGTTGCGGCCGAGATCGATCAGCATGGCGTGTTCGGCGCATTCCTTCTCGTCCGCGAGCAGTTCCGCCGCCAGCCGGGCATCTTCTTCCCGGGTTTTGCCACGCGGTCGGGTGCCGGCGATGGGACAGGTGAAAACCTGGCCGTCCTGCAGTTTGACCAGCATTTCCGGTGAGGCGCCCACCAACTGGCGGAGGCCGAAATCCATGAAAAACATGTACGGGGAAGGATTGACCCGACGCAGCCGCCGGTAGAGGGAAAAGGGCTGCTCCGTGAGCGTCCGGCGGAAAGGATGGGAGGGGACGACCTGGAAGATATCGCCGGCGGTGATGTATTCCTTGGCTTTTAATACATGGCTGATATAACGGGCGCGGCTGGCTTCCTCGTCGTCCGGAGAAATCTGCGCCGCGCCGGCCGGGGCCGGCGTCGGTTCTTCGGCGGGCAGTTGCAGGGGTGCCCGGAGGATTTCGCGGATTTCGGCAATCCGCTCGGTGGCCTGGTCGTAGACGCGTTTCCGGGTAGAAGCGTCGCTTGGGATCTCCGCCAAATAAATCAATTTGGCGGAGTGGGTCAGATGATCCATGGCGATGAGCAGGCGGCAGCACATAAATTCGCCGAGCAACAGGTCGGCGGGGATTTCCATGCCGCGAATGCGTTCCCAGGTGGCGATGGACTCAAAGTTCAGGTAGCCAACGGCGCCGCCGCCAAATGGCGGCAGCCCCGGCAAGTCGGCGAAGGAAAATTGGTTCAGGAGTTCCTGCAGTGCCGTCAGCGGCGGTTGCGGGATCGACTTTGATCCATTGGCGGTCTTAAGTTCCAGTTTATCGCGATAGGCTTCGATGGTCAGGAACGGGTCCATGCCGAGGAACGAGTAGCGGCCGAAATTTTTGCTGGTCTCGGCGCTTTCCAGCATGAAACCGGGATTGTTGCCCGCAAGTTTATAGTACAGGGAAACCGGCGTTTCCAGGTCGACGGCGAGATCCGCGAAGACCGGGATCAGGGTATGGTTTGCACACAACTGGAGAAACTCGGCTTTCGTTGGCGTGAGGTTCATGTCAGGCATCCTCCCGGTCCAGTTCCTGCCGGATCGACGAAATCAGGCCGCTTACGGCGGCAAGGTTTTTATCCGCCAGAAGTTGAACGACCGCGCTGCCGACGATCACGCCGTCCGCGAAGCGGGACGCCTCTTTGGCGGCGGCTGCGGAACCGATGCCAAAGCCGATGGCGATGGGAATGTCGGTTACTGTCCGGGCCATTTCCACAGTGGGGGCAACGGCGCTATAATCGACGGAACGGACGCCGGTGACACCGGTGTTGGAAACGCAGTAAACGAAGCCGGTCGCGTTGCGGCAGGCCAGTTCCACCCGGGTCGCGTTGCTGGTCGGGGCGATGAACTGGATCAGATCCAGCCCGCACTGGTCGCAGGCGGGACGCAGCAACCCGCTTTCCTCCGGCGGCAGGTCGGGGATGATGAGGGCGTCGACGCCGGCGGCGCTGCAGTCGCGGGCAAAAGCTTCCGGCCCGTAATGCAGGATCAGGTTAATGTAAGTCATAAAAGCAAGTGGAATATTGGATTGCGAACGCAGCTGGCGAACCATTTCCAGCGTGTTGCGGGCGGTGGTTCCAGCTGCCAGCGCGGCGACGGCCGCCGTCTGAATCACCGGCCCGTCGGCGATCGGGTCGGAAAAGGGAATGCCGAGTTCCACCAGGTCGGCGCCGGCCGCTTCGGCCGCCAGGACGGCGTCCTTTGTCGTCGCCAGGTCGGGATAGCCGGCAGTGATGTACACAATGAGGCTTTTGCGGCCCTGCGTTTTATTGGCGCGTAATTGTTCGGCGAGAGCAGACATCAGAATCCCTCCAGTACTTTTGCTACTTGTTGCACATCTTTGTCGCCCCGACCGGACAGACACACGACGACGCTTTCGCCGGGTCGGGTTTGGGGCATCAACTCATCCAGATAGGCCAGCGCATGCGAACTTTCCAGCGCCGGAATGATTCCCTCGATCCGGGCCAGACGTTGAAAAGCCTCCAACGCCTGGGTATCCGTTACGGCAACGTAGCGAACGATACCGGTTTCCTTGAAGAAGGAATGCTCGGGACCGACCCCGGGATAGTCTAGACCGGCCGAAATCGAATAGGCGGGAATGACCTGGCCGTCCGGGTCTTGCAGCAGATAGCTGAAAGCGCCGTGCAACACGCCGGGTTTTCCCAGCGTCAGCGAAGCGGCATGCTCCAACCCGAGTCCTTTGCCGGCGGCTTCGACACCGATTTTTTGCACCGACGCGTCATTCTTGAAGGGGTAAAAAGTTCCCATCGCATTGCTGCCGCCGCCGACGCACGCGACGACGTAGCGGAGCGGCGCCGTAAAATTCGCCGACTGCGCTTTGATTTCCTCGCCGATGACGGACTGAAAGTCGCGGACGATCATCGGATAAGGATGCGGGCCGACGACCGAGCCGATGATGTAGTGGGTGTCGCGGATGTTGGTGGCCCAATAGCGGATGGCTTCGCTGGTGGCATCCTTCAGAGTGCCGGTGCCGCTGGTCACGGGAATGACTTTGGTTCCCAGCAGGCGCATCCGGAATACATTCAGCGCTTGTCGCTCCATGTCCTCTTCGCCCATGAACACGCAGCATTCCAGCCCGAACAGCGCTGCGACCGTGGCGCAGGCGACGCCGTGCTGACCCGCGCCGGTTTCGGCGACGATGCGCTGTTTGCCCATCCGGCGCGCGAGCAGGGCCTGACCGATGGCGTTGTTGATTTTGTGGGCGCCGGTGTGCAGCAAGTCTTCCCGTTTCAGGTAAATATCGGCCCGGCCATAATGGCGGGTCAGTCCTGCCGCATAGTAGAGCAGGGTTTCCCGACCGGCGTATTCTTGAAGGAAACGGCGAAATTCTGCCTGGAAATCTGGATCGTCCTTCGTTTTTGCGTAAAACTCCTCCAGTTCATAAAGCGCGGGCATGACGGTTTCCGGTACGAAACGGCCGCCAAAAGCGCCGAATCGGCCATTTTTATCAGGCATGTTGATTCCTCCCATTCATCATTCCAAGGTTGGCAAGTTCATCAGTGAGCCGGGCGATGTCGTTGGCGCGGACCAGACTCTCGCCGACCAGGGCGCCGCGTACGCCGGCTGCTTGTAATCGCTTGGCGTCCGCCGCGTCGTGAATGCCGCTTTCGCTGATCACCCGCCAGCGGGGATCGCAGTGGGGCAGCAGGCTGAAAGTATTGGCGAGGTCGGTGGTGAAAGTCGTCAGGTCCCGGTTGTTGATGCCGACGAGCAGTGCGTCGGTTTGTTTGACCCGCTCCAACTCCGGGCGGCTGTGGACTTCCACCAGGGCATCCAGACCGAGATCGCGGGCAATGGCGAGATACTGGTTCAGTTGGTCATTCGTGAGAATCGCGGCGATTAATAGAATGGCGTCGGCGCCGGCGGCGCGGGCTTCGTAAATCTGGTATTCGTCGATGATAAAATCTTTGCGCAGGATCGGCAGCGAACTGACCTGACGGACGGTGGCGATGTCGGCCAGCTTGCCCAGAAACGGGTCGCTGGTGTGAACGGACAAAGCGGCGGCGCCATTTTCGGTAAAGATTTTCGCCAGCTCCGGCACGGTATGGGTTTGGCAGAGACGCCCCTTCGCCGGGGAGGCCAGCTTGCATTCGGCAATGAGAGCCCAATCCTTATCGGTAAGCGCCCGACTGAACGCAAATTTGCCGGGCCGAATTTGTAGTGAGGATACTGGGTGCGAGAGCTTTCGTTCCGCAACCTGAACCCGGATGGAATCGACGATCTGATTCAACATGACTGCATCCTTTCCGCGGCGTTTCGGGTCGCTGCGATGAATTTCCGTATTTTGTCGGGATCTTTGACTCCATCGGTTTCTACGCCGCCGGAGACATCGACGCCGTCGGGGTTTAGGATTCGAAGGGCGTCTGCAACATTTTCCGGTGTCAGTCCACCGGCGACCAGAAATTTTTGTCGGGATTGACGGATGCGGTCGCAGGTTTCCACCCAATCAAAAGCGGTACCGGTTCCTCCGGCCTGTCCGGGGACAAAACTGTCAAACAGCAGGTATTCGGCGGGATAAGCGGCCCACTGCTCCGGATCGAACAAGGGATCGACCCGGCAGGCGCGGATGACCGGGCGATTTAGAGAGCGGCTGTACTCCGGGCTTTCCTCGCCGTGGAGCTGGATATAATCAAGCCGACAGTGATCGGCGATTTTCCGGACCTCGTTCAAAGACTGGTTTACAAATACGCCGACTTTGGCGGGGCCAACCATGGATGCGCTGATTATCGCGGCGGTATCGGGATCGATGCGGCGGCGGCTGGGCGCGAACACGAAGCCGATCCAGTCGGCACCGGCTTGGGCGGCGGTCTGCGCTGCCGCCAACGAACGGATGCCGCAAATTTTGATGATCATGCCGATTGGCGGGTGAGTTCCCGCATCCGTTCCAGTTTGGCCTGGGCGGCGCCGCTGTCGATGCTTTTGGCGGCCAGAATCATGCCTTCCCGGATGTTTTCCGCCTTGTCGGCGACCACCAACGCCGCCGCGGCGTTGAGCAGGACCAGGTCGCGCCGGGCGCCTTGTTTCCCGCTCAGGATGCCGAGAACAATGTCGGCGTTTTGCTCCGGAGTGCCGCCGCTGATGTCTTCCAGAGCAGCAATCGGCAATCCGTACTCGGCCGGATCGATCAGGTAGGAAAGAATTTTTCCGTCGACTACCTCCGAAACTTGCGTCGGTGCGGTGGTCGAGATTTCGTCCAGCCCGTCCAGACCGTGCACCACCATGGCGCGTCGGGTATTGAGCCGCAGCAAAACCTCCGCCAATTTTTTTGTCAGAGATTGCTCATATACGCCCATCAACTGGCGTTCGGCGGCGAGCGGATTGGTCAATGGACCCAGCACGTTGAACACCGTCCGAAATCCTAATTCGCGGCGCGGTTTGCCGGCGAACTTCATGGCCGGATGAAAGGTGGGCGCGTACAGGAAAGCGATCCGGGCATCTTCGATCACGGAAGCGATGTTTTGCGCCGGCAGGTCGATCCGGACGCCCAGCGCTTTCAAAACGTCCGCGCTGCCGGATGAACTGGATACGCCGTGATTACCGTGCTTGGCGACCGAGGCCCCGGCGCCCGCCACCACAAAGGCGACGGTGGTGGAAATGTTGAAGGTTCCCTTTCGATCGCCGCCGGTGCCGCAGGTGTCGAGCAAATCGGACTGGCTGCATTCGACTTTTACTGTGTGACTACGCATGGTTTCGGCGAACCCGGCGATCTCCTCACTGGTTTCGCCCTTGATCCTTAGGGCAGTCAGCAGTCCGCCGATCTGGGATTCACTGGCCTGACCGGTCATGATGGCTTGCATGGATTCCTGGGCTTCCTGCCGGGACAGGTTTTCGCCTCCGACTACCTGGTTCAAAACTGCTTTCAACATTGCTTGTTCCTCCCATCATTTTGATTGTAAATAAAAAGAACCATTCCACTCCCTGTGCAGGGGCGAAATGGTTCGCGGTACCACCCTAATTCGGAAAACAATCGTTTTCCCTCGATTCGGATACGGGCTTGCGCCGATATCCTGAGCCCGGTAACGGAGGCAACCGGCCCGGCCTACTGAATTTTTCGGCGGGCAGCTCGCGGGGCCATTCGACAGAAACTTTGGACCGGTCATCCCACCTCCGGATCATCTCCGGACACCGGCTCGCTGAAACCAAAGCGGATCTGTGTACTTTTCCCGTTCATCGCTGGGATATTCTGTTTTGCGGGTAACTGGGGCGACAAATAAAAAGAACCATTCCACTCCCTGTGCAGGGGCGAAATGGTTCGCGGTACCACCCTAATTCGGAAAACAATCGTTTTCCCTCGATTCGGATACGGGCTTGCGCCGATATCCTGAGCCCGGTAACGGAGGCAACCGGCCCGGCCTACTGAATTTTTCGGCGGGCAGCTCGCGGGGCCATTCGACAGAAACTTTGGACCGGTCATCCCACCTCCGGATCATCTCCGGACACCGGCTCGCTGAAACCAAAGCGGATCTGTGTACTTTTCCCGTTCATCGCAGTAACGGATTCAATTGCGTACACTATAGCACGAACTGCAAAAAAGTGTCAAGGGGAAAAGAAAAAAAACAATATTTTTGACGCTGTGTAATCATCGGTTCATTGGGTCCGGCCGACCGGCGCAATAGTGTGCGCAGGAAAAGCGGAACGGGAAGGCGAATGGAACAGGGATAATAAGGGGATTAGCCCCAGCTTTGCGAGGGGAAAGAAAATGGGATCGAACATTTCAACGGTCGCTGCGGTTCACGTAACAGACTATGCGGCGGAATCCGTCGCTGCCGGAATCGATCAGGCGTTAGCCCTGTTGGGCGGACTGGAACAATTCGTGCAGCCGGGCGACCGGGTACTGCTGAAACCGAATCTGCTGGAAGGAGTGCCGGTGGAATGCGCCGTCACGACCCACCCGGAGGTTCTGCGGGCCGTGATTCGCCAGGTCAAGGCGCTCGGCGCCGAACCGGTGGTCGGCGACTCGCCGGGAGTATCCGGCACATTGAAAGCGGCGGAAAAATGCGGGATCGCCGCTGTCTGCCGCGAAGAGTCGGTGCGGCTGATTCCTTTTGAAGGAACGGCCGAATACCCGTTCCCTGAAGGAAGGATCATTAAAAAATTCCAGCTGACGGATGTACTGAACCAGGTGGATAAAGTCATCACCCTGGCCAAAATGAAGACGCACACTTTCATGGGCATGACTGGGGCGACCAAGATCTTGTTCGGCTGCATCGTCGGCATGCAAAAGGCGCAATTCCATCTGCGAACCCGGCAGCGCAAAGAATTCGCCGGGATGCTGGTCGATCTGGCGAATTTGGTCAAACCGGCGCTGTCGATCGTCGATGGGGTGACCGGAATGGAAGGGAATGGTCCGCGCAATGGCAAGCCGTTTTCCTCGGGTGTAATTTTAGCGGGAAGCAATTGTTTCGCCGTGGATATCGTTATGGCGGAGATGATGGGGTTGCCGACCGAGTCGTTGCCGGTGGCGGCGTTGTCTCTCGAACTGGGGTTGACGCCGGACTTTTCCGGGATTGACCTGGTCGGCGACGGCAGGGATGTCCGGCATCGATTTCAGGCGCCACGCAGCATGCGATCACTGGAAGACCGGGTCCCGGCCTGGTTTGCCCATTGGGCGCAAAGTCATCTCACGGCTCGTCCGCGAATTCAGGACTGTTGTATTGGTTGCGGACGTTGTGCGGCGCATTGTCCGCCACAGGCGATGAAACTGGTCGATGGCAAAATGCGGATTGACGATGCCAAATGCATCCGTTGCTATTGTTGCCAGGAGTTGTGCCCGGAAAATGCGGTGCAGCTTGAAGTCGACTGGGTACTGAAATTAGCGCAACGTTTTATGTGAAAACAGCCGGAGTTGCGATTATTTGATAAACCCTTTGGCTTGCAACCAACCTTTGGCGACGGTCTTGGCATCCTTTTTTTCTAGATCCACCTGGGCATTGAGACGAGCCATCTCCCTGTCTGTCAGTTTCCCGGCCAGCCGGTTCAACACGGTGGCGATTTCTGGATGTTTTTTCAACACGTCTTCCCGAATGACTGGCGCGGCGAAGTAGGGGGGGAAGAACTGCCGGTCGTCTTCCAGGACTAGCAGGTTAAAGGCGGGAATCCGGCCGTCGGTCGCGAAACCGTCGATGACATCGACTTTTTTGTCGCGGACGGCGGCGTAGGTCAGGCCGGGATCCATCGAGTTGGTTTTGTTGAATTTGAAACCATATTTCTTTTCCAGGCCCTTGATTCCATCCGGACGCTCCAGAAATTCGGGGGTGCAGCCTAAAGTGAGAGTATCGGTCTTGCCGGCCAGATCGGAGATCTTTTTGATGCCGAGCCGGTTGGCTTCGTCGCTGCGCATGGTCAAGGTGTAGGTATTGTTGAAACCCAGGGGCTGCAGCCATTCCAAACGCTTTTTTTCTTTGTAGATCGACCGTACCTTGTCATAGGCGGCCTGCGGGTCGTTGGTCACCGGTTGTCCGAGCAGATTGATCAGGGCCGTGCCGGTATATTCAACGTACAAGTCGATGTCGCCGCGGTCGAGGGCTTGGGCCACGATGTTGGTTCCGCCCAGGAAGGCCTTGGTTTCGACTTTCAGTTTTGTATTGCCTTCCAGCATGTATTTCATCATGTAAACCAGGATGTCCTGTTCGGTGAAGTTTTTGCCGCCGACAGTCACCTGGTTTTGTTTTTTTTCCGTCGCTCCGCCGCAGCCGGCCAGTAGCAGGGCAGCAATAACC
>CAZRLN010000031.1:27926-30602 GCA_964601085.1 uncultured Veillonellaceae bacterium | reverse complement strand
ATCGAAAAGACATTGCCCACCGGGCTCTGAAACGCAATTAACCGTTTCGCAGAAAAAGGACTTCCGACGAAATTGTCGGAAGTCCTTTTTTTTAGAATACACAGCCAGACACGCCGATGGATCGGAATTGCGATTTTTGTTTTGCTGGTTTTTTTTCGCCAATATAGAAGAGAGTATAAGTTCTGATGTAGGTCTTTTGAACTCATGGGCGAGGCGTTTTTATAGCGCCAAAAATGGATTGCTATAGCATCAGGATAACTACTTGACGTTTTTTGCGCCATTTATTGTGGTGCTCACACAATGCTATCGTGGAGAATCCATTTTAAAATGAATTGAATAATATGTATTAGAAGGTAACCGTTGGATTATAGCCTCTCTTGGTTCGAACCATTCAGCACCTGAAAAAAGGGGGGGGATTATTATTCTAATCGCTTTGCGGGTTTTAACGGCACTTAATTTTGTGTACTTCCTATACGTGCTGTATGCGGGTGGATATTCCATTTTAGATCATATGGTACATATTCCATTTTCCTACCTCTATAACCCCGAATTTTCGAAGTGGTACCTTTATTCGGCGGCTATATTTCCGGCACTCATCACTGCGGCTCTGTGGTGTCGTCGTCCTTTGTCACTACTTTTTTTGCGTGCGAGCTTTGCTCTGGAGTTTTTGAAATATGTGATACTGGTTCTTATGGGCATGGTAGCGAAATTATTGGCATATCCTCCAAGCAAAAACCAAATAAGCCAAATTATCAATGTAGATTTCCTTTTTCTTGTAGGAAGCATTGGTATTCTATTAGCGTTGAGCTCGGAAAAAACAAAACAATATTTTCATCAGTCAGAAAAAGTTTCCCGTTGGATACTTTTTCTCTGCATCGGTATTCTTGCGGTCACTGTCCCGGGACTGCCCAAAGCGGAATATAATCTGCGCATTTTCGCCATGGGAAAAGGCGTGGATAGCTATTCATCAAGCAGTGCTGCAAAAGCATTAACGAAAGCCTATAAAGTGCCTAACGGTGTAAGTAGTTTTGCCTATAGTCTTGATGGAAAGATGTATGCTCCAGTTCAAACAACGCAAGGGTCATCTCCAAGCCAATGGGTATATGATGTGGAGACACATAAACTGATTCTCGATATCAAGCCTGGGAAAATAGTGGAAAGCGTTGCATTCAGTCCGGACGGTCGGTATTTGGCGACGGGATTGGAAACACGTCCAGGCGATCCTCGCTATCCAGGTTTTGAAGTATGGGAGATCGGAACAGGAAAGCGAGTTGAGAGGTTTTCATTAGCCCAAGGAATTCTGCGGAAAATTAATGAAAATCTAGATACTGTATGGGGCGTTAATTTTAGCCCAGGGGGCAAATATCTAATGGTCAACAACCTCGTCAACCTCGATATATGGAACTTTGAGTCTGGACAACGAATTACTTCATTGCCCGGTCATTCTAAAAATGTGTGGCTTGATTCTACCCGGTTTATTCGCTACCAAGCCAAGAAACTTATGGTCGTTAATGTGGAAAGCGGCAAGGAAGTTGTGGTAGAGGGGATTTTGCAGAACAGGTTTGTTTACACTATGAGCACCAGTGCTGATGGGCGGCAGGTTGCTCTTCTTCTTCGAAGTGAACTGAACACTGATATTGAAGTGTGGGATGTCGAGGCGGTAAAGAAAATTTCAGCAATACCCTCGGCTGCAAAACAGGCTTTGGGCGCTCTTGCTTACAGCCCCAATGGGAAAATAGTGGCTGTCGAAGTGAAAAACTCAAGCTATGGTCCAAGTAAAATCGATTTGTGGGATGTAGCAAGTGGAGAAAAGATTAAAACAGTGGAGCATCCAGGGAGCGGCATCAAACAAATCGTCTTTCGCCAGGATAGCAAGAATCTTGCAGCAATAGCTGGAGATATGATTGCCTTTTTTGATGTGGAGTAATCTGAAAGAGCAAAATCAAAATGAAGGGTTGTGAAAAAAGGGACTGTGAAAACTTATTAAAAAGTTTTTCACAGTCCCTTTGGGAAGAACCCGCCGCTTACTCCATGTCGAAAATTTTGCCGGGATTCAGAATCAGATTGGGATCGAGGGCGTTTTTGATGCGCCGCATCATGTCCAGCTCGACCGGATCGGTGAACCGTTGCATCAGATCCTTGCGTTTGTAGCCGATCCCATGCTCGCCGGACAGACGACCGCCCATCCGGTATACGACCTCGTACAGCTCTTCCTGGAAGCTGCCGAGACGCCGGTCCCATTCTGTTTCCGGCAAGTCGCCGCGAAACAGGGTGATGTGGATGTTGCCGTCGCCGGCGTGACTGACCATCCGCAATGTCAAGCCGACTTTTGCGGCAATCCGGTTGCAGGCTTCGGCGGCTTCGGGAATCCGGTTTACCGGCACCACCACATCCTCGAACGACTGCACGGCGCTTTCCACCCGGGTCGCTTCCGTAAAAGCCTTGCGGGCTTTCCAGATTTTTTGCGAATCGGCGACCAACACGGATATCGCGCCATGGGCGCTGCACAAATCGTCGAGGGCGACCGTTTTGTTTTCGAGATCTTCTTCGGAGTCGGCTTCCATCTGGATGATAACATAGTGGCCGATATCACTGTTGGGCAGTTTTTCCTGCAGAAAACGTTCGACGCTCTGCACGGTGGCGTTGTCCATGAACTCCACGCAGGTCGGATTCAGG
>CAZRLN010000031.1:0-27916 GCA_964601085.1 uncultured Veillonellaceae bacterium | reverse complement strand
CGCAGCATGTGTCCCACAATGGCGATGGCCGTTTCCACGTCAGGAAACACGGCCAGCAGATCGATGACATGCGCTGGCAGTGGTTTCAGTTTTAATGTGGCCTGGGTGATGATGCCCAATGTTCCTTCGGAACCCATCACCAACTGTTCCAGACAGTAGCCGGACGTGTTTTTGTTGAGACGGCTGCCTAAATGGACAATGTCGCCGAGCGGCGTCACCATTTCAAATTCGTAGACCTGATGCCGGGTGGTGCCATATTTTACGGCGCGATTGCCGCCGGCGTTCGTGGCCAGATTGCCGCCGATGAAACAACTGTCGCCGCTGCAGGGGTCGCCGGCGTAAAACATTCCGGCGGCTTTGGCGGCTTTCTGGACTTCGTCTGTTCGCACGCCGGCCTGCACGACCATATACATGGCATCGGGGTTCACTTCAATAATCCGGTCAAACCTTTCCAGCGACAAAACAATGCCGCCAGTGACCGGGACGGCGCCGCAGGCCAGACCGGTGCCGGCGCCCCGGGGAACGATCGAGATGCGTTCCCGATTGGCCAGCTTGACAACATGTGCGACTTCCTCCGTTGTTCCCGGCAGCACGACGACCTCCGGCAGGTGGGCATATTTGCTGTCCGGCGTTTCATCCCGGGAGTACGTTTCCAGTTTGTCGGGATCGCTGAACGCATACTTTTCACCGACAATGGCTTTTAATTCCGTTAAAATTTCCAGGGTGACAGGATTATACTGTTGCATGACACGACTCCATTTCTACAAAGGAAAAGCCAACTGCGCGGCGCGAGTTCGCCGGAGTTCGCTTTCCTGTTTTAACATACTTATTATTTTATCAGGTTGGGAGCCGAACGCAAACTTTATTTCGGCGGATCAATCGCGCCGGTAGGACAGGCGGCGGCGCAAGCGCCACATTCGATGCATTTTTCGGGATCGATGACATATACAGGATCTCCTTCGGAAATGGCTTCGACCGGACAGACGGGCAAACAGGCGCCAATGCGGTTGCAACGGTCCGTGATGAAGTATGCCACGAAAAATCCCTCCCATATTATATATTTTGTCGTGGTAGGTATTTGCTTTTTTATTTCGCGATCGGCCGTGCGGAATCCTTTTCGATCAAATCCACTGTTGATTCGATAAGTGAGCATTGCCCTGTGTTTTCCTTACCTAAAAAATTTCCAGACAAGCCTTGCAATCCCAGAAGGCGGTGCTATAATATTAATAGGAAAATTAATCAATAAAGAATAAATATAATTTATTAAGGAGAGATGAACATGTTGAGTAAAAAAATGCAAGAACTGATGAACAACCAAATTCAGGCGGAATTCTATTCGGCCCAATTGTATCTGGCGATGTCCGTCTACAGCGAGTCGGAGAATTTTAAAGGAATCGCTCATTGGCTGAAAGTGCAATATGCGGAAGAAACTTCCCATGGCATGAAATTTTTGGAGCAGGTGGTGGAACGGGGCGGCGAAGTCGAACTTAAGGCAATTGACGCTCCACCTGTAAAATATGGTTCGATGTTGAAACTGTTTGAAGAAGTATTGACTCATGAGAAGAAAGTAACGGCCATGATCAATAATCTCTATGAAGCAGCTCTGAAGGAAAAAGACTATGCATCGCAGATTTTCCTGCAATGGTTTATTTCCGAACAGGTTGAAGAAGAGGCCAATGCGTCAGAAATTGTTGCGCAGCTGAAAATGATTGGCGACAAGAGTGTTGGCGGCCTGTTCCAATTGGATCACGCATTGGGGCATCGCAAAGAATAATTGATTTTCAAAAGCAGCGGAAACCGGGAATTCCTGTCGGGAACTTCCCGGTTTCTTTTCATAACTGCAGTTATCGCGGCAAACAAATGGTTTAAACGAAGATGACGGCACATTGACGAGATGTAAGGCAATCAAGTAAAATTAGAAATGTATCCCCCCTATAGGGGGGTGCCGGTAGCGATTTCTGTTGTCTTAGTCCAAGACCTTGTATTGTCGGGCTGGTTTAATAAAAGTAATGATAACATTACTAATCAGTATGATGATTGGGGGAGGAAATCCATGAAGCGAAGAGAATTTATTCAATGGACAGCAGCTGGTTCACTGACGCTCATGGGATTATCCGGGTGCAGCGCCAAGCCTGCGCAAAAAGATGGAGCTGTTCCAACCAAACCGGTTGAAATTCCCGCGAAAGCAGCGGCGTCCGCCGCACCGCCGATGGTCGTCGTGAATGGTACTGACCCGCATGAGCTGATGACGCGTGGCCTGCAGGCAATGGGCGGAATCGGCCGATTTGTTAAACAAGGCCAGACGGTTGTTATCAAACCGAATTTCAGCGTGCCGCGAACGCCGGAGCAGGCGGCGACCACCAACCCGGACATGGTGGCCTCGCTGGTGAAACATTGCCTGGGCGCCGGTGCAAAAACGGTCAAAGTCATTGATAATCCATTCACCAATGCCCAGATGTGTCTCGAAAATACGGGGATTCGCCGGGCGGTGGAAGCAGCGGGCGGAAAAATCTATGCCACCAATAAACTGTCCGGGGAGTTTTATTCTGCAGTCAACGCTGGTGGGTCCATTCTACAGTCGTTGCAGTTTTCCAAGGATGTGCTGGAAGCCGATGTTTTTATCAACTTCCCCATTCTCAAGCACCACAACGGCGCTGGTTTGACGATGGGACTGAAAAATATGATGGGCCTGGTCTGGGACCGGGGTTTCTTTCACCGAACGGATCTGCACCGGACCATCGCCGAATTGTCCGCCTTTAAAAAGCCGCACCTGATTATCATGGATGCAGTGCGCGGCATTACGACCCATGGACCGATGGGGCCGGGAACCATCCGTGAATACAAGCAGCTGATTTTCAGTACGGATCCGGTGGCGCTCGACGCTTACGGCGCAGAACTGTTCGGCATCAAGGCCGCCGATATAGCCCATATTGCCATCGCGGCCGAACTGGGAATCGGTTCGATGGATTGGAAGAAGCTGAATCCGGTGCGAGTCTGAGAAGGTTCAACATAACTGCTAAAGGGGATTTGCCATCGAGTTGAAGGTTTTGTTGCTTGTTTTCTTCCTTTCGGGCATTGTTGCCGCCATGCTGTATCACCGGCGGCGTCGGGAAAAGAAAATTATTCAGTGGCCGCAGGTCAAAGCGCGCGTTCAACCTGGTTCCCTCGTCTTTTGCCGGACAGGTTGGTTGCCGGTGGGCGGGGAGCAAGGCTGGCGCATTTCTTCTGTAATGTTTGAATATGAAATAGACGGCTGTACGCACAGAGGCCGCAATTTGTTACCGGTAAACTGGACCATCCGTGAATCGGAGTTGGAACGGGTGCAACGGGAACTGGAAACCTTTGCGGTTGTTTTTTGTAATCCGACGGATTCCGCCGAGGCGTTTCTGGATATCCCGGACCGCTGGCAACGGGGGAGCATAAGCTGGGTTACCGTGGGGCTGATCGTGGCAACAGGACTGTCGCTAATGTCGGCGTCCATGTTGCTCGCGAGATATGTCTGACGTTGATGGAATATATAGGGTTCTATATTTTTTCCAAATCGGGAGGACTGGAGGTTTTTTCATGTTGGAACAATTCGGCGCCATCGCAATTTTGGCGGGCGTGGCCTTTGTTTTTCCGTTTATCCCGCTGATTATCGCCGCTGTCATCAGTGTTCACAAACCATCGAAGGAAAAAGAGATTTCCTACGAATGCGGCGTGGATACGATCGGCCGTTCGTGGGTTCAGTTCAAGTCCAGTTATTTTCTGTATGCTTTGGCATTTGTGGCGTTTGATGTGGAAACGGTGTTTCTGTATCCTTGGGCGGTAGTATTTCGCACCATGGAAGCCTCAGCCTTTATCGCAATGTTTGTATTCATGGCGATATTGTTGCTGGGGCTTTGGTATGCCTGGAAGAAGGGGGCGCTGGAATGGAAGTGAATGCCGAAAAACAATTGCAGGAGGCGAAACCGGCCCTTAGCCCGCTGGCGCAACTGCTGGGAACCGACAGCGTAATACTGACGACAGTAGAGCAAGTGCTGGGCTGGGCGCAGACCCATTCGTTCTGGCCGTTGACCTCCGGTCTGGCCTGCTGCGCGTTGGAAATGATGGCAACCGGCGCGGGCCGATTCGATCTGGCCCGGTTCGGTTACGAGGTTTTTCGGCCATCGCCGCGGCATGCGGATGTTTTGATCGTGGCCGGAACCCTGACTTGGAAAATGGCGCCACCGTTGGTTCGTTTGTATGAACAGATGCCGGAGAACAAATGGGTGATCGCCATGGGAAGTTGCGCGATCGGCGGCGGGCCGTTCGTCGACTCCTATTCCGTTGTGCCCGGAGTTGACAAGCTGTTACCGGTCGACGTATACATCCCAGGTTGCCCACCCCGACCCGAAGCCCTGATTCACGGCATGCTGACGCTGAAAGAAAAAGTGATGGCGGCGAAAAAACGGGGGGGCAAACCATGAACGAAGAACGAATTGTGAATGGCGAGCTGACCAGCTCACCGGGAACTTTACTGCAGGATATGCGGACTTTACGCGATCAGGCGGAGTTGGCATTCAACCGGCTGTTGGATGTGACGGCCGTCGACCGCGGCGACACTTTTGAGGTGCTTTATCGCCTGAACTCCTGGACATCGGATCGCGATCTCGTGGTTCGGGTGATGTTGCCGGCGACGGAGTCCCGTCTGCCGAGCGTGGCCGGCCTGTGGGATACGGCGTTGTTCGGCGAGCGCGAAGTGCAGGATATGTTTGGGATCGAATTCGCGGGGCATCCCGACCCGCGTCCGTTATTGGCGCCGGAAGAGGGATTCGGCTTTTTTCCGTTGCGGAAAAGTTTCCAATTGACCGGCCGGCCGGGCCAGTCGGACGGGAGGTGAGGGCAGTGGGAAATACTCGTTGGGAACACCAGGGGACCACTCCGGAAGGAACGGAATTATACTGTCTGAATATGGGGCCGCAACACCCGAGTACGCACGGCGTACTGCGGGTCATCCTCGAATTGGACGGGGAAACGGTCGTCAAGGCCACGCCGGTACTCGGTTATTTGCACCGCGGCATTGAAAAACTGGCGGAAAGTCGGACCTATCCCCAATTTATTCCCTATACCGACCGGTTGGACTATGTGTCGTCCATGTGCAACAACCTGGCTTACTGCCAGACGGTGGAAAAGCTGCTGCAAGTGGAAGTGCCGGAACGGGCCGAGTATATTCGGGTGATCATGGCGGAGTTGAACCGGATCGCCAGTCATCTGCTGTTCATCGGTTCCACGACGCTCGATCTTGGCGGCATGACCGGTATGCTATATACCTTCCGCGACCGGGAATACATTCTGGACATGTTCAACCTTGCCGCCGGGTCCCGACTGACCTATTCCTACGTTCGGATTGGCGGCGTGATGAATGATTTGTCGTCGGAGTTTCTGGGACTGTTGCGGCAATATCTGGCCGAATTGCCGGGAATGTTGCAAGAGTATGACGAATTGATCAACGGCAACGAAATCTTTCAGGCCCGCTTGAAAGGAGTTTCGGTTGTGCCGGCCGAGCGGCTGTTGTCCCTCGGTGTGACCGGACCGGTGTTACGGGCCGCCGGTGTGAAGGCCGACCTGCGTCGGACCCGTCCCTACGGGATTTATGACCGGTTCCAGTTCGACGTGCCGACCGGAACGGTCGGCGATAATTGGGAACGATATATGATGCGCGTGCTGGAAATCAGTGAGAGCGCTAAAATCATCACCCAGGCGCTGGAAGGACTGCCGGAAGGACCGATCATGGCGAAGATCCCCAAAGTGATCAAGCCGCCGGCCGGGGAAGTCTACCATGCGAATGAGTCGCCGCGCGGCGAACTGGGCTTCTATATCGTCAGCGATGGTTCCACCAAACCTTATCGCCTGCACATCCGACGGCCGACATTTTACAATCTCGGCAGTATAGAGGAATTGTGCCGCGGGGTAAAGATCGCCGACATGCCGGCCGTACTGGCAGTGCTCGATCCCTGCATGGGCGAGGCGGACGCATAGGAAGGGGGGGACAGGGATGCAACAATCAACGAGTATCTGGTTTGACCTGGGACAGTTGCTGCAACAACTGGTGCTGGAATTTACAGGAATGCCGTGGCTGGCCAGCCTGGCGCAAACCCTTCTGGGCATCGTCGGCATTTTTGCCGTGGTCATGTTGGCGGCGCTGATCCTTGTATATCTGGAACGAAAAGTCTGCGCCTGGATGCAGATGCGTATCGGACCAAACCGTCTGGGCCCGTTCGGTATCTTCCAGTCGCTTGCCGACGCACTGAAACTGCTGACCAAGGAGGACATTCGGCCGGCCGAGGTTTCCGGCAAGATGTGGGCCTTGGCGCCAGTGCTGATGTTTATGGTGGTTATCGTCACGTATGCGGTGATTCCGTTTGATGTTGGCGTTATTTTTGCGGATCTCAATATCGGGATTTTCTTCTTTGTGGCGGTCAGCGCCCAGACAACCCTGCCGCTATTAATGGCGGGCTGGTCTTCCAACAACAAGTTTTCCCTGATCGGCGGCATGCGGACCGTCGCCCAGATGATTTCCTACGAAATTCCCCTTGTCTTTTCGATCCTGGGCGTGGTCATGATCACTGGATCAATGAAAATGAGCGACATCGTGAAGGCGCAGGAAAGCGTCTGGTTCATCGTGACTCAGCCGGTGGCCTTCGTCATCTTTGTGATCGCGGCGACCGCCGAGTGCAACCGGGCGCCGTTCGACCTCGTGGAAGCGGAGTCGGAACTGGTGGCTGGGCCGTTTGTCGAGTATAGCGGCATGCGGTTCGCCTATTTCTTTCTGGCCGAGTATGCTGCGCTGGTGGCGGTTTCCTGCGTTGCTGCGACTCTGTTCCTCGGCGGTTGGCACGGACCGTGGCTGCCGGGCTGGATCTGGTTTTTCCTGAAAGTGTCGGCCATGATCTTTTTATTCATGTGGTTCCGGTGGACTTTCCCCCGGATCCGGGTGGATCAGTTGATGGCTTTCGGCTGGAAAGTCCTGCTGCCACTGTCGGTAGCCAATATTATCGTCACCGGCGTCGGTCTGTGGCTGTTTTTCCCGTTGAGCTGAAGAGGGGTGAAATGATGTTTGGCATTGGATTGCTAAAAGGAATGAGGGTAACGCTGCGGCGCTGCTTCTCCAAACCGAACACGGTGCAGTATCCGGAGGAACGGTTGCCGCTAGGACCTGTGTTTCGGGGCGGGACCATTGATCTGAATCTCGAAAAATGCATCGCCTGCGGCCTGTGCGCCATGGCCTGCCCCAACCAGGCCATCGAACTGGCGACCGAGAAAAACGAAAGCGGTAAAAAGGTGATGGCGAAATATCATCATCACATTCCGGTCTGTTTATATTGCAACTTCTGCATCGAAGCTTGTCCGGTCCAGGCGATTCATTGGACCGGGAATTATGAGATCAGTTCCCTGCGCCATGAAGACCTCATTGTCGACTGCATGGCCGGACAGGGAGGTGACCGGGCATGAACGGAGGTTTGGTCCACACGCTGGCATTCTTCTTCTTGGCGGGAGTCACCCTGGCGGCTGCTGCCGGCGTGGTGTTCAAGCGGAATTTGGTGCACAGTGCATTTTTGCTGTCGGTGACGTTTCTCGGCGTAGCCGGTCTGTACATGACGCTGGAGGCGGAATTTCTCGCGGCGGTGCAGGCGCTGGTTTACAGCGGCGCCGTCGCCATTCTGGTCGTGATCGGTGTGATGTTGACGCAACGTTCGGATATGGGCCAGTCCAACCCGCCCAACAAGATGATAGTGATCGGCGGCTTGGCGTCGCTGGCCATTGTCGGCGTGATTGTCTGGGCGATCCTCGGTACTGCCTGGAAACCCGGCGGCGCAGTCGTGACCGTCGCCGATATCGGTCGGCGATTCCTGACGGATTTCGCCCCGCCGTTCGAAGCGGTCGCACTGCTGCTGTTGGCGGCTTTGATTGGGGCAGTGGTTTTGTTTAAGGGAGGTAAGGCGCAATCATGATAGGACTTACCCATTATCTATTGCTTGGTGCGGCCTTGTTCGGTCTGGGTCTGTTCGGCTTGCTGACCAAGCGGAATTTGATCGCTCTGTTGATGTCCATTGAGCTGATGTTGAATTCGGTCAACATCAATCTGGTTGCTTTTTCCCGGTATACAGCCGTTGACGCTGCGGCCGGACAGGTTTTCTCCCTGTTCATCATCGCCGTGGCCGCCGCTGAGGTGGCGGTGGGGCTGGCGCTGGCATACGCCATCCATCGGGGCCGCAGTACGGTGTCGGTGGATGAAATCGACTGGCTGAAATGGTAGGAAGAGGGGGTGACAAACATGTGGGTTGATTTTTCCCTGACGCATGCCTGGCTCATTCCGTTATTGCCGGCATTGGCGTTTGTTGTGATTTCATTTTTGCTGCTACGCTCGCCCTGGTTGGCTTCCCGACTTGCCATCCTGGCCATGGCGTCTTCTTTTGCGCTGTCCGTCGGCGCGGGATATGCTGTCCTGAGTCGCGGAATCACTGTGGAAGCGCCATTTGTGATGAAAACGGTCTGGTTGTCCATGCCGGGCCTGAAAGTCGATATGGGCGTTCTGATTGATCCGATTGCGGCGACCCTGTTGTTCGTGGTGACGCTGATCACTCTGTTGGTTTTGATTTATTCGACCGGTTATATGGCCGGCGATCCCGGCTACTGTCGCTTCTTCGCCTTTATATCGCTGTTTGCGGCGTCGATGCTCGGCTTGGTCATCGCGACCAATTTCCTGCAAATGTTCATTTTCTGGGAATTGGTCGGCCTGTGTTCCTACCTGTTGATCGGCTTTTATTTCTTCAAGATTTCGGCGCGGGAAGCCGGCAAGAAGGCCTTTATGACGACCCGGATCGGTGATTTTGGTCTGTTGCTGGGGATTCTGCTGTTGCAGATCACGTTCCGGACGCTGGACTTTGCCGAACTCGGCGTGAAAGTTCCTGCGTATGTCGCGGCATACGGGGCCGAAACCATGACGTTCATTGCGATTCTGCTCTTTATCGGCCCGGTGGCGAAGTCCGGCCAGTTTCCCCTGCATGTTTGGCTGCCGGATGCCATGGAAGGCCCGACTCCCGTGTCGGCGCTGATTCACGCGGCGACGATGGTGGTTGCCGGTGTATATTTGATCGCCCGGTCGTTTGCGATCTTCCACGTTCTGCCCGGCGCTCTGTCGGTGATCGCCTGGATTGGCGTTTTCACCGCCCTGTTTGCGGCCTTCATCGCCCTGACCCAGCGCGAGATCAAACGGATTCTGGCGTTTTCGACCATCAGCCAGCTCGGGTTCATGATGCTGGCGCTCGGGGTGGGCAGCCTGACCTCGTCGATGTTCCACCTGATGACCCATGCGTTTTTCAAGGCATTGCTGTTCCTTGGCGCCGGTTCGGTGTTGCACGCCCTGCACGACAAGGCCGATATTTTTGAAATGGGTGGGTTGCGTCACAGTATGCCGGCCACCTGTGTGATGATGGGAACGGCCGTGCTGGCGATCGCCGGAATCCCGCCGTTTGCCGGTTTCTTTTCCAAAGATGAAATTCTGGTGGCGGCGGCGCATGTTTCCACTCCGATCTACCTGCTCGCTTCGTTGGCCGCGTTCATGACGGCCTTCTACATGGCCAGGCTGTTCATCGTGGCGTTTTTGGGCAAACCCAATCCCTACAATCATCCGCATGAATCTGGACTGGCTATGCTTGCGCCGATGGGCGTGTTGGCTGGGCTCAGCGTGGTTGGCGGCATGATTCCTTTTCTCATGGGATTCGGCGACTGGGTCCGCTTCGGGCCGGCGCATCATGCCGGCATCGACTGGGCGGTCGCCGGGGTTTCCACACTGATTTCCCTCTTGGGCTTCGGCCTGGCCTGGGTGATCTACGGCGGCGGTCACACTCGTTCCAACGACTTGACGATGAAGATGGGAGCATTGTATAGTCTAAGCTTCAACAAATTCTATGTGGATGAAATCTATCAGTGGATGAACCGGAACTTCGTCGGCGGCTTGGCTAAATTGTCGTTCTGGCTCGATATCCATGCACTGGGAGCGATCGTGGATAACGCCTGGCGAGGGACCGGCGCGGCCGGCGACGAACTCCGGCGCACCCAGACGGGCCAGATGCAGCAATATGCTGCGGTGATGCTGTCGGCAACCGTTCTTTTGGTAGTTGTATTGGCGACTCTGACCGGGTCGTTCGTGAAGGGAGGCCGGATCTGATGAGTCTGCCGATTCTTTCCCTGATTCTGTTTGCCCCCATCGTGGGTGTGGCCGTGATCCTCTGTTTGCCGCAGACGGCCGGCCGGATGATCAAAATGGTGGCCGGCGGCGCCATGTGGATTTGTTTTGCCCTGTCCGCCGTTATGTTCGTGAATTATGACTGGCGCGCCGGCGGCGTCCAATTTACGGAAATCGCCGCTTGGTTGCCGGATGCCGGCGCCAGTTATCATTTGGGCGTGGATGGGATTTCCGCGCCACTGACACTTCTGATGTCGGTTGTCGGTCTGTCGGGCATATATTCTTCCTGGCGGATCGATAAGCGGATCAAGGAATATTTTATTCTGTTCCTGCTGCTGGTGGCCGGCGTCGCCGGGGCCTTCGTGGCCCGGGACCTGCTGCTTTTCCTCCTGTTCTACGAAGTGGTCGTCATTCCCATGTACATCCTGATCGTCGTCTGGGGTTCGACCAAACGGGTGACCAAGGAATACGCGGGGATGAAACTGGTGGTCTATCTGCTGATCGGTTCTGGCTTTATGCTCGCCGGAGTATTCTCCTTATATGTTCTCGCCAACCCGGCGGGGCAGCGAACCTTCGACATGGCGGCGTTGGCCGCCCAGGGAATGAACGGCGCCATTGCCGCGGAACATCAGATCGTTTCCTTCTTCCTGATGATGCTGGGCTTCGCCACGTTGGCCTCCATGTGGCCGTTTCATTACTGGTCGCCGGATGGACATGCCGGTGCCCCCACCGCCGTTTCGATGGTCCATGCGGGTCTGCTGAAAAAACTCGGCGCTTATGGTCTGCTTCGGGTGGGCCTCTTGATGGTGCCGGTCGGCTTCAAGTTCTGGGCGCCGATGATGGCGGCCTTCGCCACGGTTAGTGTCATTTATGCCGCTTTTATCTGTCTGACGCAGTCCGACCTGAAGTATATGGTCGGCTTCTCTTCGGTTTCCCATATGGGATATATCGTGATCGGCATTGCTACCGCCGATGTGATCGGTTTGAACGGCGCCGTGGCCAATATGTTTGCGCACGGTATCATGACGGCGTTGTTCTTCTCGATGATCGGCCATGTCTATAATACCGCGCATACCCGTGACATCAAAGATTTGGGTGGGCTCGCCCACCAGATGCCGAAGGCGGCGGTCGGCTTCATGATTGCCGGCATGGCCTCGCTGGGCCTGCCGGGATTGTTGAGCTTTATCGCCGAGTTCACAATCTTCACCGGGACCTTCGAAACTTATCCGGTGGTGGCGGTAGTAGCGATCTCCGGCATCATCCTGACTGCTTTATATGTCTTGCGGGCGCTGGCGGATGCGTTGTTCGGACCGCGCCTCGCCAAGTGGGATTCATTGCCGGACCTGAAGCTGCCGGAAATGGTGCCGTTGGTGTTGCTGAGCGCATTTTTGATCTTCTTCGGATTTTTCCCGTCCCTGTTGATGGATGTCATCAACAGCGGCATTGAACCGATGACGCCGCTCCTCGCCAAGATAAAAACGGCGGCGACGCTCTGGGGAGGGCTGTAAGCATGAATATTAGCGTTTTGGCTCTGGAAATCAGCGTAGCGGTCCTGGCGCTCGTCCTGTTGGCGATGGATCTCAGCATGGAAAACGACCAGCCCCGCCGTAATCTTGGCTATCTGGCCGTATGCGGGCTGACGGGAATCTTCTTCTTTTCGTTTACGCGTTATGGAATGAATGCGACCTTCTGGCATGGGTTGTTCAGTCTGGATGACTATGCCGTGTTTTTCAAACAGGCCTTTCTGATCGGCGCGATTTTGGTCATCCTGTTTTCCTTGGATACGGTGGACCAACTGCCGCATTCCCGAGCGGAATTCTATGTCCTGTTGCTGTTCGCCGTGATCGGCATGATGGTTCTTGCTTCCGCCAACGACTTGATCACCTTGTATGTCGGCATTGAACTGATGACGTTCAGTTTCTTTATTCTGGTCGGCTATGTTCTGACTGACGCCCGCTCCACCGAGGCGGCGATTAAATACCTGATTCTGGCTTCCGCGGCCTCGGCGGTCATGTTGTATGGCATGAGCCTGATTTTCGGCTTGTCCGGCCAGATGAGCTATACAGCCATTGCAGCGGCGGGACTGACGGCTTCACCGGCATTGCTGGTAGGCGGGGTGCTGCTGTTATCCGGCTTTGCCTTTAAGATTGCCGCGCCGCCATTTCACATGTGGGCCCCGGACGTATATGAAGGGGCGCCGGCGCCGATCACCGCCATGTTGGCCATGGGATCGAAGGCTGCCGGGTTTGCGGCCATGATCCGCGTTTTTACGAATGTATTTCCAAGCACCGGCTATCCGTGGGCGATGCTGGCGTTACTGCTGTCCGGCGCGGCCATGTTGGTCGGCAACATCGTCGCCATTCCCCAGACGAACATCAAACGGATGCTGGCCTATTCCTCCGTTGCCCAGGCCGGTTATATCCTGACCGGACTGGTGGCGGGAACCGCCGCTGGAATCAAGGGAATGATGTTTTATCTCATGATCTACGT
Source organism: uncultured Veillonellaceae bacterium (assembly GCA_964601085.1). Lineage (GTDB taxonomy): Bacteria > Bacillota > Negativicutes > UBA1444 > UBA1444 > UBA1444. The sequence goes on along the minus strand of CAZRLN010000031.1, from coordinate 15,216 downwards.
CTTCGCCAATGTTGGCGCCTTCGGCGTGGTCACCGCAGTGAGCCGGCGTCGGAATAGCGAAAATATTAGCGATTTGGCGGGATTGGCTCGTCAAGCTCCTGTTCTGGCGGTGGCCATGACGATTTCCCTGTTGTCCATGGCCGGCATTCCGCCATTGGCGGGATTCATGGGCAAGTTTTTCCTGTTCTCGGCAGTGATTGATGCCGGCTATCTGGAGATTGCCGTGCTCGGCTTCGTGTTGTCGATGGTTTCGGTGTATTACTATCTCAATGTCGTAAAATCGATGTACATTGCCGAGCCGATAGATGAACGTCCGTTTGAGGTTGCCGGTACTTTGAAGTTTACGGTGCTGTTCGCCATGACAGCGACGTTGGCTATGGGGATTTATCCCGGCCCTTTGTCGCATCTTGCGGAACTGGCGGCCAAGACGGTGTTTCCCTGATAAAACGGTAGTTGATGTTAAACCAAATTAGCAAACACAATAATATTAAACTTGTAGAATATAAAATATTTTAATTAACTTTTGCAAAACACTAATAATATAAGGCGGCGTCCGGATTATCCGGACGCCGCCTTTAACATGATGAACATGATGGTGTATAAACCTGTTGGTTATTTTAGCGTTCCTTCAACCAGAGCCGGTTGAGCAGGGCGCCGGCGACAAATCCACCGACATGGGCCCACCAGGCAATTCCGGATCCGCCCATCGACAAGGCGGCAGCGCCGCTTTGCAATTGATAAAAGAACCAGATTGCCAAGAAAGCCAAGGCAGGAATTTCAATAATGGTGAAGATAAAAAACAGTGGTACGAGGGTCTTTATTTTGGCAAAAGGAAAACAAATCGCGTAAGCGCCAAGAATTCCTGAAACCGCTCCGCTGGCGCCGATAACCGGAACTGCGGAAATTGGGTCGACAACCACTTGCGTCAAATTGGCGATAATGCCGCAGAGAAAATAGAACAGCAAAAAATGACCATGTCCCAGGCAATATTCCACGCTGGAGCCGAACAGCCACAAAAACCAGAGATTGCCGATGATATGCATCCAACCGCCGTGGAGAAACAGATTGGTGATGAGCGGCAGATAGGAAATAGGATTTAGAGATCCCTCGTGCACCGCGGTCGTCAGGCGGAGCGGAGTTACGCCGAGCAAATCGACCCAGAATTTGAAATCGGCCGGCGTCCAGCGCAACTCATTGAAAAATACGCCGATGTTGGCGGCAATTAAAGCGACTGTGAAAAACGGCAGGATGTTCGGACGGATATTGTCGCGAAGTGGAATCATCCGGTATGCTCCTTTGTATGAGTTCTTGTTGCTAATAAAAACATTCCACGCAGTGGTTGCGCATTCCTGCCGGCAAAACAGCCGGGGGATAAGACAGCCGGGACGGAAATGCTGTATAATAACAAAAGAGGTGATTCGATGCAATTCGTGGCGGATTTGCATGTCCATACAATATCCAGCGGGCATGCCTACAGTACTGTGCGAGAAATAGCCAGCGTGGCTGCCGGCAAGGGGCTGCCGATGATTGCCCTGACCGATCACGGACCGGGAATGCCGGGAGGTCCCCATGCTTATCATTTTTCCAATCAGATGGCCATTCCCGATTCCCTGTTCGGCGTAAGGATTCTGAAAGGAATTGAAGCCAATGCGATGGATCGCGTCGGCCGACTCGACCTCGATGACGCCCGACTGGCAAAACTTGACGTTGTCGCGGTCGGCTTGCATACGGTATGTTCTCCCTATGGATCGGTGACGGAGAATACCGAGATGATGCTCGCCGTGATGCAGAATCCGTTTGTGGATGTGATCGTCCATCCCGGCAATCCGGAATACTTGATCGACGAAGAAGCCGTGGTCCGCGAAGCGGCGCGCTGCGGGGTCGCCCTTGAAATCAACAACAGTTCGCTGACGGTAACCCGCAAGGGAAGTTTGCCCCATTGCGACCATATTATTGCGTTGGCTGCGACTTATGGAACCAAGTTGATCGTAGGTTCGGACAGCCATTATTGCGAATCGGTCGGTGAATTCGCCGCGGCTGCGGAGTTATTGGCCAAAAACGACATTCCTTCAAGTCAGGTGATCAACACTTCGCTGGAAAGAGTGCTGACGCACTTGAACCGTCGCAGCAATCATCGGTCGGTGACTTTGTGAAAGAAAGGCGGGCTGCGTAGATGGAAAAACCTCGTCTCGTCATCATTACCGGTATGTCAGGAGCCGGCAAGACCCAGGTTATGAGATTTATGGAGGATCTCGGCTATTTTTGCGTCGACAATCTGCCGCCGGCCCTGATTCCAAAATTCGCCGAATTGTGTGAACAGTCCGGAGGCCGGGTAAATAAGATTGCGTTGGTCGTGGATATCCGCGGCGGTGAATTTTTTGATCAGTTGATGCAGGTGTTGGGAGAAATGGACCAGCAGGACATGATGACTGAAGTGCTGTTCCTCGAAGCCTCCGATGAAACCATCATTCATCGTTACAAGGAAACTCGGCGCCGTCATCCGCTTGCGCCGGCGGGTCGGGTCAGCGAGGGGATCCGGCTGGAACGGGACAAACTCGAATATGTGAGGGGACGGGCTACCCATATCATTGACACCTCCAACCTGAAGACGCAGCAGCTCAAGGAACGGATCATTGAATTGTACGCATCGGATGGAGAACAGGCCAAACTGCATATCAACGTGGTTTCATTCGGTTTCAAATATGGAATTCCGCTTGATGCGGACATGGTGTTCGATGTCCGTTTCCTGCCCAACCCTTACTATGTCGAACCCTTGCGGCAAAAGAGCGGCGAGAATCCACTGGTTCGCGAGTATATCGACCAATGGCCGGTCACTCATCAATTTATGACTCGACTGCAGTCCTTCATCGACTTTTTGATTCCTCATTATGTCAAAGAGGGAAAAAGCCAGCTGGTCATTGCGATTGGCTGCACTGGCGGTCTGCATCGCTCGGTTTTTGTCGCCTCGAAAATCCGCGATTCACTCGTTGCGCAAGGTTATCAGGTTTCTCTTGAACATCGCGACATCAAACACAACAAGGTTGAGGACTGAACATGGCGCTATTGAAGCTCTTGTATCCGGGAATGCGGATTAAGCGGTGGTTTTTCCTGTTCGCCGGCGGCGTCGTGGCCGCGGGGTTCGGAGTCGCCTTGCTGTTGAATTACCGGTTTATCGGTCTGGTGGAAGGATGGCTATTTTGGGCTATCTACCGGGCGACCGGCAATTATTACGGTTGGATGCCGACTCTGGTCGGCGCCGTGGTATCATGCGCCGGGCTAGGGATAATGTTTTACGCGATGCGGCGGATTATCCGTTCGATTATTGATGCGGTGGCTCCGGAAGGCGCCAACCGGCTGGTGGATATCATGTACCAGAAGCGTCGCCTGGACAAAGGCCCGGCCGTGGTCGTAATCGGCGGCGGCACGGGTTTGTCCACCTTGTTGCGCGGGTTAAAACGTCGTACCAGCAATCTGACCGCGATTGTCACAGTAGCTGACGACGGCGGTTCTTCCGGTCGTTTGCGGCAGGAGTTGGGGATCGTGCCGCCGGGGGATCTGCGGAGTTGTCTGGTGGCTCTGGCGGATACGGAACCTTTGATGGAAAAATTGTTTCAATACCGTTTCAGCGGTGACGGCGACCTGACCGGCCACAGTTTCGGCAATCTCTTTATTGCGGCGATGACTCAGGTTGTGGGCGGGGATATCGAACAGGCGCTGCAGGAATCCAGTAAAGTTCTGGCTGTTCGGGGTCAGGTGTTGCCGGCATCGGCCAAGCCGGTCAGAATATCGGCGCAGATGACGGATGGAACGGTCATTGACGGAGAATCGAACATTCCTGGCGCCCGCAAGTGCATCCAGCGGGTCACGATGGAGCCGGCGGCGGTTCCGGCGGTTCAGGCCGCTCTGACGGCAATTCGCGATGCGGACATCGTTGTCCTGGGACCAGGAAGTCTGTATACGAGCGTGATCCCCAATCTTTTGGTGAAAGATATTGCGGAAGCGTTGCGAAACACCAGGGCATCTCGCGTCTATGTCTGCAATGTGATGACCCAGCCCGGCGAAACAGACCAATATACCGCATCAGACCATGTGCGGGCGCTACTGCGCCATGGCGGACCGGGGATTATCGATGAAGTTTTGGTCAATGTCGAGGAGATTGCTTCCTGTTTGCTGGAAAATTATGCGAAAGAGGGCGCTTGCCCAGTCGAAGCGGATATCGCGGAACTGGAACGAATGGGGGTCACAGTGATTCCTGCGCAGATGATCAGTGAAACGAACTGGGTTCGTCATGATCCGGAACGGTTGGCGAAGCTGGTCTTTTCCATACTGGACCGGCGACGGAAGGCTTCGGGAAAATCTGGAACACAGAAAAATGATAGCGAGGAATAGGTGCAGACTTCGGTCCGCATTGGCCTAAAGGGAGGATTACCGTTGTCGTTTGCCGGGGATGTGAAGAACGAACTGGTGCGGGTGGAGGAAGAGGCGTCTTGTTGCGAGCAGGCGGAGCTGTCGGCGCTGCTTTGGATGGGCGGAGTGATATCTTTTGGCGGGAAAGGGCGTATTGGTATCAAATTTGTTACCGAAAATGCCGCAGTCGCCCGTAAGACACTGCGTTCCTTAAAAAAAGAAGGCATTGATGACACTGAAGTCAAAGTCACCCGCGCTTTGCGGCTGAAAAAGAATAATTCCTATGAGTTGCGGGCGCTGCCCTCGCCGGCGGTGACCAGGCTGCTGGAACGGATGGATATTTTACGGGACGGAGTATTGGCGGACGCGCCCCCTGGCCCGCCGCGTAAAAACTGCTGCCGCAAAGCGTGGCTGCGAGGAGCTTTTCTGGCCGGCGGTTCGATTAACCGACCGGAAGTGGAGTACCATCTGGAAATGGTAACGCAAAACGAAGGATTCGCCAGGACGTTGTCAGCTGCGTTGCGATCGTTCGGGTTGAACTCCGGTCTGACGACGCGCAAGCAGGATTATGTCGTCTATATGAAGGAAGGTGACGCCATTACTTCCTTTTTGAGCCTAGCCGGCGCCCACGAAGCCTTGCTGGAATTTGAGAATGTCCGGATCGTCAAAGGGATGCGCAATCAGGTCAACCGCTTGGTGAACTGCGAAACCGCCAACCTGGCAAAAACCGTGAATGCCGCTGTGCGCCAGATCGAAGGAATTCGGCGGATTGTCCGGTATCGCGGCATCGAGTCCCTGCCACGGTCGCTCCGGGAGGTTGCGGAGCTTCGACTCGCCTATCCGGAAGCCACTTTGCAGGAATTGGTGGAGGCGTTCGACGGTTCCATCAGTCGTTCCGGCATGAGCCATCGACTCCGGGCGCTGGAAAAACTTGCGGAACAACTGATTGTTGAGGAACTGTCATGAAACGGCGCATCTGGTTTATGACCGCGGTGTTTTTCCTGTGCGCGGCCATGACGGTTGCGTGGTTGGTTTCACCGGGAGCAGGCATCCCTGTTCTGACGTACCATCATGTTGGGGAGGGACCGGATTGGCTGTATGTGCGTCCGGCGGATTTCGAGCGGCAGTTGGTCTATTTGCAGGACAGCGGCTATACGGCTATCAGCGTGATGGAGCTATCCCGGGGGTTGTCCGGGCAGGGCGCGTTGCCTTCACGTCCGGTTGTGATTACCTTCGACGACGGCTATGAGGACAACTACATGGCGGCGTTTCCCATTTTAACCCGGCAAAAGATGAAGGGGACTTTTTTTGTAGTGACTGGAAAGATGGGACAACCGGGGTATATGAGCTGGCGGCAGGCCGGTGAGATGATTGCAGGTGGGATGGAGATCGGTTCCCATACGGTCCATCATTACACTCTCAATGAGATCAACCTGAAAGAACTGGAACGCGAATTGCTGGCCTCGCGGCTGATGCTGGAAAATAATGCGCCCGGTGCTGCGCCCATCTTCGCGAATCCATTTGGTGAAACGGCGCCGGCGGTCGTCGAACTGCTGAGCCGGACCGGTTATCGGGCGGCTTGTTCATCGGTCGTTGGCGTAAACCGGCCGGGAGAAAATCTGTATATGATCCGGCGCCTGAGTATACCGGCATCCCGATTTGGACTTTGGGAATTTCGGCTCCGCCTGTGGTGGCTGAACATGAAGGGAAGGCTGGAGAAGCGATAATGAAGCGAATTTTGTTTCTTTTGCTGCTGTCGGTCGTATTTTTCGGTGTGACAGCGTCCGCATGGGCGGCGCCCTTGCGGTTGTCCGATCTGGCGGATATTTTGCCGGAGTGGCCAGTGAACGCTTCGGAAGCCGGTGGAAGGCTGATTTTGTCCGACAGTCCGGAGGATGTGGCCCAGGAGGGGATCTTGTACAGGGATTCCGTCAAGGGCAATGTGCGATTGTTTTTCCACCATTTCAACGCCATGCCGGAAAAAAAGCGCATTGTGGCTTTGCTCACCAACAAGGGAAAGGAACCGGCAAAAGTGGAAGTGCTCCGGTATGGGATCAGCCGGCCGGATGTCGATCTGTTGCGGGCGGGCCGATCCATTCAGGGCGATTATCTACGGGGGGATCGGTCGCACAAACTGGAGGTGGCGCCGGGCAAGAGCGCGTTGTTGCCCGGTGGGGGCGGGACGCAACCGTTGCCGCCGCAAATGCTGCTGACGGGAATGATCGACTTTCGTGTGGACCAGGAACTGCAACTGGTCGTTGCGGCAATTCCGGAGCAAGGGGATTTGGCGGCGTTGGTTGCTTCATATCCCGTATTGCCGCCAGTGTCAGGCAAACCCCATCTGCGGGGCAGTTTTTCCCACAACGAGCGGCTGCTTTTGGGGCGACGCCCCTATAATCCTATCGCCGACGGGCCGGTGGCGATCACCATCGGCGACGGGGAAATCGATCCGTTTCTGGCCGGGCTGGATGCGACCAACGGTCAAACGGTCCGAAACTACGGAAACTATGGACTTGTGTACCGAATATTGATTCCTTCGGCTGGAACAGGAAAAATCCGTTGTTATCTGAATCCTCGCGGCGGCGTATATGCCGGGTGGGCGGCGGTGAAGACGAAAACGATGCACACGCTAGTGGGAACTCCGGGGAAAACGCTTTATTTTGGTGAGGGTACCCTGGCGGATTTTGAACTGCTGGCCGAATTTTCCGCCGGCGATTCCCTGTGGGTGACGTTGTCACCGCCCGGATCCTCCAATCTGCCGGTTCGGCTCATGCTTGTTCCGGCGTCATAGAAGTATTGCCTGGCGTGCCAAAAAGCGATAGAATGTAAGCATATAAAGAACCGGGAGGGAAGAATCAAATGGGAAAACATATTCAGACGGTAAATGAAGCGCCGTTATCCAAAACAGCAATGACCGGCGGCTGCGGCGAATGCCAGACCTCTTGCCAGTCGGCCTGCAAGACATCCTGCACGGTGAGCAACCAGGGCTGCCAGAAATAATTCCGCAGCGATAACAGACGATTCAAATCAGGGAGCTCCTGGCGACAAGCCGCCGGGAGCTCGATTTATGACAGGTGGGTATTGATGGATATTCATAAGTTTGAAGTCAATGGCGAATATATTTTATTGGACGTCAACAGCGGCTCGGTCCATGTGCTGGATCGTACGGCCTATCGCATGTTGGACGTGTTCAACGGCTCGAACGACGACGCGGTGCTGAATGAGTTTGCACCGGAGTTCGGCGAGGAAGCCGTGCGGGAAACGTTACTGGAACTCCATGAACTGATTGACGCGGGCATGTTGTTCAGTCCCGTGGTGGAAATTCCGCCGGTTTTTTCCGCGGCGCCGATTGTTAAGTCGCTCTGCCTGCACATCGCCCATGATTGCAATCTCCGCTGCGGTTATTGCTTTGCGGGAACCGGCGCGTTCGGGCATGAGCGGGGGCTGATGCCTCCTGAGGTCGCCTGCCGGGCCATCGACTTTTTGATTGAGAACGGCGGCAGCCGTAAGAACGCCGAAATTGATTTTTTTGGCGGAGAACCATTGCTGAACATGGAAACTGTGAAAGCCGCCGTAGCTCATATTCGGCGGCGGGAAGCGGAGACCGGCAAGCATTTCAATCTGACGCTCACGACGAATACGATTCTGCTGGATGAAGAAAAGTTTGCGTTCTTGAACCGGGAAAACATCCAACTGATTCTGAGCATTGATGGCCGGCGGGAAGTTCATGACCGGATGCGTCCGTTCACCGACGGCGCCGGCAGTTACGATATAGTTTTAGCCAACATGCATCGGGTGGTGGATTCTCGGCATGGGCAAAACTATTTTGCCCGGGGAACCTATACGGCCAATAATACGGATTTTGCCGCCGATGTTCTGGATTTGGCCGATCAGGGATTTTTGCGCTTGTCGGTGGAACCGGTGGTTGGCAAGGGTGAGCCTTACGAATTGACAGAGGCGCATCTGCCGGAACTGTATCGCCAGTATGACCTGCTGGCGGCGGAGTATCTGCGACGCAAGGCGACCGGCTGTGGTTTTGAGTTTTTCCATTTCAATGTGGACTTACAGAACGGGCCGTGTCTTGTCAAACGCTTGAGCGGTTGCGGCGCCGGGCATGAATATTTTGCGGTGACGCCGGACGGTGACTTGTATCCTTGTCACCAGTTTGTCGGCCGGGATGGGTTTAAAGTCGGGAATGTTTTTGACGGGATTGAACGACGGGAAATTTGCCGGGAGTTTCGCGAGGCCCATGTCTTGACCAAGGAAGAATGTCGTTCCTGTTGGGCGCGATTCTATTGCAGCGGCGGCTGCCATGCCAACGCGCACGCTTATAACGGCACGATCCATACTCCGTATCAAATGGGGTGCGCATTGCAGAAAAAACGCCTGGAATGCGCGATTTATGTCCAGATCGGCTTGCGACGCCAAAGAAAAGGCTAAGAACGGAAAAGGATTAAGGCTCTTCACGGCGAATTATTATAATGTTACGATAACTGGCCCGCGATAGGGTTCGGGAAAGGAGAAGTTGGATGCACCTGGACATGGGATTGAATCTGGACCTGTCACAGAAGCTGGTCATGACGCCGCAACTTTGCCAGGCCATCACAATTCTTCAGTTATCGGCGCAAGATCTGGCCGAACTGGTGCAGCAGGAACTTCTTGACAATCCGGTTCTTGACCAGATCGAGTCCAAGGAGAAGGAGAATATTTCGCCGTTGCCGCAGGAGTCGCAACCGACGCCGGCTCCTGACTATTTTGACTGGGCGGATTACTTTAGCGAAGGTGGCAGTCGGGGGCTTTATACCCGGAATGATGCCGGCGAAGCAGAGAACCGTGAAGTGGCGGCAGGCGGGATGTCTTTGCATGAATATCTCGAACTGCAACTGGATTTCGTAAATTTGACGGACCGGGAGAAATCGGCCGGCTGTTATCTCATTGGCTGTATTGATGACAATGGCTATTTGACGTGTACGGTGGACGATGTGGCCGTGGCCGTTGATTTGCCGGCGGACACGGTGAAAAAAGTATTGCTGCAGATCCAGGGATTCGATCCGGCCGGCGTCGGGGCGCGGAATTTGTCGGAATGTCTGCAAATCCAGTTGCGCCAACGGAATGTGAAGGATCCACTGGTAGAATGCCTGGTTGATGAATATCTGGAAGCGGCGGCTTCCGGCCGCTACGCCTGGATTGCCGGAAAAATCGGCATTACCACGGATGAAGTGCGAAAAGCGATGCAATTGATTCGCACGCTCAACCCCAAACCGGGATCGGCCATTTCCGCCGCCAGCCCTTGTAGCTACGTCGTGCCGGATATAACGGTCCGCAAGGTGGACGGGGAATATCTGATCCTGATCAATGACAGCCAGGTTCCCGGATTGCGGGTCAATCCTTATTATAAAAAAATGGCCAGGGACAGCGACGGCGATGCCCGGAAATTTATCGAAGGACGCATCGGCAGCGCGTTGTGGCTGATCCGCAGTATCGAACAGCGACGCCAGACGCTGCACAAAGTGATGCAGACGATCATTGAACTGCAACCTAATTTTTTTGAAGTTGGGGCGCGGCATTTGTTGCCAATGACGATGAAACAGGTGGCGGACCGGGTGGGAGTTCATGAATCGACGGTCAGTCGGGCTACCGCCAACAAATATGTGGCGACCGCCCATGGTTTGTTCAGTTTGCGGTCTTTTTTTTCCGCCGGCGTCTCGGCCGTAGATGGAGGCACGATGTCGGCAACCCGCGTGAAGCGGGAAATCCGTGAACTGATCATGGCGGAAGACACGACGCATCCACTGAGCGACCAAGCGCTGACGGAACTCCTGACCAAGCAGGGGATCGCCGTATCACGTCGGACTGTAGCCAAATATCGGGAAGAGCTGGAGATTTTGCCGTCCTGTCGACGTAAAAAATAAGGAGAATTTTATTGAGAATGCAGTCGCAGAATCTATCCTGGCTTTGCGCCGGACATGTGATCCCCGCTTGCCGGACGGAAGCGGATTTTGGTTGTGCGCTTCGGTTGCCGCAGGCGCCCAGCCTGATCCTGTTGTATGGCGACATCAATTCGCTACCGGAACTTTTGCAGCGGGCGCAGGCTGCCGGCAAGCTTTTGCTGGTTCATCTGGATTTGCTCGACGGTGTGGGACGTGATAAGGCCGGTATTGCTTTTTTGGCCAAAATGGGCGTAAAAGGCCTGATTACCACCAAACCGCAGTTGGGCAAGTTGGCCCGGCAGGAAGGGATGCGGGTGATCCAGCGAATGTTTCTGGTGGATTCCGAATCCTTGCGGACAGGGATCCGAATATTAAAAGGTTTCCGCCCCGATGCGATCGAAGCATTGCCGGCTTCGACGCCGGCCAGTGTTCTGTCGGAACTGAAAGAAGCGACGGATGTTCCGATCATGGCTGGCGGGCTGGTCCGATCGGCGGAAGACGTGCGGCAGGCGGTTCTTAACGGCGCCTGCGCGGTCAGTGTCAGTCAGCGGCAGCTTTGGAATCTTTGACGGGAAGCGGTTTGATAATTGGAATCGCTTGACGCAGCCGGCGTTGCGGCGTACAATAAAGCTGTCGGAATCTTAGAGATAGAGAGATAGTCCGGACGCGGTTTTTGTGTTGACACAAAACGGGTCGGGACTATTTTTTTTTGCCGGCAGGTGAGGAGAGAATAAGATATGGAAAAAGCTCGGGTGGTCGTTATTGGCGGCGGGGCTACCGGCGTCGGGATACTGCGGGATTTATCGATGCGAGGCGTGGATGCGGTTTTATTGGAACAACGCGATCTGGCTTTTGGCACGAGTTCCCGATTTCATGGCCTGCTGCACAGTGGCGGGCGTTATGCGGTGAAAGATTCCGCTGCAGCCAAAGAATGCGCCGAGGAAAATGCAATCTTGCGGAAAATCGGCCGGCATTGCGTGGAAGCCACGGAAGGATTTTTTGTGCGAATGCCGGAAGATGATCCGGCCTATGCGGAAGCATGGGTCAAAGCCTGCCGGATAGCAGGAATCCCGGTGGAAGCGGTAAGTCTGGCGGAAGCGCGCCAACTGGAACCGCATCTATCCGATCGGGCGGTGGCTGTGTACCGGGTGCCGGATGCCGCGATCGACGGATTCCGCCTGTGTCGGCAGAATGTCCTGTCGGCCCAAAAATATGGCGGGCGGATCTTGACGTACACTGAAGTCGTGGGAATGGAACAACGAAATGGTCGGGTGGAGGGCGTCCGAATCCGGAATGCCATATCCGGCAAAGAAGAAACAATTTCGTGCGAAATGGTCGTCAACGCTGCGGGCTCCTGGGTTGGTCAGGTCGCGGCATTCGCCGGAATTCCGATTCATGTGACTCCGGATAGAGGGACGTTGGTAGCCTTTAACCACCGTTTCGCCGATCGGATCATCAATCGTCTCCGCCCACCGGGAAATGGCGATATTTTCGTTCCGCACGGTTCGGTGACGATTTTGGGCACGACGTCGCTGCCGGCCAGCCGGCCGGATGATTTCGATCCGTCGACGGCGGAAGTGCGGGAATTGTTGGATATTGGGAAGGAACTGTTCGAAGAGTTGCCGCATTTCCGGATTTTGCGGGCCTATACCGGAACACGGCCGCTGTATAGCGCCGATCCGACAGCAACAGGCCGGGCTGCCTCCCGAAATTTTGTCATTCTTGACCATTCCCGGGAGGGGTTGGCCGGCTTTGTCAGCATCGTCGGCGGCAAACTTACGACCTACCGGTTGATGGCTGAAAAATTGACCGATCTGGTCTGTGAAAAACTATCGGTTGAGACAGCCTGTCGGACGGCCGAGGAACCGATCATCGAGGATCCGGCGCCGGAATTGCTGAACAAGGCCAAACAGTTTTTCCCCGCCTTTGGCGTGGATCTGGCCGCATCGCGGTTGGGGCCAAGATTTGGCGAAACGGTGGATCGTCTTCAACATAATCCGGCTAAAAAACAGCTGGTTTGTGAATGCGAGCTGGTGACGCTGGCTGAGGTCGAAACGGTCGCAGCCGATCCGGCCATCTTCACGATGAGCGATATTCGCCGCCGGACCCGCATGGGGATGGGAACCTGTCAAGGCTCTTACTGTGGGTTGCGGGCCGTGGGGATGATGGTGGACAATGATCTGACGCAGGGAATGGAAACGGTGGATTTGTTGCGCGAGTTTCTGGAGGGACGCTGGAATGGAATCCGGCCGATCCTTTGGGGCCAGCAGATGCGCGAGGCCGAACTGACCCGGGGAATCTACGGGGCAGCATTGAATATAGACGGGGTGGGGCCAGATGAAAGAGAATGACGTAATTGTGATCGGCGGCGGGATTGCCGGTCTGTTTGCCGCCATTACGGCAGCCCGGCGAGGCCGACAGGTTCTTCTGATGACCAAGGGCGTCGGCGCTTTGGCGATCGCCGGCGGCACGATCGACGTTTACGGTTACGACGCCAACGGAGCGCCTGTCCGCAATCCGGCGTCGGCGTTGACTGATTTGGATCCGGAGCACCCGTATGCCCGAGTGGGGCCGGAAAAGGTCGGCCAGGCGATGCAGGCGTTTTTGTCGTTATGCGCCAACGAAGGGTATCCCTATAAAGGCGTCCTGCAGGAGAACTTATGGATTCCCACGGCGTTGGGTCGATTGAAACCGACCTGCTTCGTGCCGATGACCATGGATGCGGCACGGCTGAAAACGGCGGAAAATGTTTATGTGGTCGGCTTTGAAGGACTCAAGGATTACAGTCCGAAAGTCATCGCTGCTGGGTTGACGCAATACTCCGGCTACCGGAAAAACTATGTGACGGCAGCCGTAAAAACCGAACTGGAAAACGGCCGGGATCTGACGGCTTTGGATGTGGCCCGCTGGTTGGAAACGCCGGCTGGTTTGAAATCCTGCATTGATCAGATCACTCGCTTTGCAAGCCCGAACGGGTTGCTTCTGCTGCCACCGGTACTGGGCACGCGGCCGGATTATGCGATCTTTGACAAAATCGAACAAGCCACCCGTTGCCAAGTTCTCGAGACGGTCGGCCTGCCGCCGGCGGTGACGGGATTCCGTTTGCGCCGGCTGTTACTGGGCTGTCTGCGCAAGTGGAACGTGCAGATGATCGAGCAGACGAACATCGTTGGCGCGACCGTGGCAAGCGGGCGTTGCACGGAGATTGTGACGCGAAATCTCGACCGGGAGCGAAGCTACCGGGCACAATCGGTGATTTTGGCTACGGGCGGCTTCTTTGGCGGCGGCCTGGAAGCCGAAGACGGCCGGATAAGGGAGACGGTCTTTGGATTGCCAGTTCCGGCGCCAACAGAACAAACCGAATGGAGTCAGCGGCATCTGTTTTTTGCCGGCGTTCAGCCATTCGCCCGATTTGGCATCCGGACCGATGGACGATTACGACCGGTGGACGAAGCGGGCAAGGTGCTGATGGACAATGTGTTCGTCGCCGGAAAAATGGTAGCCGGGTATGATTATTGCGCAGAAAAGTCGGGGAATGGCGTCGCGCTGGCGACTGCCTACCAGGCGGGACTCGAGGCATAGGAGGAAAACCGAGATGAAAAAGACCCACAACGATCCGGACAGTTGTATCGCCTGTACTTCCTGCGTCGCCTATTGTCCGGTATCCGCGGCTACGCGCAAGTATGCGGGCCCCAAGATGATGGGGCCGGCGCTGGAACGGTTCCGGGGCACAGATCCGAATACGGAATTCTCGTTGGAGTATTGTTCCAACTGTAAGAATTGCGATATTTCCTGCCCGTCCGGCGTGCCGGTGTCAACACTGAACATGCTGGCCAAGGCAAAACTCTATAAAACCAAACGACACTCGCCTTTAGACTGGCTGCTATCCCACTCCGACCAACTATCCAAACTGGCCAGCCCCATCGCGCCACTGTCCAATTTTGGCATGGCGAACCCAATCACCAAATGGATTTTGAAACAGATCGGCATTACCGATACCATGAGCCTGCCCGCTTACGCCAACCGGACTTTCGTGCAGCAGTTCCGGGCGTTGAAGCAACAGAGCAGTCCCAATAAAGTAGTATTCTTCTCCGGCTGCTACATAAACTATTACGAACCGGACATCGGCCTCGATCTGGTGGCCGTCCTGCAACACAACGGTTATGAGGTCATCGTCCCGGAAGGACTGGACTGTTGCGGGTCGCCGCTGGTCGGCAAAGGGTATCTGGACGAAGCCATGGGCAAAGGCCGGACCAACATCGCAGCCCTGAAACCCTGGTTCGATCAGGGGATTCCGGTGCTAACCTGTTGCACCAGTTGCGGACTGATGTTGAAAATGGAATATCAGGAACTGATGGAACTCGAACACATGGAACAACTGGCCGAACACACCTATGACGCGTCGGAGTTTTTGATCGGCTTGTACGACCGGGGAAAACTGAATACCCATTTTGGGAAGCTATCCGGCCGCTATATGTATCATGCTCCGTGTCATTTGCGGGCGCAGGGCATTGGTCGCCCCAGCCTGGAGTTGCTGCGGATGATCCCGGGGATCGAAATTGAGGACGCAGACGCCGGTTGCTGCGGCCAGTCCGGTACTTACGGGTTCCAGGTTTCCACGCATGATATCGCCATGACCATCGGTGAGCCGGTTTTCGAACGCTTCCGCGATTACGCTCCGGACGCGATCGTCTCCGACTGCAGCGGCTGCCGCATGCAGATCGCCCAGGCAACTGGATTTCCCGCCGTTCATCCGTTGACGCTGTTGCGGAAGTCTTACGAAGCAACCCGATAGACATTGATGTGGGTATGAAATAAAGGGGAGAAGGGGCTGTCTCAAAATAGGTTTTTTAGGTCTATTTGAAACAGCCCTTTTTCG
>CAZRLN010000030.1:0-30775 GCA_964601085.1 uncultured Veillonellaceae bacterium | reverse complement strand
CTGCTTCGAATCGCACGAAGTTCCGTCCGTCATACAAGACATCCGTCGCATCCTCGGTTCGATGGCCGCCTTTGAGCAGGACATTTTTCGGGCCCAGCGCCTGAATGTCCCGGGCTGCCGATTCCATATCCGCCAATGTATCGATGGACCGATGCAGGATTGCCTCGGCTTCCGGAATATTTGGCGTCACAATGGTAGCGAGAGGCAACAACTCCTGCACCAGAATCGCTTCCGCCTCCGGCTGCAGCAGATGATAGCCGCTCTTGGAGATCATCACCGGATCCACCACCACCAAAGGCGGGGCATATTTTCGTAAGCCGGCGGCAATCGTCCGGATTGTATCGGGCTGGGAAACCATGCCGATCTTGACGGCATCCGCGCCCATATCTTCGAAAATAGCCTCGATTTGTTTGGCGATTATTTCCCGGGAAATATCCTGGACGGCCAGCACGCCGAGCGTATTTTGCGCCGTAATGGCCGTGATGACACTCATGCCAAATACGCCGTGCGCCGCAAAGGTTTTCAGGTCCGCCTGAATCCCGGCACCGCCGCCGGAATCCGACCCGGCGATGGTCAACGCCTTTTTCATAAAATTCCCCTCTCTCATCCATCGGCATCGCAGAATAGAAAGCACAGGCCCGAATAGAGCCTGTGCCCGTCTGCAGCAAAGCAACACATGATCGCAGTCCCTACGCTGGCATAATCCAGAACAGGTTCCAGGGTGGAAACGTTTTCGGGTCTTCCTCTGTTGCTCTTATTTTACCGGATTGCCCCTGTATTCACAAGGTTCGCATTTTCCGCGCACCTATTTGGTTTTCGGTGGAATGCCAGCGATCGTCTTGGCCAGTTCTTTTTTCTTCTCCAGATTGCCCTGGCGGGAAATCATGATCCGCTGGGCCTGCGGCGACCCCGCCCCATGCATCGACTCCGTCCGGTAACCGACAGCCGCCGTGCCCAGGGTCAGGTTTTCGATCAGGCGCAGAATCCGCATCCGGTATTCCGTCGGCACCGACTCAATTCCCTTGAAATATTTTTCCACGACCGGACCGATTTCCGGATTGCGCAGATCCTTCTCCGAAGGCATGGTCACCATCAGCCCGCCGGCGATGTCTTCAGCCAGCCGGGCGATCTCGTACGGGAACCGGGTCACGTTCTGCTTGCAGACATTGGCCAGCATCAGATCAATCAGGTAAGTTCCTGACGCCGTTGGCGCTCCTTCGGCCGAGCAGGCGATACCGGACGAATAGAGCGTCTCGTTCAGATGGAGCATTTCGATCAGTTTGTCTTTCAGGTGGGATGCCTTGGCCGCGCCATTATAGTCGGCCGCTAGCGCCGCCGCACCGATCAGCACGTCACCCACGCCGACCTTGCAGCCGCCGTAACTCTGACGATGATACCCGGCGAAGCGCTCCACCAGCGCGCCGCTGAACTCCACTTCGCCGCACATGAATACGTTTTCCCAGGGGATGAACAGATTATCGAACACCATCAGCGCTTCATGGCCGCCGAACTTCTTGTTGCCGACATCGATCTCGCCGCCTTCGAGCTTGCGAGTATCGCAGGACTGGCGGCCATAGATGTAGAAGATGCCTTCGGCGTCGGCCGGAGCCACGAATGACACGGCGTAGTCCGCATCGTCCTTGCCCATGCTGATGGTCGGCATGATCAAGATCCAGTGGGAATTGAGCGCGCCGGTCTGGTGACATTTCGCGCCGCGGACCACGATGCCGTCCGTTCGTTTCTCGACCACATGCACGAACAGGTCCGGGTCGGCCTGCTCGTGGGGAGCCAAGCCCCGATCTCCCTTGGGATCGGTCATGGCGCCGTCCACCGTCCAGTCTTCTTCCTGCATCCGGCTCAAAAACTTGTTGAAGCGTTCATGATAGGTTGTGCCTAACTTTTGGTCCATTTCAAAGGTCACGCTGTCCACGGCGTTGATCGCGTCCATGCCGACGCAACGCTGGAAGCAGGCGCCGGTTTTTTGGCCGAGCAGGCGCTGCATTTTCACTTTTTTGACCAAGTCGTCGGTACTCTGATGCAAGTGGCAGAACCGGTTGATCTTTTTGCCGCTCAGGTGGGAGGTCGCCGTCATCAGTTCTTCATACTCAGGCTTCTCGGCCAGTTCGTAGGTGGCTTTGACTGAATTCATCGAGGGACGGATAATCGGATGGTCGACGGGATTTTCCACCCGTTCCCCCTGCAGGTAGACTTTGAAGTTCATCTTGCGTAGGCTTTCTTCATACTGGGCACCGGTCATCATTGGCATTTCTATTCCTCCCCTTCACGGCTGAATATGCTTCCGGGCCGAATATCGGTTGTACTTTCATTAATTCATTTCAACTCGGTAAAAATCCTTCTGTAAAGGTCAGCCAAAACCCCGTTGGAAAAATCCTGTTGCCTGTTTCGCATGGACAGCGTCAAAACATAAAAAGCAGCAGGGGAAAGTAAAAACTCCCCTGCTGCAAAGCAAGCCCGTCAATATTATTTGACGGTTAAAATTTTATAGGCGCTTTCATTCTGTATGTCGGTGATAAACGGAATTTTGGTTTCCTTTTCGGTTTCCCGGTTGCCTGAAGCAATATCCTCCCGGGAAATTCCCGCCGTGGTAAACTTGCGGGCGCCGGCCATCAGTTGCTGCAATCCGGCATTCAGCTTGTCAGCACACGTCCACATCGCAATGGCGCCATATGGAATGTTTTTCATTTCGTCTTTGCCGACTTTTTTCTCGACATCATAATAACCGGCGAATATTTCCTGCGCGGTGTAGCCGTATTCCTTGAAGCTCTCGGGCAGTTTATCCCAGTTGCCGCAAACTTTCGCTTTCCGGTCGGGATTCAGGGCGCCTTCGATATTGGAGCCCAGGAAACCCGGAATCATCAGTGCACGACCCATACAGATCAGTTTGGTATACGGTGCTCCCAGCGCCAGCGCCTTGAACATCAGATCCTCGCGGGAAATCCCGCCGCCGAACGCCATGTCGACGACTTTGGTTCCGGCATTGGCCAGAACCGTAGCGTATTCATGCGCTTTGGAATGCAACAGCAAGGAGGGCACGCCCCAGCTTTCCATCATGTTCCATGGGCTCATGCCGGTTCCGCCGCCGGATCCGTCCACCGTCAACAGGTCCAGTTTGGCGTCGCTGGCGAACTTGATGGCCATGGCAAGTCCTTCCATACCATAAGAACCGGTCTTCAAGGAAATTCGCTTGAAACCGATTTTGCGCAGATAGGCCACATTGTTCATGAAGTCTTCCCGAACCTGATCCACCGACGATAGCTGGGTATAACCCATCCGGCTGTGACGGGCGAACGAACGGATCGCCCCGTGTTTGAAAGCTTCCTGAACTTCCGGGATATTCGGATCCGGATCAACCAGATAGCCACGTTTTGTCAGCCAGAGGGCATAGTCCAGATCCGTGACCTGGATTTCCCCACCAATGCATTTTGCTCCCTGACCCCATTTGAGTTCAATGATCACTTTGTCGCCGTATTTGTCGATAATATATTGGGCCACGCCGTTGCGGGCGTCCTCGACGTTCATCTGCACCAGAATCGCGCCATATCCGTCATAGTAACGCAGATAGCAATCGATCCGGCGGTCCAGTTCCGGGGCTTTGACGATCTTGCCGTTTTCGAGGACTGAAGCCTTGTCAATCCCGACCACATTCTCGCCAATGACGATAGGTACGCCCAGCAGGGCCGCGCCGATCGCGAAGGATTCCCAATACTTCGCGGCGATAAATGTTGACCCCAGAGCACCGGTCATGAACGGCATGCGGCATTTGGTCATGACTTCGTTGCCGAATTCGCACTCAGTGCTGACATTGGAAAAAATACAGTCATCCTGGGAATTGCTGATGCCGGCTGGCAAATTGTTTGCGCCGTAATTGTAACCCATGATTCGCAGGGCGCTGTAGGAAACCCCCACCGGATTGTTGTTGCCGCTACCGGCGGTCACCGTCCCAAAATCACGCGGATAAAGCAATTTTCGTCCCCGGATGCTCGACAGCCAAGTTTCGCATTTGCCGTGGCAATCCGCCCGACACAGCGAGCACAGTCCCGATTCAACCGGATTTCCCCGATTCACGGTTCCCAGTACGTCATTTACCTTTTCCATTCTCTTCCCCTCCATCAAGTCAGTTAAAACGCCAAAAAACAACTAATGTATAATATACACGGACTAATCGTTATTGTCTATGCGCTTTACCAATGTGTTTTGTATACTTGAACAAAGTTCTTTTGTGTTTCTCCCGTAAATGTAAAGAAACTGTCAGAAAAATCTATTTCTGTACAGTTTCTCTTTCTTGTTTGCTTATTGCTGCTATTTCTCTGGGAATTCTACAGGAATGATTAATCACAGATTGGTAAATTCATGTAAAACTTTTTCTAAATTGATTGCAGCTACTCGTATCGCAGCGCATCGATCGGGTCGAGCAGCGCCGCTTTGCGGGCCGGATATACGCCAAAGAAAAGCCCGATGAGCACCGACACGCCGAATGCACCCACGATGGCCCACCAGGCCACAATCGTATTCCAGCCCGCGACCCAGGATATGACCCGGGCGCCGACGATGCCGACGGCGATGCCGAACAGGCCGCCGGTGACGCTGATGGCGACAGCCTCAATGATAAATTGCAGCAGCACATTTCGGAAGGTTGCCCCCAATGCCTTGCGGATGCCGATTTCCCGGGTCCGTTCCGTGACGGACACCAGCATGATGTTCATAATGCCGATCCCGCCCACCAGCAGGGAGATCGCCGCGATATTTCCCAACAAGACCGTGATGGTCCCGGTCGTTTCCGTCATCGTCGCCATCAGTGCCGTCATATTTCGCACCGTGAAATCGTTCTCCACGCCCGCCGCCAGGCGATGACGGCTCCGCAGCAATGTCGTTACGTCTTCCTGCACTTTGTTGATGACTTCGGCGTTTTTCGCCTGAACGCTGATATTGTTCAGGTAGGTAATGCCCATCAGACGATCCTGGGCCGTCGACAGCGGGACCAGTACCAGATCATCCTGGTCCTGTCCCATCGACGACTGTCCTTTGGCGCTCAGCACGCCGACCACCCGAAACGGCGCCTGATTGATCCGGATGGTCTTGCCGACCGGGCTGGCCGCGCCAAACAGGTTGGTGGCCACCGTCTGCCCCAGCACCGCCACCCGGGCCCGGGAGTTGTCGTCACTGTGGGAAAAGAACGAACCAGCCGAAACACTGTAATTCCGGACCGTCAAAAAATCCGTCGTTGTTCCCTGCACACTTGTTTTCCAGTTTTGATTGCCGTAAATCACCTGATACTGGGAACTAACCGCCGGCAATACATAGCTGATCCCGCCCACTTGTTTGGAAATCGCCTTGGCGTCCTGATTTGTTAGCGTGATATTCGATCCCGCCGCCAATCGAACCGTGCCTGGCGGCGCGTTGGAACCCGGCATGACGATCAGCAGATTGCTGCCCAGACTGGCGATGGAGCTCTGCACCTTCTGTTGCACGCCCAGCCCGATCGACACCATGGCAATGACCGCGCCGACGCCTATGATAATTCCCAGCATGGTGAGAATGGAGCGTAATTTATTTGATTTCAGACCTTCCAAAGCAATTCGGATGCTTTCCCGGAACATGGCTCCACCTCCTTCCTACACAGCCACCCTGTCGGCAGTTTGTTCGTCCTTGAGAATCCGGCCATCCCGCACATGGACGACTCGATCGGCGTAGGCCGCAATGTCCGGTTCATGCGTGACCATGATGATGGTTCTCCCCTGTTTGTGAAGATCACAAAAAATGTCCATGATCTCCAGGCTGGATTTCGTGTCCAGATTGCCAGTCGGTTCGTCGGCGATCAAAATGGCCGGGTCATTGACCAGCGCCCGGGCGATGGCGATTCGTTGTCGTTGACCGCCGGAAAGTTCATTGGGACGGTGGTCGCGACGCTCCGCTAATCCTACTTTGGCCAGCACGGCCAGGGACCGATCCAGGCGCTCCTTTTCAGCAACACCGGCATATACCAATGGCAGAGCGATATTATGCAGCGCCGAAATCCGCGGCAACAGATTGAAATTTTGAAAGACAAAGCCGATTTTTTTATTGCGGGTCAAGGCCAGCTGATCGTCGTTCAGCGTGGCGACTTCCGCGCCGTCCAGCTGATACGAGCCGGATGTCGGTCGGTCCAGGCAGCCCAGAATATTCATCAGGGTCGATTTCCCCGATCCGGACGGTCCCGTGATCGCCACGAACTCGCCCTCCCCGATGAACAGGCTCACGCCATCCAGCGCATGAACCGTCGAGTCTCCCACCTGATAAATCTTCATTAATTTTTGCAGTGCAATCATGCTTCCTTCTCCATCCACTCGGTCTACAAGCGCGGCGGCGGCCCCTGATTCTGCTGATTCGTGGTCGCGGTCGGCTTGGCCACTGGCAGGATCACCTGGTCGCCGGCATTCAGCCCAATTTTGATCTCCACGTTTTCGTCGTCGCTCAGCCCGGTTTCCACCGTTACACTTTGCGCTTTACCATTCATCATGACCTGAACATATTTCCGGCCTTTTTCCTCTTTCACGGCAGCCGCCGGCACAATCAGAACGTTCTTACTTTCGCCGACCTGGATCGTCGTTCTCGCCGTCATGGTCGGAAACAGCAACCCCTCGGCGGAGTCCACGTCGACATAGACCGGGTAATACACCACATTCGACGAGGTCGTCGCGCTACGGGAGATGAGCGCAACTTTGCCGGTAAATGTTTTGTCCGGGTAGGCGTCCACCGTGAACGTCACTTTCTGCCCCAATCGGATGCGTCCGATATCGGTTTCGTCCACCAATACTTTAATCTGCATTTTCGACATATCCGCCACATTCATGATCACCTGCGGGCTGGAAATTCCCTGCGCCACCGTCTGCCCAGCCGGCGTCGGCTTGCCGACAATCACGCCGTCGATCGGTGAAGTGATCACATAATATTGAAGCTGGGACACGTAGTTGTTGTAAGTCTGTTGGGCGACCTCCCAGTTGGTCCGGTCGGTATCGAGTTGCTGGACGGACTGGCCGCCGGCCTTGGTAAGACGTTGGCTGCGTTCGTAGATCGTCGCGTAATTGTCGAGTTGCGCCTTGAACTGGGCCACCTGCGTCCGCAGCGTGGTATCGTCCAGCACCAACAACACCTGCCCGGCTTTCACCGCATCATTCTCTTTTACGCGCATCTCCTTGATCAGTCCAGTGACCCGTGAGCTGATTTCGACAGTGTTCACGGCGGAAATCGTTCCCGTAGCCGAAACCGTAGCGTATACGTCGCCTCGCCCTGCCGCGACTGTCACCTCCTGACTGGCCGGTGCAGCCTTGCTGTTCATATAGTAATAACCGCCACCCGCCCCGCCGAACAACAGAACCAGCGTCAGAAAAACCGCCAATTTGTGCTTCATCAACCTTTGCCGGATCGTATTCATTGTCAGCCCCCGCTTATCTTTCAGATTGAGTCTTACGCCGTTTCCGGCTTCTTGGCTTAATTATGGCTTTGAATTGTTACAGCTTTGTTACAGCTTTGTATACATACGCTAAAAGAATCGCCTTTTGGATTGACTTCGCCGATAAAGCTCTTTATGCTAAAGTTGGTTTTAATTTTTCGTGCGCAGAGGTGGATTATGCAACCCAAAACGATCCTGATTGCCGACGATGAACTTCGCATCCGAAAACTGGTCGCCGATTTCCTGTTGCGGGAAGGGTATACGGTGCTGGAAGCGGAAAACGGAACGAAAGCATTGGCTTTGTTGGAGACAGAAAAAATCGACTTGGTCATTCTGGATGTCATGATGCCGGAACAGGATGGCCTCAGCGTCTGCCGCGAGATTCGCAAAAAAAGTTCCATTCCCGTGATCATGCTGACCGCCCGGGGAGAAGAGATCGACCAGTTGTTCGCCTTCGAGCTGGGCGCCGACGAATATGTCACCAAGCCTTTCAGTCCCAAAATATTGACGGCCCGGGTCAACGCCCTGTTCCGGCGTGTGGAAGGAGAAACGGGCGCTGCCGCAAGCAACAGCGGCGGTCTGAAGATCGACGCCGCCTCCCGCCAGGTTTTCATCGATTCGCAGTCGTTGGACCTGAGTCCGAAAGAATACGAACTGTTGGCCTTCCTGGCGGAAAACCATGGCAAGGCGCTCAGCCGCGAACAGATCCTGAACCAGGTCTGGAACTACGACTACTATGGCGATCTGCGCACGGTCGACACTCACATCAACCGGCTCCGGGCCAAACTGGGCGACAAAAGCACGCTGGTGCAAACCATCCGGGGATATGGCTACCGGTTCGAGGTAGACAAATGAAACCTTCCGTTCGCCTCCGGCTTTTTTGGGCCACCAGCGGCCTGCTGCTGTTTTTCGTGTTACTGTCGCTGGGACTGACCCGGCTTGGGCTGGAAAGTTATTACCTGCGGCAGAAAGAAAACACGTTGATTGCCGCCGCCGCCAACCTTGACGAAATATACCGGGGAAACCCCGCCGATATTGCCACGGAGCTGAAACGAAACGCCAACGCGCTGGGCGCCGGCATCGTCATCACCGACCGCACCGGCCAAGTGAGATACACTTCATTTGGTCCGTTCATTCACCAACCCAACTCCCGAAACGGCGGTCCAACCTATCAGCTGCCGCCGCCGCCGCCGCACGTCACCAAGAGCCGCAAAGAGATCGACAGCCGAACCACTCTGGAAATGCTGCGGGATGCCGACATCAAGATTGAATTTATGGTCATCGAACGGCGGCTGAATAACGGCGATATCCTGCACATCCGTCAGGCGTTGTCGCCGATTTCGGAAAGCGCCGCCGTCGCTTCCCAATTCATGGTTTTCACCGGCATTCTGTCTATCCTTGCCGGCTGCTGCTGGGCGTTCTTTTTCGCCAAACGCTTTACCGGCCCGATCGTTACCCTCAACCGTCTGGCGCAGCGCATGGCTTTGCTCGATTTTTCCCAAAAGGCCTCCATTGAACAAGCGGACGAAATCGGTGAACTGGGCAAAAGCATCAATCACCTGTCCGATCAGCTGGATTCCGCCATCTCGGAATTGAATGAAAAAAACCGCCAATTGCTGGCGGATGTGGAAAAAGAACGTAAGCTGGACAAAATGCGCAAGGAATTCGTGTCCAATGTCTCGCACGAGCTGAAAACGCCGCTTTCCCTTATCCTCGGCTATGCGGAGGGCCTGAAAGAAAATGTCGCGCAGGAAGGGCAGGAAAAAGACTACTACTGTTCCGTGATTATGGATGAAGCGGAAAAGATGGATCGGCTGGTTCATGATCTGCTCAATTTGTCGCAGATTGAATCCGGTTTTTACGAACTCAACCCAGAATCCTTTCCATTGTCCATCCTTCTGGAAGAAATGGCGCAAAAATTTCAGCCGATCCTTGCCGAAAAAGACATCTCCCTGGAACTGCAAACCCAACTCGATTTCAACGTATACGCCGACCGATTGCGCATCGAGCAGATTCTCAACAACTATTTGAATAACGCGATCGACCATACCAGCGGCGAACGGCGGATCATTCTTTCGGCCGAACCACTAGCGGACGGCGAACATGTCCGTATCGTCCTATTCAACTCCGGGCAACCGATTCCGGCAGAAAGCCTGCCCAAAATCTGGACCAGTTTTTATAAAGTGGATAAAGCCCGCAGCCGAGAACGCGGCGGTCACGGACTGGGCTTGTCCATCGTCCGGGCGATCCAGGAGTTGCAGGGCAACCGTTTCGGAGCAGAGAATCTGGAAAACGGCGTCCGGTTTTGGTTTGACATTGATTTGACGAAACCGCAACAAAACTGAAATATAATGGTTACCATCCTGTAATATGGTTGTAACAATCTCTCTTCATACTAAAGATAAGCTACAAGTAACAAGGAGGGAGATTTTATCATGAAAATCGAATGGCACAAACGAATTTTGAGCGCGCTGGTTCTCGGCAGCCTGGCATTGTCACTCACCGCCGTAGGTATGGCGCAAGCAGCGGCAGCACCGGGTCCCGGCCCGGATGCCATCCAGGCCGATCGCCCCCCTCATCCGGGTGATCATGCGCAACGTCTGCAGGCAACGCTGAGCAAACTTGTTGACAAAAAAGTGATTGACACAGAACAGTCGCATCGGGTCATGCTGTTCTTCCTGCAAAAAGACGCGGATCGCAAAGCCGAATGGGAAAAGATGAGGAACATGACTCCGGAGGAACGGAACGCGCACATGGAACAGCAATGCATTCAGCGCTGCAAGAAACGTCCCGATCTGATCAAAGATCTGATGGAAGGAGCCGGCTTGTCGCAAGAACAGGCCAAGGCCCTGGCGCAGGAAATGCGGCCGCCTCACGGACCCGGCCGCGGGCCTGGACCTGAAGGCCAAAACCCGCCACCGCCCGGACCCTAATCATTGACACCCCTGGTATTCGCTCTTGAACTCCAATAACGGCCTCCCGTTGAATCACGACGGGGGCCGTTTTACATTGCGCTGTATCTCCATACAAGCTATACCTCCCGGCTGAATCCTCTGGACAATCCCTGGTACCAGCGGCCGATATAGGCGCTGCGAATATTTTGGGTGATCCGGGCGCCGCCGAGTTTGTTGGCGATATTATTTTTTTCCATTTGCGCGGTTGCCATCAACGTGGATTGCACGTCACGAATCTTTTGCCAATCCTGCTGAATATTCCGCATCATGTCCCGAACTTCACCATCATTCTCCCAATCGTGGAACCGGCTGGTCCGATCGATGAATTTACGCAGTTGCGCAAGCAAGGAAGCCCGCGCAGCCAACAATCTCATCAATCCGTTCAACGAACGATGATTGCCCCGGATATATCGGACTTGCCGCTCGCTGTTGTCAATGATTTTTCCCATGAGCATTTGCTGCTCCGCTAACATTTCCAGATATTCCAGCTTTGTCATATCACGAGTCCGATCCCATCAAAGAATCGATATAGGCACTCTGTGAGCTCAATGTGGCCAATGCCGACTCCATCGCTGAAAATTTGGATTCCCACAATTCACGGAAAGCCTCCAGTCGTTCTTCCTCTTTTTCAATCCGTTCTTCATAATCCGAAATTTGTTCGGTCAGGGAATTGTCGGTGTTGCTGCCGTCGCTATCGATTCCGGCCAATTCTAGCAATTTGCCCTTATTGCCGGCGGAATCCGTTGAAGTGGACACATAATCCGACAAAATGTCGTAAAAGCGAAGCGCCACCCCTTCTTCCTTGTAGCGGGTCGAGCGTTCCGAAGAATTCATAGTCCGCACGCCGGCGTTATTGGAATACGAAGTCGATTTTTGCGCAAACAGCGCCTGCACCGCTGAGGCATCCTCCTCGATCGCTGACTGAAGTGCGTCTTCATCTATATACAGTTTGCCGTTCTCCGAATACGTGCCGGTAGAAATGCCAATCTCTGTCAGCGACAAAGAGGACCCCGAAACTGAGTCCATCAGCGCCGTTCTGAGTTCCCGCAACAGGTCGGATAATGTATCGTCCCCTTCCAGAAGACCCGTCTGCGCCTTGGCGTTCCATTTCTCAATCTCCGTCTCGCTCATTTCTGCTTCCTGGTCCTCGGTCAGAGGCAAATAATCGTTGTCATACTCCTCGTCCAGCTTGTCGTTGATGGTCTCAATCAAGGAGTTATAGGCCTCGACGAAATTGTTCACCAGATCGTAGATCGCATCGGAATCCTGGGCCACATCTACGCTCACCGCCTCCGTCGTTACCGAAGCAACCGTGTATGTTACCCCGTCCAGTTTGATGGAATTGGAACTGCGGGTCAACTTGGCGCCGTCATAGGTGATGATGGCATCCGTTCCCGACGTAGTTGTTCCAAGCAAACCGGAAACAAACGTACTGGCGTCTGAGTCGCTCACGGAAAGAAGATTCCCCGCGCCGGTCGAGTCCGAAGTCAACGTCAGCTTGTCGGTCAGGGAATTGTAGGCGATCGTCGCGCCGCAATCCGATTCGTTAATGGTGGTCATTACATCTTCCAGCGTGTCGTCTTCGGAAAAGGCGAAGGATGTGCCGTTGATGGAAAAAGTCACTTCCTTGTCGCCACTCTCCGCATTGGTCACAAATGTGATCGCCGTATCCATTTGCGCGGAAATCTCCGCCAAAGTCGAGGAGGTACTGATCCGATTGCTGGTATTCGAATCCTCATCAAAGCCAAGATTCGTCAATGCACCATCGGTTTCGCCATCGGCAATGGCAATCGAGGTCACGCCGCTGTCGGTTGTTGCGCTGAACGTCAAGGAACCATTACTGTCGGTTCCCACAGTAACCTTTCCTTCACCGACCGCCTCATCCACGGCATCTTGCAACGAATCAACATCCGTCACGGTAGAATCGATTGTGACGGTGTACTCTGTTCCATCCAGCGTAAGAACGAAACTTTGCCCGGTTGCGCTGCTAAAACTGGGAGTATTGCTCCCGGTCACTGCCTTGGAGATGCCGGAGCTGCTGCTCACGGTCGCTGCCGTCGCCACTTGCTCCACTGTCAGCGTATGCGTTCCAACGACGGCATCCGTGCCGGCCGTGGCCGTCAAGGCGCTGGTATCGCTGTTTGTTACCGCATACTGCAAATAATTGGCCTGCTTGATCAGGCTGGAAGAAGAAGTCGAGGAAAAATACGTGTCGACAAAATCCTGCAATTCGGTGCTAATTTCCCGATACGCTTCCTGTTTCCATTCGGCCAGTTGCAGATTTTGCTTTAGCGATTCCAGCTTGGTGCTTTCGGCATCCACCAGATCATCGACCAACGAGGCGGTATCAAGTCCGGAAATCAATCCGGAAATCGCGGTGCTGCCGCTACTTGTTGTATAGGTTGAGATGCTGCTTGACATTGTCGGTTCCCTCCCTTAATGCCAGGGTTTTTATCTCAGGTCAAATAATCGACCAGGGATTTGGTAATGACCTTGGCGCCGACGGAAAGCGACGCGTCATAAATCGTCTGGGCGGTAGCGTACTCTGTCGTAGCCACGGATATATCCGAATCGATGTTCTCGCTGAGCAGTCCCGTATAAGTGGTATAGTCGCTTGTCAAGCGCGATGTACAGGTTTCGACATAATTCATGCGCGCCCCTAGATCCGATGTCGCAGTAGATATTTCCGCCAGATTTGCGTCAATCTCATCCAGCAGTTCATCCATTGTGAATTCCGTGGTCACGACACTCGCTACACCCGTAGAGGCATCCACCGTCACTGACTGGTAACTGGTTTCCCCATCCAGCCCCAACAGAAGCTTGTCAATCGTGTCAAAGAGATTCCCGGTTCCTGTCCCGGTCACGTCCTGCCCTTCCACATTCACGGCGGTCTGACTGCTGTAACCGGTATTATATGTAATTTCCTGTGAATCGGTACTGGTGTACACATTGGCCGAATTTGCATTATACAGTGCAAGTAATGCAGTACTGTCTGCCGAAGTGGATACCACTCCGCCCAAGCTCAGATAGCCGTCTTTAAAAGAGATCGTAGATAGAGTTGTTGTTTCCCCGGTTGCTACATCGGTGTAGGTTGCGGTTGTTTCCGTATAGGGAGCTTCAGCGGTTGCATACCCGCCAAAAATATATCGACCGGCATATTGAGTATTCAATAACTCCAAAATCGTATTTTTCAGCTCCGAGACTTCCGCCGAAATCGCTTCCAATTGCGTATCATCCAAAACATCACTGGAAGCCTTTGATGTCAGATCGCGGATCTGTTGCACCGTGTCGGTCAACGATTCCAATGTGTCATCCGTCACTTTCATCCAGGAAGTGGCATCAGTGGCGTTTGATTGGTATTGTTCAATCTTGGCGATAACGCTGCGATACTGCAAGGTTTTCGTTGCCGCGATCGGGTCGTCGGACGCTTCCTGGATTTCCAGCCCGGTCGACGTTTCCTGCTGTGCTTCGTTCAGTCGCTGCATATTATTGTTAATGTTCCGGATTACACTTTGCGTCATCATGGAATTCGTGATGCGCATCACGCTCTTCACCTTCTCCCATAAATCTTTAACCGTTCACCATGTCCAGCATGTCCTGATAAACTTCTTGCCACATGCTGATCGCTTTGGCCGAAGCGGCAAACGCCTCTTGATACAGCACAAGTTTGGTCGTTTCTTCGCTCGTTGACACGCTGGATACTGAGGCACGGCGGGTATTGATCGAGCACAGAATCTCATCATGACGTTCCGACTGCGTGTTGGCATAGGCTGTCGCCGTTCCCAACGTCGCTGTCATCGAGGTCAAATAATCTGTCAAACTGCAATTCCCAAAAACTTCGTCCGAATCGCAAAGATCAATTAACGCCAATATGTTCTCATTATTCTCTGTTTCCGTCGTATCCGCCGAAGAAGACGCGGCAATATTCGCTACATCGGTCTGAACCTCGTATGACAACGAAATATTAGCCGCTGTAATCGCGCTGTAACCATCACTACTGCTTTCCAAGGTTGCCGAATCGACTCCATCGTAAGTAAAGAAGCAGATTCCCGTGTCGCCATCCGAATCATACCCGTCGGCATGTCCCGAATAACTGTCGGTGCCTTCGTTGAACGCCTCGGCCAAAGTTTTGGCATAATCATCCAGTTGGTTCACATAATATACGATTCCCTTATACTCCCCAGCTTCACCCGTCCCGTCGCGCAATTCGAGCAAAGCGCCAAGCTGGCCGCTTTCCGGTGTCACCGCGCTTTGGGTATCGCTCCAGACCACCTCAACCATTCCGTTCTGAACGCTTGTCGCATCCACAACTTCTTTGCATTCCAAAGTCCGGTAATTGCCGCCGTTGACTAATGTGCCGCCATCGATACTGATAACAAGTGTGGTGACTTCCTCTCCTGTCGCGGATGTTCCGACCGTGGTTTCCGTCACGTCGATATCCACCAACCCTGAAAGTTCATCAATCAGCAAATCTCTTTGGTCTTCCAAATCGCTGGCATCCGTTCCCGCCGCTTGCGCTTGCTGAATCTGCTGGTTCAGGGCGGCGATTTGTTCGCTATAGGAATTAATTTCCGACACCGTCATTTTGACATCTTCATTTAAGGCATCCCGAATGTCGCTAAGCGAAGTCGCCATACTGTTCAGATAGTCGCAAACGGCTTCGCCGGCTTGTTGCAGACACGTTCGGGCGTCCGTACTGTCCGGATCGGTAGAGACATCCTCCAGTGCCGAAGTAAATTCACTCATAATCGAGTCAAATCCATCGTCGCTGCTAATGTCTTCCAACACATCCTCCAACTCACTCAAGGTGGAGGATTTGGTCTCCCAGGCAACCGCCACGCTATTTTCAGCCCAGTATTGCGCATCAATCAAACTATCCCGTTCCCGGGAAACCGAGGTAATCTCTGTTCCCGACCCGGTACTGGCGCTGGATATATATACCGCCGCCGGCCCAATCGCCGACTGCGTGACAGTTTTGCGGGAATATCCATCCGTGTTGGCGTTGCTGATATTATTGGTGGCAACCGCCATGGCCGCTTGGCTGGCATATAAGCCGCTTGCCGCAGCATAGATGCCGGTAAATGTCGAAGACATGGTTCACCTCCAGAACATCACCTAATCAGTGAAATGATATCCGATACCAGCCCATCGACTAAGCTCAAATATTTGGCCGAGGCGCTGTAAGCGCTCTGATAAGTAATCATTTTGGTCAGCTCTTCCTCCATGGATACGCTGAAAACGGACAATCGGTCGGTATCGGTCTGGTTAACCATACTTTCCTGGGTTGCCAGCAGCCCTTCCGTCGTCTCACGTTTCGTCGCCAGCCAGGATACAACGGCAGTATAATAATCGTCCCCGCTCTTGGAAAGTCCATCGGCTGCCAGCAACTCCGAACTCGCGAGTTCGGCGATGGACGTCGCAATTCCGCCGTCGCTCGCCTCTCCGGTCGCGGATACCGCCAGTAACGACGAGTCCGCCGCTAACGCCGTATTGATCTGGATATTGCCAATACTCAGGCCGGCCTCGGTGTCGGTGTCGCCGTTGACAAAGAACAGCACTCCGCTGGCTGTTGTGCCGTCCAGGGGCGTTCCCGAGGAAAATAAATCATTCACGGAATAGGCGATCGTTGTAATCAACGCGTTCAGTCCCTGTCGCAACTCGCCGATGCTGCTGGCGGAAGACGGGTCGAAATCGTAAGGCAGGTCGGATTCGTCAATGGTCTGCACTGCGCTTTGGTCGGCATCCTCCAGCAGGGCCAGAATACTGCCGGATGAAAACTCGACATCTCCCCCGGTTTCCGCCCAAGTTACGGTGAGCGGGTCACTGGTCGAGCCGTCTCCGGCGGTAACGAGAGTGTGGGTTTGCGTCCCTCTAACCAAGTAAACGCCACCAATCAAAACCTCATAGGTTCCATCCGTCTGCACATTCACTGTCAAATCCGTCAAGCTTGACATTTCATCAACCAACGCATCCCGTTGATCCTCCAGATCGTTGGCCGTATAGCCCTTTGTTTCCGCCATTCTGATTTGTTCATTCAGTTTCGCCACCTGAGTTGCCAGCTCGTTTAGCGCATCCACCGATTCATATACTTTGTCGGCGCATTCTTCCTGCAACTGCTGCAGTTGCGAATCCAGTTCCGACAACAAATCCACCAAACTGGTCGACGCTTCCAAGACCGTATTTTGAGCGCTCGTGCTGGAAAGGTCCTTCGCCAGTTCCTCCCAACTGTCGAAAAAGTTCTCCATAACTAGTTGAACACCAGTCGCTTCCGCCGAGTCATCCGAAGTCGACGTGGAAAAGTCGCCCAACAACTCTTCCGCTGCGGTCAGCGTTTCATCTTTCGCTTCATAGTAGGATAAATCCGCATTTTCAGTCCGATACGTCTGATCCAGCATCGAACTTCGCAGTCGGGTAACGGATTCCACCGTCGTACCCGAACCAACAACACTGTCGGAGGTTACCAGTTCCGAAGTGTTGACCCTTTGGCGAGAATAGCCGGTCGTATTCACATTCGCCAAATTGTGACTGATAGTCGCCAATGCCGTCTGATTGACCGACATTCCAGAATACCCCAAATAGTAAGTGCCAATCATCGAAGACATTCGACGCACCATCCTTTTACGTCATGATACAGCGCCGTCACTAACTCACCATGTTGATGACCGTCTGCATCATGTCGTCCGTCACGGTAATCAGCTTGCTGGCCGCCTGGTAGGCCCGTTCCGCCACCATCATTTCGGCGAATTGCGCTGACAAATCCACATTGGATGACTCCAGCGCCCCGGAAGTCAGCGTACCCGTTCCATCAGTTCCCGCCACTACGGCTCCCGAAAACGAGCCCGAGTTCGCGCTCACTGCATACAGGCTGGTCCCCACTTTGTCCAGACCAGCGGCGTTATCGAAAGTTGCCAGGCCGAGTTGCGCCAGAACCTGCGTTTGATTGTTACTGTAAACACCGGTAATCGTTCCGTCGGAGCTGAACGAATACCCGGTCAGTG
Source organism: uncultured Veillonellaceae bacterium (assembly GCA_964601085.1). Lineage (GTDB taxonomy): Bacteria > Bacillota > Negativicutes > UBA1444 > UBA1444 > UBA1444. Next base: position 13,373 of record CAZRLN010000030.1, on the reverse strand, counting down.
TGCCGCTGGCGTAGCCATCACTGGCGCTGACGGCAATCGAACCGGTTGTATACATACTGACCGCCGCCATATTCATGGATACGGTAAAATCATCGATATTTGTCGTTTTATTGCCGCTGGAATCGGTATTGGCCGAAATATTGATGTCATAAGTGGAATCAAAAGTGTAACTTTCCGGATCCGCGCCGGTCACCGTAGGATCTGAGCTATAGTAGGTTCCCGTCACCAGTTTCCCATTCGCATCAAACGCCAGATATCCGCTGCCGGAAGCATTGATGTTGTCGGATGAATCGCCCGCCGCCCAGTACACGGTAGTAATTGTCTTCGCTGTCCCGCTCTCATCATAAACCGTCGCTGTAGAACATTTAGCAAACGATACGCTCACATCATATTCATTTCCCAGAGCGTCATATACCGATATTGTCGCTGATGAATCCGTGTCCATATCCGAATCGATTCCGCCATCCGCCGCCGCTGTCGCAGAGTTGGCAGTCGCCGTCGAGCTTAATGTTAAATCGCTATAATCGACATCAACCGACGTCCCGCTAGCTGTTGACAGAGTGCCGCTACTGGCAAATGTCGTTGCGGTTCCGGCGCTGGAGGTGTATTCGCCGGTCACAAGATTTCCGTCAGCATCAAACGCTAAAGTGGTTCCATCGCTCCATGTCACTACGCTCAAAGTTACCGAGTCCGAACTTCCGGACTTCGTATAGGTTCCTGTGGTGACAGTTCCGCCTGACAGCGTCAACGTGGCGGTGGAGGTATTGCCTTCGGCATCATAGGTTGTCACGGTCTGGGTGATGTCCGTGGCGATGTCACTGGCGCTAAGTTTTCCGCTCACGGTTATCGTGTCCGTCGCGCTGCCGATATAGAATATACTGTCGCCCTGGCTGTCAGCGGTCGAATCCAAAGTTCCGCCCATCGTCGCATAAGACGTTTGCTGCGGCGCTATCACCTGTTTACTGGTTCCATCGGCATTGGAAAACAAATTGATCGCACTGACAGCGTCTTCGGTGTCAAGCGTTCCGCTTGCGTCCGGCTCCCAGCCGCAAACTTTGTAACCATTTACTGTAAGGTTTCCGCTGGCATCCACACTAAAATTACCGGCCCGGGTAAAATAGTAAGTTCCGTCGGTTTCGCCCGCTACAATGAAATATCCGCTGCCATTGATGGCCACATCGGTATCAACACCGGTGCTGGAAATGCTGCCGCTGGTCACATCCGTCGTAACCGCCGATACTGCCACGCCAAGACCAACCTGTTGGGCATTGACGCCGCCAGTATTGGAACTCGTGCTGGCCGCCGAAGAAGAACTCAACGTCTGACTCAATAAATCGGAAAAGGATACACTCTGGCTTTTATAGGCTACAGTGCTTACGTTGGCTAAGTTATTGCCGATGACATCCAACTTGGTCTGTTGCGCGTTCAACGCTGTCAGCGCCGCATATACCGACATTTTTTCATCCTCCTGACAAATCTATTTCTTCCGTCGCTCGGAAATAGAAGTCAGCCTCCCCCGCAGGGGTCCAGCTGATGCCCAAACCAATATTTCAGGTCGTGCTTGTGGAACTAGCGGCTGAACTGCTGACGCCGGCTAAGTCGTCGAAGCTGACGCTGTTGCCGTCAATGGTCAGATACACTTCACCGTTGCTCACAGTCACGGCCGTCACTGTGCCTGTCGCTGTCGTGGTAGTTCCCGATGAATCGGTCGTATTGTAAGTGACTTCTTGATCAATCAGGCTGTATGCTTCATAGGCTTCCAATGACTGCCCCATGCTTGATAGCTGCTGTAATGTGCTCATCTGGGCCAATTGCGAAACCAATTCCGTGTTTTCCACCGGATCGGTCGGGTCTTGATTCTGTAGTTGCACGCAAAGAAGTTCAACAAAAGATTCGAAACTGGCCAAGTCGCTATAATTAGTGGTAAGAGTGCTGGATGACGATGCTGTTGCACTGCTGGAGCTGGATACGCTGGAAGTCGTGCTCATGTTTTTCCCTGCCTTTCGTTTTATTTTTTCCCGCTGGCATGTGACACTTCTGTACACTTGTTGTTTCTGCATAGCATCTTAGATTTCGTTTAGATAACCCCGCAAAACGGCGCCAGCAGAAATTATTGTTTTCTTTGAAAGCCACGGTGTCACAAATTGGCCGGAATAATAAAAATAGCTGGCGAATCTTAGAAAAATTAATTGTTTTCTAAGATTCGCCAGCTATAATTCAAACGGAGTGCTAAGGAGGGAAAATCACAACAGGGATGTAGGAAAGACGGTTTGATTGATGAAAGTTTTGTTAGCCGAAGACGAGCAAAGACTCGCCACCGCCCTTTCGTTCTTGCTGAAGAAAAATGGGTATGTAGCCGACATCGCCCCGGATGGGGAAACCGCGCTGGAAATGGCCGCGACCGGCGTCTACGACATTTTAGTGCTGGACCGGATCTTGCCGTTCCGCGATGGCCTGTCGGTGCTCAAAGAGTACCGAAAACTGGGCTATGATACGCCGGCATTGTTTCTGACAGCGCTCGACTCGGTAGAAGACCGGATTCAGGGATTGGACTGCGGCGCCGACGACTATATGGTCAAGCCTTTCTCCAGCAGCGAGCTGCTAGCCCGTCTGCGCGCCTTGTCCCGTCGGATGCTCCCGGCCGATGCAAAGGAATTGCTGATGGCGGCCGGTCTCACCCTGGACCCCGCCCGAGGCGAAGTAATCACCGGTCATTCTTCCATAAAACTGACCGTGAAGGAAGCCCTGATTCTTGAACTGTTGATCCGCAACTACGGCCAGGTGATTCCCACCGACCGCATTCTGGAAAAGGTTTGGGGTGAGCAGTCCGCCGTCTATCGTCCTTATGTCCATCTGTATATTCATTATTTGCGAAAAAAATTGCCCGAACTCCATGTCAAAACGATTCATGAAGTGGGCTATTGCATGCAATGATAAAAATGACTGTTTCTTTTTTCGATTTCCACACGTCAGTCGACGTGTGGATTTTTTATTCGAAAACTTTTATGAATAGAATGCTTTTCAAATTTTCTTCTAACTTCCCTAGTCGAACAAATAGACAACCGGGGAAGGTAGAGGTGATGCCAATGAATCGGCCAACGTAAACCAAACGATGGTCAGTTCCGAAGTCGGAACAAAAAATCCCAGCCAAGGTGGGAGTAAGGACGCTCCCATGATCAAAAAAATTCAAGGAGGAAAGAATCATGATCATCAATCATAACATGGCGTCCCTCAATACATTGAACTCGTTGAATGCCAATAACACGACCATGCAGAAATCGCTGGCCAAACTATCTTCCGGTCTGCGCATCAATACGGCGGCCGATGATGCGGCCGGATTGGCAATCTCAGAAAAAATGCGCGGCCAGATCAGCGGTCTCGATCAAGCCAGCGCCAATGCCCAGGACGGCATCTCTCTCCTGCAGACGGCGGAAGGGGCCCTCGACGAAACTACCAGCATCCTGCAACGCATGCGCGAACTGGCGGTCGAGGCTTCCAGCGACACACTGACCGACAGTGACCGAACCGACATCCAGTCGGAATTTGACGAACTTGTCGAAGAAATTGACCGAATCGCCCAAACTACTCAGTTTAACACAAAAAACCTGCTGGATGGTTCCATGAGCGAGGCCAACACGAGCGCCACGGCCAACGTATCCACCAATTCTTCGCTAAATGAAGATACCCTCGCAGCCAGCACGTTAACCAGCATGACTGACGCCAGCGGCAACTCGTTGGGAATCGAAGATGGCGATACCATTACCCTCAACTATGTCAAAGACGGCGCCCTGCAGACCACTTCGTTTACGGTTACGTCCGCCACGACTCTCGCGGATCTCGATACCGGCGACTTTTCTTTGGCTACGGCGGCAACCGGCACCTTAACCGCCACGGCAACAACAGGTGGTACTACATCGGCCATCTATGGCATCACCTACACGGTAACCGATTCGGATGGCGATAAACGAACGACGGCCAGCGATACGTTGTCCGACTTTACTCAAACCACCGAAGCCAACAATCTGCGGGCCGATGGTTCTGCCACCATCCTGATCGGCGCCAATACCGGACAAAACCTGAATGTGTCGATCGATGCGATGGATGCCAGTTCGCTGGGCGTGGCCAATTTGACCGTAACTTCCCAGACCGCCGCCGAAGTCGCCATCTCGGTCATTGACACCGCGACCTCCATGGTCTCGGCCGCCCGCGGCAAAATGGGCGCCGAGGAAAACCGTCTGGAACACACGATCAATAACCTGACGACCTCCAGCGAGAACATCACCTCGGCCGAATCCCGCATCCGCGACGTCGATATGGCCGCCGAAATGGCCGAGTACACCAAGCTCAGCGTCATCAATCAGGCGGCTACCGCCATGCTAGCCCAAGCGAACCAGCAACCGGAACAAGTTCTGTCGCTGCTGCAATAGCTTCAACACTTCGCACCTGAACCGGTTAATAAAGGCCAAGATCCTACAGGGGCCGTACCGAAACTTCGGTTTCGGCACGGCCCCTGCCATTCTAAAATGCAACGGAGATCGAACATGATTACACCTGAACAAATACAAAAAATAGCGGACAACATCCAACTCCTCCTCAACGCAAAAAAATATAACGAGGTAAAAAAACTGATCGCGCAATGCGAAATGGAAACGCCCCACGTTGCTGAAATATATGCCTGGAAGGCCAATTTACAGTTGTGCATGGGAAACCATATGGAGGCTTCGCATTGGATTCAGCATGGATTGAAAATCGATTCGGCAAATTTGAATTTAAATCTATGTTGTGCAACCATTGCACAACATAATGGCAACTACTCCCGTGCCATCGACCATTTCCAAAAAAGCCTGCACCTCACAAACGACGAACACATTCTGGCGGATATTCAGATCGAATTGAACAAACTATGGCGACTGATCAAAACAGATTTCGCGCCGACATTTTCGCCCCGCATTATCATCGGCTCACCTGTGTGCCAAAAGACGACTATTTTGAAAGAATTTTTGCTTTCGCTGACAGAATTAAAAAAAGACTCTCTGGATATCGCCTACTGCTTTATCGACGATAACGAGGACGCGGAATCCTCCAAAATGCTTGTTGATTTTGAGCAATCCACCCCGAACGTCATCCTCTATAAATTCAATTCGCCAACTTCTTATCACTGTGATGAAGCCACTCATCACTGGAAAGAGCACCTGGTATGGAAAGTTGCGGATTTAAAAAATTTAATCATCAAGATCGCCTTACACAGCAATGTCGATTATCTGTTTTTAATCGACTCCGACATCATGTTGCATCCATATTCACTGAAAAATTTAGTGAGTCAGAAAAAAGACATCTTGTCCCAGGTATTTTGGACTAACTGGCAACCCGATTCTGTTCCGCAACCCCAAGTTTGGTTGTATGACCATTACACGCAATGTTATCTCAATAATGGCGAAAAATTGGCAACACTGACGAAAAACGAATACAACCGCCGAATGCTGGAATTCTTCAAGATGTTGAAGAATCCGGGTACTTATGAAGTCGGTGGTTTAGGCGCCTGCACCCTGATTAGCAATAAAGCTTTGAAGGCGGGGGTAAATTTCAGTCGGATGCATAATCTGACATTCTGGGGAGAGGATCGACATTTTTGTCTTCGTGCGGTTTCGTTAGGTTTTCCGTTATATGCCGACACTCGGTATCCCGCTTATCATATTTATCGTGAAAGCGCTTTGACCGGAGTCGGGGAATTTAAACGAAACTGTGGCTATGCGCTTGAATGACAACCGACATTTTGCATCATATACATACAGTATTTTCATTATTTAACGGGGAGATAACAGCGAATGGCGACAATATCCCTGTGTGTAATCACCAAAAATGAACAGAACAATATCAGCCGCTGTATCGACAGTGTAAAAAAATACGTCAGCGAAATCATCGTCGTGGATACCGGCTCATCGGATGAAACCGTGAACATTGCCGAAAACTTGGGCGCCCGAGTATTTTCTTACCAATGGGCCAGCGATTTTGGCGCAGCCCGTAACTTCGCCCTGGATCAGGCCACTGGCGACTGGATCGTCTTTCTGGACGCCGACGAATATTTCGAACCGGATAAATCCGTCAATCTGCCCGCGATGGTCAAAAAAGTGCATGGCAACCGCAAAATCGATGCCGTCTGCATTTTGATGAAACACATGGAACGACTCGAAGGGCCAGTAATCGCCCATACACAGATCGTACGCCTGTTTCGCCGTTCCCGGGCCATTCGCTATCAGGGACGGATCCACGAGGCGATCTTCAAGCATGGTCGCAGCCCCGTTGTCGTTTACGTCCCGGAATCAACCCTTGTCATCCGCCATACGGGCTATTCGCAAGCCACTTTGCCGGAAAAGGCCCGTCGCAATCTGCCGCTATTGGAACAGGAAGTCGCGGATCATCACATCAATTGTCTGACCTATTACTACCTCAGCCAATCGCACATTTTGCTACATCAGTATGAGCAGGCCGCCCGATACGCGCTAAAATCGTTGGAGAACAATGACGAGATCCTCGCCTCGACCGTCCATCACAAGCCTTATATTTTCTTCATCAAAAGTATGATCTTCCTGAACAAGTATCGGAATGCCCAAGTCGCCACGATAGTCAAAGAGGCATTGCGAAAATATCCCGGCCATCCGGAAATATTGCACTGTATTGGCGTGTACCACTTAAAGCTCGGCCATTATTTCAAAGCCTTGGGCTTCCTGAAACAGGCCCTTGGCGCCAATAAAAATTATCACAGCACCCTGGATAACGAATTCCCGAAAGTCATCGGCCAAGTCCATGAAGAAATCGCCCTGATCTACGATAAAATGAACAAGCCGCCGCAATGTTTCGATCATGTGATTGAGGCTTTGCAAACGGAAAAGCATCTGAATTCCTCTTTTTCACTGCTGATTTCCTTGGTCAAGGATCAAAAACCCGCTGACATCGTTTCCCTGATTGATCGACTGTATCAGGTCCGGGATAAAGCCGACGTCGAGTTTTTGGTACGAAACTTGGCCATTTTGAATCAAAAGCAACTCTTCGCCCATTACCTGAAGATCTTGTCGCGACAATTGCAGGGCCATTATTTTATCGGCATGAAATTTCTTGTGTGCGAGAACTTCGAGTCGGCATTTCAGTGTTTCGCCGCACTCTTAAAGGAAACCGGGCAAGAAGGCGCCGAGATATTCGCCGTAATCTGCAGCATCCTCAGTGATCATCCGGAATGGCTCACACTCCTTTCTCATTCAGCCGATTCCCCGTTGCGCCGGATCGCAGCCGCCTATTATCAGCCGCTAGATACGTCGGCGCTAGCCGATGCGGACTTCGCGGCCTATTCCACATTGTTCCTGAATATCATCAACCTAGCCCGCGAAGAGCAGTTGCTGCGCCTCCTCCGCATTGCCGTCCGTTTCCCGAAGATGGATGCAGTGACGATCACCGTGGATCGGCTGTTAAAGCAACATATCTATGCCCCTGTCTTTCGCTTTTGTCTCGATCAGTTGCAACGATCGGACCTCACTCCGGTTATGTCCGGGCAACTGAATGTCCGAGCCGGATTCTGCTGCTACAAGGCCAAAGATTTCAACCACGCAACCGACTTCTTCGCGCGGGCGCTGGAATGCGATGCTGCCCGGGTCGCGGCCGCCGAATTTCTGGGCTGGTCATATCAGCAATGCAATGATCCTGCCCTTCGGCAAAAAATTGCGTCGCTCCGTACAGCGCAGCGGCCTGATTCTTCCGAAACCGCCTGATCCCCCAAACACAGTAACAACAGCAAAAAAAGGTCCCCCGTTGGCGCCAGACCGACGGGGGAAATTTATAGGCAACACAAATCAGAAAGCAAGCAACGGGAAACGGGCTCATGGAAAAGAATGCACATCCTATATGCTGGACACGGCTCCCGCATTGCCGCCCATTTTTGCGGCGTATTCGGTTGCCGTCAGTCCCCCGGATCCGTCCGTATCGAGACTTTTAAAAAGATTGGCCGCCATTTTCTCGGTCACATCGTCAGGGCGGGCTGCCGCTAATTCATCGGCGCTCACCACGCCGTCCTGATTGGTGTCGAGTTCGCTGAATGTCTGCGACTCCTCCGTCGAAGACCCCATTCCGCCTCCTCCACCCGGTGGCGGTGGCGGCGGCGGGGGCGCCTGATTCATGGCCGTTTCAAATTCCGACTCCGTCAATGAGCCGGAGGTATCCGTGTCGAAACTGTTGTAAAGATTGGCGGCCATTTCCTCGGTCACATCGTCAGGACGCGCCGCCACAAATTCCTCCTGCGTGACGGCTCCGTCGCCATCCGCATCCATTTTGTCATACATTTCCGACGTTGACAGCATCGCCGTTTTGCCGGCATCGGACAATTGGAATGTATCCCCGTCGACGTTGCTCGCAACGACTCCCGTCAATGTATTCGAGTTTCCCTGAGATGAATTGCTGACGTTTTTGTTGCCGGACACATTGCTGTAGGGATTGAGCAGCATCGATGCCAGACTGCCGCTTACGGACGAAATACTCACCATTCACACCTCTTCCTCTTATTTCTTCAGGTTCCCGTTGCCCTTGATTCGGATAAATATCTTTTATCCTGTATCCATTTTATATCATCGTAAATTTTTCTTTGAGGATTCTTTAACCAAGAAAATTTCGCGTCATCGATTTCGTCTTTTCCTTTGGGATTATTTGGACTTTGTCTGCTTGAAAAAAACTTTTCTGTAAATCGCTATTGACAACTCCGCCTCAAAGATGGTAACTTTGTATACAAAGTTCAATATTATTTCACTTCGTCTTTTTAGAGAGTGAGTTCGCAGCTCCGTGGGCATAACCCCTGCGGAAGTTTTCTTTCTCACAGGAAACTTTTTCGCAGGGCATTTTTGTAACCTGGTGCAGTTCGCCGTTTGGGAGGTGAGACGCAAAAAGCAAGCAATTGACTGCAACCGCAAAAATGTTATGAAGATACGAAAATGAAGAATGAAAGGAAGATTTATAATGACTAACCGAAAACATTATTGGACATTTTTCTTCTGTTGTCTGTTTGTTCTCGTCTTATCCGGCTGCGGGGCATCGAAGCCCGACACCAAACCGGCCGCTACGCCGGCGCAACCGCAAGTGAAAACCATCAAACTGGCCCATGTGGTCAATGAGAAGGATCCGTACCACATTACCGCCCTCAAATTCAAAGAAGTCGTGGAGTCGAAATCTCAGGGAAAAATCAAGGTCGAGGTATATCCCAACGCCTCGTTGGGCGATGAGCGCGCCTTAATTGAAGGAATGCAAATGGGAACCGTCCATGCCGGAGTCATCACCAACGGTCCGATCGGCAATTTCTTGCCCGAGTTGGCTGTTTTCGAAATGCCGTTCCTGTTTGCCAACGAAGCGGAGGTCTACAAGGTTCTCGATGGCCCGGTCGGTCAAAAAATGTTGGCCAAGTTCGATACTATCAATTTGAAAGGTCTGGCCTTCGCCGAACGCGGCTTCCGCAACCTTACCAACTCGAAGCGACCGGTCCGAACCCCGGCGGATGCCGCCGGCCTCAAAGTCCGTGTCATGGAAAACCCTGTTTTCATCGACACCTTCAAGGCACTTGGCGTCAACGCCGTCCCCATGGCCTGGACCGAGGCACTGACCGCGCTGCAGCAAAAAACGATCGACGGACAGGAAAACCCGGTGAATGTTGCCTTTGCATTCAAATTGCAAGAAACCCAGAAATACTTCTCCATGACCAAACACACTTATTCGCCGGCGACCATCGTCATGAGCAAAAATTTCTTTGATTCCTTTGACAAGCCGAGTCAGGATATTCTTCTCGCCGCTGCCAAAGAATCCGCCCAACACGTCCGAAAATGGGGAGCGGATCAAATGGCCGAACAACTCAAGGCGGTCAAGGCTGGCGGCATGGAAATCATCACCGATGTTGACACCAAAGCTTTCCAAGAAGCCGTCAAGCCGGTGTATGACAAATATGGCCCCCGCTTTGGTTCCTGGTTAAAGGAAATTGAGGAGGCTAAGAAGAAATAGACTGATATCAAAATATTCCGAGGCAGGAGTGTGAAACATGAACACAAAAAAATATCAGTTCGGGTTTGGCGAAGGCGCCATGGAGCTAGACCTGCCCACAGATCGTATTCTCTATGACATCAAGGGCACAGCCGCTGAAGCGATCGCCGACGTTCCCGCCGCCGTACGCGAAGCGTTGCGCAATCCTATCGGAACCTTGCCGCTGGCCCAAACCGTCAAGGCCGGCGACAAAGTCGTCGTCACCGTCGGCGACATTACCCGGGCCTGGATCAAACATGACCAGTTTCTGCCGACGTTGCTGGATGAGCTCAATGCCGCCGGCGTACCGGACGCCGATATCTCGATCGTAGTGACGCTGGGTGCGCACCGGCCCCATACACCGGCGGAAGACGTCGCCGTTTGCGGCGCCGAAACCTGCCACCGGGTCAAGGTATACCAGCATGATTCCCATGACAAAGCCAACCTGGTTCAACTTGGCACGACTTCCGGCGGAACGCCGATCATCGTCAACCGTCGTGTAGTCGAAGCGGACAAGGTCATCCTCACCAGCGGCATCGTCTATCATCTGATGGCCGGATTCGGCGGTGGACGCAAAGCGGTGATGCCCGGCGTGAGCGCCTACGAAAGTATCCAGGGCAATCATACTTTCTGTTTGCATAAAGAAATCGGCAAAGGCCTGAACGCCAACAGCGTCTCTGGCAAACTGGACGGCAATGAAATGCATGACGACATGCGACAGCATGCCGCAGCCCTCAATCCCGCCTTCTTGCTGAACACCGTCTTTACGCCGGCAGGAAAATTCGCCCGATTCTTCGCCGGCCACTGGGAAAAAGCCTGGCGGGAGGGCTGCAAAGAAGTGGAGCGGATCTACGGCATCCCCATCACGCAACAGGCCGATTTGACCATCGCCTCTGCCGGCGGCTTCCCCCGCGACATCAACCTGTATCAGGGATCCAAAACCATCGACAACGCTTACGCGGCGACCCGACCCGGCGGCGTGGCCATTTGTTTCCTGGAGTGCCGTGATATCAAAGAGCCGCCGGATTTCAGCGACTGGTTCAACTTCACGGACAAATACGACCGGGAAATCGCCCTGCGAGCCGGCTTCACGGTTCCCGGCTTCATCGCCCTCAAGTTTGCCTACATTGCCGAAGCGATTTCCCTCATCATCGTGACCAAACCGGAAAACGCGGACTTTGTCCGTCACGCCGGCTTCATTCCCGCGACCAGCGCCGAGGAGGCGATGCAAATCGCCCGGGAAAAACTCGGCAAGGACGATTTCACGATCACCGTCATGACGGAAGCTGGAACCACGGTTCCACTGATGCCGGGCGGACACTGAGAAGCGAAAAAAGAACGGAGTTTCTGCCATCACTGGCAGGAACTCCGTTCTTTTTATTGGCAAAATAAATTCGGTGGCGCAAAATTACAAACTGTAACCGTAGGCGGCAATCCACTCCAATGAACTCAAGCTGTCAGGCGCCGGAATATATTCCAGTCCGACATATCCTTTGTAACCGGCGTTATCGAAGTCCTCCAGCAGCCACCGGTAATTGATCTCCCCGGTTCCCGGCTGATGCCGGCCCGGATTGTCGGCAATCTGGATATGGGCGATCTTCGCCAGGTTGTTTCGCAAAATACCTGCCAGTTCTCCTTCCATCCGTTGGGCATGATATACGTCGTATTGCAGAAAAATATTGGCATGACCGATTTCTGCCAACAATTCCAGCACCTGCGCGGTTGTGTTCAATGTAAAGCTCAGCATATCCCGCGAGTTTAACGGTTCCACCAGCAGTTTGACGCCGATCTTCGCCATGGCATCCGCAGCCAGCCGCAGGTTCGCGACCAACGTCCGATGTTGCTCCGCCGCCGGGACATCAGCCAGTTTCTTGCCGACCAGGCAGTTCACCTGCGGCACGCCGAGCGTTTTGGCATACTCCGCCGCTTTTTCCACACCCGCCGCAAATTCGGCCGTCCGCGCCGGATCCACCGCGATCCCCCGGTCACCGCCCGCCCAGTTGCCAGCCGGCAAATTAAACAGCACGACTTTCTGATCGGCGGCTTTCAAAACTTTTTGCAGTTCTTCGACGGGATACTCATACGGGAACATGAATTCGACCGCTTTGAACCCGGCTTTCGCCGAAGCGGCGAACCGATCCAGGAAAGCTACTTCCTGAAACATCATGCTCAGATTGGCTGAAAACTTTGGCATAATTGTCCACCTCCCAAAACTTTCCGACACTTACCATAGCGCACGTTCAAAACCCCTTTACAACAACCATGGGGCAGTTGTTCGTTCCCGCATTATAGGATTGTGTGCTTACATCCGTGTCAAAAATATAATATTCGCCGACCGGCAAAGCGATCCGTATATTCTCACATCGCCAGAAAACATTGGTGACTCCGAGATGTCCGGCAGCGCCGCGAGCCTGGCATGCAGCAATCACCTTGTCCGTCCGCCAATCCCGGATCTGGATTTGTCCGGGCGCTACCGTACCGCGCCCATTATTCCAGTGATACACCTGGATAAAGCTAATTGTCTTAGGCGACTTGACGCTGAACAAACATACTTTGGGAGGTCGGTTCGACACAGCATCGTAGTTTTCATTACTCAGCAACACTTTCTCCGTAGGATTGGCGGAAATGCGAGGAGCCGCCGCCGGTTGATCCGGTTCAAAATCAAGCGTCAGATGCACATCCTGCCCCCACTGGGTAAAGCCACTCACTCCGTACATTTTGCAGACAGGTGCAATACTGGCGGCGACAAAATCCATTTTATTATGAACCCGAAGTTTCTGTTCCAACGCCAAATACTTGCCGTTTTGCGCCGGGCCGCTGGCTTTCTCGTACACGACCGGGCCGATTCCGTTCGGGTATGCGCCACCCCAGGCCGCTGACGAATATCCCTTCCAGTAAACAAGCGGTCGGCCGATGACCTCGCCGTCCCACCACTGGCTGATCGTCATTTTCAAATGAAGATATCCGGGTCCGGATAAGGAAAACGGCGGACTATCGACCGATGGAGCGCAACGTGAGCCATTGGAATAAGCCTTGAAAGAAGCGTGAAGATTGGCTTTCGGTTCTGCAAGGGATGTCGAGGCAACCAACATAAGAATCAGGAAGGTCACACAGACTGCCGAAAAGTTCCATTTTGACATTCTCTTCCCTCCAAGCATGATGTGTTTATTCCATCGCCCGGCGGTCGCGCTGCCGCAAAAGAAAATCAGCCGCTTTGCGCACGTCGGACGTATCCGGCAATTTTGCCGCCATCTTCTCCAAATATTGTCGACGCTTAACTTCGCGGAATGTCCACGAAAAATTCATGTCAAACACCCAGGACATGCGAAACA
>CAZRLN010000029.1:0-32325 GCA_964601085.1 uncultured Veillonellaceae bacterium | reverse complement strand
CTCCATGCACCCGGATCAACCAGCTCGCCGCCGCTTACCCGGATTGTCGTCTGCTCAAGCGGCAATACACAAGATCGGTGGATCGCCGCCCGCTCCAGTCGAAAGCCCACCGTATCGCCAACCTTCGCGGTTGCCGTTGACGGAATCAGATCCATCGCACAGGCCAAAGCGACCGTGGATTGAAAAAGGAAACCCACCAAGGTGACGATGACCAATCCCAACAAGTTCCGTTTCATGGTTCACACCTCCTCAAGTTCTGGATGTTTGCTTATCTTTATCTTAACAGAAAGCCTTGAAATATCTGTGTCTAGGCTGTGACAAAATGATGAAAAGTGCGCGCAACTCGTTCATTGACGTTATAAACAATAATTATTATAATTAATTTGTAATATCCTTTTCCGAGCTATCCTATTTCTCTTCCCTCATCAATCAGAATCAATATCACAGCAAGTTGAGAATCATGCGAAAGGAAGGATGGGTATGGAAAAAGAGAAAGACCCCGGTGCCTGGAATCCTTATCTGGCAGGCGCTTTATCAGGCTTGGTTTCTGTCGGCTCCGTCTGGGTGACCGGAAAGTATTTCGGCGCTTCCACCACGTTTGTTCGCGGCGCCGGCTACCTGGAAAAAGCCATTGATCCGGCGCACATGGCAAAACTTGAATATTTGACCAAAAACAAACCGGTGATCGACTGGCAATGGATGTTCGTGGTCGGAATCCTGATCGGCGCCTTCCTTGCCGCAATCTCCTCCGGCAGCTTTAAGATTCAGACTGTACCCGATATGTGGCGCGAACGGTTTGGAGGTGGCATGGTCAAACGCGGCCTGGTCGCATTCGTAGGTGGCACGATTGCGATGTTCGGCGCCCGTTTGGCCGATGGGTGACCGAGCGGTCATGGGCTGAGCGGTTCGCTTCAGCTGGCGGTGAGCGGCTTTGTCGCTCTGATCTTTTTCTTCGTCGGTGGAATCATCGTAAGCCGGATTCTTTACGGCGGAGGTGACAAATCATGACGGCCGATCTGATATATGGGCTGGTTACGGGAATTCTGTTCGGGTTTCTGCTGCAAAAAGGGCGGGTATTGCGTTACGACAAACAAATCGGCGCTTTGCGCTTGCAGGACATGACCATCGTCAAATTCATGCTGTCCGCCATTGTGGTTGGCATGATCGGAACCTATTTGTTGGTTGATCTTGGCTTGGCCAAACTTTCCATCAAGCCGATGATCGTTGGCGCAATTGTCATCGGCGGCTTGCTGTTCGGAATCGGTTGGGGCCTGTTCGGTTATTGTCCCGGCACTTCCATGGGAGCAGTCGGCGAAGGCCGGATCGACGGACTGTGGGGAATCGCCGGAATGTTAGCCGGAGCGGCTCTTTTCGCAGAAGCATTTCCCCTGTTAAAAACGACCGTGCTAACGTGGGGTAATTACGGGAATATCACGATTCCCAAAGTATTAGGCGTCAATCACTGGTTCATCATCATCCCCTTTGCGATCGGCACGATTTTTCTCTTCCGGTGGCTGGAAAAAAACAAACTATAAGCTTGAACAAAAATCCCGCAGCGCCGGCGAAAAGCGCTGCGGGATTTTTCATGCTCGTCTATCTCCCCAACAAGAGTTTCATAGTCCAAATGCTTGTTTCATAAAAAAGAATGATCGGCATGGCCATCATAGTCTGGGTCAAAACATCCGGCGTCGGCGTAATAATCCCACCCACGATAAAGGCGCCTAAAATCATCATTTTGCGATGTTTCGCCAAAACAGCGGAACTGATGATTCCCATTTTCGCCAGCGCCAGCAGCAACAGCGGCAAATTGAAAATGACGCCGAACGGCAAAATAAACGACAACAAAAAAGACAGATACTGCCCCAAAGATATCATCGGCATCAACGACTCATTGCCAAACCCGAGAAAAAACTTTACCGCGGCCGGCCACACGAGCACGAAAGCAAACAACACTCCGAGAAAAAACAGAATTGCAGAACCGGGCACCAGAAGCAATCCCCATCTTTTTTCACTGGAAGTCAATGCCGGAGCGACGAAGCGCCATACTTGCCACAGTACTACCGGCAAAGCCACCATAAACCCTGCAACGACTGCAATTTTCAGATAGGCAAAAAAGCCTTCCGCCGGACTCATAAAATAAAGTTTGCCAGCTGGCGCGACCACGAATCGCATCAGATCCTCAACGACAGTGTATGCGCCCAGTGTTCCCGCCGCAATCGCCAGGACAGAAACGATCAGCCGGCGGCGAAGTTCACCCAAATGTCCAACTAGGGTCATTTGCTGAATACTTGTGGAAGACGGGGCAATGACTTCTTGTCGCGCGCCTAAGTCACTTAATGGGTTCACTTTCTTTCTCCACGGATGATGTAGCTGGCCGATTCAACGCCATTTCTGAACTACCATTGGTGGCATTTCGGAATTCACGGATTGCTTTCCCGATGGATGCTCCCATCTCCGGCAATTTTGAAGGTCCAAAAATCACCAGGGAAATCACAAGAATCAAAATAAGTTCGGGCATACCCAATCCAAACATTTTTCTCCCTCCATTTTATCAATCCAGTTTTTGAACAATCGCATACTCATAGAGCTTTTTGTATAACTGTTTTCGATCCACGCCGGTTCGGCGGGATATTTCGGATATATTTCCCGTACAGGCGTCATACTGGGACTGAAAATAATTCCGTTCGAAATTTTCTCGCGCAGCAGAAAAAGTCATTCCGAAAAAGACAGGTTCAGCGGCTTCGCCTTCCACTCTCAGGCTATCTACATCAATCTGCGGGCCTTTTGCCAATGCAACCGCCGCTTCCATGGCATTCTTGAGTTCCCGGATATTACCCGGCCAATCATGCCCCAACAGACGCAATTCCGCCGCCTTGGTCAGCTTCAGCGGACCTTTCTTTTGTTCCGACCCAAACCGTTTGATGAAATGTGCGGCCAAAGCCGGAATATCCTCTTTTCGTTCCCGAAGGGGCGGAACATACAGTTTGACAGTATTGATCCGGTAATACAAATCTTCCCGAAACTGTTTTTCAGCTATTCGATCCCCCAGATCCTGATTGGTGGCGGAAATCAGTCGAAAATCGACCGGTATGGGTGTCGTCCCGCCGACTGGTTCGATCGTCCGCGTCTCCAGGACTCGCAATAGTTTAACTTGAATGGAAGGATCCAAGTCGCCGATTTCATCGAGAAACAACGTGCCGCCGGCGGCGCTTTCAATCTTGCCGATCTTCCCTTTTGCCTTTGCCCCGGTAAAAGATCCGCCCCGATAGCCAAACAATTCGCTTTCAATCAGGGATAACGCATATGCCTGACAGTTTATCGCCAAAAATGGCCGGGCGGCACGCGAACTATGCTCATGAATGAATCGCGCCAGCACTTCCTTTCCGGATCCGCTTTCGCCGGTGATCAAAACATTCACATCGCTTTTCGCCAAAGCGGCGGCTTCATCAAACAGCCGCTGAATTCGCGGGCTTTCGCCAACGAACAGATCTCCTTTGCTTTCTTTGATTTCCTGCCGCAACATCAGATTTTCATTTTTCAGGCGACCCATTTCCAATGCTTTTTCGATAGTCAGACATATCTCTTCCTGGTTCACGGGTTTTAGGAAGTAACCAAACGCCCCGGATTTCATCGCCTCAACGGCTTCGGTCACACTTCCGTAGCCGGTGATCATAACAATCGGCGTATCCGTACCGTACGTTTCGCGAAATTGGCGCAAAAACTCCAGCCCGCTCATGCCCGGCATCAGCATATCGGTAATGACCACGTCAAAATGCTTTTCCGCCAGCACTGACAAAGCCTGTTCCCCCGAACCGGTCCACTGCGGAACATAACCTTTGTGCTTCAAAATCAGCGCAAGGCTCCGGCCAAAATCCTCATCGTCTTCCACCAACAGTATTTTACCGCTCGCCATTCTCGCTCTCTCCTTTTCCGACTACCGAAAATTGCACCGTAAATTTTGTGGGTCCGCCAGGCGCCGATTCCACAGAAATCGTGCCGCCCAGACGCCGGACTTCGTTATATACCAAATACAATCCGAGACCCGTTCCCCGATCCGGCGCCTTGGTCGTGAAAAAAGGATTGAATATTTTTTCCATATGCTCCCGCGAAATCCCACTGCCATTATCCTCAACCTGAATGGTAAATCCCGATTGATCCGAACTATACCGGATCGCGATGGCGCCGCCGGATTCGATCGCGTCAATGGAATTCAGAACCAAATTGAACAGGATATGCTGCATAGCCCCGGTATCAGAAGTCACCTGGGCGTTTTTATCGCCGAAAACCGTGATTTCGACTTTCTTCTTTTGGGCGGTTTTACCGACCAGCAACAGAATTTGATCAATTACGCTCCGCAACGGAAACGTTGAGATATTGGGAGCTTTATCCCGGGAAAAATCAAGCAAATTGCGAATCACGCTTTCGCTCCGTTCGACCAGTCGCCGAATACCGCCCAGCGTTTCCCGGATCTCCGCCGGATCCGCCATAAGTTCCTGATTGGTTCGGGGTAGCATCTGTTCTTCCAAAATGTAGACATAATTCGAAATAGCGCCCAACGGATTTCGGATCTCGTGCGCCACGCCAGCCGCCAAGGTTCCCACGGCCTGCATCTTTTGCGACTGAATCAGTTCGGCTCCTTTCTTGCGGACAATGGTTACATCCCGCAACGCGCAAACCACCTGATTGGCCCGTCCCTCCTCATCCAGCACCGGATAGGTTGTCACCGTATATATCCGGTCCTCCATTTCGATTTCCACTGTTTGCGGCAGCCGCTGATCCAACGTCTGTCGCAAATAGCAGTTGCCGCAATTATAGCGCCGCCCGACAATCTCACAATACGTGCTGTTGATCAATTCCATGGTATTGGTAACGCCGGCGAAGCTCAATCCGGCCTGATTCACTTCCCGGATCACAAAATTCCCATCCACCACAAACAAAGCGTCGGTAATGGCATCGAATACGGCCGCTAACTCGTTGGATTTGCGAATCAACGCCAGTTCCGACACCCGCAGTTGGCTGGATTTCAAACCGAGTTCCCGTTCCAGGTTGGTGGTGATATTCCGCATATCGCTATAGGTTTGCGCATTCAACACCGCAATCGCCATCTGGTTGGAAATCATCTGAAGCAACATCAATTGTCTGTCGCCAAAGCGCAACGGTTCCCGTCGAAACAGGGCCAACACGCCGACCAACCGTTGCCCGGCATAGAGAGGGTACAAAATGAATGACTCAAAACACAACGATTCATAAATTTCCTGGATCCAATCCGGATGGTCGCTATATGCGGCCACTAAAACCGGTGAACGATGTTTCAGGCAGTTTTTAATAATTCCATGCTGGTAGTCTACCATACTGAACAAACTACGTTGAGGAACGGTCATATTCCAGGTCGCGAATACACCGATTTCTTTATCCGTCACGTTATATAACAAACTGCGTTCGGCGCCGACCAACTCGGCCGCCTTTCGTGTAACATCGACGCAGATCGACTGAAAATCAAGATTGGAGTTGATACTGGTCGAAATTTCATAGACTTTTCGCATTTGTTCTGTTTGCACCGCAAATATTTCTGCATCATTCAAGCTTGCTGCCGGCAAATCCAGATCATCCAAGGCACCTTCAATGAACACCTGATTGAACACACACAATTCGTTGGTTACCCAACTTGCTCTGCCTTGCAGCAGTCCCGGCTCGCCACTCGACAAAACAACTTTTAATTGTCCGGCCCAGCGATAATTGAAAGATTCCTGCTCGATACGCTGATATAGGTGCGCCAAACCAAAGACGCCCGAAACAACATCAACATTGCCTCTTTCCGGCAGTCCCAAGATTTGACGCGCTTGCTCGTCAGCCCAAATCAGATTATTGTCGTTATCGATGATGAAACTCAGCATGATCATCCGTTCCCCTCATTCCCGTCTAAACCATGACTTCGACATAAACGGGAAGGCATCCTGCCTGATGCCCTCCCGTTCGCTTTTTCCGAGGGTCTCTGCACGAATGGGTTTTGCCTGCAATAGATTTATTTCATCATTTTTTGAGTTTCTTTCCCGGCCAGCCATCCATGAACCAGTTGTGGTACAACATTACAACGATCCAGAGAATAACCGGGGCCATCGGGAATTGCTGCGGATGCGAATATCCGGGCTGGGTGCCGAGCAGCGGCGGACTGACCTGATAGTAAATGAAGTTGAACAGGAACGTTCCCCCCACTACGATGATCGTCCGAATCGCCAAGTTCACTTCGGTCGAGAACTTTTTCGGCCAGTTGTCGAAATAGAAATATAGAACCAAGGCCGGCAGCAGCATCATAACAGCCAACTCGCCGGAATGCAGATACCGCCAGTCGGGCGCATACAGGCGCTTGCCGCCTTCATAGGCCGGCCCCCAGGCCAAGTCCTGCATCAGATTGAACGTGTTGAACATTAACAGCGCCACGAACAGAATCCAGGCAAACCCGGCTATTCCACGCCAGGGTTGGCTCTTGATCAGGCGGAACGGATAACGTTCCCAGATCGTCTCGACCAACCAAACCGCGATGGTGCCGCACATAATCCAGCCGACATTGTAGTTGCCGGACAGTGTTTTTGCCGTTTCATACCACCATGGAAACGCCGCCGCAAATTTCTGCCAGGGATAGAACAAAACCATGTAATGCGGGTGCATGAAGAAGAAGTACACTGCGATAGTCAATAAACCAGTCAACATGAAGACCGTAAATCCCTTGGCCGGTTGATCCAATTTGTGCCACGGCCAGTTTTCAAAAGCCATCGGCCAAATCGGTGCCAGCCAGGACGCGATCGCCGCCACCATCAACACTGCTAGGCCAGCGTATTCACGGGCGAAGAAGTCCGTCATGCCGATCTTATGTAACTCCGGCCAACTGAAATAGGGGATGGAGTATTTGCCGATCAGCCAGAAGAAGCCGCCCCAGATCAAGGCGCCGGTGACGGCCCAGTTGATACCGATGAACAACGGGCCTTTGATCAAGGGATGGGTTTTTTCCACCCAGGAGTGTTTAAACGGCCAGAAATTAAAGATATAGGCCTGCCAAATCGCCACGATCAATAACCAACGGATGTACATGTAACCGTACATCGGCGTATACCATTGCATAATCCCCCGCGGATCCATGAAAACATACCAGATCGCCATGAACACGCCGAAGGTCAGGAAAAATCCCAGAACACCGCGCAACGGCTGGCTGAATACATTGGCCTGACTGCGCTCCTCCAACCAAATGGTGTCCAGTTCTTCATAGTGATGTTCCGAAAGATCCTGTTCCGGAACAGATACATTTCCCTCATAGGTTTTGGTTGTCAATGCTTTCTCCTCCTTTCTCAGACAGTCATCGTGTCGCCGTTGCCGAGATAGATGTCGCGTTTGGTCCGATTCTTCATCGTCCCACGGACAATTGGCAACTTCGCGGCGATCATTTTTTCCACGGCGATAAAGCCGGTGCAGTGATTGGCGCCAATGTGTTGTACACCGTATTTGTTCAGGGCAAGAACCAAATCATCATATTGCGGATCCCAATCCTCGAAGGGGGAAATATGCAACCCGCCCTGTACCGCGTACACCTTTTCGCCGCCCTTGATCTTTTTTCGAATTGTTTCCATGTAGGTAATGATGCCCATATGGCAGCAACCGGTGACCAAAACAATCCCCTTGTCCTTAACATTGAAAACAAAGGCCTGTTCGCCGAACACCCGGCAGATAATCGGCACATCGAAAGTCATCAACGCTGCGCCCGGAAATAGTTTGTTCACCTTGCTGGAATCATTGACGGTGACTTTCCCTTTATGCGGGTAGTCGTTTTTCAGTCCGGCTTTGGGGAAGGCTTTGCCTTTCAACAAATCGAATCCTTCCGTATAGAACCCCTTCGGAACAATGATATCTTGAGCGGGATTGTGTTTTAATACGGCCTCGACGCCCCAATAGTGGTCAAAATGTTCGTGACTGATGACCCAATAGTCGATTTGCTTTTTAGCAATCTTTTCCGTCACGCCTTCTTCGGTCATCCGCTTTTCCATCCATTTGGGATTCCAGCCCGTGTCCAGCAATATGCGTTTGATGGACCCATCCAGCAGCTCCGCTTCGATATACGTTGCAAAACCGCCGCTGTTGCTGCCATTGAAGCCTTGGGCCAGTCCCTGCTCCGTCCAGGGAATGATGTACTGATTCACCAGCAGCCCACCGGCTTTTTTCATGTCGTTGAGCAGTACGCTATTGTCAAACCAGCTGGTTTCCGAAACCACTTTCATTTTAAGGCCCTTAATCTGGCCGATGTCGGTCTGATCCAGCTTTTCCGCCGGCATGACCTGTTTGTAAAATGCCGTCGAGGATAGCCCGGCCGTTGCAAAATAGCCGGCGGCCACACCCAGGCTGGCGCCTTTAATAAACGAGCGCCGGGAAATGTCTTCCGCCATTGATGGGTTCACTCCTTTCGTTCTTTGTAAGCACTAGGGTCGTTGCGCGATGAGCAGCTGCATCGTAATCCAAAACAGTCCCCCGCCAACAACCAACCCGGCCAATAGCCCCGTAATGTAACCAGAACCACCCGAAGCTGTTTTTTCCGACATTCCTTCACCCCCCTCTTCTTTTTTATATCTCCATGCGCCGGCATACCTGGCGGCATCGGATTGTTGCACTGGGATTAGCGCGAATGGTTCGACCATCGCTGCTGAATTCCAGTCCCTCTTCATTACTCAACAATTCCGATGCACGGGAGAATCCATGATGTTCCTGCCAGCCCATGGCAAAACGGCGAGCCACAAAGTCAGTCAGCATCCACCCGGGAAAGTCCCGGTCGATGTCCCCCTTCCGCAAGACTTTCAATGTAGCGCCGTCCTGGTCACCCATGTAGTAATTTTCCGTCATCGCCACTCGCCAATAATCCTGACTCTCCCAGCTCACTTCGCTGACCTTGTCCCGCAAATACTTGATCTCCATTTGGCCGGCCAGAAAAAAATCCTCTGGAATTTTCTCAGCCAGTCCGGCCAGTGGAGCGCCGGTTCCTTCCCGAAGATCGGCAAACCGTTCCCCTTCATGATGGTGAACGCCGCCGCAACAAGCGCAACTGGTTTCGCCGCCCTGCCACTGCGCCGGCTTGGTTTGAAATATTTCACTCAAGCGACATACTTGTTCCAGTACGGATAGCCCGTGAAAAATCGATTCATCGGGGTGCGGATAATATTTGATCCGCAACAGAGCCCGCCAATCCCAACCGGAATCCGCAACGCACTCCATCAAAGAAAGCTTGAACACTCCCGGGAAATCATGAAACCATAAATACCAATAGGGGTCTTTGTCCCGCATCTGGCTGATATATTTCAGCCCCAGTTTTTCCCGCGTTAGATCATTAGAAAAACACACCATCCAATAGTGATTGATGGCGCCTTCTCCGGCAATCAACCGGTCCTCTCCGCTCATTCCTGTCCCTCCCTTTCCGCAGCGCCAACAAATAATTCACGGACCACTTCCATTTTTGATCGTCCTTCATAAGGGATGCCCCGACGTTCTGCTTCCTCGGTCAACATATCCCATGGCATTTCCGACAACAGAGCGTAACTATAAAGAGGGGACGACAAATAACCGTCCATGACCGTTCGTTCTTCGGTCGCAGTTGTTTCGGGTTCTTTAACTTCCTGTTTTTCCGCCGTTGCATCGAGTTGTTCAGACTCCGTCTTGATGCCCAACATCGGCGTCACCTTCCGAAAGACCTCACCCAACCCGCGGCGGGACAAAAACTCCCGTCGGCTCATCTCTCCACTCATTATTTCTTCTCCATCGGATAATTATTTTCGTCCAACTGGGAAAATCCGGCGCACAACGAAATAATTTTAAAACCTTCCGCCGTTAACGGAGCTGTGGTCATCGCCGCCAATTGCCCGCTCTTGCAACACAAAATCAGCCTCTTGTCTTTCGGTAGCAGGGAAAGTTTACTTTGCAGCTCGGCCAATGGGGCACTGATGGAACCTTTGATATGACTCCGTTCATAGTCTTCGCGCGGCCGCAAATCGACAAAAGCATATTTACTCGGCGATCCTTCCACCAGTTCTTTGGTATCCGTCTGGGCAACCACCAACGTTTTACCCGAATGCTGCCTGGCAATCGCCAGCAAGTTGGATTTTATGCCCGCCAATGCCCCGGCGCGGGAATCCTTTTCTTTTTTCGCGTCGGCTACTGAAAACTCCGTTTTCACTGTATCCATGACGAATCCTGCTTTCTCCAGATTGGCAAACCCGCCGTTGATGAAAATCGCCCGATACCCGTATGCTTTGAGCGGCGCCATCGCCAATGCCGAACTCTGCCCGGTATAACAATACAAAACCATGGTTTTATCAGTCGGCAACCGGTCGATTTTTTCGGCCAACGCCACGATGCTGAGATTGACGGCGCCGAGCACGTGTTTTGTCGCATAATCAGCTGGCGTCCGCAAATCGATAAACAAATAGCCGCTTTCTTTTCCCTGCGTCATCGACTTTGCTTTCCCGGCATCCACAGGAAACTCGCCACTGGCTACCTCGGCCAGTACTTGATGATACGCCTCCCAGATCAGGCGTTTTGTTCCTTCCGGGTCTTCACTTCTTTTTTGCTCGACAGGAGCCGACAATGGAGTCGTCACGGGATTCACCGCTTGCTTGCCGCAACCGGTCCCAAACAATACGAGTCCAAAAAGCAAAAAGAACATTGGAATCCAGCAGTATCGACTATGCATTATTCCTCCGCCTCCGTTTTCGCTTCGCTTTGCATCTCTACGGCAATATATATTGCAACTCTCGTGCCAAACAACCAAATGCCTATAACTACAAGGATTTCCCGACAATCGCCGTTTTTCGTTTTCGTGGTTAAGTTACTACAAAAAATAAAAAAGCACTCCGATATTGGAGTGCTTTTACCACATGAATTTAGCAAATTGTTTTACTTCTTTGTGAATCGTCCGTCATCTTTGGTTTTGTCCAATTTGTAAAGATTATCAGCAAACCAACCGATTCTTTCAACCGGACGAATATCAAACTCGCCGACATACGGCTTGATATCCAGAACCTGCGTCTGGTCCAGAATATCGACGTCGGTGATGCTAATCGCCCCATCCTCCACCGAAAGCAACCGAACAACGGAAAACCCGATTGGATTCGGTCGTCCTGGTGACCGTGTCGCAAATACACCATGACTTTCGTTGCCTAAAAAAGGCCTAACCAACAAGCCGGCCGGTTGGATACGGTGCATATGATATAGCAAAATCAAGTGCGAAAATCCCTCCAGGTCTCGTAGCCCCTCGCGAAAACATGGAAAAACCTCCACCCGCGCTTCCACGCCAACGGCCGCTGCCGCAGACGACTGAATCGGTGTTCCCGCCGGCTCCCTGAAAGGGGAATGAACCACCCCGATTGGCACGTATTGAAGCATTCGCCACCTCTTTCAAGATAATTTTTCACAGATTCATTCCGCCTTGGAAATGCCATAACAGCCCCGATAATTGGCAATAGCATTTTGCAAGGCGGACGCTCCCAAAACGCTGCAATGCAATTTATGTTCAGGTAGACCGTCCAACGCCGCCACAATATCGGCGTCGGTGATCTTCGCCGCTTCCTCCAGGGTTTTTCCTTTCGCCAGCTCCGTTGTCATGCTGCTGGAAGCTACCGCCGCCACACATCCGAACACCAAAAAACTAATCTCGCTGATCACATTATCTTGAACTTTGATAAATATCGCCAGTGAATCGCCACAACCGGGTTCCCCGCTGATTCCTACCGCGTCGGCGTCCTCCATGTAACCGACGTTCTGCGGTTGCATAAAATGTTCGATCGTCTTGTCCGAAAAAATTGAAAAATCCGTACAATGCATGGAACCGCTCCTTACCACCGATTACGCCGACCTCTCCGGCGCCTCAAGTCTCGGCAAAATAGCCGATTTATGATCTTATGATCATAATGATTTTAAGATTAATCGCCGCCCGTGTCAATCTTTTCAGAGATTATTGACAAATGCCCAAAAAGAAAATACTATATGTTTGAACAAATCAATCAGCAACCACAATATGTTGTGCTTCGTCACAGCAATTGTAGAGGAGTGTTGGATTAATGTTGCAACGAATCGCCAAACGGGATCAATCGCAAGTTCCTTTCCGGAAAGAAAAAATCATATTCGCCATCTTCAAAGCGGCCACTGCTGTCGGCGGTAATGATTTCGCCCTGGCTGAAAAACTCACGGAACAAGTTTTGGTTCTTGCCGAACAGAAATATCCCAGCGGTATCGCCGACGTGGAAGGCATCCAGGATCTTGTCGAAAAGATTCTGATCGAGGCTGGACACGCCAAAACCGCCAAAGCGTTCATTCTCTACCGGGAAAAGCGCCGTTCCGCCCGGGAAGCCAATGCGTTGATCGGCGCCACCATCACTATGTTTTCCGAGTATTTGAACGACCGCGATTGGCAAATCAACGAGAACGCCAACACCCAAAAATCCATCAACGGGTTGAACAATTATGTCCGGGAGGCCTTCACCCAAAATTACTGGCTGCATGAAATCTATCCGGAAGAAATCCGCAACGCCCACTTGTCAGGAGACATCCATATCCATGATCTCGGTTTTTTCGGCCCCTACTGCGCCGGTTGGGATCTGCAGCAAGTCCTGCTGAACGGATTCGGCGGCGTTCCGGGCAAGGTTGAGTCCAACCCCCCCAAGCACCTCCGCTCATTCCTCGGGCAGATCGTCAACTCGACCTTCACCACGCAGGGCGAAAGCGCCGGCGCGCAAGCCTGGTCTTCTTTCGACACCTATTGTGCACCATTCATCCGCTATGACAAACTCGATTACGCAACGGTCCGTCAGGCTTTGCAGGAATTCATCTTCAATCTGAACGTACCCACAAGGGTCGGCTTCCAGTGCCCGTTTTCCAACCTGACATTCGACATCGTGCCGCCCCGGACCTTAAAAAATCAGCACGTCATTTGCGGCGGGCAATACATGCCGGAAACCTACGGCGACTTCCAGACGGAAATGGACCTGTTCAATCTGGCCTTCTGCGATGTCATGAGCAGCGGCGACTCCAAAGGGCGGGTATTCACATTCCCCATCCCCACCATCAACATTACCCGGGATTTTGACTGGAACAGTCCGGTTACGGATAAATTCATGGAAATCACTTGCAAATACGGCATCCCTTACTTTTCAAACTACGTCAATTCCGATCTGTCGCCCGAAGACGCCTTGTCGATGTGTTGCCGTCTCCGTCTGGATACGAAGGAACTACGCAAGCGCGGCGGCGGACTGTTCGGGTCGAATCCGCTGACTGGCTCCATTGGAGTCGTTACCCTCAACCTCCCCCGAATCGCTTATATTTCAAAAAGCGAGTCGGAATTTTTCGCCCGGTTGTGGCAACAGATGAATATCGCCGCCAACAGTTTGGAAATCAAGCGTAAAGTCATCGAAGAACAAACGGCGCGAGGTCTGTATCCATACTCCGCCAATTATTTGCGGCCAATCCAGCAGAAAACCGGTTGTTTCTGGTACAATCACTTCAACACGATCGGCCTCATTGGCATGAACGAAGCCTGCCAAAACCTATTCGGTCCGGCCTGCGACCTGGCCACAAAGAAAGGGCAGGATTTTGCGGTCAAAACCTTAAACTACATGCGCAAAGAAATCCAGGAAATCCAGGACAAAACTGGTCATTACTACAATCTGGAGGCTACTCCAGCGGAAGGTACCAGTTATCGTCTCGCCAAAAAAGATTCCGAGCGATATTCAGATATCATCACGGCCGGTGAATCGGTACCCTATTATACAAATTCATCCCAATTGCCAGTCGGTTTTACCGACGACATCTTTGAAACCTTGGATCTCCAGGACGAACTTCAGTCCCTCTATACAGGCGGCACAGTATTGCATTTATATCTGGGCGAGGAAATCAAGGACCGTGCCATCGCCAAGCGCTTGATCCAAAAAGTCTTCACCCGGTACCGATTGCCGTATATTTCCCTGACGCCAACTTTTTCGATCTGCAACGACCATGGCTACCTGGCCGGTGAACAGCCAATCTGTCCGGAGTGCGGCGCCGCTACCGAGGTCTGGAGCCGTGTAGTCGGCTATCTACGCCCGGTGCGAAACTTTAACAAAGGTAAACAGGAAGAATATGCCCAACGCAAGCAATACGTCATCAACGAATAACCATCATGTTGATTGCAGGGCTCGTCAAAACTTCGCTCGTCGACTATCCTGGAAACATTGCCTGCGTCCTATTCACGCCGGGGTGCAACTATAATTGTTTTTACTGCCACAATCGTTCTTTGATCGATGGTGCATACACCTTGCTGAACCGACATACTGTTCACGAATTTCTCGCAAAACGCGCCGGACAACTGGACAGTGTCGTGATTACAGGCGGCGAGCCAACTCTGCAACCGGATCTCCCGGCGTTCATCGATTATGTGAAATCCTTTGGCTATAAGATCAAACTGGATTCCAACGGCTCGGCCCCACAGGTGATTCGGCAGCTATTGGACGCCGGCGCCTGCGACTACTACGCCGTCGACTTCAAAGCGCCGCCGCTGCGTTATCGGGAAATCTGCGGTCCGGCTGCAAGTCCGGCCGCCGTATTGAAAACAATTCAGTTCTTATTGCAATACAACGCATCATTTGAAGTCCGAACAACGGTAGTACCCCAATTCAGCGAAGCGGACCTGCTGACTATGGCCCAAACATTGCCGCCGGTTCCCTGCTATCGCCTCAACCGTTACCGAAAACCCGAGATATTTTTGTCGGAGGATGCGGAGAAGGTCCAAGCTTCGCCGCATTCAGCGGATCAATTGCTCGCTATGGCCGAAGCCATGCGAATATTTCAACCCAATGTCATCGCATAAAAACGGGCTGTCTCATTCAGGTTGGTTAACCTATTTTGAGACAGCCCGTTTTATCGTTAGTTACTCTGTCCGACCATGCCGCCAGCAATTCCGACGGCAGAACTTTCCCTTATGGTCCTGACAACAAACCACTTGGGTTGAACCGCAGTCCGGACAGACATATTCACCCTTTTTGATGGCCTCCATCCGTTCGAAACTCTCCAGCCAGACTTTGTTGCAATCCAAACACCTTACGGAACAAATATTGCGCGTAAAGGTCCCGCCCTCGACTGTGATGGCCTTGCCGTTGATCAAGCTATCAGCGATTTTTTCCCGGGCGGAGCTTAAGATTCGCTGAAATGTTGGCCGCGACACCCCCATATTACCGGCGCACTCTTCCTGTTCCAATCCCTTGAGATCTTTCAGCCGAATCGCTTCCAATTCCTCGATCTTCAAAGAATTCTTGTCAATGACCGGTTCCTGATCCGAAGGAACGAAATTCAACACGGACGGGACATTTTCAATTCTGCGCCACTTTGTTGGCCTTGCCAAAACACATCAGCTCCGTTTTTTAATCCAAGCTTCCTGCCCATCAAAAGCATTAAATTTATTTTACCAGAACTGCGCAATAAAAGTAATCACGAAAAGTTACGCCAACAAAACCTGCATTGTTTGCCGGTAAATTGCTTTTGCCGTCTCGCCGGCGGGACACTTGACATCCACAATGCTGCGTCCCTGGTTGACGCTTTCCACTACTTTCGGATCGAATGGGATCTTGCCGACAAACGGCAGCTCGTTTTCCTGGCAATATCGGACAATATCTGTGGTTTTTTCCAAATTGGTATTGTATTTATTGACACAGACCGCAATTCGAGTTTGAAATCCACGGGCAGTTTTAATAATGCGCTCCATGTCGCTAATCCCGGAAATAGATGGCTCCGCTACGATCAACACCATATCTACGCCGCTGAGCGAAGCTATTACCGGGCAGCCAATTCCCGGCGACCCGTCGATAATAGCCAATTCAGCATCTTCGGCAACTGACTGCATCTGTTTTTTCACTTCCGTCACCAGCATTCCGGATGTTCCGCTGCCCATCCGAAGCTGCGCCGTGGAAAACACCGCATCCCCAACGTACAGCATTAATTCCCCGGCAACAACCGATACGAGCGAGGTCGCTCCCACGGGACAAATCTTCTCACAAACGCCGCAACCTTCGCAAGCATATCCGTCGATGGCATAATCAGCGCTGATCGCTTCAAATCGGCAATTTGCGCGGCACAAACCGCATTGCACACACTGCTTCCTATCGATTTTCGCTTTCGGCAACCCGAAATAGTCGGACCGCCGCGGTGAAACAGTCTGGCTCATGACCAAGTGCAGGTTAGGGGCGTCAACGTCGCAATCCGCATAGGCTCCGGCCCCGGACAACTTGATGAAGGCGCCGGCAACCGTTGTTTTTCCGGTGCCACCTTTACCGCTAAGAATGAGTAATTGCCGCATGCCGTGCCTCCTTGATGACGGAGTTGAGTAAAGTCAAAAAAGACTTCCAGTACTTCGTATCCTCTCTGACAAGAATCTGTCCGTTGGAATTCAACGTGCCGATTTCAGCGTCAAACGGTATCCTGTCCAAAATCTTCAAATTCTGGTCCAGGCAATACCGTTCCGCCGGATTGTCGCCGTCAAGGCATTTGTTCAGCACAACGCCGCAAGGTTTCCCAAAAAGAGTCACCAGTTCATGCGCCATCGCCAAATTATGCACGCCAAACGAAGTCGGTTCCGCCACCAAAATGCAATAGTCCGCCTCTTTGATGCTTTCCATGACAATACAGGCGCTGCCTGGCGGGCAATCAATTACCGTCAACTTTTTCTCATTGGCGACAATGTTTAATAGTTCCTTAATAATTGGTATTCCAGAGGTCTCTCCCGTATTTAGGATTCCTGTCAACACGGTAACATTCTCGGACAAGCCCGCCCGAATTTGTCCGATCGGTTTTTCGACCTCCGACAATGCTTTTTGCGGGCAAAACAAGACACAGCCGCCACAAGAATGACACACCGTTTCAAACACTTTCCATTGGCCTCGGACATAGGCCAATGCATTGAATTTGCAAAAATCGACGCACACTCGGCAACCATTGCAGCGTTTCTCGTCAACAACCGGTATTTTCACGGCAATTTCCCGGCTTGCTGGATTTACCGGCTTAAAATATAAATGCCCATTGGGCTCTTCGACATCACAGTCGACATAAGTCGACTGCAATGCCGAAGCCGCCAGGTTCACCGACACGAGAGTCTTGCCCGTACCCCCTTTGCCGCTAAGCACGGCAATTCTAAGATTATTTTCCGCCATGGTTGTGATACCCGGCATGAACATCTTCCAGCAGTGCCAATTTCCCTTCTTCATACGCAAGGATATTATCCATTATTGACGTGGTCGTCGTCTTGTACATTTTCAAGTCAGCCGCCTTTAATATCGATGCCGCATTTTCGCCGCACTGGGGAACCAAGACCGCTCCAGCGCCGCTATCGACAACGCTCTGCGCCGCTTTGATGCCAGCGCCGCCTTGACTGAGCGCCGCGGTATTATCAAAAAAAGCGCTGGTTTTCGCGTCCGTATCATAAATCAAAAAATAGGGAGTCCGTCCAAATGAGCCCGCAATCTCGGCTTCCATCGATTTGTTGGTGACAGGCATGGCAATTTTCATAAATACAACTCCTCGTACTATTTTTTTACTGGATGCTATTCACGCACCATCAGCGAACCGCATTGGGGACATTGCACCGTAGTGCAGGGTTTGCCGGGTTGGTGGGGAACTTTCTCGCCGCATTGCGGGCAAACACAAAACCCGTTGGGAAACGGTCCGGTCGTTCTTCCGCCGCCTTGCCGCAACCCACGCATTCCCCCTCCTCTTCCCTGACCGCGTCCCATTCCACCGCCCGTTCCTGCGGGTCCTGTTCCATCTCTTCCGGGCATACTGACACCTCCCCGATATTTTTGAAATGACCTGGATAACTCTTATAGCTTTTTATGATAAAACTTTTTGCCCTCATACCAAAATTCCAGCAACAATCCTTGCTTCACAAGTTCTTCGACGAGGTTTTCCCCACTTGCTCGATTCTTTTTTATTTCATCGACAATTTCAGCCCGCAACGGATGGACCGCCGTGATGCTCAACAAATCTTCAACAATATCTCCCGTGCAAAAAAAACCATCCTCCCGCTCGTCCCCGGTAATCCATTCCACCGTCACACCACCCGCCGCCCGCCGAATCGCGCGAGCCGCCTCTAGCAGTCGAGCACTCGAGGGACGCCGGACATTGCATTCCGCGGGAGGCCGGGTAGGAACCAATAAATAAGCGATTTGCGGTCTTACCCGCGCCAAAAATTCCGCTAATTTGTCGATTGCTTCCACCGAATCATTTACCCCGTCCACAAGCATCGTCTCAGTAACCAGTTGACCTTTAAACTCTCGGGCGAAGGCGACGACTCCGTCAAGAATCGTCGCGAGATCGAGCGCACCATGGGGTCGATCCACCTTACGCCAAATATCAGAATCAACCGCATCGATTTTCACCGATACCCAATCGGCTTCCGCCAAATCTTTTCGAACATCTTCACGCCATAGCAAAGATGCGTTAGTAATAACCGCGATCTTTTTCTGGAACTGCTTGAGCATGGCTATTTCCGTTCCCAGATTTAAATCCAGCGTCGGCTCTCCGTCGGGAACGAACGTCAAATAATCGACCCTCTGCCCGCTCTGCATCAGCTGCTGCAACTTTTGTTCCACTTCGGAACGAATGATCTGGGGCGAATAAAACTCTTGCCGTTCGATCTGCATTTTATCCGTTCGACCCAGTTGACAGTAACAGCAGGAATACGAGCAAACCTTGGGGGGAATATGATTGATTCCCATACTCTGTCCCAACCTTCGCGAAGAAACCGGTCCATAAACAATCATTTTCTTTTCACTCCACATCGCCGTGCCTTGCCGCAAAACGGGCAATGCAGGATCGTTCCTCCTGCCTCGTCCGATACTATTTCATTCCTGGGGCGAAGAAAGTTGTTCCAGTCGCTGTTTTACTTGTTGCAGTTGTGTTTCCAACGCATTCATCTGCCGACTCAGCACTTCTTTTTCGTTGGCGGCGGCAGCGCCTTCTTCACCGTACGGTTGCGCCATAAAACGATTCTGCGCCCGCATTCCGGCGCCACGCATTCCGCCCCCGCCGCCCCGGCGGCAGCCAAAGCCGCCGAAACGACCGATCGCACTGGTTGCGCCCGACATACCAACTCCCGCACAAAATCCCGCGCCGCGACCAGTCATCGGTCCATTTCCCATCGGTCCGGTTCCATCTCCTCTTGGCATTATTCTCACCTCTCAATTTTATTCGAGCTCTCTGCACTTCGACGTCGTTATTGTCATATGCTCATAATAATCATAAACAAGTTTTGAGCATATGTCAATAACGAGAATAAAAAAGTTCGGCTGCATCTACACAACCGAACTTTCTTATAAGTACTTACAAAAGGGATCAACCGCAGGCCGAATCAGCCTTTTTCGCAGCAGTAGGGCCAGGCGACGACTCCGCCTTCAATGACCTTTACATTGTCGAAACCTTCTCCCTCCAGAATGCACTGCGCTTCATATCCACGCACGCTGATCTTGCAGAATGCCAGAATTTCGCCCTCTTTGCCCAATTCCTGCAACCGGCTGCGCAACTGTCCCAACGGAATATACTTGATATTGGAGCAATCGCCGATCCGAATCTGCTTACATTCATCGGGAGTTCGCACATCCAGCAGAACCGTTTTGGTATCCGCCATTTTCTCTTTGGCTTCGACCGGCGAAATCCCCTTGAATTTTCCGGCCAATTTGTTCATCGCCGAAATCGCGGCCGCCGCCAGATTGTCAATCGGCGAGTTGTAAGGCGGTGCGTAGGACAAATCGATATCAAACATATCTTGAACTGTACCGCCCAATGTCAGCAGCGCGGCAGCGACATCCACCCGTTTGGCGACTTCCCCTTCGCCTACCGCTTGCATTCCCAGAACCTTGCGCGTGGGCACGTCCACAATCAGTTTGACCGTGATCAGTTTGGCCCCCGGCATATAGTGCGGCTTATCGTGGCCGGACACCATGATCGTGATGAAGTCATATCCTAAAGCCTTCGCGTCTTTTTCACTCAGCCCGGTCTTGCCGACATTCAGAGCCATCACCTTCACGACAACCGTATTCAGCACGCCCCGGAATACTTCATCCCCACCGCAGAGGTTGTCGCCGATCACCCGCCCTTGTTTGTTGGCGGTTGATCCCATCGGCGCCAACACTTTTCGCCCGGAAATCAGGTTTGTGTTCTCCACGCAGTCGCCGCCGGCAAAAATGTCGGGATCACTGGTTCGCAGCCGATCATCAACATGAATTCCGCCGGTCGCCCCTAACGTCAAACCTGCCTCCTTCGCCAGTTCGACATTGGGCCGGGCGCCGAGCGACAGAATGACCAGATCCGCCGGTATGGTCTGTTTTTCGGTTTCAACGCTTTGAACCGCCGATTCGCCCTTCAATCCGGTGACCTTTTCACCGGTTAATAGTCGAATTCCCTGTTCCTCGGCGTACTTGCGCACCACTTCGGCAATCTCAAAA
Organism: uncultured Veillonellaceae bacterium; assembly: GCA_964601085.1. Lineage (GTDB taxonomy): Bacteria > Bacillota > Negativicutes > UBA1444 > UBA1444 > UBA1444. The sequence continues at coordinate 11,839 of CAZRLN010000029.1, read as the reverse complement.
TCCAAAAATGCCGGAAATACGGTATCCTGCATTTCTACGACAGTCACCGCCAGGCCGGATTTCTTCAACGCTTCCGCCATCTCCATCCCCACAAGACCGGCCCCAATAATTACAGCTTGTTTGTAGTTTCCGTCGCGTATTCCCTTTTTCACAGCCTCCGCATCACGGGGATGCCACATGGTAAATACATTGGTTAGCCCGATTCCCGGCAACGGCGGCCGCACCGGCGAGGCGCCGGTGGCCAGCACCAATTTGTCATAGGGCAGCAATGATTCTTCCTGTGAAACCAAATTTTTGACTAGCACCGTTTTCGCGGTGCGATCGATTTTCAAAGCGGTTGTTTGAGTCAACACATCAATTTTTTTGATATTCTTAAAATATTCCGGACTACGTAGCACGCCAACCGGAGTTTTCCGCAGGTCATCAATATGGGAAACGTCGCCGGATACATAGTAGGGCATCCCGCAGGCGCCATAAGAAATGATTTCGCCGCGCTCCACAACCGTAATTTGCGCCTGGGGATCATTCCGCCGTGCCTTGGCCGCCGACTTCAAGCCTGCCGCAACTCCACCGATCACCACTATTTTCTTCATCTGATCATCCGCCCTTCTATTTTCTTTTTACCGATTCACGCTTCGCAGTCGAACCCCACTCCAGAGTTCCTCCAATAGTCACTCCGGGGTTACGGCTTCTCTTCTTCCGAAAAAAAGCCATTGACGAGTGATTGCACGATCTGGCGTTTTTTCTCGTCATAAAGGGAATAATAAATATTGGTTCCTTCTCTCTTACCGGTTATAATTTTCGCTGCCTTCAGTTTTGCTAAATGCTGCGAAACCGTGGATTGCGCTTCCCCAAGACAAATTTGCATTTCAGTTACATTTGATTGTTGTTTTTCACACAAAGCCTTGGCGATGCACAGCCTTTGCGGATGGGCCAGAGCTTTCAGGATATCCGCCAATTCAGTGAATGCTTCAGGATCTGTACGGTAAAAATGTTGCACTGCGTTACCTCTCCCGCCGATTAATCTCAACATTTAAATATTGCGATATTTGTATGTTTTGATTATAACACACTGCGGTATTTTTTCAAGCGATCTCCTGAACAAAGATAAAATATTCACACTCTTTACGTCCGCTTTCCGACGCAACATTCCTGCGAGATACCCAAATTCGAACCGCCGCCCCAAAAACCAAACGGCAGGTTGCCATTCTTTCGACAACCTGCCGTTCATTCCCATTGGAGGTTCGGTTCATCTATTTTTCAAACGCTTTATCCGGTTGCCACACTTTCCAAACTTTGCCGACCAAATCCGGGCCTGGTTGCAGAGTCGGTTTGCCGGGAGTCCAACCAGCAGGCGTCGCTTCGCCAGTTGCCCGCACATGCTGGAAGGCCTGAGCCTGCCGAATTAATTCCGAAACGTTTCGACCCACTGGAGGAGTCATTACTTCCATCGCCTGAATAATCCCATCTGGATCAATCAGGAAACGGCCTCGAATGTCCACCCCAGCTTCCGCATCGTACACGCCGTATATTTCGCCGATACGGCCGCCCTGATCGGACAACATGGGGAAGGGAACGCCCCCGGGAACCATCTTGGACAATTCTTCTTCTTGCCAGATCTTGTGGCTGAAGCGGCTATCAACACTTACCGCCAGGACTTGAACATCCATGTTTTGCAATTCTTGATTTTTGACGGCGACCGCCGACAATTCGGTCGGTCAGACAAAGGTAAAATCACCGGGATAGAAGCAGAGCGAAACCCATTTCCCCTTATAATCGGATAGTTTCACCGTCGTGAAGCCGCCGTTGACAAATGCATTGGCTTCGAAATCCGGAGCCGGTTTTCCCACTTTGGCCAACATCTTGTTTTCCTCCTTCGCCGCATGAAGAATCGTTGCTTCATTGGCTGTATTTGTGGATTCGCTGATCGTCGGACCTTTGGCAGGTTTTACGCACGAAATCTTTTCCTCCGCCACTGTTTTCACCTCCTTTCCAAAATCCATATCTCGACTATTGCCAAAACAGCAACAACTTGCAAAAAATCAGACGCGGAGCGGTTAGCCCCTGAACATCGCAAAGGCACACCCCGTCATCAATGATAATTATAATCTATTAGGTTTATTTCTACAATAACATTCCAGATTTTTACTATCGTTTATTCGGCAGATCCAGTCTCGCGCATCTTCCGGGCTCGGATCACCGCAAAGACGCCTTCGCCAGTTCCCGGCCATATTTCCTGGGGAATATTTTGAAACGTAAAGATGGTTTGTCGTTCCTCATCGACACGGAAGCCTGCCTTCATCAGTAGTTCTTTCACTTCGGCAGCGCTATGGAAATGAGCCTGTTGGTAAAACAAACTGGATTGCTTTTTCTCTTCATATGCTTTTCCCAGCCGGGTTGCCGCGTCAATAAACGCAATAATAAACCAGCCCTGGGGGGTCAGGATACGGTGGGCTTCCCGAAAAGACCGCTCGACATCCGTCAGAAAGCAATCGACTGTGATCATAACCGCAAAATCAAACATTGCCGTCTTGAACGGCAGACGTTCGGCCACGCCGTCAAAGACATGTATGCCCCTGAATTCCGCTTTTTTTCGCATGGCCTCAGAAGGTTCAACCCCGTATTTGATTCCCAGCGCCGATGCGAACAGGCCCGTCCCGACGCCGATTTCCAACCCAACTCCGGACTGCGGCAAGACTTCCTTGAGCGCGGTGATTTCCGCCGCGAACAGACAGGGATGTTCCTGAAACCATTGTTCATATTCAGTCACGTGCGACCCAAAAACGTCTTCTCTGGTCATATGCGCCTCCGTGGGTTCTTCTTGTGGTCGTAAAATCAACGACTCAGGAAGTCTCTCAATGTCACAAGCGTCTCTACTCCACAATGTCGACTTTCTTCAGGCGATCCTGCTTAAAGCGTTCACAGTAGGAATCGTAGGTATATATGGCGGCCAGCGGATTGTGCCCCATTGCCCGGTCTTTCACTGCAAACACAGTAACCATGGCTTTGCAGTACTTGATGAACATCGAGTCATGCCCGACACATAACCCCAACAAAATATTAAAATCCGTCTCGGCCGCATTGAGAACTTCCGCCTGCGCAATCGGGTTGCACATGGACTCCGCTTCCCTAGCCTGTACGCGCTCATCCGGCCCGATTTCCAGTATATCTTTGTCCACTCCACCCACTTTGCACATGACGGAAACCACATCGAAGCCGTGGTCCTCTAAAATCTTGCAGAAGACGTTAGCTTCCTTGTGCAAGCCGCCACAAAAAGCTACCCCTAATTTCTTATACCCCATTTTCCGGGAGAATTCAATGATTTCCTGAACCCGCGGCTTCACCGGAAATTTGTAATGGGGCGTAGCCGAGCGGTCAATATAGCACTCCGCTTCCTGCAAGGAAGCATTGCGGGCAAACTGGTGGATATCCGGTTTTGCATACTCCGCCACCGCTTTTTCAATTGCTTCCGGATACAATTTGGTGGAGCAGAATACAGGGGCGGTTCCTTCCTCCTTGCTTCGACAATATCGCGTCTTCACCATGCACAATGCGCATTTTCCTTCATTTTTCATCATACTAAACACTGCTCCTTCGGGTAAATTTTTTAGTATCCGCTATCGTTCTTGGTGTTTGTTATAAATCTCCTGCTTTTCCTTTTCCGGCACCCAGCGATCAATCAGGAACGCCATTGCGACGATTCCCACCAAGCTGCAGACCCAGCGGGTCACCGAAAAAGTCAATCCCAGGTACTGCGTTTCGAACAGAAACATGGGAATCTTCAATGTCGACCAAGCGCCCAGAAATATCATGACATTGTAAAGGCTGGCCCCTTTTTTCATCATTACGGCAGCCACCGGAAACGCGCCATATAGAGGACCAGCTGCGGCCGCCCCCAAAAAAATCGCCAACGCCATTCCCCGCAACCCCGAGCCGCCGCCGAGATGACTAATCACAATCTCTCGCGGCACCCACACATCAAGGAGGCCCAAAATAATAAACACCGGCGGCAAAAAACTCAACATTTCAACAAACCCGTTTGTCGTCTGAAGAGCAATTTGTCGGCCCAAAACCGGATTCCAGACCAATACCGCGAACTCGGCCGTCAGAGCCAGGATCACCCATTTGTAACGCAGCAGCATTGTCAATTCAACCCGCCACCTTTGCCAGAACATAGGCAACCGCAAAGGAATACAACACGCTCATTCCATTGCGCAGCAACATTGTTTTGCGGTTAAAAAACTGAATCTCCATCGGCGCGGTAACTACCCCAACCATCATCAGCGTCGAAACAAAAACCGCCACTTGCATCATTCCTGCGCCCATTTCCAGCACCGCGCGCGCCAGTGGAAACGCAATGAAGCCAGGGATCAGGGTAATCGAACCGATCGCTGCCGCCATGCAGAGCCCTGCCCAACCCGACTGCGCCCCCAAAAGGCCCGAAACCGCCGCCGGCGAAACAAGAGCCAGACAAGCGCCGATCAACAACAAAATGAAAGCGAATGACGGCAAAATATTCTCAAAGCTCTTCCAGGATTTTTTCAACGCTTGCCGCGTTTTTTGCCGACTTTTTGTGTACGACCAGACGACTCCGGCCACCGCCAGGCCATAAAATAGAACGATGTCCACAATAGCCCCCCGTTTCCTGTCCCGAGCAGCTACTCGCTGAAGGAATAGCCTATTCGAATCAATATAGCATGAAGCCGTTTTGCAAAGCCCTGAACCAAATCAGGCGGAAATTCGTCAACCGAAAATCCGCCTGATTTGTTCTTGTTTCAGTGTCCGCAGTGATGATCCTCGTCGCCGTCATGGTTGCAGGCATTGCCGCCGACCGTCAAATTACGCGCCAGATAGCGGTTGATGATTTCCAGCGGCTTATCCGGTTGGACGCCGCAAACAACGGCGACGCCGCGGGACTGCAAGATTTCCTGCGCCCGTTCGCCCATTCCGCCGACCAGTACGACAGTCGCCCCCTGCTGAGCCAGCCAATTCGGAATTACGCCCGGTTCATGGGGCGGAGGCACTAAATTTTCGGTTTTTGTTACTTTGCCGTTTTCGACCGTCGCGAACATAAACTCTTCACAATGCCCGAAATGGGAGCTCAACATTCCGCCAACGACCGGTACTGCAATTTTTTCCATTGTAATTTCTCCTTTCGTTTCTGCCGCGCCGGATAAAATATTATCGACAATTTCCGTCATGGCGGCTTTCATGGCCACTGAACGGTCCAAAGCGGATACGCCATCGTCGCCCGCCGCGACCACCAACGGATCAATCGGCATCCGTCCGAGGAATGGCACATTGAATTCACGAGCCAGAGCTTCGCCGCCGCCGGATTTGAAGATGTCTGCGTGATGCCCGCATTGCGGACAAACATAACCGCTCATGTTCTCAATGATCCCGACAACATCCATGCCGACCTGGCGGCAGAAGTTCAACGACTTGCGGACATCCGCCAGCGCAACGCCCTGTGGGGTGGTCACAACGATGGCCCCGCAATCGGGAATAAACTGGGCGACGGTCAACGGTTCGTCGCCGGTGCCGGGAGGACTGTCAATCACAAGGACATCCAACGCTCCCCAATCGACATCGGTCATGAATTGTTTGATCACGCCGATTTTCAATGGACCACGCCAAATCACCGCGTCATCTTGATTTTGAAGAAACCCCTGCATCGAAATGATTTTCAAATTCTCCGAATGGGCATAAGGTTGAATTTTCCCATCCATGGTGCTTAAAGGCATGCCGGTCAGTCCCATGATGCGGGCGATACTCGGCCCATGCACATCAATATCCATTAACCCGGTTTTCAACCCTTTCACCGCGAAGGACGCAGCGATTCCGGCCGCCATGGTGCTCTTGCCGACGCCGCCTTTGCCGCTCATGACCATGAACACCTGTTTTACGCTCTTGAGAAACTCCTGAATTTCCGGTTCTTTCGGTACTCCTTGTTCCATTTCACTCATTCCCCTCTTTTTTCGTTTGGTGCGAAATACTCGCTATAATGTCCTTCCAAAAACGCCATCAAGACATCCTGCACCTTCCCCGGTTCCACGCAAAAAATTTTGACCTTGTTGGCCCGCAAAACCTGGAGCGCTTTCGGCCCGACAAAACCGGTGATCAACACGTTAATCCCCAGTGTCTCCACGAATTGCGCCGCCTGAATCCCGGCGCCGTGTTCCAGGCCCGCATTGATGGAATTTTCATGTGCCGTCCAGGTTTTCCCCTGAGTATCAAACACCAGAAAATAAGGGGCCCGGCCAAATCGTCCGTCCATCATTTCATTGTAATTGTTGGCGGTTGCCGTGATTGCGACTCGCATTCTGAACACCTCTTTCTTTTCATTATTTCCCAACTTGATCCAGGCGGTCGGAAATGTTTTCCCACAAATGGGTCAACGCTTCCCCCAGCAGACGATTCTCTGTTGGCACGACCGCACGCCCTTCTTTCAACGCTTTGCGGAATTCTTCCCGGTAGGGGATCTCCCCCGCCACCGCGACGTTGTTGTCGGCGCACCAGTTTTGAATCTGCCGGCGCATTCCCTCGTGCAGATCGCTTTTGTTGAGACAAACCAACAACGGCAAGCGGAAGTGCCGGGTCAGCTCATGCAGCCGCCGCAAATCATGCAGCGCGGAAATAGTCGGCTCCACTACGGCCAAGGCTAAGCTGGCGCCGGTCAGTGCGGCAATGGCGGGACAGCCGATGCCGGGCGGGCCATCCGTCAATACCAGGGAACCCATCTGCTGCCGGACCAGAGAACGGGCGACTTCCTTGACTTTGGACACCAATTTTCCGGAATTTTCGATGGCAACGCCCAGATTGGCGTTGACCAGCATCCCCCGCGATGTTCGCCAAACTTCCCAAACACCTGCTTCCTTGCGCCGCATTGTGATGGCGCCGGTCGGACAAAAATCGGCGCACACCCCGCAACCTTCACATAGCAACGGCGCTTTCAGGATCCCATTTTCAATCGCCCTGAAACGGCAAAGCAGCCCGCATTTGTTGCAATGGATACACGCTTCCCGATTGATTTGAATTTCCCAGCCCGACTCGAATCTTCCGGAATCGACCTTTTCCCCGTCAAGAATCAATTGAAGATTAGCGGCATCAACATCGCAGTCGGCCATCACTTTGTTGGGAATGAGGGTTGCCAGTGCGCCCGTGATGCTTGTTTTCCCAGTGCCGCCCTTGCCGCTGACGACTACGATTTCCTTTATCGGGACGGCCATATGCGCTGCACCTCCCGCCAAATGTTTCTCCCCTGAACGATCGCCTGCGCCGGCAACCGTCCACCGGCGTACGCCGCCGCCCACTCCCGGCTATACGGAATCTCGGCCAGCAGAGGAATGTTTTTTTCTTGGCACAAAGCCCGTATGCGGTCCTGCCAGGGACCGGGATCGCTTTTATTGATCACGACGCCGCAGCTCTCCTGACCGATTTCCCTCAACACATCCATCGCCAGAACCAAATCGTGATAACCGAAGGCATTCGGTTCCGTCACCAATAGGCAGGCATCGCTGTCATAAACGGCCAACGCCATCGAGCACGAGGTTCCCGGCGGACAATCCAGCACCACATTTCCCGTCGACGAGGTTTTGGCCTTGAGCGCCTTGATCAGCGGACCACCGGCCGGCAAACCGGGATCCAGTTTCCCGGCGATCCAATGCACCCGCTGGTACTCTTCGGTTCCTGCTCCCTGTTCAATGACGCCGATCCGCCGGGGGACCTCCCGGATCGCCTGCCGGGTGCAAGCCAGGCTGCACCCCCCACAGCTATGACAAAGCTCGGGAAACAGCATCGCCTTGCCCCCGGCCACGACCAAGGCCGAAAAACGGCAAACCTTGACGCAATCGCCGCATCCGTCGCACCGTTCGGCAAGGACATCCGGAATCCGGACGTTCACCGTTTCCGTCGCTAAGTTGTCCGGTTTGACAAACAGATGACAATTCGGTTCCTCAACATCGCAGTCGATCAACGTCGTCTGCTCGGCGCCCACCGCCAACATCAGAGATACGGTTGTTTTCCCGGTTCCTCCCTTGCCGCTCGCCACACTGACCTGCATCGGCCCACCTCCATATCGAAATATATTTCATTACTTGTAGAAAAAAATAGTCGCATCAACTCATCGAAGTCGTACTGTCGCCTGCACCCCGCATTGCGGACATAACAGTTGGCAACCCCGGCCTCCCTGGCCGGCCGGCACTTCCCATTCGTGGCCGCAGGCACCGCAACGGAACCGCCGATTGCCGTTGCAACATTTCATTCGGTAGTTGCCGCCTTCTATCCGCAAGGAACGACCCTCCCAAAGAAATCGGCCGATTTTCAAGTGTGCTTTTTCCAGAATCCGATGGAAAGTCGGGCGAGACACGCCCATCAACTCCGCGGCCGGTCCCTGGTCCATCCCTTCCACGTCGGCCAAACGAATGGCCTCCATTTCTTCGATGTTGATCACCATTTCATCCACGGCGAATATAGGAATGCCTACCGGTTTGAACTGGCCGACCGGCGGCAATTGTTCCACATGTCGATCCTTAATGGGTCGCATCTTTCAACCTCGTTATGAAATATTTTTCGTTTCAATTATAGAATCCCTGCAGCAACAAGTCAAGCGGCGATCACGCGGAATTTAATTCGCGTTTTAGCGCGGCAACAACCGTAAAATTTTCATGGCGGTCGACAAGGTCAACCGCGTCTCCACATCATCAATGGATACTTCAAGAATCGATTCAATTTTATTCTTTCGGGCCAACATGGTTTTGTGGTGGACAAAACTTCGTTCCGCCGCTTCCTTCAAATTGGGCGCCGTCAAGATTTCCTCGAGAGTCGCCACCAACTGGGTTCCTTTGGTGATATCATGCCGAAGGAGCCTGCCGAGCGACCGCTCCACGAATTCCTGCAACTGACCGGAATCCTGAAATTGCGTCAGAAGCTGGCAAATCCCCAAATCAGCATAGTGGTAAACGTCATTGCCGCCCCAGACCCTTTTGCCCACGGTCGCCGCTTCCTTCGCTTCCCGGTAGCAGCGCCGGATATCCAGCACATTGCCGTAGCTAGAGCTGACCCCCACTGTCAGTTTGACTCCCGGCATCTGACCGATCACCCGTTCTTTGCCGGATTTTGCCCGGGTCATCGCGTGACTTTTGGCGTCCGCACAATTATCCGGCAAGGGACATAACACAGCAAACCCATCATAGCGGGTCCAAACGATCTTGTCCTGTTCCGCCGAGCAGATTTGCGTCACTTTGCGCAGCACATCTTTCATGCCGCGCTGATCTTTTTGCAATTCCGAATAAGATTTTCCGGCATAATCATCAATACTGATCGCAAACAACGCATAACGGGTCGACAGATCCATTCCCAGCGACCGTCCCCGTTCAATCGCGACTTCCGGGGCATTGATCTCACCATCGGCAATGGCGTTCAACAGATCCGCCCGTTGCTGCGCTTCGTCCGTTTTTCGCAGCGACTCGATCTCGCGTTGGCTATATCCGGCGTGAGCGATATAAAGAACATATTCCGGGCCGGACTGTGGATCGGGGAGCGGCAGGCAAACGATATGCACCGGGAAAGGAGTCCCGTCCGTCATCCGTCCGGTAGCGGTCACTTCGGCAACTGCTTGACGGTCAACCAAGTCCCGCCACACAGAGGGATCCGAATCTTTTGCCGCAACAAAAAAATCAGCAGCGCTCCGACCAATTGCATTTGGCGTCGCCACACCGAACAGGCGGCCGGCGGCCTCATTCCACTCCAACACCCGCAATTCCGCGTCAAAGGCGACCGTCGCAACCGGCGCGTAAGCGATCATGCTGCGCAGTCGCTTCAGAACTTTGTCATTTTCCACCGCAATGCCTCCAGAATTTATTCCAGGGAGCGAATCATGGCGATTTCGTCGCAGTTGGGAAATTTACTGCAATTGATGCAGTCCTTCCAGACTTTTTGCGATAATCGCTCCTTGGGTACTTCATGGAATCCGGCTTTGGCGAAAAACACCGGCTGATAGGTCAGCGTGAACAGTGTTTTTACCCCCAGTTCCCGTGCATCTTCCGCCAGCTGCTCCACAATAGCCATCCCGATCCCTCTGCCGGTAAAATCCGGCGCAATCGCCATCGCCCGAATTTCGGCCAGCTCATCCCAGACCATGTGTAATGCGCCGACGCCGACAACCTCGCCGTCCTGTTCCGCCAGAACAAAGTCCCGCAAGGTTTCGTAGATGGCATTTCGCGAACGGGCCAACATCAGTCCCTGCTCCGCATACTGGTTGACAATCCGGTGAATGCTCTCAACATCCCGAAATTGCGCCCGACGGTATTTCACGACAACCACCCCTTCCTTCATCATTCTTTGGGCAGAGGCATTTCGCCAACAGGAATCAATGAAGACGGACAAAGATCGCCAATACAGCATTCCCGGCAAAGCGGAGTTCGGGCCCGGCAAATTTTTCTCCCATGCCAGATCAACCAGTGATGGGCCGCCGACCAGTCCCGGCGGGGAATCACTTTCATCAAACCCTGCTCGACTTCTCCGGCGGTTTTGCCAACCGCCAGGCCTGTCCGGTTGGAAACCCGGAACACGTGGGTATCCACGGCAATGGCCGGCACATTGAACTGATGGCTTAACATCACATTCGCCGTCTTGCGGCCCACTCCCGGCAATGTCAAAAGTTCTTCCATGGTTCCAGGCACTTCGCCATGGTATTCGCCGATCAATCGTCGACATGTGCCGAGAAGATTTTTCGCCTTGGCACGGTACAAGCCGCAATCGCGAATCAGCTCTTCCAACTCGGAAAGATCCAGCTCCAGCATCTTTTCCGGCGAATTCCACTGCGGAAATAGTCGCCCAGTAATGATATTGACCCGGACATCGGTGCACTGCGCCGACAAGATTACCGCCACCAGCAATTCAAACGAAGAGTTGAACTGTAATCCCGTTGTCATTCCAAAGTATGTCTTTTCCAGGCGTTGCAGCATGGCCCGACGCCGGGTCATTGTAATTCGCATCCAAACCTCCCTGACCACAAAGATATCCTTTATGGTCGTTCCACGCGCCCCCGCCGCTTTCCTGCCGGCGCCGAAAAGGATTTTTTGTGTGCGTATGGAATTCATGATAATATTAATAAATGTAAACTGCGAGAATCGCCTCGGGAGGGAATACCATTATGTTTGGTTTAGGAATGCCGGAACTTATCTTGATTCTGATCATTGCCCTTGTTATCTTTGGCCCGTCCAAATTGCCGGAAATGGGATCTTCGATCGGCAAAGCGATCCGCGAATTCCGGAATGCGACCAAAGAGCCTGATCCGGAACCGGATCGCAAGGTCATCGTCGCCGAATACCACGAAACTCCAAAACAGCTCGCCACGGAAACAAAACCGGAAAAGAAGGAAAAGGAATGAGTCGACTCTCTTTCAGCCGGCGCGAGTTTGTCATTGGCGCCCTGGTCGGAGCGGCGACCGGTGCTGGAATCACGGCCGCTTTGCTGCGAAAGTCTTCCTCCTCCCCGTCCGTTTCTTCGGGCGGGTCGGTTTTTCATACGGACCGTGCGGCCCGCATCACGCCCTTGAGCTATATTGCCGTTGATCATACCCGGTGCACCGGCTGCGGAGTCTGTGAAGCCGAATGCGCCATCGTCCGGGAGCATTCGCTGGATTCGGAACGCAGCCGTATTCGAGTCCACCATTTCGAACCCGCCTTGGCTATTGCTTCGGTTTGCAGCGGCTGTGGCGATGCGCCCTGCCTATCGGCCTGTCCCAAGGATGTCGTCGCCTTGAGCCGCGACCGCCTGACTGGGGCCATTTTGCTCGACGAAGCCAAATGCATCGGCTGTGGCGCCTGCCAAACCG
>CAZRLN010000028.1:0-33379 GCA_964601085.1 uncultured Veillonellaceae bacterium | reverse complement strand
TCTATTTTATACTTAATATTCTATCTGGATTATGAGGATAAGGCAATGTTTCCCGTATCCCTTCACCAGTGATACTTCTCGCCCCGGATGATTTTGAACGCCCGGTAGATTTGCTCGACGAGCAGCAGTCGGATCATCTGGTGGGTAAAGGTCATGCGGGAAAAGGAGAGGCGCTCCCGCGCCGCCGCAATGACTGCCGGCGACAGACCGAAAGCGCCCCCGATCAGGAACGTGATGTCGCCGTGCCCGGCCGTGCCGAGTGCGGCGATTTTTTTCGCCAATTCTTCCGAGGAGGCGGGCTGGCCCGCTACGTCAAGCACAATCAGATACGTCGCCGCCGGCACTTTTTTCAGCAGCCGCTCGCCTTCCGCCGCCAGCACTTTTTCTTTTTCAGCCGGCGACGGATCGTCCGGCATCCGTTCTTCGTCGATCTCCACGATCTCCAGTTTGCAGAGCGGCCCCAGCCGCTTCGCAAATTCCCGGATGCCTTCCGTCAAATACTTCTCTTTGATTTTGCCGACGGCAACGATGCGAATCCGGTTCATCCGTTACTCGTTCGGCACTTCGCTGAGTTTCGCCTGCACATCGAACTGTTCCCCGTTGCGGGAGACCGTGACGGGTATGGTGGCGCCGACTCCCTGCGCCTCGATCACGGACCGCAGTTCCGGCAAACTGTTGGTTTCCTGCCCGGCCAGCTTCAGGATGATGTCGCCGACGCGAATGCCGGCGCGGTCCGCCGGAGAGTTCAGAACGAGCCGGAACACATACAATCCTTTGTTGATGTTGAGCTGATAACCGTATCGTTCCGCCGTGTTTTTGTCAAATGCCACTACGCCGAGATAGGGCCGGGCCACCCGTCCCTTCTCGATGAGAGCCTGAATGATCGGTCGGGCCGTATTCATCGGAATGGCGAAGCCGATCCCTTCCACGCCGCCGACGGCGATTTTGATGCTGTTGATGCCGACCACTTCCCCATCGGCGTTCGCCAAAGCGCCGCCGCTGTTGCCGGGGTTAATGGCCGCGTCGGTCTGAATCAGGCGGAACCGGCGCTCGCCGATATCCAGCGTCCGATTCAACGCGCTGATCACGCCGGCCGTCACGCTGCCCTTCAGTTCGAGGCCCAGCGGATTGCCAACGGCGATTGCCGGCTCGCCGACCTGCAGGCTGTCCGAATCGCCGAATTTCGCCGGCTGGGTTCCCGCCGGATCAATTTTCACGACCGCCAGATCGGTCGCCGGATCGACGCCCTGCACTTTGCCCGGCACAGTCCGGCCATCGGCCAAAGAAACTACGATCTCTTCCGCTTCCGCCACCACATGATAGTTGGTGACGATGTGTCCGGCGGCGTCATAAATGACGCCGGAGCCGCTGCCGCGCTCCACCAGCATCCGCCGGTTGAACAGATCGCTGACATAGGCTTTGTTGGTGATGCCGACAACGGACGGACCGACGATCTGGGCCGCCCGCACGATGGGAGTGTTGCGCGCCGCCGACAACTGCGCCCGGGCTGTCGGTGCGGTGACTTCCTGTTTGATTTGCGTGACCGCGTCCGGAACCGACTTGCCCATAAAAAACGGTCCGTAACCCAACACCAAGCCGCCGCCGATCACTGCGCCCAGGATCGCGACGATGAATAACGGCGCGTATTTTTTGTAGATTGCTTTCATGAAAAACTCCTCCTTTGTCCGATGATCGTTAAAATCAAAGAGCAAAACTGACGGTCTCGCTGGGATGGGCCAAATGCAAATACACATCCTGTTCCAGCCGGACACCTTGCCGGTCCAGAACCTGCCCGACCGTGGACATGGCCAGTTCCGGGCAATTGTTGTGCTGGCTCAGATGCGCCAAAAACACATGCATGCCGGGCTTTTTCCCCATCCGGGCGAGGCAGCGGCCGGTGTCCAGATTGGAGAGGTGGCCGCGATTGCTCAGAATGCGCTTTTTCAGGTACTCGGGGTAAGGGCCATTGCGCAGCATCGCCACATCGTGATTCGATTCGAATACCATGACGTCGGCATACGCCAGATCCTGCTCGACCCGTTCCGATACGCAGCCCATGTCGGTCGCAACGACGCATTTGACATCGCCGCAGCAAAACGAATAGCCCACCGGCTCGGCCGCATCGTGGGAGATCGCAAACGGTTCCACCCGGACGCCGCCGATTTCCAGGCAGCCGCCCAGTTCCCGCCGGTATTCGGATTCGACATGGTGGGCCGGCTGGAAGGCGTCCCAGGTCCGTCGCCGGGCGAACACCGGCGTCTTGAATTTGCGGGTGAACACCGGCAGTCCGCTGACATGGTCGCTGTGCTCATGCGTGACGAGGATGGCGTCCAATTCCAACGGGTCCGCCCCCGCACCGCGCAGGCCTTTTTCGACCCGCCGGGCGGATATTCCGGCGTCGACGAGAAACTTTCTCCCGCCGAGTTCAATAAAGATCGCATTGCCAGTACTGCCGCTGGCTAATATATGTAGCTGCATAAACAAATGATTCGTCCTATCCGTCACAGATTCCTGCCAATAAAAAAACCCGGTCAAGCCGGATCAGTTGACCGTTGAAATATTGAATGGGCCTTTGGGAACAGCCTGTTAGTGGGTTTCAGCCTTCGTCTGGCAATCAGGGCAAACCCCGTAAAAATAGAACTGCTGGCCCGTCAAATGATAGCGGGTGCCAGCCTCGATTTCCTGGGTCACCTTGGCGGCGTCGAGTTCAAACACGTCATCGACCCGGCCGCATTCCACACAGCGCACATGCGCATGGTTGGACATGTCGGCATCATAGCGGAAGCTGTCTTCGCCGGCGTTGAGAATCTGCACCAGGCCGATTTCGTTCAGAATGTCGATCGTCTTGTAGACTGTCGCCAGACTCATCGTCGGATAGGTCGCCTGCAGGCTGTTGAAGATCATTTCCGCGTTCGGGTGCTCCTTGGTATTGGCCAACACTTCATACACAGCCAGTCTTTGCGGCGTAACCTTGAACCCGTTTCCCCGCAGTAATTCCGTAATGTTCTTGCTCATGTCGCGCTCCTTTGTCAATAGATGTAAGGGCTCCCGGTTATCCGAAAATCGTTATTCATTAATAATTCTAGATTTGATTTTATATTTTCAGTGCCAACCTTGTCAAGTAAGTCCCTGCCAATTCTGCCACAAATCGCATTTTCTCAGTAAATCCTGGCGAATTTTGCAACGCTGTGCAAAATCAAAGTATTTTATGAAAGGAAATTTGCGCCGGACAGCGAAACAATTACATCATGGAAAAGAAATTATTGTTCGCTCTCGATATTGGAACCCGCAGCATCGTAGGCCTTGTCGGCGAAAAGACCGATTCCGGCGTGCGAATTCTGGGCGGCGTGCGTCAGGAGCATACCACCCGCGCCATGCTGGACGGGCAAATCCATGATGTGCCGGAAGTGGCGAAAGTAATCCGGTCGGTCAAACTGAAGCTGGAGAAGGATTTCGGCCCACTCCGCCAGGTCGCCGTCGCCGCGGCCGGTCGCGCCCTGTCGACGCTCAACGCGTCGGCGGAACTGGATGTGCACAACCGGGGCTATCTGACGGCACAGGAAGAACGGACACTGGAACTGACCGCCATTCAATCCGCCCAAAAACAACTGGCCACTTCGCGGGTGGTCAACGATCCGGCCAGTTATTACTGCGTCGGTCACAGCATCGTGAAGTTCTCGCTCGATGGCACCAACTTGAAAACGCTCGTGGGCCAGCGTGGTCATAAAGCTTCGGTGGAGATCATCTCCACCTTTCTGCCGCGCCAGGTCATCGACTCGCTGCAGGCGGCCGTCCTGCACGCCGGTCTGGAAATCGGCACCCTGACTCTGGAACCGATCGCCGCCATCAATGTGCTCATCCCGCCGACGATGCGGCATCTGAATCTGGTATTGGTGGATGTGGGCGCCGGGACGTCCGACGTCGCCGTGACCCGAAACGGCTCGGTAGTCGGCTATGGCATGGTTCCCGTGGCCGGCGATGAAATCACCGAAGAAATTTCCGGGCAATATCTGCTGGATTTCAAGGTGGCCGAAACCCTGAAGCGCCGTATGGGGAAAAACGTCAAGCATCTGAACTATGTCGATATTCTCGGCATCAAACACAGTAAGACGCCCGCCGAACTGGTCCAGGGCATCGCCCCGGTCGTTACGGAGCTGGCGCAGGCGATCGCTTCCCAGATCATGCTGTTGAACAATTCGACGCCACAGGCCATCCTGCTGGTCGGCGGCGGCGCTCTGACTCCGTTGCTGCCCGAAATTCTCGCGCAGATCATGGACATGCCCAAGGACCGGGTCGCCGTGCGCCGACCGGATGCCATCGAAGACCTGCAGGACATCACCGCCGAGTTTTGCACGCCGGATGCGGTCACGCCGCTGGGCATCCTCAAGATCGCCGGCGCCGAGACCCTGAACTTTTTGAATGTCGTATTGAACGAGCAGCCGCTGCGGCTGTTCAACCTCGGCGGGCTGACCGTCGGCGACGCCCTCCTGGCCGCCGGGATCGACGCCCGCAGCCTGGCCGGCCGGCCCGGTCTGGGACTCACGCTGAATATCAACGGGGAACGGCTGTTCATCGCCGGCTCCTACGGACAGGCGGGCCAGTTGACCGTCAACGGCAAATCCGCCAATTTCAGCGACCCCGTCGGCGAAGGCGACGTGATCGTCGTGGAGAAGGGCATGGATGGGAAGAGTCCCTCGCCCTGTCTGGCAGAACTGGTCGAGTTGCCGGAGCCGTTGCCGCTGGAGCTGGAGGGAAAATCCTACCACCTCGCTCCCCTGATCATGATCAACGACAAACCGGCCTCGCCGAAAGACAAACTCAACGACCGCGACCAGATCCAATGGAGTCCGGTGGAGCGGGTGGATCAGGTTTTTCGGGCGGCAAAGCTGACGCTGGAACCGGAACGGTTTATCTATACAGTGAATCAAACGGAACGGGTTCATTCAGTCTGGCCGACCTTTTCCATCAACGGCCAGGCGGCGCAAGCCAGCTCCGCCGTCCACGCCGACGACAAAATCCGCCTCATTGCGCCCTCGACACCGACGATCAGCGAGGTCATCGGTTTTTGCACCCAAGATGTCGAACCGATCGAAGTGTTGTTCAACGGGGTCAACTGCCCGGTTCCCACACGCCGGTTCACTCTGACGCTCAACGGCGCGTCCGCCGAACTGTCCGATCCCGCACCGGACGGCAGCGTCATTGAATTCAACCTGTCGGCTGAGACCCAGCCCACGCTGGCCGACGTGTTGCTGGCCGCCGAGTTCAATCCGGCCGATATTCCCGCCGCCGGCGGAGTAACCGTCGTCGTCAACAACAAGGTGACCGAGTATACCGCCTGCGTAAAAAACGGCGACAAAATCGACATCGTGATGCGTGCCGCCAAATAGAGCCGTTACTTTTCCTTCGCGTTTCCCCATCGTCACAGGCGTACTATCAAATAATAAAGAGAGCAGGCCGAAAACGGCCTGCTCTCTTTTCCCGGGTATCCGGGCCGGATGCCGCAAAAGCCGATACGGTCGCCAAGCACAGGGCTACCCATGAGAACGGCCTCGCTTCATCCAATTTCTCATAGTATATCACAATCTTTTCCGAATGTCAGGTATTGGAAATATAAAAAGCAAGGGAATTCGATGGTCGCCGTTGAATAGTAATGTTTAACATCTGTGTCATTGGAGGAGTCACATGCCGGACCGCCGCCCCAACTTCTTCCCGGCTGTTTTCCGTCGCAGAAAATTCCCTGCGATTTTTTTCTTGTTGCCATTTCTCTGCCTAATATTGATCGGCCTTGCCTGGGTTGAAGTCGCCGCCCGGGTGGAGCGCGAATATCAGATCGAAGTCGAAGCCATTTATCGGGAAAGCGACAACATGATTCGCTCGTTCGAAGACCATGCCCGACGCAACCTGCAGAATGTCGACGACTCCCTGCTGTTCATCAAGATGCAGTATGAGGGGAAAGGCCGGTTTACACCCGAACTGGCCGATTTCATGCAGAAACGACGCAGCCGGCTGATCGAGGAAATATATTTGTTCGATTCCTTCGGAAAATTGATTGGGGGAACGCCCCATTCGGAGAATCTAAAATTCGCCGTTTTTTTTGAGATCTTCAATGCCCATTCCCAAGATGACTCCCGGCAGTTATTTGTCGGGAAGCCAACCTACGATCACCCCTCGGCGCGCTGGTCGATTCCGGTCAGCCGCCGCCTCAACCATGCCGATGGCTCCTTTGCCGGCGTGGCCTATGCTTCTCTCAGCCCCTATTATTTCTCTGACTATTATCGCCAAATGGCCCTTGGTTATGACAAACAGATCATGATGGTCGGCTCTGACGGAATTATCCGCGCTCTGCAGCATCCTTCCGGGGACGATGTCGGACAGGATATCGGCACGCAAAAAATCTTCTCGCTCTGGCGGCAGGCGCTGACCGGGACCTTTGAAGAAACGGACTTCTACGACCAAACCCATCGCTATTATACTTACCGTTCCATGGTCGATTATCCGCTGATTCTTTCCATCGGGGTTTCCGCCGCCGATTCGTTGGCGAACTATCATACCCGCCGCAATTCCTATTATTTGTACGCGCTTGTGTTCACCCTCGCCGTCGTGGGCATCTTTTCCCTGTTGCTTTATCAGATATACCACCAGAAAAACGCGACGTTGCAGGTACAGCGCCGAAACAACCTTTTGGCCTTCTTACATGAAACCTCGCTGGAAATCATGAATCGCCGCGATGTGGTGGACCTGTTGGAGACCATCATCAACAAGTCGGCCGAGATTACCGGCGCGTCGACCGGCAGCGTCTTCTTGTTCAACGAGAGCCGGACCGAACGAATCCGGGTGGTCGCCACCGGCCCAGCCAGCGCCATGCTCGGCTCCCGTAACGCCATCGACGAAGGCGCCGCCGGACAAGTTTACAAAACCGGCCAGACTGTGCTGGTCAACAATTACAAGCAGTGGGAGCATCGCGTACAGCCGGCCGAGACCCTGGCGGAAGCTGTGGTGTATTTCCCCCTGAAAAGCGCCGGCGAAGTGGTCGGTATTATCGGCATGTGGCATACGGAGCCCGGTCGCAGCTTTTCCGCCAATGACGTCGAAATGTTGGACCAGATCGCCAATCTCGCGTCGATCGCTTATGAAAACGCCTTTTTATATCGGGAGGCCCAACGGGAAATCAACGAACGCAAGGAAACGGAAAAGTTGCTGCAATACCGAAGTTTTCACGACGCCCTGACCGGCGTTTACAACCGGGCCTATTTTGAAGAAGAGATGCAGCGCATCGACAAGCGCCCGGACGGAATGATCGGCCTGATCATGCTCGATCTAGATGGCCTGAAATTGATCAACGACACGATGGGCCACGAACAGGGCGATATCCTGTTGACCAGCGCCGCGCATATTCTGTCGTCCTGTGTCCGGGGCAATGATGTCGTCGCCCGGATCGGCGGCGACGAGTTCGCCGTATTGCTGCACCCGGTCGATGAAGCAACGATTCAGTCGATTTGCGAAAAGATCCATAAACGAATTATGGAAACCAACGCAACCCAACGGCTGGCGCCGATCAGTCTGTCGATCGGCTATGCGGTCTCGTCGGATCCGGCCGTGCCCGTGCAGGAAATTTTCCAGCGCGCGGACAACAACATGTACCGGGAAAAACTGCATCGGCGGCAAAGCACCCGCAGCGCCATCGTGCAGACCGTAATGAAGCTGCTGGAAGCCCGCGATTACATCACGGAAGGGCATGCCGACCGGTTGCAGGCGATTGTCGCCAGGATGGGCGAGCACTTGCTGTTTTCCGCCGAAAAAATCGCCGATCTGCGTTTATTCGCTCAGTTTCATGATATCGGCAAAGTCGGAATCCCCGACAGTATTTTGTTGAAACCGGCAGCACTGACCCTGGAAGAAAAAATCGAGATGCAGCGCCATTCCGAAATCGGCCACCGCATTGCCCAGTCGGCGCCGGACCTAACCCCGATTTCGGATTGGGTTCTGAAACATCATGAGTGGTGGGACGGGCAGGGCTATCCGCTCGGCCTCGTCGGCGAAGAGATCCCGCTGGAATGCCGGATGTTGGCAATCGCCGACGCGTATGACGCCATGACCAGCGACCGGCCCTATCGCCAGGCATTGTCGCACGCGGAAGCCCTGCGCGAAATACTGAATTGCTCCGGCACGCAGTTCGATCCGGACCTGGTGCGTCAATTCGTTGCCCTTTACGGGGAAGCCGGCCCCGAAGCAGTGGCGTCGGCAGATGATTAAAAACCGACTCAAGGCCAAACGATTTACTAATAGACATCGGTGTATGAGATCGCTTCGACGCTGCGCTTAACCTCCGCTTCTCTCATACGCGATGCCTGTTCTCGCTCAAAAGCAAACCCCGTGAATCAGTTTTTGGCAACTGAATCACGGGGTTTTTCATTACGGGAAACCCTTTTCGTTCCTTACACTTTCGGCAGGCACTTCAGCCCTTCCGTCAGGTCTTCCTCCGGGCAGGGCACATCGACCATCTTGCCGGCCAGATAATTGTCATAGGCCCCCAAATCGAGGAACCCATGGCCGGACAAACCGAACAGAATCGTCCGCGATTTCCCCTCTTCCCGGGCGGCAATGGCTTCATCGATGGCGCCTTTGATCGCATGGGAGGATTCGGGCGCCGGCAGGATTCCTTCCGTCTGGGCGAACAAAATGGCCGACTGGAAGACATCCGTCTGATTGTAAGCCCGAGCTTCAATGTGTCCATGATGATAGAGGGCGCTGACCAGTGGCGAATCGCCATGATAGCGCAAGCCGCCGGCGTGGATGCCGGCCGGCATGAAGGCATGCCCCAGCGTGTACATTTTCATCACCGGCGTCATCTTGGCCAGGTCCCCGAAGTCATAGGCATAAACGCCGCGGGTCAGGGTCGGGCAGGCCGAGGGCTCGACGGCGACGGCGCGGACTTTTTTGCCGCTGAAGCGATCGGCGACAAAGGGGAAGGCAATCCCGCCAAAGTTGCTGCCGCCGCCATTGCAGGCCACCACCACGTCCGGATAGTCGCCGGCTTTTTCGAGCTGGGCTTTGGCTTCCAGACCGATCACCGTCTGGTGCAACAGCACGTGATTGAGCACGCTGCCCAGGGCATAGTTCGTGTCGCTGCGGCCTACCGCGTCCTCCACAGCCTCGGAAATGGCGATCGCCAGACTGCCGAGGGAATCAGGATGCTCGGCCAGCACGGCCCGGCCGGCGGCGGTAAGTTCCGACGGACTGGGAACCACCTTGCCGTTGAACACTTCCATGAACGAGCGGCGATAGGGTTTCTGCTGGAAGCTGACTTTGACCATGTACACCATGCATTCCATGTCGAAATATTTGCAGGCCATGCTCAAAGCGCAGCCCCATTGGCCGGCGCCGGTTTCGGTCGCCAGACGCTTGATGCCGGCCTGTTTGTTATAGTAGGCCTGGGCCAGGGCGGTGTTGAGCTTGTGACTGCCGACCGGGCTGGAGCCTTCATACTTAAAATAAATCTTGGCCGGCGTATCGAGGGCCTTTTCCAGCTCATAGGCCCGGATCAGCGGCGATGGCCGCCAGAGCGTATATTTGTCGCGGACTTCCTCGGGAATCTCGATCCAGCGGTCCTGACTCATTTCCTGGGCAATCAGGGCCATCGGAAAAATCGGCGCCAGATCTTCGGCGCAAACCGGTTTCAGCGTGGCGGGATGCAAGGGAGGATCCAGGGGTTCCGGCAAATCCGCCTGAATATTGTACCAAGCGGTCGGCATCTCGTTTTCACTCAGCAGTATTTTGCGTGTCTTTGACATAATACTCTCCCCTTTCTTATTTTCAGCGGCAAACAATCACCGCGGCCGTACCCAGAGCAAGGAAGCCTACCATCAGATAATCCCGGGCCTGAAAGGCGATTTGCTGGGAAAAGGTCCGGTTGACGCTGCCAAAGCCGCGCAATTCCAGACTCATCGCCATGGTGTCGGAACGTGTGATCGCCCGCAGCACCATCGGCTCCACCAACGCCGCATAGGCCACGATGCGTTTCAGCGGATTTTTGCTGTGCACATAGCCGCGGCAGACCTGAGCCTCCCGGACTGCGTGGCTTTCCGCGATAAAGTCGGGCATGAACCGCAAGGCGGAGGTAAACATGAACGCATACTCGTAGGGAATCCGCACCTGGCGGACCAGCGCGGCGGTCAGGCTGGGCAGGCGGGTTGTGGCGAGCATCAGCAGCACCGCCACCGTCATCACCATCATTTTCAGGCCGCTGGCCACCGCCGTAGCGACTGCGACGTCAAACGGCAACTGGATCGCGGCAAAGAACATCGCCACCATGAACAGGCCGAACAGCGCCTTGGCCAGCTTGCCAAGCTGCCCGGCAACCGCCAGCAGTCCGAGTTCCAGCGCCAGCAGGATCGCGAGCAGGGCCGGGTCCCATAGCAGTACCGTCCAGATGGATACCATGATCATCAACAGGAGATTACAGAGGGGCGCCAGGCTCTTCATCCGTCTTTTCCTCCAGATTTTCTATCAGCCGGCCGGCCAGTTCCGCCATCGACTGAACCGGTTCGTTTAACGAAGTGATTTTTGCGGCAATCGCCGCCGCGTCGGGAACCCGCAGGCCCCAGACGGTCACGTCCCTCGCCGGATCGGCGAACAATGCGCCGGTCGGGCCGTCATATACTTTTTGTCCACGATGCAGTACCACCGTGCGGCGGGTGTGCTCCAGCAGCAGTTCCATGTCGTGCGTCACCAGAATCACGCCGATTCCCTGCCGGTTCAGCGTGCCCAGCAATTGCATCAGCTGGTTTTTTTCCTCTGCGTCCTGCCCGCTGGTCGGTTCATCCAGGATCAGCAGTCGCGGCCGGAGCGCCAGCGCCGAGGCGATCGCGATCCGTTGCCGGACGCTGCGGGGCAACCCCCGGGGATAGGCTTCGGCGACTTCCGTCAAGCCGGTCATCGCCAGAGCTTCGGCTACAGCCTGCCGGCGTTCTTCCTCGCCCCACTCCATCTGTTCTGGCCCATAGGCTACTTCGGTCGCCACCGTATCCCGGAAAATCTGCCGGTCCGGATTCTGAAACACATAGCCGATCGATCTCGCCATGACCTTGGGCCCGCATTCCCGCGTGGGTTTTCCATCCAGGATCACCTGGCCGGCGGAAGGTTTCGCCAACCCCACCATCAGGCGGGTCAAGGTCGTCTTGCCACTGCCATTGCGCCCGGCCAGCCCGATGAAATCGCCGGCGGTGATCGTCAGGGACACGTTATTCAATGCCGGCGCCTGGCCGGGATAAGAAAAAGACACTTCCGTGATTTCAAGCACTCAGGGACAGCCTCCTCGCTGATTTCAGGCAGGCGTTGATTTCCGCCGCCGCTTCCCCGGCCGTCATCCAGGCCGAGAATTGTCGTTGCTCCGTTTCCAGCGCCGCCTTCAACCGCCGCAGCGATGGAACGGCCGCCTCATAAACCTGTTCGGACAGCATCCGCGCCAATACTTCATTCAGCGGCCCGGCCAGCGCGACCCGGCCGGAGGTCATCACGACAACGGAGTCCGCATGAGGCAAGGCCCGCGCCAGATCATGCTCCGATACGACCACGGTAATCCCCTGTTCCCGGTTCAGCCGGGCAACCAGTTCATACAGATCGGCGGCCCCTTCCGGATCGAGCGCCGAAGTCGGCTCGTCCAGCACCAGGATCGCCGGTCGGGATACCAGCACGGAGGCCACCGCCAGCCGCTGCTTCTGCCCGCCGGACAAGGCCGACAGCTCCCGCTCTTCCAGTCCGGCCAGCCCCACCGATTCCAGGGCGGCCAGCACCCGGTCGCGGATCAGGTGCGCCGGCACCGCCGCATTTTCCAGTGCGAACGCCACTTCATCAAAGACGGTCAGTGCTACCAGCTGGCTTTCATAGTCCTCCATGACCAGGCCCACATTCGCCGCCGTATCCGCCACCGCACGATCCGCCGTGTTGTGGCCTTCCACCATCACCCGGCCGGACATGGCCCCGCCGAAGAAATGCGGCACCAATCCGGTCATCGACAGGCACAGCGTCGTCTTGCCGCTGCCGTTGGTTCCGGTTACGACCGTGAACGACCCTTTGGGAACCGACAGCGTGACCCGGTCCAGTCCCTGGCCGGTTTTGGGATACTGATAGGAAAAATCCTCGAACCGGACCGCCTCCATCAGGACTGTTCCTCCTGTCCGAGCAATTTGCGGGCCGGATAATACAACACCTGGGCGATGATCGTGTTCGCCACCGCCGTGAACACCACCACCGGCAACATGCCGTACAGATAAATCTGCAGCGGAATGTTCATAAGCAATTTAAAGGAAGTGATAAAGGTGAACCCGCTGGCGAACGTGGTGATAAAGGTGATGACTCCCGGGCGCAGGCTGACGCCGCCGACTTTCAGCGCGAACGGCAATCCCATCAGCAGCACGCAGGTCAGGGCGCCGATCGGCTCCGACAAAAGATTAAGGTGCGGCATCGGCGATTTGGAAGTGATCGTATTGATGGCCCCCGCCACCAGCCCGATCGCCACCGCCTTGGGAACGCTCGGATGAATCACGAGAATCGTGATGCAATACATGGTGATGATCCAGTTGATGCTGACCCCGGCAAAGCTGGGGCTGACAAGCCGCATTATCGCACCGATGGCCAGCAGCAGCGCCGATACCGCCACCCAACGAAATTTTCCACCCTGTGACTTCACTTGCGTCATTTCGACCGGTTTGTTGTTTTCCATCGTTGAATCCTCCTTTGCTTCCGCCAAATAAAAAAACCCTCGCCACTACTACTGTAGGGACGAGGGGTTAACCCGCGGTACCACCCTGCTTGGCTCTTGCGAGCCCGACTTGGTCAAGGCACGGGAACAAAGGTCCGATGCCCGCTTCCCATGATAACGGCGGAAGATTCCGGCAGCGCCTACCCCGCTGTCAGCGGCTCGGACTGCTTCTCTCAGGCCCATTCGTCGTGTTGAGTCGCGCCGGACTTCCACTGCCGCCGGCTCGCTGAGGCTCTCTCGCACGAGTACTCTTCCTGATCATTGAAATTGAAGATATAAACTTGATGTTATTCTAACAACCCCGACTTTTTTTGTCAAGCGACCCGGCTACTTCATCGGTTTGCGGTAGAAAAACGGCATGTAGTGCTGGAACCCGATCTCCCGGAAATTGAGGATCGCCTCGGTCCCGCCGACGAACAAGACGCCGCCGGGGCGCAGGGCTTCCAGAAACCGCCGGTACAGCTTGTCTTTGGCCTCTTCCGTGAAATAGATCACCACGTTGCGACAGGAGATCAGGTCGAAGCCACCGTCGTACTTGTCCAGCAGCAGGTTGTGATGCTGAAACGTGATGCCTTCTTTGACTTCGGCCACTACTGCGAACCGATCGCCGCCCGCCGCTTTAAAATACTTCGTCAGCCGGGCGGAAGAGACATTTTTCAGTTCGTTGGACTGATACACGCCTTCCTTGGCTTTCGCCAGCATCTTAATGTCCAGGTCGCTGGCCAGGATCTGATGTCGGGTCCGGGGCGTGATATCCGACATCATGATCGACATGGAGTAAGGTTCGGCTCCGGTCGAGCAGCCGGCGCTCCAGATTTTCAGGCGGGAGCTCTGCTGCATCAGATCCGGAATCACCTTCTGCTCCAATTCCACGAATTTCTCCGGCGTGCGGAAAAATTCCGTGACATTGATCGTCAGATAATCGATGAAATAACGGAACAGGGCCTCGTCCTTCTCGATCAGGTGAAAGAAATCCATGTATTTCTGCACATTGTGCCGGGTCATCAGGTTCGTGATCCGGCGTTGCATCTGGGCCGGCTTGTACTGGTTCAGGTCGATCTGCGACTTGACATTGAATTTTGTCTTGAACTCTTCCCAGTCGCGGTCGATCATTTCTGTTGCCATGCTGCTGTTCCTCCATTATCGGCCGCAAGACCCGCGACAGATCCGCCAACCCAGATTCTTTCCGGCCTCGAAGCCATCTCCAGCGGGTCGCCGCTCCATACCACGATGTCGGCGTCATAACCCGGCGCCAGCCGGCCAACCCGGTCGCCAATTCCCAGGATATCCGCCGGGTCGCTCGTCACGGCCCGTAAAGCGGTCAGCGGCGGTAAGCCGAAGCGGACGGCCAGTCCCGCATAAACGGACAAAAACATATTCGGCACCACCGGATGGTCGCTGACGAGGGCGAATTGTACGCCGTGCTCGGCCAGCACCGCCGGCGTCCGATAACTTTTGTCCTTGAGTTCCATCTTCGCCCGCGTGATCAGCTGCGGTCCGACCGCGGCCCGGGCTTGCAGCCGGGCCAGTTCCGGCGCGATCAGATGCCCCTCCGTACAATGGTCCAGCACGATGTCCACATCGAACTCCCGGGCGATCCGGAGCGCCGTCATGATGTCGTCCGCCCGGTGCGCATGGGCCCGCAACGGCATTTCATGGCGCAGCACCCGCAGCACGGCGTCCATGCCGAAATCCGGCGTAAAATCCTTGGTTCCTTTTTTCTTCAGGTAGTTGCGCGCCTTCTGCAATGTTTCCCGCACCAGATACGCCGTCGCCATCCGCGTCACCGGCGCTTTCTGCTGATCGCCATATACGCGGCGGGGATTTTCGCCAAAGGCGATTTTCAGGCCGGCGTGCCGTTTGAAAAGCATGTCCTCCACCGTGGAGCGACGCTGGGTTTTCAGCACGACGCACTGCCCGCCGACGGCATTGGCGCTGCCCGGGGCGATCATGACGGTGGTCACGCCGCCGGCCAGTGCGTCATCGAACGCGATGTCCGCCGGATTTACCGCATCCAGGGCATCCATGGCCGGAGTCACCGGCGCGCTGGTTTCATTGCCGTCCTCCGCCGACCATTCCGTCGGTTCGGCGTACACGCCAAGATGGGTGTGGGCATCGATCAGTCCCGGGGTCACAATCTTGCCAGTGGCGTCGAAGCGCTCACAATCCGCCGGAATGTCGATTCCGGCGCCGACGGCCAGAATTTTGCCGCCCTCCGTCAAAATACAACCTTGTTCCAGGACTTCGCCATTCATCGTAAATATTTTCCCGCCGCAAATCGCCAGCATTTTGTTCTTCCTTTCTAATCCCGCCATTTTCGCAGCACCGCTTCCAATACCATCACCGTGCTGACCGTGCCGATGCCGCCCGGCACCGGCGTGATCGCCGACGCCACCGCGCTGGCCCCGGCGAAATCGACATCGCCGACGATTTGCCCGTTCAGGTCGTTGATCCCGACATCGACCACCACGGCCCCCGGTTTGAGCATCGGCGCCGTAATCAGCCGCGGTTTGCCCACCGCCGCCACGACCAGATCCGCCTGCCGCAGAAAATACGTCAAATCCGGCGTCCGCGAATGACAGATCGTCACGGTCGCATCCCGCGCCAGCAGCAACTGCGCCAACGGCTTGCCGACGACGTTGCTGCGGCCGACGATGACGGCATGCTTGCCGGCCAGGGGAATTTCGTAGTGATCCAGTACTGTCATGACCGCCCGTGGCGTGCAGGGCGCCCATGGGCTCTTGCCGGCGGCCACCAGCCCGACGTTCAGGGGATGCAGCGCATCCACATCCTTGTCCGGATCGATGCTGCGAACGACAATATCCGGATCGACCTGGCCCGGCATCGGCATCATCGGCAAAATACCGCTGACTTCCGGATTCCGGTTCAGTTGTTCGATCAGTTCCAGAATCTCCTTCTGGGTCGTTTCCCCCGGCAAGGCCGCCAGATGATAGGGAATGCCGAGATTGCCGCACAATTTCCCCAGCCACTCGGCGTAAACGATCGAGGCGTGATCGTCGCCGACCAGCAGCACCGCCAATCCGCAGGAAATCTTTTGTTCACGCAGTGTTTTCGCTTTTTCAGCCAACCGGGCCCGCAACAGGGCGGCGGCCGGTTTTCCTTCCATGAGCAGCGTCATGCCGGAAAGTCCTCCTAAAATAGTCCGGAAATCCGTCCTTCATTATCCACGTCGATCTTTTCGGCGGCCGGAACCTTCGGCAGCCCCGGCATGGTCATGATCTCACCGGTCAGCATCACCACGAAACCGGCGCCGGCCGACACCTTCGCCTGACGCACCGTGATCGAAAAGCCCTGCGGTCGTCCCAACAGGGAAGGATCATCCGACAGAGAATACTGGGTTTTCGCCATGCAGACCGGCAGATTGCCATACCCCATCGCGGTCAGCTGCTCGATGCTTTTTTCGGCGTCCTTGGTGAACAGGGCATCGTCGGCCCCGTATATTTCCCGGGCAATGGTGCGGACTTTTTCGCGGAGCGGCATTTCCAGCGGATAGATCGGCTGGAAGTTGCTGTTTTCGGTTTCCAGCAACTGCAGCAGTTTTTCCGCCACTTCGATCCCGCCGGCCCCGCCGTCGCTGAATACGCGGGAAGCAGCCGCCGGTACGCCATGTTTCTCGCAGATCGCCAAGACTGCATTCAATTCCGCCTCGGTGTCGGTCGGGAACAGGTTGACCGCTACCACGATCGGCAAGCCATATTTTTGCATGTTTTCGATGTGCTTTTCCAGATTGCCGGCGCCGCGCACAACGGCGTCGACGTTTTCCTTGGCGAGTTCGGGTTTCGGCACGCCGCCATGCATCTTGAGCGCCCGGACCGTGGCGACCAGCACCACCGCGGCGGGCTTCAGGCCACCCATGCGACATTTGATGTCCAAAAACTTTTCCGCGCCGAGGTCGGCGCCAAAACCGGCTTCCGTCACGGCGTAATCAGCCAGTTTCAGGCCCATGCGGGTCGCCGACAGGCTGTTGCAGCCATGGGCGATGTTCGCAAAAGGACCGCCGTGAATAATGGCCGGAACATTTTCCAGCGTCTGCACCAGATTGGGTTTGATCGCTTCTTTCAGCAACGCCGCCATCGCCCCATGCACTTTCAGCATGCCGGCTGTCACCGGTTCGCCGCCGTAAGTGTAGCCGACCACGATTTTCGACAGGCGGTTCTTCAGATCATCGAGATCTTTGGACAGACACAGCACCGCCATGACCTCGGACGCCACGGTAATGTCGAAGCCATCCTCGCGCGGCACGCCATGGGCCTTGCCGCCCAAGCCGACCACGATATTGCGCAGGGCCCGGTCGTTCATGTCCACGGCCCGCCGCCAGACGATCCGCCGCGGATCGATTCCCAACCCGTTCCCCTGTTGGAGATGATTGTCGAGCGCCGCCGAGAGCAGGGCGTGCGCGGTGGAAATCGCGTGGAAATCGCCGGTAAAATGCAGATTGATGTCTTCCATCGGCACGACCTGGGAATAGCCGCCGCCCGCAGCGCCGCCCTTGACTCCCATACAGGGACCGAGCGAAGGTTCGCGCAACATGATGATCGCTTTCTTGCCCAGTTTGACGAGGGCCTGCGTCACACCGATGGTCGTGGTGGTTTTGCCTTCGCCCGCCGGCGTCGGCGTGATGGCTGTGACCAGAATCAGCTTGCCATCGGGCCGCTGACCGATCTCTTTCCATAAATCCAGGGAAATTTTCGCCTTATAGTGTCCATAGTTCTCCACATACTTGCCATCAATCCCCAATGCGGCGGCAATCTCGCCGATCGGTTTCATTGTGGCGGCCTGAGCGATTTCGATGTCACTAAGCAACGGTCTATCCCTCCCGATTCCTATCATTTAGAACCCCTGTGAATTTTGTCCTGTACCGAATAAGGTTCGCGAAATCCTCCGCTGATTCCTGCCGCGTCCTATGGACGGCTTTTTCGCTTCCGCGACAGCAGCGCCGACACTTCCGCCGCCGGCCGCGTATTCAGGATATCTGCGGCCTCCAGCCAGCCTTTGCGGGCGATTCCCACCCCATAGGAAACTACGGCCAGTTCTTCCGCGGAATGCGCGTCCGGATTGATCGCCAGCATCACGCCGGCGGTTTTGGCCTGCCGGCACCAGCGCCAGTCCAGATCCAGGCGATAGGGGCTGGCGTTGATCTCCAGGATCGTCCGCGTTGCCGCCGCCACCCGAATGATCTCGTTCAGATCGACCGCATAGGCGTCGCGGGCCAAAAGCAGCCGCCCCGTCGGATGTCCCAGCATCGTCAGAAAAGGATTGCGCATCGCAGTTGCGATCCGCTCGGTCATCGCCGCTTCCGCCATGGTAAACGACGAATGAACCGAACCGATGACGAAATCGAACTTCGCCAAAAGTTCCTCGTCGTAATCCAGGGATCCATCCGGTAAAATATCGCTTTCGATCCCGGCGAAGATCCGGAACTCTGGATGGACCGCGTTATATTCGGCGATTTCCCGCAGTTGTTCCCGCACCGCTTCGGGCTTGAGCCCGCCGGCGTAAAAAGCCGTCCGGCTGTGGTCGCTGATTCCGAGGTAACTCCAGCCCCGCTGTTGCGCGGCGGCCGCCAACTGTTCCACGCTGGCCCGCCCATCCGACCTTGTGGTATGGAGGTGAAAAGCGCCCCGAATCTCGTCTTCCCGCACCAAGCGCGGCAGTCTATGTTCGCGGGCGGCCGCTATCTCATCGCCGCCTTCCCGCAGTTCCGGCTCGATATAATCCAGTCCCAGTAGCCGGTACAGCGCCGCTTCATCCTCAACCAGCACAACGGAGCCATCCGGACGCTCCACGCCATATTCGCTGATTTTCAGGCCCATTTCCCTGGCCAGTCCCCGCAGGGCGACATTATGCTCCTTGCTGCCGGTGAAGTGATGCAGGGCGCTGGGATACTGGGCCGGCGTCACTAACCGCACATCGACGTTCAATCCATTGTGCAGCGTCACGCTGGTTTTAGTCGGGCCCTGGGCGATCACCGACAAAACCGATGGCATGGCCGTCACCGCCTGCATCACCAGCGCTTGTCCGTCTCCTCCCGCCACGATGTCGACATCGCCGACAGTTTCCCTGCGCCGGCGGATACTGCCCGCCACCATCACCGCCGTCACGCCGGGGATCTTCGCCAAATAGGCCGCTATTTCTTCCGCGGCCGGCAGCGCCTCGCTGATCAGGGTTCGCCCCTGGAACCGACGCAGGGCTTCAATTCCCGCCAGAATTTTCGCCTGGGTTTTGGCGCCGAACCCCGGCAATTCCAACAGGCGGTTTTCCTTGCAGGCATATTCCAGCTCGCCGACTGACTGAACCCCCAGCTTTTCATAAATCAGCCGAGCCTTTTTTGCCCCCAGGCCCGGGATTTTGACCAGCTCGAACAATACCGCCGGGATCGACGCCCGAAGCTCATCATGAAAGGCGATGCGCCCGGTCTCGAAAAACTCCAGCGCCTTGGCGGCAATCGCCTTGCCGACTCCGGTAAGCTCCTCCAGTTTGCCGTTCAGCGCCAAAGCAGCCGGATCTTCCTCGAGTTGTTCGAAAACCCGGGCCGCCGATTCATAGGCGCGGATTTTAAAGGGGTTGTCCCCCTTGAGTTCCAACCACTCGCCAATCTCGAGAAACAATTCCGCCAGCTTTTCTTTGTCGGCCATTCTTACGCCTACCTTGGTTCAAAATAGACCGTAATCTCGGTTCCCCTCGTCACCGGCGCGTTCGGCGCCACACTCTGCCGGACGGAAATCCCGCTACCCTCGGGGATCATGGACAATCCATAGTTCTTCAGCAGTAGCGCTGTTTCCCGGATCGTTC
This sequence comes from uncultured Veillonellaceae bacterium, assembly GCA_964601085.1. Taxonomy (GTDB): domain Bacteria; phylum Bacillota; class Negativicutes; order UBA1444; family UBA1444; genus UBA1444. Next base: position 13,806 of record CAZRLN010000028.1, on the reverse strand, counting down.
TTCCCCTGACATCCGGCATCGCAAATTTTCCGGCCGGAATCACTGCCGGCGGCGCCGCAGCCCGAACCGGCGCCGCCGGCGCCTGGGTTCCCTTTGGCGGCTGGAAAGCCGCGGGAAGCTGCGACGGCCGCACTCCCGCAATTCTGACAATCTGCGTCATCGCTTCCGCAAAAACCGGCGCGGCGATCTCCCCGCCGTAATAAAGCCCCCGCGGACTGTCAATCACGACCAGGCCGGCCAGTTGAATGTCCTCCACCGGTCCGAACCCGACAAACGAGGCAATGTAACGTCCCGGATCATAGCCGGCGCCATTGTCGCGCAATCGTTCCGCGGTTCCGGTCTTCCCGGCGAAGCGGTAGCCTTCGACCCGGGCCCGTTTCCCGCCGCCTTCCGTCAGGACTTTTTCCATCAGTCCCACCATTTCATGGGCCACTTCCGGCGAGACAGCCTGGCGAACGACCTGCGGCGACGAATAGCTGACCAGCAGCCCGTCGCTATCGCGAATTTCCTTGACAATGTGCGGCTTCATAAGTTTCCCGTCATTCGCCAGCGAACATACCGCCGTCAGCAATTGCAACGGCGTGACGGCAACGGCCTGGCCGATCCCCATAGTGGCTACGTCGGCCGGCTGCATCGCATCCAGGCTGATCAGCATCCCATCTTCTTCTCCCGGCAACTCCACCCCTGTCGCCTTGCCGAGCCCGAATTTCTCCGCATACTGCAGCATCCGCTTTCCGCCCATGCGTTGCGCGACGGCCGCGAAGCCCGTGTTGATCGAATACTTGACGAAGTCGGAAAAAGGCATGACGCCGTAACTGCCGCCATCCCAGTTCTGAATCACCCGGCCGCCGACATCGATTGCGCCGGTGTCGTTGAACATCTCCTGCGCCCGGACAACTTTTTCCTGAAATCCGGCGGCGGCCACCAGCGACTTGAAGGTGGAGCCCGGTTCATAGATCGTTGCGATCGCCCGATTTCGCCAATCCTGCTCCCGAAAGCGGAAGAAAGAGTTGGGGTTGAAGGCCGGACGACTGGCCATCGCCAGGATTTCCCCCGTCTTGGGATTCATCACGATCATGGTCGCCCCTTGCGCCTGCGTCCGCTTCATCGCATTGTCCAACGCCTGTTCCACGGCGAACTGAATCGCGCTGTCGATCGTCAGGTAGATGGATTGCCCTGATTTCGGCTTTTGAAAGGCGAAGATGGACTTGAAGATCGGAATTCCCTTGCTATCGGTATCCAGAATCTGTTTGTGCGTTTGCCCCCGAATCGTGGCATCCATCGCCATCTCGATTCCCGTCAGGCCTTTATCGTCGGTTCCCACGAACCCCAGGACATGGGCCGCCAGCATATCGTTCGGGTATACGCGCCGGCTCTCCTCCTGAAATTCCAGGCCCCGGATCTTTTCCCGCTCGATCAGTCCGGCGACACGCTGATATTCCGGTGGTTCCAGCGTCCGTTTCAGCCAGATGAAGGCGCCCTTGACCTTGAGCCTGTCTCGCAGAACATTTTCGTCCATGGCCAGAAGCGGCGCGAGTTTTTTGGCCAGAGCGTCCGGATCTTTCACTTCCCGGGGATTCGCATACAAGGATTTCGCCATATGGCTGATGGCCAGCTCCTTGCCGGTCCGGTCATAGATCGCCCCACGGGGGGTTTGCAGGCTGCGGCTCTCCTGGAGCTGCTCCCGCGCCCGTTCCGACCAGGCCCTGCCGTCAATCAACTGGACCCAGGCCAGGCGAATGGCCAACAACACCAATAATCCCACCAGCAAAAGGCAGAATTTCTTAAATTTCTTTGCGGATGGCACATTATTCACTGACAAAACCGTTACAACCCTTTCTCGCGCATTTCCTGCTCCAGTTCACTTCGGACCCAGGCCGCGATTTTTCGGTGCGGACCCGCCCAGTTCAACGCGGCAATCTGTTCGCTGTCCAGCCAGCGGCCGTCCCCTGCCGGATCAAAGCCCGCCGGGTTTCGCCGCCGGCAACGGAAGGTTTTTATCTGCCATTGACGGTGGCTGAAGCTATGGGTCAGCGAATGCCAGTCCGCCTGAATTGACACTTCCTGCCCCAATTCGCGGAACCGGGCGCAAAGCAACTCCGCAACGTCCATGGCCGCCGCCGGAGGATCGAGGATTTCCACGGAGGGAAATTCCCACATCCCGGCGAGCAGGCCCCGGTCAGGCCGCCGCACAGCCAGCGCACGGCCGTCCTCCAGCAGAATCCCCGTAAACACCATCGCCTGGCGCGGTGGCTCCGCCGCCTTGCGACGGGGCAGAAGGGCCTGGTCCGATCGCTGGTTCGCGATGCAGACTTCCTGCCAGGGGCACTCTCCGCAGCGGGGATTTCGCGGGATGCAAACCAACGCTCCCAGTTCCATCAAAGCCTGTGTGATGTCGCCGCAGCGGGGGGTTCCCGCCATCAGTTCCCGCACCGCCGCTTCAATCCGCCGACGCACCGGCGTTCGTTCCACCAGTTCCTCGATATGCAGCAGACGGCTGAATACGCGGAGAACATTTCCATCGACAGCCGGTTCCGCCTGATTATAGGCAATGCTGAGAATAGCTCCTGCCGTATAGGGGCCAATGCCAGGCAACGCGCCGATTTCGTCGCGGGAATCCGGCAGGGTACCGCCGTAGCGGGCCAGCACCTCCCGCACTCCCTGCTGCAAATTTCGGGCCCGGGAATAATATCCCAACCCCTGCCAGGCCGACAGCAATTCTTCCGGCGGCGCGTCCGCCAGACTCCGCATATCCGGAAATCGCCGCAAAAAATTGTGATAATAAGGAATAACCGCCTCGACCCGGGTCTGCTGCAACATCACTTCCGATACCCAGATACGGTAAGGATCGGATTCGGTCCGCCAGGGCAGTTCCCGCCGCCGGCGGTCATACCACTCCAACAGTCGTCGGGCCAGATTTACATCATCCATCAGTTAGCGGCCATGCTGCGCCAGCCGGTCCGTCAGCCGCATTTTCGAGCGGAACGCCGGTTCCGGCTTGTCGGCGTCGCTTCGTTTCGGGCCGCGGCGGGCTGACTCCACCGCCACGCTGAACAAAAATCCCATGGCCCAGATGTTGACGAACAAGGCAGTGCCGCCATAGCTGAAAAACGGCATGGGCACCCCGGTCACCGGCAACAGGCTGAGCACCATGGCGATGTTGCCGATGGCTTGCCCCACGATCATAAACACAATTCCGATGGCCAGAATACGTCCCCGTCCATCGACGGCCTCCATGGCGATCCGGATCCCATAACTGGCCAATGCGCCGATCAGCAGCAGCACGACAACCCCGCCGATAAATCCGGTTTCCTGCGCCCAGATGGCAAAAGCAAAGTCCGTGTGCGCTTCCGGCAGATAATAAAACTTGCTGGCGCCCATGCCCAAGCCGGTTCCCTTCAGACCGCCCGAACCGATCGCCAGCAGCGACTGCAGCGGTTGATAACCGCTGGTCTGCGAATACCCCTCAGGGTTGAACCAGGCCAAAATCCGCTCGGCCCGATAGGCGGCGCGCCAGATCAGCAACACCACTCCCCCGCCGCCGACGACGCCCAGGATGATCCATTCCCGTTTGGAAATTCCCGCCACCAGGTAAGGGACTAGGCACATGGCGATGATAATCATGCCGGTTCCCATATCCGGCTGAATCGTCACCAGCGCCGCCAACGCCCCAGTGATGAGGATCGGATAGGAAAACAGGGAGACCGTGCGACGGTCCAGCCGGGGGCCGATGTACGCCGTCGCCGCCAGAACTCCAACCAGTTTCGCCAGCTCGGAAGGCTGGAAGGTGGTAAGCCCGCCGATGGAAAGCCAGCGCCGGGCGCCATTTGCTTCCACGCCGATCACCAGCACGGCAATGAGCAGCGCCATGGTTAAAACCGCCCATAATGTAATCCGTTTCAGAAACCAAGAGTATCCCTGCCGGATGACGAAGGCCATCCCAGCCAAGCCAATCAGCGTGGCGGCAAAATGACGCTTCAAAAAATACAGGCTGTCGCCCAAAAGTTGCGACCCCAAAACAAAACTGGCGCTAAATACGTTGATCGTCCCGACGAGAAACAGCAGAATGGTCACAAATCCCAGACCTTCCAGGGGGCTGGCCCAGATCCGCATTCCCACTCCGCCCCGCGTGCGCATTCCTGTTTCAGACACTGGCGGATTCCTCCCCGGATTTGTCAAACCGGGCTTCACAATAATACACAGGCAACCCGGCGGCAGAAAATTTCGCTTCGTATTCCGTCATAATGGCGGAATCGTTTGCCCCGGCCGCATGGATGTCGCGGGCCACGCAGGTCAGTTCCATGCCGGCGGCCGCAAAGGATGCCAGGGAATACTCGAACAGATCCAGGTTGTCGGTTTTGAACCGAAGGACGCCGGAGGGAGCCAGAATTTGCCGGTATAACCGCAAAAAGCTTTCGTGAGTCAGGCGTCTCTTCTCATGCCGACTTTTGGGCCAGGGATCGCAGAAATGGATGTACAGGCCGTCGATCTCCGACGGGTCGAACAGCCGGTCCAGCCACTGTACATCGCCCAAAATAAATTTCAGGTTTGTCAACCCAAGCTCATGGGCGGTCCGAACCGCCTGCAACAGTACGCCGGGTTCTTTTTCCAGGCCAATGAAGTTCCATTCCGGATGCTTTCGGGCCATCTCCCGCAAAAACTGTCCTTTGCCGGTCCCCAGTTCCAGATGCAATGGTCCGGCCAGAGGAAACCGTTGTTTCCAGCCGCCCTTGCCTTCAAAATTTTCATCCGGGATCACAGCCAGCCCGGGATATTTGCCCAGAGCTTCCACCATCCCAGGTCTTCTACGTAACCGTCCCATCCGGAGGGAAACACCTACTTTCGATTTCTTTCCAGTCCATACTTTTCCAGGTAACGATACAAAGTGACCCGGCTAACCTCCAGGTTCGCGGCGAGGCGGCTGATATTGCCACCGCACGATTTCCATGCCTCGACAAACACATTCCGGTCTCGTTTCCACGATTTTCCCCAACCGCTGCCGCCCGGCAACACCAGGTCCGTCGGTTGGATCATCGTGCCGTGGGCATGGAAGAAACCCTGCTCCAGCACCCCCTGCAACTGTTTGACATTGCCCGGCCAATCATGATTCATCAGTAAGCCGACCGCCGCCGGCGACAATTGTTTTCCCTCCGCCGGGTGCTGCAGGGACAGCTCTTTCAGAATGTCAGCGGCAATCAGCGGAATATCGGTCTGGCGATGCCGCAGCGAAGGCGTGCGGATCACTGACTGCGCAATCAGATAATACAGGTCTTCAGCGAATAGTTCCTTCGAAACCAGCCGTTTCGGATCGACGTCCGCCGCGGCGATGACCCGGACCTCCTTTTCCCGTTTCAGGGCCGCCGCCAGCTCATTCCCCAGCGTCACCGGCATCTTGTCGATTTCATCGATGAACAGGGTCCCGCCGCGGGCCAGTTCAATTTTCCCCGGAACATTGGCCTCGCCGGCGCCAGCCGGTTTTCCGAACAACTCCCGCGGCAGCAGTTCCGGCGGAGTATCGCCGCAACGAACGGTAATCAGGGGGCCGGCCGCATGCGGGCTCGCCTGGTGTATGCCATGCGCCAGCCGCTGCTTGCCGGTTCCGGGTTCGCCCAGTATCAACAGGTGCTCCAGATGGCGGGCGCAACGGGCCGCCTTGTCCTTCATCGCCGTAAATCTCGGCGCTTCCCCCACCAGGCTCGACAGGCTGTACCGCGCCTTGTACTGGGACGCATAGGCCAACAGCGTCTTCATGTCTTCGATCGGCGTGGAAACCACGGTTGCGCTGCGGATTTCTCCGTCCCGCGGATTCGGCCAGATGCTGGCGATGTCTTCATACGTCTTTCCGCCAATGATCCAGACCAGTTCCCGGTTGAAGGACGGAACACCCAAAAACGCGCGGGGAATCTGCGTATGGCGGTAGTTCAGGACGACTTCGTTCAAATCCAGCCGGTGCTCCATGCTGTGACTGCGTTTGATCCCCCGAACCAGCCGATCGTTGCCCAGGCGGTTTGCGTACAGCACCTCGCCGGTTGGATCGACCTGATAAATCACTAATGGCACCTTGTCCAACAGTGCTTCCCGCTCCTCAAGCTTCTCCTCCAGCGCCAGGGTTTGCTCCAGCGAATGTTTAACCGACAAGAGGAGAGCCATTAAGGCGTCCATCGGCAGATGTTGCTTGTCGGTCCCGTCCATCACCACCATGGAAACCAGGTAGCGAATTTCTCCATCCACGATAATTGGCGCCGTCGCCGCGTCGGAATCATGGCAATCCTCGATCCAGATTTCCGGCCCGAACAAAATGAACGGCGTGCGATGCGCCAACGCGATACCGATGCTTGATGCACCGATATCCTTGTCCGACAGGCGCGCCCCTTCGAGTTCCCCGGGCGTCCGCTGATAAAACGACATGCTGTAGCTCTTCAGCACGTAGGAATCGGCATCCAACAGCAAAAAGCTGATATTGTTCCGGCTCAGGAAATCCCGGACACCATCGTAGAAAACATCCAGCTGTCGAATCACCGCGCGAGCCGCAGACAGTCGCTCGCCCCGCTCGGCTTCGGTCAGGCGGACCAATGGGCCGAATTTTTTCGCCGGCACTCCCAAGCTACGGCTCTTTTGCCAGGCTTCCGCCACCCAGGGATGAACATTGGGGTCCATGACGCCCTGCGTCATGAATTTCTGATAATACGTCCGCAATTTCTCCCGGGTTCGTTGTTCGCGGATCATCGCGCACCCCCTGTGTTGTATTTTTTATTTCATTTCTGCAGAAAAACATCTATATCTAGAAGGAATATTAATTATTCTATAGAATTAAATAAGAGTGATGAATTTTGGCGGAGGTGCGTCCATGCTTATAGACGGAGTGAATGTTGTCGCGGATCCGGTCCTGACTCCGGAAGAAATCCAATACTTTGTCGCGGAAGAAAAACGACTCTGGAAAGACAAAAACAAACAACTAGGGCATCTGGAACTGGGGCTCGACGGCGAAGAAGTCATTTTGAAGGCGACGGAAAAATCGCCGATCCGCCGCGTTCGCCGCATTACCGGTTACCTGAGTTCCATCGACAACTTCAATGACGCCAAAGCCGCCGAATGTCGCTCGCGCGTCACCCATAGCGCCCAGTAACCGCGCCATCGCGTCCCTTTCTCTGGCTGATTGCCGTTTTGCCCGCCGGCGGATGAATCCCGCCGGTTTTTTTATTGCCTAAACAATCACCAGATGATTCGCCTCGAGCAAATTCACTTCCAGCCCCGGCGTCACCCGGTTGCCGGCGGCGTCTTCAAATATCCGCACCACCGGCCGCGTCGGAAACCCCTTGTTCTGGGCCACAACGATCGCCGCCCGGCCGTCGTTCAGGCGAATCGTCGCACCAATCGGGCAGGCGGGGATGCAACTGATGAAAACCCTGCTCAGGTTCCGGTCGAACCAGTCGTCCGCTTTGCCGTTCAGGATCTCCACCGCCTCCTGGATCTTCAGCCGCTGCGAAAAAGGGTGACCGCCGGACAGTTCCTCAACGCAATCCACCATGCCCACAATGCGGGAAAATTCATGAATGTCCCCCCGCAGCAGCTGCCGGGGATATCCCGAACCGTCCGAGCGTTCATGATGGCAAAGAATGATGCCGCGCGACAATGGCGATACTTCCCAGTTGTCCTTGACCCGATAGTAGCCGATAACCGGGTGCTGTTCGTACAGCAGCTTTTCCTCCATCGAAAAGCCTTTGCGGTTCGTCAGCAAAGAGCGCGGCATGCCGGCCACACCAATGTCATGCAACAAGGCGCCCAGACCCAGCTTGTTCATTTTGTCGTTGTCATAATCCAGATGAGTTCCGACCAATAGTGACAAAAAAGCAACATTGACGGAATGACTCAAAAAATCGCCGCCACTGCACTGCAATTCATACATATTCACTAAAATCTCGCGGTTGGCCAGCGTTTCACGAATCAGATTCTTCACGGTCCGCCGGACCTCTTGGAAATCAGGGCGCATGTCCAGTTCGCACTTTTCATAGATCTTGTCCAACGCCTGTTCCGCGCTCTGTCGGATCTCGGCGGCGATTGTCGGCGGGATCTCGATGTCAGCGGCAACCGCATCCTTAACGTAGAGATAGTGAATCCCGATGCCCCGCAACCGTTCCGCATAGTGTCCGAGTCCGGTCGCTCCCGAGCCCAGCAGAATCCTCCCCGTGTCCGGATCCATCACTTCCCGGGCCAGCTCCATCTCTGCCGTCAGTTCATCCAAATCTACGATACGCACTGTCCATTGCTCCTTTTTGCGTTGCAATCAGAGGATTCATTTCATTAATAAAAACTGCTACATATTTAATGAAAATTCGACAGTTAAACAGTTTTACCTTCCAAATATCAATAATCCGGCAGTGAATCCTCGTAGAGCTAAAGAAAGAACGCCGGAAAAATCAGCGCCAAATACACCGCCGTCGACAACACGAACGCGCCGACCGACAGATGCAGATTCAGCCCGAACAGTTTCATCGCGATCACCGCGTTGACGGCCGTTGGTTGCGCCGCCAGCAGAATCAGAGTCCGGAAAGCGACGGGATCCTGGATCAGCAACCCGGCCAGCACGGCGGTCAGAGCCGGCGTAATCGCGCATTTGATGATGGTGATGTCCAAGGCGTCGCGCCAGTACTGGCGGACTTCGCCGAAATCCATGGAATAGCCGACCGGGACCAGGAAGGTCCAGGCGGAAAAGTGCACCATCAGGTCGAACACCGGCAAAAAACCCGCCGGTCGGGGCACAGCCAGCCAGTTCAGCAGAACGCCCGCAATCATCCCGACCAGCGGCATCTGGTTGCGGTTGAAGACAATTTGCCGCACATCCAGTTTCAGCCCCTTGCCGTGGTCGAACTGGTTCCGGTAATGCTGCGCCAGCGGGTAGGCGAAGCCGAACATCAGCAGACTGTTGAACAACAGGGCCATCTGGGTGTAGGCGTAGCCTTTTTCGCCGTAAAGGATGTAGGCGGACAACGAACCCAACGTAACATGGTTCGACAAGAACCCGGAAATGGTATAACTTCCGTAATCCAGGCTGCTCTGATACTTGCGCCGTCCCCAGACCAACGCCAGGCCGCCGGGCAGAATGTGCAACAACACTCCGAACGCCGGCAGCCAGATCAGTTCGAACACCGGTTTCAATCCCCAGATGCTGAAAGCGGTCATTGTCGGAAACAAAAGGATGATTCCGAGCGAAATCATCCAGTTGAACAGCCAGGCGCCGTTCCAGGAGGCGCGGCGCAGCATGAAGCCAACAACCAGGGGAAGGATCATGTCAACAAACAGGGTGGTGAACTTAGCGGCAATATTCATCGGCAACTCCCATCGTCTTGCGGCGCCCGTTTTTCAGGCATGTACCGGCAGCGGCGGAAATGCGAAAAAAATCACCGGACCTGCATGCCTGCCGCCAACCCATGCTTATTATACATGCTTGGGGGCAAAATGCGAAGGTCCGGCGTGAAGTTTACAGAACCTGGCTGATATGCAGCGCCTTGAACTTGCCGCTCGCCTTGGCGGCCTTGTTCAGCTGGATCAGACAGCCCGGGCAGCCGGTAACCACGACATCCGCGCCGGTCGCCTCGATATTTTTTCGTTTCTTGTCGATAATGCTGTCGGAGATCTCCGGATAGTCCATGAAGAAGGATCCGCCACCACCGCAACACACATCCGAATCTTTCATTTCCTTGTATTCGCCCGCCGCCGCCAGCAGGGAGCGCGGTTCCTTTTTGATGCCCTGGCCCCGGCAGAGATGGCAGGGATCATGATAGGTGATCTTGGCTGTACTCTTTTGACGCGGCGTGTACCCGGACTTGACCAGATATTCGGACAGGTCCATGACCTTCTTGCTGAACGCCGCCGCCCGGTCTTTCCATTCCGGATCATCCGCCAGATACGTTCCGACATGCTTCAACGTGCCGCTGCAGCTGGCGCAGTCGCTGACGACCAGATCGACATCTTCAAACTGACGGATGTTTTCCTTGGCCAGTTCCCGGAAATCCGGGCCCATGGCATGGGCCAGATGCGGCAGCCCGCAGCATACATTGTCGCGCGTCACCGGCTTGGTGATGCTTTCCAGCAGCTTCATCGTCTGGGCGGCTGCTTCCGGAAACAGGATCTGCATACCGCAGCCTTTAAAATAGGCAACCTTGCTTTCTTTGGTCACCGCTGCGCCAGACGGCGGCGTCGCCGTCCCCAACGCGGCCGGTCCGGCAAAAGCCGTCAGAAAATGTGTCCGGGTATATTCATCCGGAGCGGCGCCAAACGGCGCCAGCGAATTCAGGCCCAGCTTACGGGCCACCGCCAACCCCGCGGCCCCCAGCTTGATCATCCAGGGCCGGCCCATCACCCCGCCAACGAACCGATATTTCAGCGACGCACCGCCAGCATTGTCCGCGAGATATTGGCGAACCAGGATCATCGCTTCGTCGGTCTTGACCTTGGCCGGACAGTTTTCGACGCAACGTTGGCAGAGGATGCAGAAATCGAGGGCCGCGCGGACCTCGGGAGTCGGTTCCAACCCGCCATCCGCCATGGCCCGGAGAATCGAGTTCTTGCCGCGGGCCGCGGAAGATTCGATGTCCCGGCTGCCGAACAGGGGACATACTGTGAGGCAGTTACCGCAGCGGTCGCATTGGGAGACCAGTTCGCGGGCCGCCGCCAGTTTTTCCTGAGATTTATTCATACGGAGGTTCCTCCACTACCAAATCTTGCCGGGGTTTAAGATGCCTTTGGGATCGAGCGCCTGCTTGACGGCTTTCAGCGCAGCCACGCCGGCTTCGCCCAACGCCTTGTAAATGTATGGCTTTTTGGTGATGCCGATGCCGTGCTCGCCGGACAGCGTTCCGCCGACCGCCAGCGCCGCGTCGAAGATCTCGCCGACTACTTCATGGGCGAGCTTTTCCTGCGCCGGATCGCTGAGATCGCACAGTACCGACGGGTGAAGGTTGCCGTCGCCGGCATGGCCGAATACGGCAATCGGCAGGCCTTTGCGCCGAGAAATTTCCTTGAGCCGCCGCACAGCTTCCGGAAAAGCGTCACGAGGCACGGAAATGTCCTCGCCCAGGCGGTTTGGTGCAGTAGCGGCGACCGCCGAGCTAAGCCCGCGCCGAATCGCCCACAGTTCGTCCGTTTCCGCCTGCGACTGCGCCACCCGGAACGAGACTGCATGATGCTCGGCCACGATCTGGCCGATGGCATCGGACTGTGTTTTGAGAGACGCTTCGTCCGGTCCATCGATCTCCAGAATCAGGCAGGCTTTCGCCTCCGGATCGAAGGGTTTGTTTTTCTGCCGCGCCACAGCGTCCAGACTGACATCGTCGATCAGTTCCGCTGCGGACGGCACGATATTTTTCTGCAACAGCGAATGGACAGCGGAGCAGCCGTCATCCAACGACCGGAAGAACACCTGCATGACGCCGCGCTTCGCCGGCATGGGGATCAACCGCAGAATGGCCTTGGTCACAATGCCCAGCGTGCCTTCGGAACCGACCAGCAACTGCGTCAGATTGTAACCTGTCACATTTTTGATCGACTTGCCGCCGGTATGGATGATATCGCCATTGGCGAGAACCACTTCCAGGCCCATGACATAGTTGGAAGTAACGCCGTATTTGACGGCGCGCATCCCGCCGGCGTTCTCGGCGACATTGCCGCCAATGAGGGAATATTTCCAGCTGGCCGGGTCCGGCGGATAGAACAGCCCTTTCTGGGCGCAGAAATTATACAGGTCCATCGTCCGCACGCCGGCTTCGGTGGTCACCATCATATTTTTTTCGTCCAGTTCCAGAATGTCGGTCATCCGATCCAAGGTCAGAGCGATCCCGCCTTGCAGCGGGACGCTGCCGCCGGTGCGGCCGCTGGATGCGCCGCGCGGCGTGACGAAGATTTCGTTGGCGTAGGCGAGCTTCATGACCGCCGACACTTCTTCCACGGTGCGGGGCCGAACCACGACCTCCGGTTTGTTGGGCGGCGTCAAAGGCACCGGCGAGGAATCGTAAGAATAGCCAAAGCGGTCCAGATCCGAGGTCAGAACATGTTCTTTCCCGACAATTTCCCGCAGTTGCCTGATGATGGCTTCGTTGACGTTCAAATGCTCAACCCCTCTCATTTTTTCGAAATGATTTGTAATCAAAAACCAGTCTTATCTCTATAAATTATAGCACACCGATCCATTTCCAGTAGGTGTACACCACCACGCTGAAAAATGACGCCGCCAGAATGCTGACGCAGGCGCCGGTGCGCATGAGTTCGCTGGACTTCACATGGTTGGTCCCATTGATGACCGCGTTCGGCATATTCGAGACCGGCAGCAGATATTGATGCTGCATGTTCATGCCGAGTACCAGGGCGAACACCAGCGGGTTGGCGCCAATCGCCGTCGCATGGGCGATCACGATCGGCGTGAGGGCCGTGGTCTTGGGACCGCCGCCGGTGAAGAACACTTGCAGGGCCGTCGCGATCCAGATCAGCAGCACGATTTGCAGGGAATGGTCCAGGGCAGCGATCGGCTGCAGCATCGTTCCAGCCAGCCATTTCGCCGCGCCGGAGGTCACCAGCGCGCCGCCCATGGAGAGACCGGCGCCGTACAGGACAAAAATGCTCCAGGGCACTTTCGTCTGGGCTTCCTTCCAGGTCATGACGCCGATTCCCGGCCAGATCAGCAAAATGACCGACAACAGGCCGACGATGGCCACATTGATCTTGTGAATGGAGTCGGTGGCCCAGAGGGCCAATGTCAGAGAAAACACCAGCAGTGTATAGATTTCTTCTTTCTTGATCCCGCCGAGTTTATCGAGTTCTTCCTTCACATAGCTGTGACCGGCGCCCAAACTTTTGATTTCCGGCGGCCACAGAAAACGGATCAGCAACACCGAGACAAAGGCCAGCGTGAAAGCCGGCGGCGCGCCGATCCGGAACCATTCCGCCCAGGAAATCGTTTGTTTTGTCGCCGTCTGGATGAGGCCCACGGTAATCGGATTGCCCACATGGGCGGTCAGTACGCCGATGCTCATGGCCGTTCCGCTCATCGCCACAATGAACAGCAAAGCCTTCACGATGTTGCTCTGCCCTTCCTTGGCATTGAACGCCTGCCCGATGCCCAGCACGATCGGCAGCATCAGCAGGGTCCGGGCGGTAATCGAGGGGACCAGGAATGTCATGACCAACATGACCAGGGCAATGGCCCAATAGATCTTATTCGCGTCGCCGCCGGCCAGATTGACCAGATACAGGGCGATTCGCTTCGACAGCCCGGATTTCTCCATGGCCGCCGCCATGATGAAACCGATGACGATCAGCCATAATGCGGTATTGGAGTAGCCGGAAAACGCGCCCGCCAAGGTTGTCGCTTTCAGCGCGGCCAATAAAAATACGATGATAAGTCCGCTCAAGGCATCTTCCACAGCCTGGGTCACCCAGATGATGATGGCGAATACCGCCACAGCCAGCGCCATTTTTGCTGCCGCCGGCAACCCGGGCACTGCCGGAGTTCCGAAGGCGATCAGCAAGAGCGCCGCAATGCCTCCCCAAAGACCCAGCTTCCCTTTTGTTATTGTTTTTCCCCCTTCATATTTGCAGAAAATTTCAATTTAATATTACGGAATTCCGTCGGCAGGACCAACAAAGTTGTGACGAACGACAAAAAAAGGACGCCCAACCGCCTTCCGACAGCACGAGCGTCCACGACAACTATATGAACTATTGCCGGGAAATACCCGGCCTTTTTATTACGCCTGTTTCGCCAGTTGGAAGCCGAGGTCGAGGGCCTTGCGGTTCTTGTCCTCCGTCCCCTTC